>JBAQCL010000088.1:0-41043 GCA_049294175.1 Ignavibacteriaceae bacterium | reverse complement strand
TTACTGTATAATTTTCTCTGATTGTAATTGTTAAAATATTACTTATCTCTTTATTTCTAAATAACTTATCTCTGTTTTTTTCTATTGGCGGTCATTAGAGCTTTTTACTTAATGACAAATTTGGGTTAAATTTATTCCTACAGGCATTTATACAATCACAGAAATAAGTTCCGTAGGTTATACCGAAGAAGAATTAACAAAAGAAAAAATTCCTTATGAAGTAGGACGATCTTTCTTTAAACATATAGCCCGAGCTCAAATAACACATTGAAAAACAGGAATGTTAAAAATTCTTTTTCATAGAGATACTTTACAAATACTTGGTGTTCATTGTTTTGGACACGACGCAGCAGAAATTATTCATATTGGGCAGGCAATTATGTCACAAAAAGGGAAGGAAACACTTTGATGTTTTTTATAAATACAACTTTTAATTATCCAACTATGGCTGAGGCATATCGCGTCGCTGCATTGAATGGAATAAATAGAGTGAATCAACTAAAAAAAATACAGGATGAATAAGGATTACTAACATTATCTCTAAATAACCAACAAAAATAGCTCTCCTATTTTTCTTTCCGTTATTAAATTCATTTCTTGCATTTTATCTCATTTAAGCTGATTTTTGTCTTTTAATTTGCATAAAATGAAACAAGAAACTGACGAAAAAAATATTGCAGTTAACCGTAAAGCAAGACATGAATTTGCCATCATACAAACATTTGAAGCAGGAATTGTTCTAGTTGGTACGGAAGTAAAAGCATTGCGAGAAGGTAAAGCAAACCTTGTTGATAGTTACGCATTAGTAAAAAACAATGAAGTTTGGCTTTTAAGTTTGCACATAAGTGAATACAAGCAAGGAAATATTAATAATCATATCCCAACTCGTGATAGAAAATTACTGATGAATCGGTCAGAAATTAGAAAGTTGATTGGCAAAATAAAGGAAAAGGGATTGACTTTAGTTCCTTTAAGAATTTATTTTAAGAATGGCAGAGTGAAAGTTGAAATTGCTCTCGCAAAAGGAAAAAAGGTTTACGACAAGAGACATGATATCGCTAAAAAGGACTTCCAGCGGGAACAAGAGAGAAGAATTAAATATTAAGTATCTGATAAATTTCTAAATAATTATTGTTTCTAAACAAAATTGATTGACAAATGAACAAAACTTCCTTTCCCCCACTTAACGAACAAATGGACATAATTAAACGAGGTGTTGTGGAGATTATTCCTGAAGATGAACTCGTTAAAAAAATTGAAAAGTCATTAAAAACATCTAAAGCTTTAAATATAAAACTTGGCTGTGATCCAAGCAGACCGGATTTGCATATCGGGCATTCCGTGGTAATAAGAAAACTTTCACAATTTCAGGAACTTGGGCATCAAGCCATTCTTATTATTGGCGATTTTACAGGAATGATTGGTGATCCATCGGGCAGAAATGCAACCCGCCCTGCTCTTACTTTGGAACAAACCAGAATTAACGGTGCAAGTTATTTTGAACAGGCTTCTAAAATATTACATAAAGAAAAAACAAAAATACTTTACAACTCAGAATGGCTTGGTAAGATGACATTTGAAGATGTTATTAAACTTGCTTCAAAATATACCGTAGCAAGAATGATTGAGCGAGATGATTTTACGAAGAGATTCAGAGCAGGTGAACCAATAAGTGTGCACGAATTTCTTTATCCATTGGCACAAGCTATGGATTCCGTTGCAATTGAAAGTGATGTGGAACTTGGCGGCACTGATCAAAAATTTAATCTACTTGTAGGAAGAGATATCCAGAGAGAATTTTGTGCTGAACCGCAGGTGATTTTGACAATGCCTTTGCTTGTAGGTACAGATGGCGTGGAAAAGATGAGCAAGTCTTATGATAATTATATTGGAATTTCTGATGAACCGGCCCAGATTTACGGAAGAACATTATCTATTCCTGATAATTTGATTTATCCATATTTTGAATTAGCAACTAACTTACCAAATCAAAAACTCGTAGAAATTAAAAATCAGCTTGATGATAATAAAATCAATCCGCGGGATATAAAACGTCTATTAGCCCGAACCTTAGTAACAATGTATCATAGTGAAGAAGCAGCTTCAACTGCTGAGAAAGAGTTTGATAACATATTTATAAACAAAGGTATTCCGGATGAAATAAAAGAATTTAAAGTTGGTAATCAAAAAGAAATAAATATTTTAGATTTAATTATTTTAGTAAATTTCGCTACATCAAAAGGAGAAGCAAGAAGATTAGTTACACAAGGCGGCGTTTCAATTGACGGTAAAGGGATTGATGATTTGCAATATAATGTTTCGGTAAAAGAAGGTATGATTCTAAAAGTTGGTAAACGTAAATTCATTAAACTAATTTAATTAGATAGAGAAAGGATAATAAATTGTATCTACCCACCAAAATATTTTTTACTAAAGGTGTTGGAAGACATAAAGAGTATTTAAGTTCTTTTGAACTTGCATTAAGAAGTGCTAGAATTGAAGTCTGCAACCTTGTTACCGTAAGCAGTATTTTCCCTATCGGATGCAAAAGGATTTCCATAGACGAAGGAATAAAACTTATAACTCCTGGACAAATAACCCATTGTGTTATGGCTCGTAATTCAACCAATGAACCAAACAGGTTAATTGCAGCTTCGCTTGGTGTCGCCTTACCTGCGGACACAAATGCTTATGGCTATTTATCAGAACATCATCCATTCGGACAAACTGAAAAAGTTTGTGGGGAATATGCTGAAGATTTAGCGGCAACAATGCTTGCTACAACATTAGGAATTGAATTTGATTCTGATAAAGATTGGAATGAAAGAGAAGATATTTATAAAATGTCCGGTAAAATCGTGCGGACCTTTAACGTTACGCAATCTGCTGAAGGCGATAAGAATGGTCTGTGGACAACGGTTATTTCTGTTGCCGTGTTTTTACCATAACCTGAGTTTATTTTGTTAACGGAATATTCTTTCTGGTTCATTTTTTCTGCAATAATTGCTGTAATGGTATTTATTGATATATATGTTACAGACCATAGGCGCGGAAAAATAACTTTAAAAGCAAGTCTTATCTGGAGCGGTATATGGGTAATTACCTCTCTTCTATTTAGCCTTTTCTTATATCTCTATCTCGAAGATGGTAATCAGAAAACACTGGAGTTTTTGACAGGCTACATTATTGAAAAATCTCTTTCCGTTGACAACCTTTTTGTGTTCCTCATGATTTTTAGTGTGATGGGAATTGCTCCTGAAAATCAGCCACATATACTAAAATGGGGGATTTTGAGTGCAATAATATTAAGGATTATTTTTATTCTTGCCGGAGTAGCTTTAATAAATATTTTTCACCCTATCATTTATATCTTTGGAATAATATTATTATTTGCCGCTTACAAAATGGCATTTGGTGGAGATCATAAAATTGATATTGAACATAACTGGTTGATTAAAATTGCAAAAAAGTATTTCAAATTAAATACCGATTACAAAGGAAAAAAATTTTTTATTAAAGTAAATAAAAAAACTTTTATTACAACCACCTTTCTCGCCCTTCTAATGATAGAATCTTCAGACATAGTTTTCGCGGTTGATTCTATTCCTGCGATCATTGCAATAACAAAAGATGCTTTCATAATAATTTCATCAAACATTTTTGCGATATTAGGTTTGCGTGCTTTGTATTTTGCTTTAGCCGGTTTGGTTGATCTGTTTGTTTATTTAAAATTTGGAGTAGCAATTATATTGTTTTATGTAGGCATTAAAATGTTAATCTCGGAGTTTTATAAAATACCGACAGAGGTTTCTTTAATAATAATTCTTGCATTTCTGGGAGGGTCAATTATTTTGTCTTTGATTAAGAAAAGAAAATTTAGACAATAAACCATAGGAATGAATTAACACTGCAAATGTTAATCCCACAAGCATTGGTTCTATCTCTTTCAATATTATTTGTGTAAAATTATCCTTAATAAAAAGCCATGCTACACTTACCAGAACTGCTCCTAATATCTCTATAAGAATTAATTTATTAGTAATCCTCAATCGCTCATAATAAGCGCTTATTACTGGTAAAATAATTGCAGGAATAAACAGAGAACCAATTGTGTACCAAATTTCAACAACGGATGGAATTAAATATGCAATTATTATTGAAATAGTTCCGGAAATAAATAATCCAACAATCGTGTATAGTTTTATTTTTTTTTCATCGGGTGATTTTTTTATTCTGAAAATAAAATCCTTGCTGATTGTTGTAGCACTTAAAAAAAGAAAACTGTTCAAAGTTGATATGATAGTTGCAAACATCGCAGCGTAAAATATTCCTTTAAGACCGGGAGATAAAACTTTTTCAGCAAGCAATGGAAATGAAAGCACAGGTGAATCTAAATCCGGCAATATTGCCTTTGCATACAAACCTGAAGAAGTCGTAAGAAAATCAAATAAAGCCCAAAAGAAAATTGAGATTATAATTCCCTTTTGAGCAACTTCACCTGATTTTGCAGCGTAAGATCTTTGATGAAAACCCGGATCAGCAAAAGTCCACAATGCAATCAGAAACCAGATTACTAAAAATTCCGGTGAAGCATCACCTGTAATTTTAAGATGGGAAGCTGGTAAATTTTGTTGAAGAAAATTTAATCCGCCAAATGAAACAAAGCACACAACAACTATTATAATAAAACCAATAAACATAACAAAGAACTGAAAAGCATCTGCATAAACATTTGATCGGAATCCGCCTTTTATTAAATAAGAGCCAGATAAGATGATGGCTATAATTAATGAAATTATAATCGGGAAATTGAAAACTAACGAAATTAAATTTGCACTCATTAAAAGATATGGAGCCGGCGAAACAAGAATAAAAACAATAATTGCCGATACTAATGCGACTTTTTTCCCATAAACATTATTGAGCTTATCCGGAATAGTGAACAATGAAGCATTTCGAATTTTTTTTGCAAAGAATAATGCGAAGAGAAAAGCAAAAAAATAATAAGGAAGTCCCTGTGTAACCCAGCTTAATATTCCATAGCGATAAGTGAATTCCCCAACCCCAATAATTCCGCCATACCATGTTGAAACATTTATCAAAACAAAAAGAACGAGTCCAACTTTTCTACCGGAAAGCAGATAATCTTCGGAGTTTGATAAAGTTTTTTTTGAAGAAATAAATCCTATTAAAAGAAGTAAAATAAAAAATACTACAATTATTGCTATATCAAGCGGGCTAAATGAGATCATACTTTTTAAGAATATTGAAATCACGAATTACAAAAATAATTCCCCCACTAACATCTAATTTTACTTTAGATGAAGTAGAAATATTGGATGTGCTCTCCCGTATTCCAAATGGCAAAGAAGAATTTTTCAATGGATATTTGAGACCTTTAGATGTGATCTTTGTTTTTTCATTAAACCCATAAATCGAAATTGTTTCTCCCATTTTTGAATTAAGTATTAATAATTTATCAGTCGGTATTAAGAAAGAATTTTGGGCTACTAATAATATTTTTATTTTGTTATAAAATTTTATAACAATTCCGAGATTACATATAGTATGATCCAGCCTATCGCCAGCTACTCCGAGTAAAGCAACTTCATCAAATTTTTTCTTGATGGCAAACTTCAAACATTTTTCGACATCAGTATCATTTTGTCTTTTGTATTTGATTATTGTGGATTTTTTAAGAAAATATTTTTTCGTACTTGCTTTGATAGAATCAAGATCCCCGATAATATAATCTGGTGTTACACCAATTTCATTAGCTGAATTAGCTCCGCCATCGGCGCAAATAATTGTAGTGTATCCTTTATTATAAAAGAATTGCACGGTTTTCTTTGTGGGTGATTTACCGTTTGCTATAATTATACACTTGTTCATTTGAAACCAATTATTTATAAACCTATTTGAACACCAGCTATAAAATTTCTTTCTGCTGCAGGAAAAAATTCTTGCCCGATTGCATAAGCCGAGTATAATTTATCAAATATGTTATTTACCTGGATAAATATTTTTGATTTAGATAAACTATTAAAAAAATCCATTTTATAGCTTCCATAAAAATCCATAACAAAATAAGAATCATTTACGTTATCATTATATGAAACGAATTCAGGGAATCGGTTTAAATATCTACTTAAGTTCTCATCAAAATTATCTGAATAAAATTTACCAACATATTTTGCATCAAGTTTTAAAAAGATTGCATCTCTATGATATTTGATCCCGATATTTGAAAGAAAATCAGGAAAACCGCTAATACTATTTTTAGATAAATCTATGGATTCCATATCCGTCATAAAATATTTACCTGAAGTGATTTCATTCTTACTATAACTTGCATTACCCCAAAGTTCAAGATCATTAAATAAATTAATAACAAGACTAATTTCGGCTCCCGTATGTGTTGTTTCATCAACATTACCTGTAATTGGCTGCCCGAATCTATCAATTTTACCATTTTTAACAATTTCATTTTTAAATAACATATAGAAAATATTTAAGTTTATAGAAAATATATCATTATTAAAACTACTTCCTAATTCAAAGTCATTCATTGTTTCAGGTTTTACAAGTGGAGCATCAAAATTATATGATCCATCTGTATTGGTTTCAAATTGAGGAGTCTCTCCCCCGCTAGATTCAGCAGCATCATAATAATTTTTTAATCTTGGCTCGCGTGTAACTCTGGCAAAAGATAAAAATATATTTTGGCGTTCAGTAACTTTATAATTAAATCCTATGCGGGGATTAAAATATAAATCGTTAACCTCAAAATCATTCCCGACATATTTTTCATTATAAATCCTGTACGTATGATAAGTCAATTGAATTTCAGCAAGCATGTTTATTTTATCATTTAGATTGTAAGATTCATTAATAAATCCATTTAAAATATCTTTAGCGCCGTTGTAGAAATAATATCGATAATTTTTAGTAACACCGGCAGGAAGATTCTCGGCATAATTTATACTTCCCCAATGTTCTGATCTGTGAATCCTGAATTCACCACCAACTATTAATTGTCCGTTTGTATGTTCAAAACTTGCTCTCGGTATCCAACCAAATTGTTTATTTTCAACTTGCGCTCTTATCAAAGCATTGGTCGGAATATTGGTTGTGTCAAATCCATTTTGTTTAAGCCTAAAATAATCATCGTAATAAGCTGACCATGAACCATCATAATCAAAAAATCCTGATCCAATTACCATAAACAATGCTGAATTGAATTTTATTTTATTATTCAATTGATACTCATTTAGTATTTCGAAATGAGGTTGAGAAAAATTTTCAATTTCTTCAGATCGTCTATCCAATGTATATGTGTAGTTAGAATTATCTGACTCCCAGTAAGAATAATTTGCTTTACGAAGTTTTTTATCTTTTAAAGCAAACTTGGCAATTCCTGTATATGCCAAGCCATCTGAAATTGGTCCGCCATAAAAATTTATTTGCGTTGTCAGATTTTCATCGAATCTAACAATAGAAAAATGATAAGAATTTAACCTGCTCCAGGATGAATTTCTGTAACCCGAGCTAAGTATCTGTGAAAGTTTTGCGTAAACGGAATATTTGTTATTAATAAGACCACTTGAAAAAGATGCACTATATTTATGAGTATTACAACTTCCATAAGAAGTTGATAAATCAATGTTTGCTTTATCAGAAAAAGGTGATGTAATAATATTAATAGATCCGCCAACTGCAGGATAACCGATTACTCCCGAACCTGCTCCCCGCTGAACCTGGATAAGTTCCGTACTTGCCAATAAATCCGGGAAATCCAACCAATAAACATTATTATCTTCGGGATCATTTTGAGGAATTCCATTAACTGAAACTGATATTCTTCTTTGATCAAATCCTCGAATACTTAGGTAATTATATCCGATTCCATTCCCATTTTCAGAATAAAAAGTTGTTGAAGGAAGCTGGCTTAAATAATTTGGAATATCCTGAACTATATAATCCTTCTGTATTTCGCTTCTACTTATTTTATCAAATGCAATTGGTGATGTTCCTTTTTGTCCAACACTTGCCTTAATCAAAATTGTTTGAGATGGAAGTATGATGCGATGTAAAGAGATTACTACATTTTCAGATTTTATATCTGAAATTATTTTAAAATAACTTTGGTATCCAAGAAAACTAACTATTAGAGTATCGCTATTATTGAATTTGCCGGAAAGAATAAACGTCCCGGATTCATCACTAATAGTTCCGGTCTTTGTTCCTTTAATATATATGTTGGCATTTTGTAATGGCAGATTTGTATCAAAGTCAGTTATAACGCCTGAAATTTGATTAACCTGGGAAAAAATGTTGATAGAAAGAAATAGAAAAAGAATGACTGTTTTTTTCATGTTATTACTCCTAATAAAAAAAGCCGTTTGGAGAAACGGCTTTAGAATCAATCATTCTTTGGCCCGTTTTCCTACGCTGGCATTATCCAGATCAGGTTATTAGGGTATTATCTCAGATATCCCACGGGTAAGCGGGATAACACCCCTAACGGCTCGTTATATAATAAATAGTGTTATTTAGTTTAGTCTAATTTCTTGTCCGGGTTTTATTTTATTTGAATTTAGATTGTTCAAAGATTTAATTTTTGCTACAGTTGTTTTGTTATCTACAGCTATTGAATAAAGCGTATCACCTGTTTTAACAGTGTAAACATTTTTTGCAGATTTTTTACTTGTATTTTTATTAACAGTTGGGATATCATTTATATCAGAGTCCGAATAAATTTTTAATGTTCCTCCGGCTAATATTTTATTCCCAGAAATGTTATTCCATTTTTGGATGTCTGATATTTTTACACCGTATTTTTCTGCAATACTACCAATTGAATCACCACTTTTAATTTTATAATAATTAACATTAGAAGAATTTTTTATTGTTTTATCTCCATAAGATGAAGAGCTACTACTGCCGTAAATCTTTAAAGTTTTTCCCGCAAAAATTTTGTTGCCGGAAATTTTATTCCATTTTCTTATCATTTGGGTTGACACACCAAATTTTTCTGCAATCTCACCAATTGTGTCACCGTGTTTAACTTTATATTTATAAAGATTAGTATTTGAATTTGTATTTTTTGTTTCAGACGATACGTAATCTGTATTATCATCCGAATACACCCTTAAGTTTACACCTGCAATAATTTTATTGCCGGAAATATTATTCCAATCCCTAAGCTGATCGATACTGACACCGTATTTAGCAGCTATCAATCCAAGGGTTTCTCCTCTTCTTATTTTGTGATAAACAACGTTAGAATTTTTCTTGTTCTTAACGGAAACGATTTTAGAATTATTTTCCACTTCTCTGCTTTTATCCAGCGAAGCATAATAATCTTTCATTTCTTCAGGAACATAAACAGTCAAACTTTGTCCAACTTTAACTGTTGTTGTATAAGGGATATTATTCCAGTTTCTAATATCGCTCACTCTTGTATTGAAGAGATCAGCAATTCCCAACAAGCTGTCATCATTTTTAACTTTATATGTAACAGCTATCGAGCCTTCAGGAATAATTGAAGTTGTTACGTCACTATTATCTTCCTCAGATGAATCAGAAGTTTCAGAGTTATCGGAAACAAGCAAATTTTTTAAATCGCTCACTTCAGGTGATTCAGATTCATCATCATCTTTGGTATCAACATTACTGTCATTACTATTACTTAAACTAGCATAAGGAGATACATAGTCATCACTATTACTGTCTCCTGATATATCCTGAGCAACTTGCGTATCAGTGTTATCTGAATAATCACTGCCAGATAAACTCTTAAGTACAGGAATTTTTAATTGAATTCCCGAATACAATTTTGATTTTGTAGTAATGTTATTCGCATCAGCAAGATCGTATCTAGAAATGCCATATTTTTTTGCAATCCTGCTAATTGTTTCACCTTTTTTAACAACATGAACAAGAAATGTACGCTTTGCAGATTCAGGTATATTTTTAACATTACTTGCAAACTTTTCTATGGAACCTTTTGGAATTTTAAGAGGATATCCACCGGAATAATCTGATGGGGTTGATAACTGGGTTAACTCAGGATTAATTTCCTGTAATGTATTCAAGTCAGTTCCGGCACAACCGGCTAAATATTGTAAGTCAATAGCTCCATCAACTGTATAAACATCATACTCATAAGGGTCAGCAAAATTGATATTTGTAAAACCATATTTTTCAGGTTCCATAGCAATAGCACTTACAGCTATGTAAATAGGCACATAATTTTTTGTTTCTTTTGGAAGATTTTTTCTAACGCCCCAAAAAGTATTATCACTGGATTTTCTCATAGCTCTTGTAACTCTGCCTTCGCCACAATTATAAGCAGCCAATGCTAAATACCAATCACCTAAACTGCCATAAAGGTCTTTTAAATGATTTGCAGCAGCGTAAGTTGATTTTACGGGGTCTCTTCTTTCATCAACATAAAAACCTGTTTCCAAACCGTACAACTTTCCGGTTGATTTTATAAACTGCCACATACCAACGGCGCTTGCCCAGGATCTTGCAGTCGGATTAAGTCCACTTTCCATCATACTTAGATATACAAGTTGTTTTGGAACGCCTACTTCTTCAAATATTTTTGTCATCAACGGAAAATATTTTCCGGAACGTTCAAGCCATCTTCTCATAACCGGGCTGCCTTTACCTGTAAAATATGTAATCCATTGATCTACATATGAATTAATTTCCAATGGTATATCGGCAGGGATAACAACTCTTTTAGTTTCATCTATTTCAGTATTTGCCATTTCAATTTCTTGAACAGACTCTTTCATCCATTCTTCATATGCGGCAAAAGAAACATCATCAGGTAATTCTGTCAGTCCATCGACAAAATTTTTATAATCATCAATAATGGATGTTTCCAATTCTAAGTAGGCATCATTTTCATCAATACCGGGATAGTAACTTAAATTATTAATTATTCTTAATGCGGCTTCATAATTTTCAACTGTTTCTTTTGTACTATTCTGTTCCTGCTTCTTTAAAGCTAATACATAATCCTGTCTTGCTTCTTCTAACATTTCAGAAACAATTCCCACACGATTATTTTGTTCAGGTATTTCTGTTTGGCTGTGATTTGTAATTTGAGGATTGCTACCGCACGAGGTTATAAGTGCAGTGATAAAAAGCATGGCAGAAATCTGAATAATTTTCTTCATTAATACTCCGGATATTTTTCTGAGTTGCAATATAAATTAGACTATCGGTTAAATCAAGTAAATAATTAAGTTAATATTGTTAAATCTTTATATTTTAATCTTTTAAAAACTCATAAAGGAATATTCCCATGTTTTTTCTTCGGGTTTATATCAACTTTATCTTTTAATAGCTCAAATGTATTGATCAGTATTTTTTTTGTTTCCTTTGGGTCTATTATATCATCTAAAAATCCACGCTCTGCAGCTATATATGGATTAGCAAATTTCTTGATATATTCATCTAATTTATTTTCAAGTTCCTTTTCCGGATTTTCTGATGAATCAATATCTTTTTTAAATATAATTTGAACAGCCCCTTTCGGTCCCATAACTGCAAGTTCCGCCGTAGGCCATGCAAAATTAAAATCACCCCGAATATGTTTGGAGTTCATAACATCATAAGCACCGCCATAAGCTTTACGTGTAATTAAAGTTACTTTTGGAACAGTGGCTTCGCTAAAAGCATATAACAATTTTGCACCGTGTCTTATAATGCCATTCCATTCCTGTTCCGTGCCAGGCAAAAATCCAGGCACATCCACTAAAACCAGCAATGGAATATTAAATGCATCACAAAATCTGACAAATCTTGCACTTTTTACCGAAGCGTTTATATCCAAAACTCCCGCCAAAATTTGCGGTTGATTTGCGACAATTCCGACGGTCTTTCCACCAATGCGGCTGAACCCGCAAATTATATTTTCAGCATAGTATTGATGTACTTCTAAAAATTCCGAGTCATCAGTTAATAGACATATAATTTCTTTCATATCGTAGGGTTTATTTGGATTATCGGGAATAATATTTTCTAATTTTATTTCCGGTTTTACAGATTCAAAATCAAATTGAACCGTTGCTGGCTGATCTTTATAATTTAGCGGTAAGTAGCTTAGTAACTTTCTTACTTTAAGCAGGGTTTCAATTTCATTATCGTCAATAAAATGTGCAACACCGCTTTTTGTTGCATGTGTATCAGCCCCACCTAAGTCTTCAAATGTAACATCTTCGTGCGTAACTGTTTTAACTACATTTGGACCTGTAACAAACATATGGCTCGTTTTACGAGCCATAAAAACAAAATCTGTAATAGCTGGAGAATACACTGCGCCACCTGCACAAGGACCAAGAATAACGGAAATTTGTGGGATAACACCCGATGCAAGAGTGTTGAGTAAAAATATATCTGCATATCCACCAAGACTAATTACACCTTCCTGAATTCTGGCTCCACCTGAATCATTTAATCCAACAACAGGTACGCCTGCTTTCATAGCAAGTTTCATTAACTTTACAATTTTTTCAGCATGAGTTTCAGATAATGATCCGCCAAAGACTGTAAAGTCTTGAGAAAATAAAGCAATTGGTCTTCCATCAATTTTTGCAAATCCGGTAACAACTCCATCACCCGGATAATTAATTTTATCCAAACCAAAGTCTGTTGCACGATGTTTTACAAACATTCCAATTTCTTCAAAGCTATCTGGATCAACTAAAAGTTCAATTCGTTCTCTAGCTGTTAATTTTCCTTTATCGTGCTGATTTTTAATTTTATCTTCTCCACCACCTAATCTGGCTTTTTCTTTTAGGGCATGAAGTTCCTTAAACTTTTCTTTCATTTAATTTCCCTTTTAGTTAAAACGAATAATGAATTAAAGCTATACCAGAATTATTTTGAAATTTTGATAAGATTTCCTGAAATGTCTGTTTTAATGGATTAGAATCAGATGCCAATTTAATATAAGATGAAGTGGATAATTTATAATCCGGACATATAAATTCGATGGATGAAATCCAAACATAAGTTTGTATGATATTTAAATAATAATTTATTTGTTTACTCACTTTATCTGGATAAAAATACATAAATAAATTGTGCTAATTAATTTAGAAATGGATTTTCTGTACGCTCCCTTAATATAGTTGACTGTTGACCATGACCAGGAAATATTGTTGTTTCATCGGGTAGAGTTAATAATTTTTCTCTTATACTTTTTATCAAATCATCATAATTCCCGCCCCAAAGATCAGTTCTTCCAATACTATCGTAAAACAAAACATCTCCGGTTATACAAAACTTTTCATCCTGAAAATAAATACAATATTCACCTGGCGTATGCCCGGGAGTAAATAGAAATTTAAGTTCCGATTCACCTAATTCAACAACTGTTTGCTCAGTTATGTATTTATCTGGTAATATTGACGTTGAAAATTCTATTCCCATCTTTTTTGACTGTACATTTACATTTTCTAAAAGCGGTATATCTTTTTCCGGTGCAAGATAAACCGGACTAAATTTTTCTTTAATAAATTCACAACCGAATATATGATCAATATGGCAATGAGTGTTTATAAGATATTTAACTTTAAAATTATTTTTTTCAATAAAATCACTTAATTCCTTTTCCTCATATTCATCAAAACATCCCGGATCAACAACAGCACAATCTTTTGTTATTTCATCCCAAACAACAAAAGTATTTTCAGAGAACATATTGAATGTAAGCTTTTTAATCTGAAGCATAAATATCACTTAAAGTTTTTCTTAATACGACTGAATAATTTTTTATTGTAAGTTTGATAATTATCTTTTAATTCTTCACACGAATCTCCACCAAACTTTTGCAAAAAGAATTTAGCTAAACTCCATGCAAGCATTGATTCTGCAATAACTGCACAAGCCGGTACTGCCACAAAATCACTTCGTTCCCTTCTTGCATCAACTTTTTTCATTGTAGATAAATCAACACTTTTAATCGGAGACATAAGAGTTGCAATCGGCTTCATTGCAGCGCGAACAATAATCGGCAATCCTGTAGAAACTCCACCTTCAATTCCACCTGCACGATTAGTTTTTCTTCCAATAAAATCTTTCTTTAAAACAATTTCGTCGTGAGATTTCGAACCAAATTTTTCTGCAGAAAGAAATCCTTCCCCCAGCTCAACTGCTTTAACAGCATTGATCGACATAATTGAATGCGCAATTTCTGCATCAAGTTTAGTATCGTAATTAATAAAACTTCCCAAACCAACCGGAACTCCGGTTGCCACCGTAATAAAAGTTCCACCTAAGGTGTCGCCGTTTTTTTTAGCAGTTTTAATTTTTCTTATAATTTTTTCTTCTTGTTGAACTTCTAAAACTCTAACAGAACTATTATCGGCTTTACCGGAAATAGAATCAGCAGAAAAATTAGACGGAAGTGAGTTGTCAAAAAGCTTATTTGTAAAATTATTATCAGGGTAAATTCCTCCGATGCTTTCTACAAAACTTCCGATCTTAATCCCGAAATCTTCTAAAAGTTTTCTTGCAATAGAACCTGCAGCAACACGGGCGGCAGTTTCTCTTGCTGATGATCTTTCAATTGAATTCCTAATGTCGTTAAAATTATATTTTGAAACACCAACTAAATCGGCATGACCCGGGCGAGGAATGGAAACTTTTTGAATTATTTGATTAACTGGCTCAACAGACATAATCACTTGCCAGTTTTCCCAATCACTATTTTTAATAAACATGGAGATTGGTGTGCCAAGTGTTTTGCCAAATCTAACTCCTGATAATATTTCTGCTTTATCAGTTTCAATCTTCATTCTTAAGCCGCGCCCGTAACCGGATTGACGTCTCTTCAAATGTTGATTTATATAACTTTCAGAAATATTTAGGTTAGATGGAAATCCATCAACTATAGTTGTTAGCCCTTTCCCGTGTGATTCACCTGCTGTAAGAAATCTTATCATTAAATCCTCTAAGTTTTCAGCAAATATAAAAAAAAACGCCCCGAGTTTATCGGGACGTTTGAAAAAATATTATTTAAATTTATTCAGGTATTTCCAATCCTACAAACCTGGAATTACCTTTTTCATCCTGAACTTTAAGTAAAACTGCTTTACCTTTTTTATTATCTATTATTTTCTTAAAAGCCTCAACATCTTTAACCGATTTTTTATCAGCTTCAAGAATAACCAATTTAGCAAATAATCTTTGATCTGCCGCTTTACTAAAGTCTTCAACGTTAGTTATAATAACACCATGATCAACTTTATATGTGTCTTTTTCAGTTTGTGAAAGATTTTTTACAGACATACCGAGATTTTCAAAATTAGCTGTACTTGATTTTGTTTCACTCTTAGATTCATCACCTTCTTTTTTCATCACAGGCTCTGCTTTGGAATCATCTTTACGGGTTTTCAGCGTTATCTTTCTATCAATCTCTTTACCGTCCCTGAATATTTTCAAATTAACTGTTGTACCTGCAGATTTGGAAGCTATATATCCTTGTAATTCATTTGGTTGATTTACTTCTTTACCGTCAATTGATAGAATAATATCACCGGATTTAAGATCACTTTCTGAAGCTGCGCCACCCTCAAGTATTCCCTGGATAATAACGCCACGTGGTCTATCCAATCCAACCGACTTTGCTATTGCGTTGTCAACTTCACCAATGTTTACACCTATGTAACCACGATTAACTTTTCCGTAAGCAATAATTTCTTTAGCAACCGATTTAGCAAGATTTATCGGGATAGCAAATCCATAACCGATATAAGTTCCGGTACCTTGTGTAGCAATTGCAGAATTTATTCCTACCACAGCACCCGAAAGATCAACCATAGCGCCGCCACTGTTACCGGGATTTATAACTGCATCCGTCTGAATAAAATTTTCAACTCCGTAACTATCTTTAATTAATCCAAGTTGCCCTCTTCCAATTGCACTAACAATTCCTGCTGTTACCGTTGAAGCGAGTGAAAGCGGATTACCAATTGCCATTACCCATTGTCCAACTTTTAGCCCATCGGAATCACCAAGATAAGCGGTAGTTAAATTATTTGCATCAATTTTAATAACTGCCAAATCTGTTAGCGGATCAGTACCAACAACTTTAGCACTAAATGTTCGTTTATCAAACAGACCTACCGTTACTTTGCTTGCTTTTTCAACTACGTGATTATTTGTTAAAATATATCCGTCATCAGAAATTATTATTCCGCTTCCCGAACCTTCTTGTTCTTTAGGCATTTGATCCTGAAATGGAAAGAAAAACATATCCTTATGAGGATCTTCCCTCTCTGATACGACTGTAATTTGTACAATTGCCGGTGTTACTTTTTCCGCAACTTCTATAAAAGCTTTAGAAAATGAAGTAGCATCTGCATCTAAATTAACAGGTGGATTTTGTGCGCCAAGATTAATATCAGCCCAACCCGGTCTTACCAATCCAAAACCTGAAACTAATAAAGCACCGAAAAGAATTCCTACTGTAACAAGAGCAACTGCCCCAAGAATTCCTTTTATTTTGATTTTCATTTTTATCCTCCGAAAGAAATTAAGTTAATAATTATATTCACTTTCTGATCATCTGTACCAATTACTATATATATATCCTTTACTTATAAATATTTAACGATTGTATTCCTTTAAAATCCGGGACGTGAAATTTAAGATAACGTTCCAGTAAACTATTTAGATTATCCATGATAATTTCATCAACTTTATTAATTTTTTTATTGAACTTTAGACAAATTAAATAATTAAAAAGTTCCGCAGAAATATTTTCAAGCCCAATATGTGATATAAAACAATCAGAACAAATAAGACCTAATTCTGAATTATATCCCATCGTTCCAGAGTTAGATGTAAGAGTCTTTCCACAGATTCCACAATTATCAATTGCTAAATCATAGCCTAATTCAGACAGAAAGAAAAGAAAAAATTTGCCAAACAAAACTGAAGGAAATTCATTTCCCTGGTCTAACAGGTTAAGAATTTTCACCAATCCTTTAAATAACTTTTTATTTGCTTCATCTTCCGGAGTAAGATTTTTAACAAGTTCAATTATTGCAAAAGAAAATCTTGTGGACTCAAGGTTTTCTTTTAACTTAGAAAAGTGAGAAATCAAATCGGCACTTGAAAGTATTTGAAGGTCTCTGTTATCTTTTTTATAAATAATTATTTGCAGGTGGTTTATCGGATCAACTACCTTTCCCATTTTTGATTTTGGGCTTCTTCCACCCTTTACAATTGCAGAAAGTTTTCCATTTGATTCTGTATATAATGTTACAATACTGCTGGTATCACTGTAATTAATTTTTGAAAGCACAACTGCTTCCGTTTTCACTATCTCACTCATCGGATAAAATTATAAGGGAAAAAGAAAACATCTTCCTCAGTTATTATGCCTTTTATTAAATGGGCAGGAGTTACGTCGAACGAGGGAGAGAAGGTTTTAATATCAGCGTTAACAATTTGATCACCATTTATAGATAGGATTTCAGAACTGTTTCGATATTCAATTTTAATATCATCACCGGTTGCAATTGATCTATCAATAGTAGTTGTTGGTGCAGCAATGTAAAAAGGGATATTATGATAATTGCAAAGTACCGCAAGATTATAAGTCCCGATTTTATTAGCGCTATCGCCATTAAGAGCAATTCTATCTGCACCGGTTATTACAAGATCAATTTTATTTTGCTGCATTAAAACAGCAGCCATAGAATCTGTTTGAACCGTAAACGGTATATTATTTTTTTCTAATTCAAAAGATGTTAAACGTAATCCTTGCAAAAGCGGTCTTGTTTCATCAGCATAAACATGATTAACATAACCGGATTCATAAGCTTTTTTAATAACCGCAAATGCAGTTCCAAATCCACCTGCTGCAAGTGAACCTGTATTGCAATGTGTAAGTATGTTCATCCTTTTTGTAAATAATTTAAATCCGTTTTCAGCAATTTTATTTGAACAAAGTTCTTCATAACTATTTATCGCAATCGCTTCATCAAGTAATGTTTGATATGTTTTTGTATGATCAGTTACTGAATCAAAAACTTTTTTCATTCTATCTAAAGCATAAAAAAGATTTACAGCAGTCGGACGAGTTGAAGCTAACCTATTATAAACTTTATCAAAATGTTCTTTATAATTATCTGAAATGTTTTTGAATGAAAGAGCTAAAGCAAACGCAGCAGATATTCCAATTAAAGGAGCACCGCGCAATTCCAGTTTTTCGATTGCAACAGCAATGCGCTCATAATCATCAGTAGTAACATAAACTTCTTGCAACGGAAGTCTCGTTTGATCTAAAAACGATAGATGATCATCTGAAAATTTTATTGAGTAATAACTATTCTTGTTCATCAAATCTTGAGAGAGTCAAAAATTCTCTGTAACGATCCTGAATTTGCAGATAGGATAATTCTTCCAATCCTTTTGTACTGAATTTTTCTACACAGAATGAAGCCATTGTGCTTCCGTAAATAACAGCACGTTTTAAACTTTCTGAAGAAAGATCACGCGTTTTATATAAATATCCTGTAAATCCGCCTGCAAAAGAATCGCCTGCACCTGTCGGATCAAAAATTGTTTCCATTGGATAAGCAGGAGCAGAAAAGATTGTATCTTCTGTAAAAAGCAAAGCTCCGTGTTCTCCTTTTTTTATAATAAGAATTTTGGGTCCAAGTTCTCTTATTTTTTTTGCGGCACGAATCAAGTTTGGTTCGTGTGCTAATAACCTTGCTTCGCTATCATTTATAATTAACACGTCAACCCGCGGTAAAAGTTTAAGCAATTCATCCTTTTTACCTTCAATCCAAAAGTTCATTGTATCACAGACAATAAACTGTGGGTCATCCATTTGATCCAAAACTTTTGTTTGAAGAACCGGATCGATATTACCAAGACAGATATATTTTGATTTTCTAAATTTATCAGGAATTACAGGGTCAAATTTTTCAAACACATTTAATTCTGTTAACAATGTATCTCTAACATTTAGATCGTAATGATACTTGCCAGACCATCTAAAAGTTTTGCCGCCTTCAATTATTTGAAGTCCCTCAAGATCAACACTATGTTCCGACAGTGTATCGATATATTTTTTCGGGAAATCGCTTCCAACAATACCAACCAACTCAACTGGTCCACCAAAATAACTTGAAGAAAGCGAAATGTATGTTGCTGAACCGCCCAAAGCATCTTCAACTTTATCAAATGGTGTTGAGACTGTATCCAAACCAAGTGAACCTACTACGAGTAAACCCAAAATTAACTCCCGATATTTGATTTATTAATGTTTAATACAAACATAGAAATTTAACCAATGAAAGCACAAATATAATTTAATTATTCATTTCTGTTTGCATTTTGTTTTTGTAGGGAACGAACTCCCGTTCGTTCCGTTTGTATTAAATTTTGTTTGTCTTCGGAGCTATTAGGAGATCGATCCCTACGATTTAATTTCAACAAGGTCCAGAAAAAAATTTTTGTTAAGATAATAATCTACAATCACATCTATTGATTTTCTCTGTCCATCCCACGCTAAATGGTTTTTAGCTTCTTCTGGTTTAGCCCATTTAAATGCAACATGCTCGGTACTTAATTCTACTTCAGAAAAATATTTTACTTTTGCTGCAAATACTGGCAGCATACAAACGTAATCTCCTTCGGCAGAGTAAAATGAATTAATTGTTGGGGCAACCCAAAATTTTTCAGGAATTAAGTTTGTTTCTTCTTTTATCTCACGTAATGCGGCATTGTAGGCTGTTTCACCATCTTTAATTTTCCCTGAAACCATTTGCCAAACATTAGGATAATATTGTTTCGGTGATCGTTTTAAAATAAGAAATTCAATAAATCCATTCTGTTCGCGAAAAATATGTGCTTCAATAAGGTTGGATATAATTTTCATAATAAATTTTCAATTGTGTATTAAAAATTGTTAATTAAAAATACGCCCTTGCTTCTGCTTTTGCTGTATGAATTATTTTTCCTGCGCCCTGTACTCTTCCGTCATAACTGATAGTAGTTTGCAAATATGAAGTCAACCTGTAATCAAAATTTAATCTCCAATAATAGTTTTTGCCAATCCGATTGCTGTTTGTTAGTTCGTACGGAATTGTGTTTTCGGTTGTGTTAGCACTCAATTCATTACGCTCTATTTCAATTCGTAATCTTCCGGTTCCTAAAAATGAAATATTAACCCGTATTAATTGAGAATTTAAATCAATTATTGTCGGTTTCTTTGGATATGAATCTTCACTTCTTCCAACTTTAAGTTTGAACCCGACTTCAATATTTCTTTCCGGTCTATAAGAAAAATCCGAGGCAAATGAATTAGAATTTATTTGCCTGATTCTATTAGAATTAACGGGAGCAATTGCATTATCAACTTGATTTACAATATCTGTTTGAATGGATATTTCCTGAACCATTTTGAATTTAATACGCAGGCTTCTTTCACGATTATAATTTCTTTCGAAACCGCTGCTGTATTCATTCAGAGATTTTTTTTGCGTAAACCTGATTCTAAAAGAAAGATCTTGTTGGTTTTCAAATATGAAAAAATCCTGTTGAATATAATTTGTACCGCTTATTGTTGTGTTTTCATTTTGGAAAGATGAAAAGTTAAGCAAATAAATTTTAGCATAGTCTGTTTCTTTACTATTCTCTTCAATTCGCCAATATGTTTCGGATGAAAACGGCGTTAATATTTTGCCGGCTAATGAATTCTTATCGAACAACTTTGTAAAATTTAATTTCCATCTTGTACTGGTTTTCAAATTTATAACAGGAAATAGTTCATCTGTTGAAGTTGTAATTTGGATATAATCCCCGTCGTATGATGCCGGTTCAAATTCATTTTCCTCAGCAATACCATCATTGTTTAAATCACCAAGATAGATATAATTTCCTGTCCCCTGTTCAACTCTAACAAATACTTTTTGCAATCTTGCCGATTTTTGCGTTGATACTTCATAATACAGATCACCGTTAAGTAAAGGATCCCATAATAATAATTTTGATTGTGAACGGATTAATATTGTTTCATTGTCAAGCAAACCTTTTAATTTAAATGCATCTTCATATTTTTTACTTCTATATGTCAAAACAAGATTTGTATTAAACTCCCTTAAACCTTTATATGTTAATTCCATTGATGGAGTTATTGACCGGGATTCTTTTATCATTATTCCGTTATCCGGCAAATAATCATCACGCAGTGAGTATTTAGCTGTTGCACTTATTCCCACATAGTCTATTAATTGAATGTATGGTGAATAATCAAAATATTTCAGACTGCTTGAAATAAGAGAGTCAATTGTATTTTTTTTATCCGTCTTATCTTCCGCCATAAATTCCAAGCCGGATTTCATCTTCCAGAAAGAATAGTATGCGTTAGCTTTATGACGCCACCAACTGCTTTTTGAAGTTGATGTATTTGATTTTACATAATCAAGATTATATTCAATTAAATATTCTTTTTGATTAGATAACTTTATAATATTATTAAATCTATCTGATGAACTGCTACCCTGACTTAAAAATCCGGCAGTGCTGCTTATTAATAATTGATCAACGGGCTGAAGATTAATTCCAATTTCACGCAATGATTCATCTCCCGATTGATCTTCATTTGAAACATTGTAATTACGGCTGAACTCAACTTCATTAAACCGATCCAAAGATGTGAATCTATTTTGTACAAACCTGTCTCTATAACTTAGTCCGGCTTTACCCAAATTAATATCAGCCAATTTTATTTCCGAAGGATCAATCTTTAATAAAATATTTCTTGCATATCCATAATTATCTCCGTCATCCAAATTTGATAACCGATTTTTATCCCACGAACTGCCCGCATATTCGATACTTAAGGAAACATTTTCAAACGGTTTAACATCAACAATAATATTTGCCATTTGTTTTAACTCAGGCATCGGAAGAGTTGTAATTGGGAGATAACTTCCTTGTTTAATTCCAACAAATTTATAGTATCCCAGGCTCTGTCTTATATAATCGCCTTTCCCATCACCAAGATAAGTGAAACTAACGTTATAAAGCGCTAATGAATCACCGGGAGAATAAACATAATATGAAAATGAAGTATCATTAATAACTGTATCAACCTTTGTATATATACCTTTTATAACTCCAAGAGAATCCGGTTCAGCAAGGCTAACACCTGACTTGGTTGCTTTGTTTTTATAATCGCCGGCATTAGCAAGAATATTTTTATCATCTTCACTTAGTGAAATATCAATAGGAGCATCCTGGTCATCACCCTCGCGTAAGTATTGAAATTTTACCTGAAGTTTATCATTTAATAATTTACCTGCGGCTCCGGTACCAAAAAAATTACGGGAATAATTCCTCTCGCTATATTCAAAATCAATATCAATCCTGCTTGATGAAGTAATTAATTTATTAGGAGTAAATGTAATTGTAGCATTGGAGTACTCAATTGTATAATCGTTATTTTCTCCACGCTTCATTTCGATACCATCAAGATAAACCCGTTCAGTTCCGGCAATTATTACTATATCTCTTTCATTATTAATTCCACTTAAACGATACGGTCCCTGAACACCATCTGAACCGTTAAATTTATTAGAATTAAATTTTCCCCTTGAACTGGCAACAGACACATAAGCATTAACATCGGAAACAGAAAACTCTCCGGTTAACCCCTGTAGTTTTCTATCAATAATTCCAAATTCGCCAAACTTTTGTTTAAGTTGATAATCACCAAAAGTGCCTGTAACATTTTGATGTTTAATCTGAATAAAAACTTTATCAAGTTCATCTAACCTTTCCGTATTTCCTTCAGGCTGAATGGGTGTGTTTTCATCGGTAAGTGCGGCAACAATTTCCACATCATCAGAAACTCTACCGGACATTTGAAGACGCAAACCACTATTGAGAGAAAAATCTTTCGTAGTTCCAACTGTAAAACCCCGCACAATTGATCCGCTTTTTTGAATTCCGGGTCCAAAAATAGCTTCCGGCGCAAAACCGCTTCCCACTGCTTTTAACACACGTACAGTATCCCCCGATTTTTCGTCATACTTTATAACTAAACTTCTTCGCTTATATTCTTTTTGAAGAGAAAATTTTAGTGTTTTGTAACTAACGATAAGAGTATCGAATATTGAATAAGGAAGAGAATCGGATAAAGTGAAAAAACCACTTGAATACACAAAATTGTAATCTCTATAGGATAATCTTTTTCCTTTTAGATAAATCTGTTCGCTGTTTGGAATAATGTTTACCTGGGATATCAAGTAATGATTGCTAAAGTTTATCGTAATTGTATCTGTAATGACTAACGAATTATAATCTGTTTGTGCATAGACAGGATTATGCCAAAGACATAGAAAAATTGAAATGATGTAAAGATTTAATAATGATTTCAAAAAGAAGTAGAATTTTTTTGGAAAACTAATTTAAGCGAGTGGTATTATCAAGGCTAAATTAATTTAATGTCTTATTCTTTACCTGCTTTTGGAACTTAATAGCATAATACTTCTAAAAAATTGGTTATACATCTATTTAATATTTTTTTACTTATATATCAGTTTTAGAATAAATCATTAGTTATGCTTAATTTTGCATTAACTAAAATTCTATTTAGATTAAATCAATTTTTTAAGAATAATCTTACAGAATCGAAAAAGGGTATATGCAAAGTTCAAAAATCGATTTTCTGGGCAAGTATAATGAGCTTGTTCAGTCAGCAATAAGATCCGCTGCAGATTTTCCGAATATATTATGCGATTTTATAACCAATGAGTTTGAACTGGAAGCTGCTGTGATCTTCAAAGTTAATTCTAATAAAATTTTTAATCTCATCGGTAGATCTTTTAGCAGTAAAAAAACTTTATCGCATCAAAGTCAGATTAGTTGCCCGGTTTGTAAAAGTATTGTAGAAGAAAATCATACACTGCAATTTAATATTCAGACCAACTGCAATTTTAATATTACAGATCAATTAATGAATGAAGGATGTATTTTAATAAACATCGCAGATGGTCAATCGGCTTTATTGAAAGTTGCAAAAAAAACGCCCTTTTCCAAAAGTGAAATTGATAATATAGAATTAATTGGATCGAGCATAAAAAATCTTTTAAAATTATGGATCGGAAGTAAAGGTAGTCTTGATAATTCTTTAAGCATCATCATTTCATCTATCGCACAGGAATTAAGAACTCCTACAAACAGTATAATGGGTTTTGCTTCATTACTTAATGAAGAAAATTTATCACCCGCTCAAACTGAATATGTTGGCACTCTTAAAGACAACGCATTTGAGTTATTATCCGTTATTAATGATTTGATTGATTTAAGT
This sequence comes from Ignavibacteriaceae bacterium, assembly GCA_049294175.1. Lineage (GTDB taxonomy): Bacteria > Bacteroidota > Ignavibacteria > Ignavibacteriales > Ignavibacteriaceae > IGN3. Next base: position 16,682 of record JBAQCL010000088.1, on the reverse strand, counting down.
AAATTAGAAAGTGGAGCTACTAAAACCAGCGTAACAACAGTTAATGTTAAAGATTTTATTAATGAAATTATCTCTTTATTTACAAGCAAAATTGAAAAATCCAGAATAGAATTTATTATTGAGATCGATAGTTCTCTTCCTGATTCTATAAAAGTTGATACACAAAAATTTAGATATATTTTGTTAAACATTATTACTAATTCGGTGAGAATGACAGAACATGGGAAAATTTCCATATCCGTTTCAGCACCAAGTAATAAGAAACTATTTGTGCGTATAACAGATACAAGTCCGGGAATTAACGCTAAAAAAAGTGCGGAATTTTTTCACCCATTCTCATTAAATGAAATCCACACTTCAAAATTTGGAAACTTAACCGGATTGGGTTTGTCCCTTTCAAAAAAATATATTGAATTTCTTAACGGCGAGATAAGCATTAACAGTGGAGTAGGAAAAGGTATTTCTTATAGTTTTACTATATCTGCTGAAATTGTAAGCTCTATTGAAAACCAATTGAGTTCTCTTCCGAAACCTGTTGGAACAAAAAACAAAGTTCTTGTGGTTGAAGATGATTATGCCACATCTAAATTACTTAGTAACTACCTTTCAAAGTGGGGATATGAACCAACAATAGTTAATTCTGCACAACAGGCTCTCAAAATTGTTGAAACCCAGCAATTCCTTTCTATAATTATGGATATTATTTTACCCGATGCAAACGGGTTTGAATTATTAAAACAGTTAAGAGAAAGTGCCAATACACGCCATACCCCTGTAATTGTTTGCTCTGTTGAAGCAGAGCAACAAAAGGCATTTATGATGGGCGCTGTTGAATATTTTGTAAAACCAATCAATTACAAATATTTGGTGGAAGTGCTTACAAGTTATAAACTTAAAAAAGATTCAAATATTTTAGTTGTGGATGATGATGTTCCGACTCTTAATTTAATTAAAGAAGCGGTTGAGCAGGCAGGATTTAATGCGGTTGCCGAAAGTCAGTCATCAAGAGTTATGGGAATGATTGAAAACATGAATCTTGATCTTGCAATTATTGATCTTGATATGCCGGTAGTTAACGGTTTTGATTTAATAAAAATGATCAAGTCGAACAAAAACTTTACGAAACTTCCTATAATTATTTACACGGGAAAAGAATCTTACCATGAAGATCTTAAGAAAATTGATGGGCTGTTTTCTGATTTGCTTCATAAAAGCAGTAGTAACATTGAAGACCTTGCTGATACTGTAAATGCAATGATTAATAGTTACGATGAACCCTCTACTCCTGAAGAAGTTATGGAGAAAAAAGATTCCATAAAAATATTGTTAGTTGAAGATTACAAACATTCTCAAATTATTGTTACACGTTTACTAAAGAAAAATAATTTTGATTCGATTGTAGTTGTTGAGAATGGTTTGCAAGCTTTGGAGCAAGCACAACAACAACATTATGATCTTATCCTGATGGATATGCAAATGCCTGTAATGAATGGATTTGAATCGACGCAAAAAATCCGGGAACTTGATAATTATAAAGAAACTCCAATTATAGCTCTGACAGCATTTGCGATGAAAGGTGATCGTGAAAAATGCCTTGAAGCAGGAGCGACAGACTATATCCCTAAACCAATTGACAGCCAGGAATTTATAGAAAAAGTTAAGTACTATACAGAGAAAAAAGTTTCAAAATTTTAGTTACTTCGTACTCCCCTGTCTCTTTTTACTCAGAAATGAAAATGCATTTTTGTATTTTTACGCATTCAATTATAGGAATTCCACAAAATGATAAATGAAACTCCACGAGTTCGTTTTGCACCCAGCCCAACAGGTTATCTTCACGTGGGTGGATTACGAACGGCTTTGTATAATTATCTGTTTGCAAAAAAAAATAACGGCACTTTTGTTTTAAGAATAGAAGACACTGACCGCAATCGATATGTTGAAGGTGCTGTTGAAAATTTAATAAACGCACTTAATTGGGCGGGATTGGAATTTGATGAGGGACCTGAAGTAGGCGGTAATTACGGACCTTATATGCAATCGGAGCGGCTTGATCTTTACAAAAAATATGCTGATGAGCTAATTGAAAAAGGGAAAGCTTATTACTGTTTTTGTACTCCAGAAAGACTTCAAGATTTACGTAAAAAACAAGAATTACAAAAATTACCACAAGCAAAATATGATAAACATTGCTTACACCTCTCAAAAGAAGAAGTAGAAAATAATTTAACATCAGGTATTCCAAAAGTTGTTAGATTAAATGTGGAACCGGATCACACAATTAAATTTGATGATATAATTCGTGAGCATGTTGAGTTTGAAAGTAACAATGTTGATGACCAGGTTTTAATTAAGAGTGATGGTTATCCGACTTATCATCTTGCAAATGTTGTTGATGATCACTTAATGAAAATAACGCACGTAATACGCGGTGAAGAATGGTTGTCCTCAACACCAAAACACGTTTTGCTTTATGATGCTTTTGACTGGGAGAGACCAATATTTGCGCATCTTCCATTGCTATTAAATCCGGATCGGTCCAAACTGAGTAAACGACAAGGTGATGTTGCTGTTGAGGATTACCGTGATAAAGGATTTTTAAAAGAAGCACTTATAAACTTTGTAGCATTGCTTGGATGGAATGCCGGCGACGATAAAGAATTTTATTACATGAATGAACTTATAAACAGTTTTTCACTTGAAAGAGTTAACAAAGCCGGAGCAGTTTTCGATTTGCAAAAACTTAATTGGCTTAATGCAGAACATCTTAGAAGAAAACTAGATAGCGATTTACTTGAAATGCTTAAAGAAGAAATTGAAAAATCAAAATTTAAAAATCAAAGTTATTTAGATAATTTTTTATTATTAATCATTAAAGCAATGAAAGAACGCGTTTCATTTGTAAAAGATTTTATTGACACTTGCCCATACTTTTATGAAGCACCAACTGAATATGAACAAAAATCAATAGAGAAAAACTGGAAGCCAGAAACCCCTGAGCATCTGAAAAAACTTCGAGATAAATTTTCTACCTTGGATAATCCTGTAAAAGAAGATTATGAACATGCTCTTGCAAAAGTTTCTGAAGAATTGAATGTAGGTAAAGGCAAACTAATTCATCCATTAAGATTAGCGGTTTCTGGACAAAGTACAGGACCTGGAATGTTTGATTTACTTTTTATTCTTGGTAAGGATGAAGTAGTAAAGCGAATTGATACTGCATTAATAAAAATAAAATTATGATTAATATTCTAATTGGTTGTCAGACTTTGCGAATTAAGTCTGACAACCAGTAACTTTATTTTTTACCCAACGTTCTAGCCCATGTATCTTTTAAAGTAGCAGTACGATTAAAAACCAGTTTTTCTGCTGTTGTATATTTCGTATCAACACAAAAATATCCCTGTCTTTCAAATTGAAAACGATCACCGGGTTTTGATGGTTTTACAAACGGCTCAACTTTTGCATCAGGAATAATCTCAAGTGATTTGGAATTAATCAGGTCTTTATAGTCTTTATCTTTTTCACTTGCCGGGTTTTCTACTGTTAACAACCTGTCATATAATCTAACTTCACAATCGACTGCGTGTTTTGCCGAAACCCAATGAATAGTTCCTTTAACCTTTTTTGTACTTGTGCCTGTTCCGCTTTTTGTTTCCAGATCATAACTACAATTTAACTGCACCACTTCCCCGTTTCCATTTTTAATCACTTCATCACATTTAATAATATATGCATACCTTAATCTTACTTCGCCGCCAGGAATCAAACGATAAAATCCCTTTGGCGGATTTTCCGCAAAGTCACTTTTTTCAATATATATTTCTTTACAAAACGGAACTTTACGATGCCCCATTGATGCATCTTCAGGATTATTTACTGCTTCAAGTTCCTCTTCACCATCGTAATTTGTAATAACAACTTTTAACGGATTAAGTACTGCCATTACTCTTTGAGAACGTTTGTTTAAATCTTCACGAATAGCAAACTCAAGTAAAGCAACGTCTGTCATTGCATCACGTTTTGCAACACCAATTATTTCTGCAAAATTCTGAATCGCTTCCGGTGTGTAACCTCTGCGTCTGTATGCTGAAATGGTTGGCATCCTTGGATCATCCCAACCATCCACAAATCCATTTTGAACAAGTTCTAAAAGTTTTCTTTTACTCATTACTGTGTAAGTCAAATTCAATCTTGCAAATTCAATTTGTTGCGGGTGATACATTTCAAGTTCATTCAAAAACCAATCGTAAAGAGGGCGATGCACTTCAAATTCAAGTGTACAAATTGAATGCGTAATTCCTTCTATTGAGTCTTCAAGTCCGTGTGCCCAATCATAAGTTGGATAAATGCACCATTTATCTTCTGTCCGATGATGAGATGAATGAATTATTCTATACATAATAGGATCGCGTAACAGCATATTTGGCGAAGACATATCAATCTTTGCACGAAGAACTTTCTCACCGTTTTTAAATTCACCATTTCTCATTCGATAAAACAAATCAAGGTTATCTTCTACTGATCGATTTCGATTGGGACTTTCTTTTCCCGCTTCGGTTACAGTTCCACGTAAGTCACGCATAGTTTCAGGGTCAGAATCATCAACATAAGCTTTACCTTTTTTTATCAGCTTAACTGCAAAATCATACATTTGATCAAAATAATCTGAGGCAAAGAGGATTCTATTCTCAAAATCACCGCCAAGCCATTTTACATCTTCGATAATAGAATCAACATATTCCTGATCTTCTTTGGTCGGATTTGTATCATCAAAACGTAAATTAAATTTTCCGTTGTAATCGCGGGCAATTCCGTAATTCAGACAAATTGATTTTGCATGCCCGATATGAAGATAGCCGTTTGGTTCCGGAGGAAATCTTGTATGAACTCTTCCGTTATATTTATTAGTTTTTAAATCTTCATCAATAATTTCATAAATAAAATTTTTTGATTTTTCTTTAGGTGTACTGTTTGTATTTGTTGTTTTGTTTTCCATACTTCTTAAAAATGATTTGTGAATCAAAAATAAAGAAAGATGGAATAAAGCGTAAGGGGTAAAAGGATAAAGAAGAAAATTAGACGAGTTAATTGATGCGATTAAACCCGCCCTGAATATTTATAAATTTGCATCAGTTGAAGAAGATATTCGATTTTATTTCGATCAATGATATTGGGAATTTTTTTTACGTTCCGAATAACTCTTGTAATTCCGGTTAGTCTTCCAAACTCATTTACCATTTTTTGTATTATTCTGCCATCATCTTCAATATCGTAATGACCGTCCTGCCCGATATAAGTTTTACTCATAGTCCACCAATTTTTAATTATTCAAAAATTAACTCTTCAGGTTTATCAATTTTTTCAATATATGAAACTTCGGGAATATTATATTCGTCAAAAAGGTCTTCAATTTCTTCTTCACTATATTCGTCAACATTTTCCCAGTTACTTAAAAGAACAAAAATATTTTTGTCTTTGTTCTTCTGTTTCGATTTGTCCTTTGTAGATTTTTTCATTGTAACTCCTTTAAATTTGTTTGAGTTATATATACAATCATTGTGCCAGCAATTTTCAATGATAGTCGAAAAAATTATTTTTTATTATTTCAAAGTGAGATAATGGTTTAGATTGGTTTAGTTTTGATAATAAGCAACTAAATTAATTGAAAACAACAAGTAATTATTCTCTAATTGCCTATAAAGGGAACAAAATGTGGGAATAAAAGAGCAAATATTTCAATGCGTTAATTCACAATGTTCTGTGATTGTACTCCAGAGTTCTAAATTATAGTAATTTGAGTAATATAAGGATGGTCAATTTTTATTTAAAAATGTTTCTTGATTGAAATATTTACAAAAATATTTTAGAGGTGTAAAATATTTTTATAGTGAGTTGCAAAATTTAAGATGGATAATAACTATGCACCTGAAAAACCTAATAATGCCTGCTCAACATTATTGTATTGTTTAAAAATCTTACTCAATCTTGTCTGAATAAATAATTTATTTATGCTGCTATGCGGCGTTATTGTAATAATATCCCCATTACTTTTTCTAATTTCTTTAACAACATTTATTAAAACATTTGCAATAGCTGAATCAAAAAATCTTGTTTCCGAAAAATCTATCACCAGTTTATAATGGTTTGCAGTTACCAGGGAATCAAGCACTTGTTTAAGCGCTTTCGCTTCATTTAGAGTAACCCGCATTGTACTAAACTTTATTATAAAAATGCCGTCAATCATATCTATAAAAAAGCCCTTATTTTCAAATTCTTCATATTTGTTCATTTTAAACCTTTTAACTGAAACAAATGTTTTAAACCAGAAAGCCCAGGGTATCGAACTGGGCTTCCTGAAACTACTTCATAGTGGGAGCTATGTGTAGAATTTTCACTGCAAGTAAATAATTACCAATGATGTGCCAATTCGTTTTTTAGATAATTTTCAACTTTATCCCAAGTGATATTTTTCAATTTAAAACTAAATCTCATTTTGACATTAATTTTTTGACCTTCAAAATCAGAATTATATTTTACGCTAAAAACGAAGAATAATACTAAATAAAGAAGTAAATAGATTGTTTGGAAGGGATTTCTTTTTTAATTTTGCTCACAATTTTCTAAAATGTTTCAATTTTGTTCTTTATTCTTATCGCTGGCTCACAAATCTTTAAAAAAGATAACTTGCCGAAGTGGCGGAATTGGTAGACGCGCTGGACTCAAAATCCAGTCTGGCTTACACCAGGTGCCGGTTCGAGTCCGGCCTTCGGTACAAAGCCTCCTTTTTAGGAGGCTTTTGATTAAATTCTAAATGCTAACGAAATTAAGTTTTTAAAAATAATAAAGCCTGCATTTTAATTGTGAATCCCAGTTTAAAAATACTACTGAAAATAATCTTCGTTTCCCTGCTGATTGGCTTGATGTACAATCATTTTAATCCCAAAGGATTAAATCTAATCCGCTCTGAAAAAATAATTACTTGGGAAAATGATTCATTAATAAATGTTACTCCCCTGGTAACAAAAGACAAAATTGAAGTCGATTCAATTCCAGTAAGTAAAAGTATAAATCTTCCGTCTAAACAATTGGAAGTGAAACCATTTACCGAGCCCAAAGCAATTAAAATTGACTTAGCTTATAAACTTTTTAATCAGGGTATAAAATTTATTGATGCAAGACCTGAAGAAGAATTTAAAGAAAATCATATTAAAGGTGCAATAAATATTCCTTTTTATGGTTCTGAAAAATATGATTCAGTTTTAAACAAAATTTCTAAAGATGAAATTGTTGTTACATATTGCAATGGCGATGATTGCGACCTTAGCATACTTTTAGGTGATGAGATTTTTAATAAAGGTTATAAAAAAGTTTATGTTTTTTTTGGCGGATGGAATGATTGGCTAAAAAAGGGTTATCCGGTAGCAAAGTAAAATTATGAAGAAGATTTTATCAAATAAATATTACTTACTCTTTGCCCGCTTAGTACTTGGATTTGTATTTGTATATGCCGGTGCAGAGAAAATATCTAACCCTGAATCCTTTGCTCACTCGATTTTAAATTACAAACTTTTTCCACTATGGCTTATTAATTTTACCGCAATTATTTTACCATGGATTGAATTAACAACCGGCGTATTTTTGATTTTTGGAATCACGGTAAAAGAAAACAGCATGATAATTTTTACTTTGCTTATAATTTTTAATATAGCAATAATTATAAGCCTTGCCAGAGGATTGAATATCGATTGCGGCTGCTTTGGAAATGGAACTAAGATCGGATTATTAAAATTAACAGAAAATTTTTTGATGATATTTATTAGTTATTGTCTGATGATTTTTGGCTCAGATTTTTTTACAATAATATCTAACAATAAAGGTTCATCTGAACAGAAGGTAAAATAAAATTACTTCAAATATTTAAATGCTTTTTCAGCAATATCTTTCCTAAAATACATTCCTTCAAACTTTATTTTGCTTACAGCTTCATAAGCTTTTTCCTTAGCAGTTTTAAGATCAAAATTCTTAATAACCGAAGTAACGCCCAAAACTCTGCCGCCGTTTGTTACAATTTTGCCATCAAGCTTTTTAGTACCTGCATGATAAACTATAATTTCATCCTCGCTTTGATCTAATCCCTTAATTTCAAAACCTTTTTCATATCTATCAGGATAACCCTTTGATGAGGCAACAACACAAACAGAACTTCCACCTGAATATTTTACAGCATTTTTATTTAATTTTCCCGCTGCTGCTGAATAAAGTAACTCAAGTAAATCACCTTCAATTATTGGTAACACAACCTGTGTTTCAGGATCACCAAAACGGCAATTAAATTCAACAACTTTTGGAATAGAATTTTTAATCATCAACCCGGCATAAAGGCAACCAATAAATCTATTCCCGGAATTTTTTAGCTCTTTAAGAACGGGTCTGATAATATCAACTTCAATTGTTTTCATCAACTTATCATCTACAATAGGTGCCGGAGCATAGGCGCCCATTCCACCTGTATTTTTCCCTGTGTCACCATCTCCAATTCTTTTATGATCCTGTGCGGCAGGCAAACAAACGAAATCGTCTCCATCAGTTATAGCAAATACAGAAGCTTCTTCGCCTTCCATAAATTCTTCTATAATAATTTTATTGCCCGAATCACCGAATATTTTTTCATCAAATATTTCTTTTAATGCTTTATCTGCATCCGGTAAATTTTCACAGATTATTACACCTTTACCCGCTGCTAAACCGTCAGCTTTAATAACAACAGGAAACTGAGTTTTTGAAATGTATTCTTTAGCTAAAGAATAATCTTCTATATCAAACTCTCGATACTTTGCTGTTAAAACATTGGAACTAAACATTGTATTTTTTGCAAAAGCTTTACTTGATTCAATTCTGGAGGCATTTTTTGATGGTCCGAAAACTAAAAGATCGTTATTGCGAAGTGAGTCCGAAAGCCCTTCAACCAAAGGCTGCTCAGGACCGATAATAACAAGGTCAATTTGTTCTTTCAAACAAAAATTAATTATCAACTGATGGTCAGAAATATCGAGAAGAATATTAGTGGCTATTTTCCCGGTTCCCGGATTTCCCGGTGAACAAAAAAGTGAGTAAATATTTTTACTTTCTGATATTTTTAAGGCAATAGCATGTTCTCTTCCGCCGGATCCAATTAATAAAACGTTCATTAAACTTCTGCTCTCAATTTCAATTGAAACTGTTTTGTCAATAACTCAGTAAGATTATCACGTCTAAATTTTGATAAATATTCATCTGAAGGTTTTGGTAAAGTACCCTTTTTAAATAAATCGTACACTTGTAAAATTGTATTTTTTATATCATTAATATCATCCGGTTTACAAATAAATCCTGCTCCGGATTCTTCAATAGCCATTTTTGCTGCGCCATCCGGAACACAAGCTATTATAGGTTTTTGTGCACCAAGATATTCATAAACCTTACCGGGAAGTATGGCATCAATATTTTTCCTTTTGCCAACCATAAACCATAACACATCAGCAGATTTTATTTTTGCAATTGATTCATTATGATTTACATAACCATGATCTTTAACAAAAGATTGTAGTTTAAGTTTCCGAATCAACTTTTGATTCTCTTTTCTTAAAAATCCCACAAATTGCAATTCGATGTTAGAGGCTATATCCGGTCTTTCGACAGAAATTTCTTTGAATGCTTTTAAAAAATATTTAGGTGTACTGTAAACCATAAAAATTCCGGAATACATTAGAACCATTTTATTATCAGGTTTTGTTTGTGCCGGTATTTTTTCAAAATCATCTTTATCATATCCGTGTGATATAATTACCACGTCATCAAAAGTAAGAAATCGATAGGTTTCAAGTAGTTTCTCTTTGATTTTTCTATTTGTTACAATGATACGATCAGCAGCTTTTAAAGCTTTGTACTCTTTTTGTTTATGCAAAATCCGATGAAATGGTGTTGGATAAAAAGCAAAATAACTACCGAACCATAAATCCCTATAATCTGCAAAGAGCGGTATATCATGTTTCTTTTTGATCTCTGATAAAACTTCAAAAGAAGAAAACGGTGGTGAAGTTACAAATAAAGCATCAAAATGCTGATTGCTTAAAATTTCATCTACCTTTTCTAATGCTTTTTTTGACCAGGAAATTTTATTATCAGGAATAAAAAATGTTTGACTAATTTTATCAAATATATTCCTTACAAACTCGCTTGGTAACTTTACTGTGCCATATTTTGAAAGTATTCTGTTTGGCTCGATACTTCCGTTCACCCTAATAACATTAATATTTAACTCACTTAATTCATCATTTAGAAACTTATCATGTGCAAAATAAGCTACTTTTCCTGATGTAATCACAGTAGGGTCCCAGTTATATTTTTTCATATATTTAACGAACTTTAATGTTCTTTGAACACCACTGAGTCCCATTGGAGGGAAATAATACGCAATAACCAGAACCTTAAACATTTTATAACTTTACTTAATTATTATTTATGACTTTGGTAATTAGGTGCTTCCTGTGTAAGTATAACATCATGTGGATGACTTTCAGTCAATCCTGCAAGAGTAATACGTATAAATTTACCTTTTTCTTTCAATGTTTTTATATCTTTAGTTCCGCTATATCCCATCGCTGCTTTCAATCCGCCAACTAACTGATAAACAGTATCTTCCAGCGGACCTTTATAAGCAACTCGACCTTCAATACCTTCGGGAACTAATTTTTTTATGTCATCTTCAGCATCTTGAAAATACCTGTCTTTACTTCCTGTTTTCATCGCACTCATTGAACCCATACCGCGATAAAGTTTAAAGCTTCTTCCTTCATAAAGTACTTTTTCTCCCGGACTTTCATCTACGCCTGCTAATAATCCGCCAATCATTACTGAATCTGCTCCTGCTGCAATCGCTTTTGGGATGTCTCCTGTTTGTTTGATTCCGCCATCAGCTATTAATGGAATTCCATATTTTTTTGATGCCCGATAAGTCTGTGCAATGGCTGTAATTTGTGGAACTCCAACGCCTGCGATAACCCTTGTAGTACAAATTGAACCAGGTCCAATTCCAACTTTTATAGCGTCAATTTTACAATTTATAAGATCAATTGCAGCTTCATAAGTAGCTATATTTCCTACAATTAGCTGTATATACCTAAATTTTCTCCTAATTTCTTTTACGGTTTTAATTACACCTTGAGAATGCCCATGTGCAGTATCAATGACAATCGCATCTGCACCTGCATCTGATAATGCTTTTACTCTATCAACTGAATCTTTAGTTACACCGACTGCTGCTCCAACACGCAATCTACCAAGTTCATCCTTACAGGCATTTGGGTGTTTCTTCTTCTTAAGAATATCCTTATAGGTAATTAAGCCCCGAAGTTTACCATTATTATCCACCACAGGTAGTTTTTCAATCTTATATTTCTGTAAAATTTTCTCTGCTTTTTCTAAAGTTGTGCCAACCGGTGCTGTAACAAGATTTTCTTTAGTCATTAGATCCGATACTTTAAGATTTTTATTTGGCTCAAATCGTAAGTCTCTATTTGTCAAAATGCCAATAAATTTTCCTGCATTATCAATAACTGGAATTCCAGAGACTCGGTATTTTTTCATAATATCTAATGCTTCACCAATTTTCTTTTCAGGTGTTAAAGTAACAGGATTTCTAATCATTCCACTTTCCGACCTTTTAACTTTATCCACTTCGCTGCATTGTTCTTCAATACTCATATTCTTGTGTAATATCCCGATCCCACCTTCTCTAGCAAGTGCAACTGCCATCGCCGATTCCGTAACAGTATCCATTGCTGCTGATATTATTGGGATATTAAGTTTTATTTCAGGTGTAAGATAAGTTGCTACATCAACTTGCCTTGGAAGAACTGAAGACTTACCGGGGATTAATAAAACATCATCAAATGTAAGTCCCATTTCTAAAAGCTTTTTGTCTAACATTGCATAATCCTTATTTCATTATAAAAATTTCTTATCACTCAAATGCAGGGAAACCTGTTAAATCTTCACCTACAATAAGAGTATGCATCTCATGAGTACCTTCATAAGTTATAACCGATTCAAGATTTGCAGCGTGCCTCATAACCGGATATTCGTCAAGAATTCCATTTGCTCCCAAAATTTGTCTTGCCGACCTTGCGATCTCCAGTGCTTTTTCACAATTATTTCTTTTAGCTAATGAAACCTGTACAAATTTTAATGTCCCTTTATCCTTTAATCTACCAAGCTGTAAATTTAATAACTGAGATTTAGTAATCTCTGTAACCATATACACCAACTTAGATTGAGTTAGCTGATATGAAGCAATAGGTTTATAAAATTGTATTCTTGATTTTGAATATTCTAATGCAGAATCATAACAAGCCATCATAGAACCAACAACTCCCCAAGCAATGCTATATCTTGCTTGATTTAAACACATCAAAGCATTTTTCAATCCTTCAGTTTTAGGGAGCAAGTTATCTGCCGGAATAAAAACATTATCAAAAATTAGCTCTGATGTTACAGATGCTTTTAAGGAATGTTTTCCTTTCATTTCAGGCGCTGTAAATCCTTTCATTCCTTTTTCAACTAAAAACCCTCTTACATTTCCGTTCAATTTAGCCCAGACAACAGCTATATCAGCAATAGAACCGTTTGTTATCCACATCTTAGCGCCATTTAGCAGATAACCTCCATCAACTTCTTCTGCCTTAGTAATCATTCCACCAGGATTTGATCCAAAATCAGGCTCAGTTAAACCAAAACATCCTATTTTTTCACCTCTCGCTAATAATGGCAACCATTTATTTTTTTGCTCCTCACTACCAAAAGTGAAAATTGGATACATAACCAATGCACTTTGTACTGATGCAAAACTTCTGATTCCACTATCTCCTCTTTCTAACTCCTGCATTATAAGTCCATAAGATACATTATTCAATTCAGCGCAATCATATTTTGCAGGAAGTGTTGGACCAAAAATTCCTAATTCCGCCATCTTAGGAATCAATTGCATCGGAAATTTTGAGTTTCTATTATATTCTTCAATAATTGGAATTATTTCTTCACTGACAAAATCCCGAACTGTATCCCTTATCATTATCTCGTCTTCAGAAAGAAGAGACGTTAGATCGAAATAATCTATACCTGTAAATTTAGCCATGACTTCTTAAAATTTGTTGGCGAAAATTATTAAAACGTGCTTAGAGAAACAATTTTATCCTTACTTTTAATCTTAATTTGTAAAAGCAAAAATAACTTGAAAAACTCGGGAATTTAGATAATCTTTGTTTTGTGATTAAATCAGACAAAAAAATAATACAACTGACAGCTTATTTAATTCTTGTGAGTTATTTAAGCATTATTGTCGTCAACTCAATTCATTTTCATAAAGTTGATATAGGTAGAATCCCGACTTCTTTAGCCTCTTCCACAAATAATCAAAGTAATCATTTAAAGTTTGATGGTTCTGATTTTTATTGCCCGATACAGAATACATTTAATTCAATAAATAATTCGATTGTTACTTACTATAGTCCTCTTGTAGCATATCAAAATACACCTGAGGTAATAAATGTTTTCTTTGTTACTCCTCAATTAAATCAAGATAATAACTATTATTATTGCCTGCGCGCGCCTCCTAAAAACTCAATATCATAATTAAACTTACTCTGTTTGAGTAAGATAATATATACGAGTTTTTAAAGGAGCATTTATGAAAAAAGCACTCTCTTTTCTTTTATTATTTTTTTGCAGTCAATCAGTTTATACCCAATCTAATATTAATCCTGATATAAGTTTAATAGGAACTTTCAACACATCAACAAATTTCGTTAAGGGAAGTCCTGAATACGGGAAACTTAATTTTGAATCACCTGAAATGGAATTATATATTGATGGGTATCTCAATCCTTTTGCCAGAGCAACGGCTAACATTGCGTATGAAGAAGATGAATTTAGTGTTGAAGAACTTTATGCAAATATAGTTAGGGGATTGCCTCTTGATATGCAAATAAAAGCCGGAAAGTATTTAGTCGGTTTCGGAAAAATAAATACTCAGCATCCGCATGCCTGGCCATTTTTAAATAGACCGCTATTTCATCAGGTATTTTTTGGAATGGAAGGTTTTAATGAAGTTGGTGCAAGTATAAATTTTTTATTACCGACGGAAAATTTTTATTCGAATTTAGAAGTTGGTTTATTTAAAGGTGAATCAATTCCGGGACTTACAGATACAAATTCTGTTGAACGAGGTATCAATCCAATTCTTGTAGGAAGACTTAGTTCATTCATTGATATCTCTGATTATTCAAATATTGAAGTTGGATTAAGCGGAGCTTATGGATGTTACTCAAAAGCACAATTAAATACTGCCGGCAATAGTAATTCTGAGATGGAAGAAAAACCGCTCAACTATCTTTACGGCGGAATTGACTTTAAATTCAAATACTCTCCTGATACATATTCTGCGTTTATTTTACAAGGTGAAGCACTTTTAAACAACCGCGATGTTGTTAGAGAAGGTACATCCGGAATTGACAGGTATAAAGACGAACTACAAAAAATTACAACTTTGGGTGCTTTTATATATGCTGATTACAGATTTGAAAAACAATTTAGTGTGGGTGCAAAATATGATTTTACTGCAGGTATTGTTGATGATGAACCAGCATTTTATACTTTGGCTAATGATGATAAAAACTCAACACAAGGTGTAGAAGGTTGGGTTTCTTATTACCCGGTTGAAGAAACAATTATGCTGCGGTTTGGTGTTCAACATTTATCATTTAATTATAAAGATAACACTCAAAGAGATGGTGAAACAACATTAAAGCTTCAACTGTTATTTTCATTGGGTCCGCACAAGGCTCACCAGTTTTAATAAAATATAAAAGGGATTTTAGAAATGAAAAAAATATTTTTTTTGATATTGATACTTGTCCAAAGTTTAAGTTTTGCTAACATTAAAGTAGTAACCACAACTACTGTAATTTACGATTTGGTAAAGGAAATCGGGAAAGACAAAGTTAGCGTTGATTACATCGCAAGAGGTGATCAGGATCCGCATTTTGTTGAAGTTCTCCCGAGCTATATGATGAAGCTTAGAAAAGCCGACTTGCTTTTCAAAATTGGGATGGGATTGGAGATGTGGGCTACTCAGTTAATTGATGGTTCGAGAAATAATAATCTCCAGATAATTGATCTATCAAATGAGATAAATAAAAAAGAAGTTCCGAGCTTTAAACCTGATGCCAGTTATGGGGATGTACACCCTTATGGAAATCCGCACTATTGGCTTGACCCTGAAAATATAAAAATAATGGCAAAAGAGATTTATGAAAATCTTGCAGGTAAGGATAACAATAATGCCGACTTTTATAAAAAAAATTACGAAGATTATATCAATAAATTAAATGCGAAGATCACTGATTGGAATAAAAAAATGTCAAAGCTTAAAGACGATAATATGATATTTTTCCATGCAAGCTGGACATATTTTGCGGATAGATACGGATTAAAAATTGCAGGTTATGTTGAACCTAAACCGGGTATTTCTCCTTCACCATCACATAATGCGGACTTAGTTAAGCTGATAAAATCTAATAATATAAAAGTTATTGTAATGGAAAATTTTTATAGTGACTCAGCACCAAAACAATTATCTGAACTTACAGGTGCAAAAGTTATTAAAGTTCCGACTTCTGTTTTTGGGATGCAAGGAATTGATTCATATATACAAATGATGGATTATATTATTAACCAGTTATCAAATGCTTAAAATTATATAGAACGAAGGAAATAAAATTGAGTGAAGAAATGATAAATTTGTCCGATGTTTCAATCGGCTACGGGAAAAAAATTATTGTAAAAGATATAAATTTTTCTGTCAATAAAACTGATTTTATCGGGCTTGTTGGACCAAACGGTGCCGGCAAAACGACGTTATTAAAAACTTTGCTTGGAACTTTAAAACCATTATCAGGAAACATTAGAAAAAAAAATTTAAGAGTTGGATATGTACCCCAAAGAGATTTCATTCAGCCCTTACTTCCCTACTCAGTTTATGATGTCGTAATGATGTCAAGATATTCTTTGATTGGACATTTTAAAAATCCGGGTAAATTAGATAAAGCAATTGTGGAGGAAAGTCTGATAAAAGTCGGGATAGAAGATTTAAAGAATATCCATTACTATAATTTATCCGGTGGACAAAGACAAAGGGCTTTAATTGCAAAAGCGCTTGCATTTCAGCCAAACATTTTAATTCTTGATGAACCGACAAACGGAATGGATACGCCATCACACTATTCACTACTTAATCTTATTACAAATCTGCACCAGGAAAAAAATCTTGCTATAATTATGGTAAGTCATTTACTAACCGATGTGGCAAATTATGTTAAGAAATTAATTCTGATTGATAATGGATTTTTCCAATTCGGAGATATTGATGAAATTCTTTCAGAAGAAAATCTTAAGAAAGCATACTCATCAGAATTTGCTGTGAAAAAGACAAACGGTGAATATTTAATAACACCGGGAAAGGGAAATTAAATTGGAAGCTATTCAACAATTAATAGAAATTTTCCCTTATGCTGTTCTCGGAAGTATTCTTGCAGGAATAGTTTGTGCTTTTCTTGGAGTTTTCGTTGTATCACAAAGAGTTGTAT
>JBAQCL010000087.1:0-77608 GCA_049294175.1 Ignavibacteriaceae bacterium | reverse complement strand
TTTTGCTTTGAATTCGTTACTGAAGGTTTTTCTTGCTCTTGACATTTTGTGGCTCCTTACTTTTTATTAAAGAATTCACCACACTAAATTAAATCATTTTTTTGTCCAGTTTTTGGGGTACACTATAAGGAAATATTTAAAAAGAACCTTGATTTTTTTTGAGGAAGTAAAAAAACTCGCTTAACATTCACACCATTCGGATAAAAAATAGTCCTGAAATTTACCTGATTAGATTAAATTTTAACAAAAAATCAAAGAATTGGACAAAATATATTTGGAACATTATATGTGTCGCCTTATATTTGAAACCAATAATTAAAAATTTCCTAAATAATTAAGGATTTTTATGTTAGATGATATAGATCTCCAGATTTTACGTGCCCTTCAAAAGAGTGGCAGAACAAAGAGAAATGAGTTAGCCGAAGTGGTTAATCTTTCAATTCCTTCTGTGAGCGAAAGACTAAACAAGCTTGAGGAGAGAAAAGTAATAGAAGGCTACTATGCAAAGCTAAACCGGAAAGCTTTCAATTACGATATAATGGCTTTTATTCTTGTAATGATGGACTCATCAAAACATTATAAAGTACTTATCTCCAAAGTTGAAAAAATGCCGGAAATACTTGAATGTCATGCAGTTCTTGGTGAGGGCTCTCATTTACTTAAAGCACTTGTAAAAAATACGGAAGCTCTGGAAAGAGTTCTTTCAGAAATTCAATCCTGGCAGGGAGTATTAGGCACAAAAACAACTTACGTTCTATCAACAGTAAAAGAAACTTTCGAAATTAATGTTTAACAATTAATAACAAAGGTAATGCTATGGCAAAATCAACCAATGGAGCAATAGAAAAGGTGCTCAAATTTATAAAAGATAAAGACATAAAATTTGTAGATCTTAAATTCATGGATTTTCCGGGGCAGTGGCAACATTTTACAGTGCCTGTTACTCAGTTTGATGAAGGATCATTTGAAGATGGTTTTGGTTTTGATGGTTCTTCAATCCGTGGCTGGAAAGCGATTAACGAAAGCGATATGCTTATAATTCCTGATGCAAATACAATGTTTGTCGATCCTTTTATCGAAGCCCCAACAATAAGCCTAATCTGCGATGTATATGAGCCTGCAACCAAGGAAAAATATTCACGTTGTCCTCGTAACATTGCACAAAAAGCAGAAGCATATCTTAATTCCACGGGTATTGCTGACACAGTTTACTTTGGACCTGAAGCAGAATTTTTCATTTTTGATGATGTTAGATTTGATTCACAACCTAACGGAAGTTTTTACTTTGTTGATTCTGTTGAAGGTAGATGGAATACCGGGAGAGAAGAGGGACCAAACCTTGGATATAAACCAAGGTACAAAGAAGGTTATTTCCCTGTTCCACCAACAGATGCTCTGGTAGATTTAAGAAATGAAATGGTGATTAATCTGATGAACGCCGGTATCGATGTTGAAGCGCAGCACCATGAAGTTGCAAGCGGCGGTCAGTGTGAAATTGATTTACGTTTTACTCCGCTTGTTAAGGCGGCAGATCAGTTACTGATGTTTAAGTATATTGTTAAAAACACGGCAAAGAAAAACAATAAATCCGTTACATATATGCCGAAGCCAATTTTTGGTGATAACGGCAGCGGTATGCATGTTCATACTTCTCTATGGAAAAAGGGTAAACCATTATTTGCCGGTTCCGGTTATGCAGGATTAAGTGAAATGGGATTATATTTTATCGGAGGTTTATTAAAGCATGCGGCAAGCTTGCTTGCATTTACAAACCCAACAACAAATTCTTATAAAAGATTAGTTCCCGGATTTGAAGCTCCTGTAAACCTTGCTTACTCACAGAGAAACAGAAGTGCTTCAATCAGAATTCCTATGTATTCGTCTTCACCAAAAGCAAAACGGGTCGAATTCAGGTGTCCGGATGCATCAGGTAATCCTTACCTTGGATTTGCTGCAATGTTAATGGCTGGTTTAGATGGAGTTATAAATAGAATTGATCCCGGTGAACCGCTTGATAAAGATATTTATGATATGGAACCTGAAGAGTTAAAAAATGTTCCTTCGACTCCCGGAAGTTTGCAGGAAGCATTGAAAGCTTTGGAAAATGATCACGAGTATTTGTTAAAAGGCGATGTATTTACTGAAGATGTAATAGAAACATGGATAAAATACAAAATAGAAAAAGAAGTTAAACCAATGGCACTTCAACCGCATCCATATGAATTTGCTTTGTATTACGATGTTTAACTTTTATTTAAGACGGCTTAATTAATAATATATTGGCACTGTGTCTCTGTGGTAAGAAATAACCACAGAGGCACTAAGTCATAGAAAAAAAATTTATTTATTTTCCTCAATCCAACTCTTCCAAATATTCTGTTGATAACCAACGGTAACCCACTTCTCATTTCTTACAATTGGAGTTTTAAGAAGTAATGGATCAGATAATAATTCTTCTTCAATATCAAAAACCATAAACTGCATTCCACGATCTTTAAATTTTTTACTTTCTCGATCAATTAAATCATTTAAAGGAATAACGCGGGAAATATTTTCAAATTCACCCTTTGTTAATCCTTTTTCATTCAAATCTCTAAAGTGAAAAGGGATTCTTCTTTCTTTAAAAAAACGTTCAGTTTTTTGAGTGTCTTTGCACTTTTTTGTTCCGATTATCTGGATATTCATATTAGATAAATATTTAAGTAATTATTATTTCTTTAAAGTAAAAGTAAAGATAAACATTGATAAAGAAATCATCACTTGTTTCCAATTGCCGCTTTTAATTTTTAATTTGCACTAAGTTTATAAGTAATTTGGAACACACCAATGAAAAAACATTTTATTCACTTCACACTAATATTTTTATTCACTTTATTTCTCAACACAACATTTTCTCAAAATTACTACGGGATAAATCTTGATACTGTTAAAGCACAAAAGTTTGATATGGGAAAAATGTGGACATTTGAAAATCCGCCGATTGAATTTTTTGAAAAGGAATATGGATTTAAACCATCAAAAGAATTATTGGAAAAATTTCAAAAAAGTGCGTTAAAGTTTGGTAATGGTTGTTCAGCTTCTTTCGTTTCGGAAGATGGATTGATAATGACTAATCATCATTGTGTAAGAGGAATATTACCGAATATTCAAAAAGATGAGGAAAATATTTTGAGAGATGGTTTTTTTGCTAAATCTCAGGATGAAGAGAGAAAAATTCCAAATCTTAAAGTTGAACAATTAATTGTCGTTAAAGATATAACTGAAGAAATTCAGTCTGCTATGGACGAAGGAAAATCGGACCTTGAAAAGATTACTATAAGGGATAACAAGATTGATCAATTAAAAAAAGAGAATTCAGAATCTAATCCAGAGTTAACATTTAAAATTATTTCACTATATAATGGTGGAAAATATTCTTTGTATGGATACAAAGTGTATAACGATATTCGTTTGGTTTTTGTCCCCGAATTATTTGTTGCAAAACTTGGCGGTGATCCGGATAATTTTACTTATCCACGTTATGGATTAGACTGCGCATTTCTTCGTGCGTACGAAAATGAAAAACCTATCAAAACAGATTATTATTTTAATTGGAATAGTGATGGCGTAGTTGAAGGTCAACCCGTGTTTGTTGTCGGCAATCCCGGCAGAACAAATAGAATAAACACAATGGCGCAAATCGAGTACGCAAGGGATATACAGTATCCGATGCTTGTCGGGATGTTTAAAGAAATGTATAACATTTTTGAAGAAATGGTAAATGAAACTAATGCAGAAGATTTTAAATTGATTGCACGACTTTATTCTTTTGGAAATGCTCTTAAAGTTTATGAAGGGACTTATAAAGCCTTACTTGATCCGTTTTTAGTTGCACGTAAAAAAGATTTTGAAAATAATTTTAGAGAAGCAGTAAATAACGACCCAAAGTTAAAAGAAAAATACAGCAACACTTGGAATGAAATCGAAACGTCTCGTAACCAAGCAAGAATAAATGCTAAAAGAATTTATGCTTATACAATTAGCTTTTATTCACCTCAATATTTTTTTATTGCTAAGAATCTTGTTGATTATGCCACTCAATTAAAAAATAATGAAATATCAAAAGAAAAATTTGATTCACTTGCAGCACAATTATTCCCTAAAGATATTAGTAAAGAGTTACAGGATAAATTACTTCTCGTTCAGTTAAACATCATAAAAAATAATCTTCCAGCTGATGATAGTATTGTTAAAGAATTGTTAGATGGAAAATCTACCAAACAAGCTGCCGGAGAATTGTTGAAAAAATCTAGCCTTACTTCTACAGAAAAATTATTAGAACTTGTAAATGGTGGATATGAAGCAATCTTAAATTCCAATGATCCGTTTATTTATTATGTGTTGAATACGCAAGATGAATTAAAAAAAATGCAGGATGAAGATAAAGCGAGAGCTGATAGGGAAGAAATTCTAAATCAAATGTTAGGCGAGGCGCTATATAAAGTGTACGGAGATCAGATTCCACCTGATGCAACAGGAACTTTACGTCTTGCTGACGGAATCGTAAAAGGATATGATTATAACGGAACACGCGCACCGGTTAAAACAACATTTTATGGCGCTCTTGATAGATATTATTCTTTTGATAAAAAATTTCCCTTTAACCTTCCCGCATATTGGGAAAAGCTTCCGAAAGAATTTAATTTATCAAAGCCATTAGATTTTATAAGTACAAACGATATAGTGGGCGGAAATTCCGGAAGTCCTGTTCTCAATACTAATGGTGAGATTGTTGGATTAGCTTTTGACGGAAATATTGAAAGTCTTCCGAGTAATTTTATTTATACAACAGAAGCAAACAGAACTGTTTGTGTAAGCGCTGCTGGAATGATGGAAGCAATCAGTAATCTTTACAAAGCAACCCGCTTAAGCAATGAATTATCCGAGGGGAAGATGAAATAATATGCACTGGATAATTTTATTTATTGCCGGCTTGTTTGAAGTTGCATGGGCGATCGGATTAAAATATACAGATGGGTTTTCCAAATTTTGGCCTTCTGTATTTACGGTAACTTGTATGATTATTTCGATGGGTTTGCTTGCTTACGCAGTTAAACAACTTCCGGTTGGAACTGCTTATGCTGTATGGACCGGTATTGGTGCTGTTGGGACAGCAATTCTTGGAATTATATTATTTGGGGAATCAAAAGAGTTGATTAGAATTTTTTTCATCTTTTTAATCGTAGTTGGAATAGTTGGGCTCAAGTTTTTTTCTTCTTCAGTAAGTTAGAATTTATGTGTCGCCTGTTTTTTGATTAAAGATTAATAAGAAAAAAAATATTAAGTTCCCATTACTTAAAACTCTGACTTAAAATTGAATAAAGAGGAACACACATTTATGAATAACTTTAATAATAAACTATTCTCAATTCTATTAGTTCTACTTTTTATCCCACAATTTATATCCAATAACTTTGCCCAGGAAAAAAATGTAAAATACACAATAGTAATTCACGGTGGAGCCGGAAATTTTACCAAAGATGTTCCCGAAGTATTAAAACAACAATATATTAACTCCTTAACTGAAGCACTTACAATAGGCAAGAATATTCTGGCTAATGGTGGAACCAGTTTGGATGCCGTTGAAAAAGTTATTAATTATTTTGAGAGCAATATTCTCTTTAATTCAGGAAAAGGCGCTGTGTTTACTTCTGAAGGGAAGCATGAACTTGACGCTTCAATTATGCAAGGGAAGGATTTATCATGTGGCGCAGTTGCGGGTGTAACGATTATTAAGAATCCCATTTCACTTGCAAGGTTGGTTATGGAAAAAACTCCGCACGTTTTATTTGCGGGAAAAGGTGCCGATGAATTGGGCATTCAAATGGGTGTAGATATTGTCCCCAACTCTTATTTTCATGATTCAACAATGTATCAAAAATGGTTGAGATCAAACCTTAAACAACAGGGGGAAACTGTTGGTTGTGTAGCCCTTGATCAATTTGGAAACATAACTGCCGGAACATCAACCGGCGGGATGCAAAATAAAATGCCCGGAAGAGTCGGCGATTCTCCACTTATTAATGCAGGCACTTATGCAAATAACAGTACTTGTGGTGTTTCAGCAACCGGGCACGGTGAGCTTTTTATTCGTAATACAGTGGCATTTAATATCTCTGCTTTAATGGAATATAAAGGATATTCACTTAAGCAAGCGTGTGAAGAGATGGTGTATAAAAAACTGCCCGAAGAAAGTGGCGGATTAATTGCACTGGATAAAAATGGTAATTATGAGTTGATATTTAATACTTTAAGTATGTTTAGGGCAGTAGCTAATTCCGAAGGTATTTTTAATGTAGCTATTTGGAAATAATATTTTTAATAAACTATTATAGGAGATTTTATGCGACCGGTAATAGGGGACTACGATGAATATTATCAGCAGTATATTGATTTGGTTGAAGGCGATAATATTTTAAATACTCTGGAAGTAAATAATCACTATGCTCAAAATATTTTCAATACTTTCCCTCAAAGCAAGGGAGATTATTGTTATGCAGAAGGTAAATGGACGATTAAGGAAGTAATCGGGCATATGATGGATACGGAAAGGATATATTGTTACAGAGCATTGTCAATTGCACGCGGTGAAAAAAATCCTTTACCTGGTTTTGATCAGGATTTATATGTGGTAAACGGAAAATTTAATGATCGCCCGCTTTATGATTTAACTTATGAATATAGATTTGTAAGGGAAGCTACAATTAATTTATTTCATGGTTTTTCACAGTCCGTTTTGCAAAATAAAGGCAATGCAAATGGAAATGATGTTACTGTTTTAGCTTTGATGTTTATTATTGCCGGGCACGAAAAACATCATCTTAATGTTTTGAAAGAAAGATATATGTGAGGTGTTATAGAACTTTATAAATTTCCTGTAGTATTTTTTCAGTAGCTCCTGTATTTGATTGGACATAATCTTGTGAAATTTTACCACATTTATTTCTGTAATCATTATCGCTAAATAATTTACGTAAATTTCTATAAGCTTCACGCTTATCTTTGATTAGTATCCCACCGCCAATCCCAACTAACTTTTGCGCCTCTTGTGAATTATCAATCTTTGGACCAAATAAAACAGGAGCGCCATAAACAGCGGCTTCCAGCACATTATGAATATTTTGTTTAAAACTTCCACCTACGTAAGCAACATGAGCATATATATAGAGGGTCAAGAGAATTCCAATTGAGTCAACAATTATTACCCGTTCACTTTGATAATTATTTAAGTGTGAAAATCTTATTGTTTTAATTTTGCCGGAGAACTCATTCTCAATTTTTTCGAGGCGTAACAAAGTAGGTTCGTGTGGAGCAATAATCATTATCACACTTTTATCAACTTCACTTAGTTTTAAGAAAGCAGGTAAGATAACTTCCTCATCCTGTTCCCATGTGCTGCCGGCAACAAAAACTTTTTTGTTCGTCAGTATATCTTCCTTTAGTAATTTTTTTTCCTTTGCAACTAAGCTTCTTTGATAAACACGATCAAACCGGGTGTCTCCAACAGCTTTAATGCGTTCGCCGTTGAATCCAAAAGATTTAAACTCATTTGCATCATTTTCCGATACGGTTAAAATTCTTGTTAACTGTGAAAATAGATTTTTGTGAAATGATTTTAATATTGGAGATTTACGCGGAGAAGAACTCCGTAAAGTTGCATCAACAAGATAGATCGGGATATTATTTTTATTTAAAGAATTAATCATATTTGGCCACAAGTCATATCTCATTATAATCGAAAGTGAGGGATTTGTAATTGAAATAAACTTATTTGCATTACTAATAGTATCAAATGGAATATAAGAAATAAGATCTGCCAGCGGATATTTTTTTGAATTTTCATACCCGGAAGGAGAGAAAAAAGTAATAAGAATATTTATATCCTTTTCTTTCTTAAGTTTTTCAATAATCGGTTTTGCTTGTTCAAATTCACCAAGAGAAGATGAATGAAACCAGACTAATTTTTTTGTTTTATCAATTGAAGTAGCGTTAAGAATTAAATTTTCATATAATCTTTTTCTACCAATTATTCCTTTGCGGGTTTTTCTGTTGAACAAACTCGCAATTCGTAAAGCCGCATATAAAAGTGGCAGGATTAAGTAATTATAAAATACTTTCCAGATTATTTTCATTTGCCTATTATGAATGGAATCGTTTTTTCAAATACAAATTCCGGTTTTATTTCTTTCATACAATTAAAATGCTTTTTAGGGCAATGGTCTTTGCCAATGTGTGAACACGGTCGGCAACTTAAGGAATTATTTTCTAAAATTAAATTTTTACAATTATATGGTGTAAACCCGAATTCTTTAACTGTTGATCCAAAAATTGCAATTATTTTTGTCGCAGTAGCAGAAGCAACATGCATTAGTCCGGAATCGTTGCAAATTATTGCGGAACACATTTTCATATCAGAGACCGTTTGAAGCAAATCGTCATCATTAGAAAGATTAATTGCTTCAGGAAGTTCACTGTGTATTTCAGCGCACAAAGCTTTATCAATTTTACCACCAAATAAAACAACACTATATTTATTTTTAATTAATAATTCCCCAAGTTCGATGAAATATTCTTTAGTCCATTGCTTTGTAAAATGTCTTGCGCCGGGGCAAAAACCAATTAAATTATTTTTATCAAATATTTTATCTGATGGAACTTTATCGCTTATTAGATCAATTCCTTTATCATCTAGACTTAAATCATCAAATACTTTTGAATACCTGATTGGAATTTGTGGTTCATTTACAAGCTTGTTGATCTTAAAATTTACAAGCAAAAATTTTTTCCAGCCGCTCTTTTTAAACTTTTCTGTTTTGACGTTCAAAGACGATGTAATCTTTTTTGAACGTAGATTATTTTGCAGATCAATTATAAGATCATACTTTTCTGTTCCCAGTTTTTTAATTAACTCTTTTCTTGTTTGTTCATTTTTATTAAAATAAAATTTTTGTGATATGTTCGGATTAAATTTTATGGCGTCAGCATATTCTTGTTTCACAAGCATATCAATTCTTATTGCCGGAAACTTGTGTTTTATTGCACGGATAAATGGAGTGGTAAGTAAAATATCACCAAGAGAGCTTAGCCTGATGATAAGAATCTTGTTAAATTTTGATAAATCTTCGACTGTCAATGAAATCTTTATTAAATATTGATAACAAATTTATCATTTAGTACAGTTATATCCACAAATTGATTTGAACTTTTTGAATTAGTGGCTAATTTTAAAGAAAGAAAATAAAACAGGATTATAAATGACAACATTACCGCCGCCTAAAGTTAAAAAAGCGCCCGATGATTCAGTTGAATCAAAAGTGTATTCTATAATAGAGAATTATAAAGAATATATTCCAATTGCAAACGATCGAAACAGGCTATCTTTTTGCCTGGTTAAATTTTTAAATGGTGAAGGTGATGAACCTAAGATTACTTTAAAAACTGCCAAAATTAATGTTGAAGGAATTTCAAAAGATGATCTTGCAAAAAAACTTGATGAAGAATTAAATAAAATTAAATAACAGTACATAATTCCCATCTTCGGATGGGAATTAAAAAATATTTGCTCTGATTTTTATTTTACTTCAATCACCTCATACTCGCGCATAAACTTTTAAAGTAACAATTACTATCAAATCTAAAAATCATTTGACTTTATAAAATTATTTATTTACTGTTCTACCGTAAATATTTGAGGTTATGGTGGAATGGGCACAAATAGATATAATTACCGTTATTAAAATTTTCTGGCACGATTATACTCTCTCTCTCTCTCTCTCTCTCTGCAATTTTTATTTGGGGTGGAGAGATGCTGCTGATTTATGTTTACCTCTTGCCTTCTCTTCTTTATGAAAATTATAAAGTTTTATTCTTTAGAAATAACTTTTGCTCATTTAACCTTGAGCATTTATCATTTAACATTCATTACTACTCGACCGGTTTTACTTAGCTTAAAGTAAGAAAAGACCGACTTAAACTTTTAACCAAGGAATTGTAAAATGAAAACAATATTATGTTTATTTATATGCGCCAACATTTTTATAATAAACCTTTATTCTCAACAACCAAACTTTTTACCCTTGAACATTGGTAATGAATACCAATTTAATGGGCGCAATCAACAGGAATATTATTTTGGTAAAATTGAAAAAGATACTCTTTATCCCAATGGCAAATTATATTTTACATTACCTGATAGATGTTTTGAGTTTGGAAATACCAGAGTGGATAGCAATGGAAATGTCTTATCGGTCTCGAAACGCTTTTTTGGGGGTGACCCTGAAGAACAAATGTTGTTCAAAGCTGATGCAGTTTTGGATGAAGTTTGGCCCGTAGCTTGGAACTTCAACCCCGTAATAGATACTGGTTATGCGAAATGTATTTATGTTGATAGTGGATTTATATTTGGTAAAAATAGACTTATAAAAGGCGTGTTAATATTTGATTTCTCATATTACTACTATTATTTCTGGTTGGCCGAAGGTATTGGTCTTGTTAGAACGGCTTTTGATGATGGTTCCGGTTTAGATATTAATTATGCAAAAATAGATGGAAAGATTTACGGGACATTAGTCTCTGTTGAGAATGAGTTTCCGTTATTACCTTCAGAATTTAATGTATCCCAGAACTATCCAAATCCATTTAACAGCACAACTAACATTGAGGTAAGTATACCAGACCAATTGACTGACGATTGGATAAAATTTTCTGTTTACAATATTCTTGGATCAAAAATTTATGAGCAAAATTATAAAGCCGCTAAATTTTCTACTATAACTTTTAATACAGATGGAATAAATCTTAGCAGCGGAACTTATTTTTACTCTGTTGCTTATGCCTCCCAAATAGTAACTAAAAAATTTTTATTACTTAAATAATGGGTTTTTAAATGAAAAAATACATTTTATTATTTTTATTTATAAATCATTTTACATTTTCACAGCAATATTATCAGTGTGTAATGACAGAAAGTTATCCCGAATCTTTCCCACAGGGATATCAAGTAAATCCCCCACAAATAGGAGGACAATTAGCTCCAGCTAAAACACTAAATGGATCTTATATGAGAATACTTTGCATATTTGCACAGTTTAAAGCAGATAATAAAGACCCCAATGATCTTTATTGGAAACCAAATCAAATGCCTACATGGGCTAATACTTTTATTGGAACAAATACAAACCAGGCCCCCTATCCAGTAAACACCTTAAGCAATTACTTTCATCAGATGTCAAGTGGAACAAATCATATTATTGGATATGTCTATCCAACTTTAGTAATAATTGATGCGCCAAGCACTCAATACTATGGTACAAGTAACTTAGCAGTGCTTCAAGCAGTAGATCAGAATATTAATTTTCAAAACTTTGACCAATGGAACACTTTAACAAGCTATCAACAAATTTTTAATCAACCCGATAATTATGTTGATGCTGTCTATATAATTTGGAGAAATATTGATTATAGAGATTGGGGTGGTATTGCTGATTTAGGAACTTCTTATACTACAAATGAAAGCAAAATAATAGCCAACAGAGTTCCTACTATAAGTATGACGTTAGATATCGGTGGGAAAAGTGATTATACTTTTGAAAATAAACTGGGATTGTTAGCTCACGAATATGGTCATTATCTTTTTGGTGCTGGACATAATTTTGAACTTGCTGCCTGTTCTGGCACTGCTCAAAGGGGATTAGGATTAATGCCTGCCTGGGCTGGTTCATTAGCAATGAATCCACAAGAAAAATATTTATTAGGTTATACTACATATTCAGATATTTTTTACGATCAAACTGGGCAACTTTCAGATTTTCAAAATACTGGTTCAGCTTACAGAATTCCTATCCCGCTAATTGTAAATGGTGTACCAAATATTAGTCCGAATGAATTTTTTATTGTAGCAAATCATCAAAAGATTACAACTTATGAACAAACAAAAAGCACAGGAATATATATTTATCACGTTAAAAGTAATTATTATGGGAACAATCATATGGATATGATCGCTGCCGATGGTCTTTGGCAATGGTCGATCATCAACTGGGTAACACCAGTTGGCCTGGGTGGTCCCGCAGATTGGTATTGCAAGAATGGAACAAATACCCCTGCACCAACCAAACTGCCTGTAGTAAAAAGATTAAGCGTTGACAGAACAAATGGACGTGATGAATTACAAGAAGTCATTAGGACTCAATATCTAGAACCAGGGCCATATTATGGCCAGTATTATTGGTGGGACAGGTGGTACAATGAGAATGGGACGACAACTGAATCTCCTCTAGGTGATTCCAATGATCCATTTAATATAGGTTATAACCAATTATTTTCTACTTTCAGCAACCCACCTTCTTATGATAAAACCAGAGCCGCTACAAATACTGCGGTTGAATTAATTAGTAATAATAATGGTCAATTCAATCTTAAATTTCATACAGATTCATCATCGGTTTTGGATGCACAACCCTCCAAACCACAAAATTTAAAACTTACTATTGCGAATAATCACCCTGTTTTAACGTGGGAAGCTAATAATATTTTTATAAATAGAGATACTATTTATGCGAATAATCACCCTGTTTTAACGTGGGAAGCTAATATAGAATCTGATCTTGCAGGGTATAACATTTATAGAACAGAAAATGGTTTGTTCACAGAGCTAATCGGTTATGTCACAAAGAAATTTAGAACCTTTACTGACTATAGTGCCAATACAAGTATCCCAAGCGATAATTATGACTATACAATTAAAGCGAAAGACAATACAGCATTACTATCAGTGCAAAGCGATAAAGTTTCAATAATGGCTTTAGCACCAAAAATAAGCGTTGGTTCTGGAGAAAAAGTACCTTCAGAATATATTTTAGAGCAAAACTATCCAAATCCATTTAACCCAACGACATTATTAAACTATTCATTGAAAGAAGCAGGTTTAGTAAAAATAAAAGTCTATGATGTTCTTGGAAGTGAGATTGCAGAATTAGTAAACGAAACAAAAGAAGCCGGCTATCATTCCGTTGAATTTAATGCTTCAAACTTACCAAGTGGTGTTTACATTTACACTTTGCAGGTAAATGCATATTATGCTTCGCAAAAGATGTTATTACTCAAATAATACTTTGTTCAAGGGGCAAGTTACAAACTGCCCCTTAAATTTACTTCACTTCAACAATTTCATACTCACGCATAAACTTCTCAACCAATAAAACATCTTCCTCGCTTCCGATAAAAATTGGTGTACGTTGATGAAGAGAAGTTGGTATTACTTCCAGCATCCTTTGTTTTCCGTTTGATGCTCTTCCGCCGGCTTGCTCGACAATAAATGCCATAGGATTGCATTCATACATTAATCTTAATTTGCCATTAGGACTTCTGGAATCAGCGGGGTACATAAAAATTCCGCCGTACAAAAGATTGCGATGAATATCAGCAACCATAGAACCAATGTAACGGGATGAATATGGTCTTTCAGTAACTTTATTTTCTTCCTGTAAATATTTAATATATTTTTTTAACCCGGGATGCCAGTAAAGGTAATTTCCTTCATTGATACTATAAATCTTACCTTTCTTTGGAGTACGAATATTGGGATGTGATAAGATAAATTCCCCGAAAGATGGATCGAGCGTAAAAC
This sequence comes from Ignavibacteriaceae bacterium, assembly GCA_049294175.1. Classification (GTDB taxonomy): domain Bacteria; phylum Bacteroidota; class Ignavibacteria; order Ignavibacteriales; family Ignavibacteriaceae; genus IGN3. The sequence goes on along the minus strand of JBAQCL010000087.1, from coordinate 63,942 downwards.
CGTGAACACCATTACCTGCCGTGTAAACGAAAATTGTACTCGAGCCATAAATAACGTAACCAGCGGCAACTTGCTTAAATCCAGGTTGCAAACAATCTTCCAAAGTTCCGGGTCCTCCTTCCGGCGAAACTCTTCTGTAAATTGAAAAGATAGTTCCGATGCTAATGTTTGCATCAATGTTTGATGAGCCGTCAAGGGGATCGAAAAGAAGAACATATTTGCCAATAAAAAATTCCGGGGGGATATGTATAATATCTTCTTCCTCTTCGGAAGCCATTACGCATAGATGCCCGCCATGATCCATTGCCTTTATCATCATCTCGTGAGCATAAATATCTAATTTCTTAACTTGTTCACCATGAATATTTTTATCGCCTGTAAAGCCGATAATATCAACTAAGCCTGCTTTGTTTACTTCGAGTGATATTACTTTTGCGGCGAGTGAAAGATCGTGAAGGAGATCGGATAGTTCTCCCGTTGCATCGGGATATTTTCTTTCTTCCTCGTAAATATGGCGAGCCAAAGTATTGAACTTAACTTTTTCCATTTTGCCCCTCCCTTAAAGATATTAATTATTTAGATTTAACTAATTCCTGATCTTTGTATTGTAGTTGATAGAGTTTGTAATAGATTCCACGTTTTGCAAGCAGCTCCTGATGATTGCCCATTTCTCTTATTTCACCTTTGTGAAGAACAATAATTTTATTTGCATTTTGAATTGTGGAAAGACGATGAGCAATTACGATAGCCGTTCTTCCAACAAGTAACTTTTCTATTGCAGTCTGAATTAATTGTTCGGACTCTGTATCAATACTTGAAGTTGCTTCATCTAAAATTAATATTTTAGGGTCGTAAGCCAAAGCTCGTGCAAAAGATATTAATTGTTTTTGTCCAACGCTTAAAGTTGCGCCTCTTTCCTTAACTTTTTCATCATACTTATTCGGAAGGTTAACGATAAATTTATCAGCCCCAACTGTTTGTGCCGCTTCAATAATTTTTTCCCTGCTTATTTCTTCATTATCCATATTTATGTTTGATTCAATCGTACCTGAAAATAGAAAAACATCCTGCAACACAATGGAAATATATTTTCTCAAATTATGCTTTTCAATTTTTCGAATATCAATCCCATCCAAAAGAATTGAACCTTTATTAATATCATAAAATTTTGTAAGAATATTTATTAAAGTTGATTTACCTGCACCAGTATGACCAACAATTGCAACGGTTTCACCCGATCTGATTTTAAGGTTTATATTTTTAAGGACATAGTTTTCATCATCATAAGCAAACCAAACATCTTTAAATTCAATATCACCATTAATAGCATCTAATTTAACCGGATCAACCGGGTTTTGTATAAATGTTTTATTATCGAGGAGTTTAAATATTCTTTCTGATGATGCCATTGATGTTTGCATTATGTTATATTTTTCAGAAAGATCACGGATTGGACGGAAAAACATTTCAGTAAACTGAATGAATGCAAACAAATCGCCTATTTGAACACTCTTCTGGATAACTTCTCCTCCGCCATACCAAACTATTAAGGCAATTGCAATGGAACTGAGTAATTCAACACTAGGAAAAAATATTGCATAATAAAATATAGACCTAATATTTGCTTCGCGGTGATCGGAATTGATGCTAGAGAAATTTTTAAACTCATCTTTTTCCTTTCTGAAAATTTGTACAACACTCATTCCCGTTACATGCTCTTGCATGTAGGAATTTAATCTTGCCAGGTGAAAACGTACATCGCGGTAACTTTCTCTAATTTTTTTTCTAAAAAGAAAAGTACCATAGACAAGAACAGGCAGAACAGAAAGTGTAACTAAGGAAAGTGGAATATCCATCGAGAACATAAAAACTAAAATCCAAATTATAATAAACACATCACTAAATACCATTACAATGCCGGAAGAAAACAATTCACTTAATGATTCAACATCATTTGTAGCTCGTGTAACAATTCTGCCGATCGGCGTTCTATCAAAATATTTTAGCGCAAGCTTTTGTGTGTGTTCAAAAATTTGTGTGCGAATATCATAAAGAGTTCTTTGCCCGAGATATTGTGTGTAATATGTTAAAAAGTATTGCACAATAGCTTGAAGTAACAATGAAGCAAAAAGCAGAGCTGCAATCACCATTAAACCATGATAATTAGAGTGCACGATATAATCATCAATGGCAACTTTAGTAAGATAAGGGCGAAGAGGTCCAAGTGCGGCTACAAGTATGTTCAGAAGAATTGCAAATACGACGTACTTCTTGTACGGCTTAATGTATGTAAGCAGTCTCTTCATCAACTTTGAGTCGTATGCTTTACCTAATATTTCATCGTCTTGTTTATTGTCAGTCATTAATTCAATTCTTCGAGTTCTTTTTCCAATAATTGTTTGTAGTGCAGATCAGCATAAATTCCACCTTGTAAGACTAATTCATTATGAGTTCCTTGTTCAGCAATTTTTCCTTCAGCAAGAACAATAATATTATCTGCTTCTTTTACAGTTGAAATTCTATGACTGATTATTATGCTGGTTCGATTTTTCATAAATTGTCTAAGATTTTTCAATATCGCTTCTTCGGTATGAGTGTCAACAGCAGAAAATGAGTCATCAAGAATTAATATTCTAGGATCAATGGCAAGCGCCCGGGCAAGTGAAGCTCTTTGTTTTTGTCCGCCGGAAAACGTAATTCCTCTTTCTCCAACAACTGTTTCATATCCGTTTGGAAATGATTCGACATCTTTGTCAAAATTTGCAATTCGTGAAACTTCCTCCACTCTTTTTTTATCAATACTTTGTAAGCCGTAAGATATATTTCCGTAAACAGAATCAGAAAATAAAAATGATTCCTGTTGAACAACCGCAATATTAGTTCTTAAAACATCAAGGGGAATTTCTTTTACATTTTTACCATCAATTAAAAGCTCACCTGAGGTTACATCATACAATCTTGGAATTAAATTAATCAAGGTTGTTTTGCCAGAACCTGTGTGCCCGATTATTGCGAGAGTTGAACCAATTGGAATCTGGAGATTAATTTCTTTCAAAACATCCGGAAGCGTATCTGAATATTTAAATGAAACATTCTTAAACTCTATTTTACCTGTTAATTCTTTTGTTAAATAATCTGTTGAAGTAGAATCCTGAATTTCATAAGGCTCATTAAATATTTTGTTTAATCTTTTCATACTTGCTTCGCCTTGCTGAATTATATTCATCACCCAGCCGAAAGCAATTACAGGCCAGATTAAAATTGATAAGTACATTATGAATGCGGCTATTTCACCAAGATTCATTTGTCTGCTTATAACCATTCCACCGCCAACCCAGATAACAACTATTATTGAAATGCCTGTTATTAGAGTGAGGATGGGCATAATGATAGATTGTATGCGAACGAGATTCATATTTTTGCGAAGATATTCCTGGCTTAGCTCATTCCATCTTTTAATTTCATTTGCTTCGCGTATGTAAGACTTTATTACACGAATTCCCGAAAAGTTTTCCTGCGCACGGCTTGTAAGCTGAGAAAAATTCTCCTGAATTTTTGTGTACTTCTCGTGAATTAATTTCCCAACTCTATAAACTCCGTAAGATAAAATAGGCAGCGGGATCAAAGCATAGATTGTAAGCTTAAAACTAAGAGACAACATAATGGATACAACAATGATCAATCTTATTGAAGTATCTATAGAATACATTACCGCCGGACCGATGAACGCTCTTACTGCGTTAATATCATTTGTAGCATGGGACATTATATTTCCGGTAGAATTATTCTGAAAATATCTAAGCGGAAGTTTTTGAATGTGTTTCCAGAAATCGCCGCGCAAATCGTATTCTATTTTTCTGGACACTACAATTATAGTTTGTCTGATTAAATATCTGAAAACTCCTGCGATGATTGACGTGCCGACAATTAATAAGGCATATTCTAAAAGTTTATTTGAGGTAGTGTTTTTCTGAAGTTCATTTATAGAATCTTTTAACAAAATCGGTAAATAAACCGTACCGGCATTTGAGATAAGGATAAAAAGCATTCCCCAAAACAATTTAGTTTTATATTTAATAAAATATTTTTTAAGCGTTAGAAGATTTTTCATTAATAACGAGTTAGAATAAGATTATAATTGATAGAAAGATAATATATTAATTGCTCAATCGCTGTGCGAATATAAGACCCTCGAAGTTATCCATGGGTGATTCAAGTCATCAAATATTTGAAGTCATTCCGAACTTGGTTTGGAATCAAAAAATTAAACAGTAACACTGAAAATAGTCAGGCATTTCATTAATCAATTACATTAAAACCTGTGTACCTGTGAAGTGCTTTTGGTACAACAATTTTTCCTTCCGGAGTTTGATAATTTTCTAAAATTGAAACCATCAATCGGCTTGTTGCTAAACCGCTTCCATTAAGCGTGTGGACAAACTCAGGTTTTTTTGTCTGTTCATTTCTGAAACGAATGCTTGACCGGCGAGCCTGAAAGTCTTCAAAGTTGCTGCAGGAAGAAGCTTCCAACCATTTGTTTTCTGCAGGTGACCAGGTTTCAATATCATAACATTTCGCTGCTGAAAAACTTAAATCACCTGTGCATAACATTAAAATTCTGTAAGGGATATTTAAAGCCTGCAAAATGTCTTCCGCATCTTTAACAAGTAATTCGAGTTCGTCATAAGATGTTTCCGGTTTAACAAACTTTACCATCTCAACTTTGTTAAACTGATGAACTCTTAAAAATCCTTTCGAATCTTTTCCGTAAGATCCCGCTTCTCTTCTAAAGCAAGCAGAATAACCAACATATTTTATAGGCAAATCTTTTTCATTTAGAATTTCATCGCGATGAATATTTGTAATGGGTACTTCGGCAGTCGGTATTGCATACAAACCGTCTTTTTCAATTGTGTACATATCTTCTTCCATTTTTGGAAGCTGCCCTGTGCCTCGTAACGATTCTTTGTTTACAAGAAACGGTGGAAATATTTCCACGTAGTTATGATTCTGAAGATGATAATCCAGCATAAAGTTAATTAAAGAGCGCTCAATTGTTGCGCCTTTACCTTTGTAAACAGCAAAACCGGAACCACTGATTTTTGCACCGCGTTCAAAATCAAGTATATCTAATTTTTTGCCAAGTTCAACATGATCCATAGGTTTAAAATCATTTTCAAATTTAAATCCCTCCGGAAGCCAGCGTTTTACTTCAATATTTTCTTCTGCGGATTTACCAACCGGAACAGAGGTGTGCGGAAGATTGGGGATAAATCTTATTATTGTGTCAATCTCTTCTTCAACATTTCTTAGCTGTCCGTCAAGTTCTGAAATTTCATCTCCAACTCGTTTCATCTCTGCAATAATTTCCGTTGCATCCTGTCCGGACTTTTTCATTTGTCCCACTTGCTGGGAAACCTGGTTTCTCTTTGATTTCAATTCATCGGCATTAAGAATCAGATCTCTTCTTTTTTTGTCAAGTTCAAGGAGTTCATCAACTCTGTCTTTTTCGTTTTTGTTTGCTATCCCTTGTTTTACTTGCTCAGGATTTTCACGAATGAATTTTATATCTAACATTTTTTCCTCTTTAAGAGATAGAACACAGATTTAACGGATTGCCGCTGATCTATTCCGTATTTTTTATGTTCTATTGTGATTTACTTTACTACAATATTATAAATTTTATTTTTTACGAATATCTCTTTAACTATTGTTTTATCTTCTGTGAACTTGGCAACTTTTTCATCAGTAAAGACAAGAGATTTAACGACATCCTGTTCGCTATTAATTGGAGCAGAAATTGTTGAACGCAACTTCCCGTTTACCTGCACAGCAATGTTTACGCTATCTTCTATCAATGCTTCTTTATCAATTTCAAACATAACAGGATTTTGAAATATTGATGTATCATTTCCAATAATTTGCCAGCATTCTTCACCAAGATGCGGTGCAACAGGCGCCAACATTGTTGCAAATCTCAGTAAAGCATAAATCTGAATTTCCTTGCTGCAACTCTCGGTTGATTTAAGTTCATTTATTAATTCCATTAAAGAAGCAATTGCTGTATTGAACCTGAAGTTTTCGATCTCATCATTAAATTTCTTTAAAGTCTGATTTATTTTTCTATAAACTTTTTTCTCCACTTCGGATAATGAAGCAATATCATATTTGTCTTTTGGAAAAACTTCCTTAATTATGTTTTTGTATTGCAAGAACAATTCATAACTGCGATCAACAAATCTGTCAACACCGGAAATTCCCTTATCGCTCCAATCACCTCCTTGATCATAAGGACCCATAAACATTAAGTACATTCTAAAAACATCTGAACCAAATTTTGAAGTGAACTCATCTGGATTAACAACATTGCCTCGGGACTTTGACATTTTTGAACCGTCTTTTGTAATCACTCCCTGATGTACAAGTTTTGCAAACGGTTCATCGCTGTTTACAAGTCCGATATCTCTTAAAAATTTGTGAAAAAATCTTGCATACAAAAGATGCATAACAGAATGTTCTTTACCTCCAACGTACATATCAACAGGAGTCCAATTATCCGCAAGTTTTTTATCAAACGCAGATGTTGAAAATTTTGGATCGAGGTAGCGCAAATAATACCATGATGAATCAACAAATGTATCCATTGTATCAGGATCGCGTTTGGCATCCGTTCCGCATTTTGGACATTTTACGTTTATATACTTTTCATTCCTTGCAAGCGGAGATTCGCCGCCAAGTTTAAAATCAACACCGTAAGGAAGTACAACTGGCAATTCGTCTTCATCAACAGGAACTTCGCCGCACTTTGGACAATGAATAATAGGGATTGGCGTACCCCAATATCGCTGGCGCGAAATTAACCAATCGCGCAAACGATAATTTATTTTTCCTTTACCAAAATTATTTTCTTCAAGATATTTTATAATTTTTGTAATTCCATCATCGGAGTTTAATCCGTTAAACTGCTTTGAGTTAACCATCGTGCCGGTTTCTGTAAAAGCTGATTTTAGTTCATCGTTTTCATTTGTACCTGATTGCAAAATCACTTTTCTTATTGGCAACTTAAACTTTGTTGCAAACTCAAAATCTCTTTCATCATGAGCGGGAACAGCCATTACGCAACCGGTTCCGTATGTTATAAGTGCATAGTCTGCAATCCACACAGGTACACGTTCTCCATTAACCGGATTGATTGCAAACGCTCCGGTCGGAACTCCGCTTTTTTCTTTTACAGTTGATGTACGTTCAATTTCAGTTAATGATTTTGCAGATTCACGGTATGCATTAACCTTGTTTCTAAATTCATCTGTTGTAATTTTGTCAACAAGTGAGTGTTCTGGTGCTATCACAACATAAGTAACACCAAACAAGGTATCAGGTCGGGTGGTAAATACTTTTATTTCTTCATCATTCCCATCAACTTTAAAAACTACTTCTGCTCCTTCACTTTTACCGATCCAGTTTTTTTGTTTTAAAATTGTTTCGTACGGCCAATCAATTTTATTATGTCCGTCAAGCAGTTCGTCTGCATAATCTGTAATTTTAAAAAACCATTGATTAAGATTTTTTTGAATAACAGTTGTTCCGCATCTTTCACATTTGCCGTCAACAACTTGCTCGTTAGCAAGTACGGTTTGATCATTCGGGCACCAGTTTACAGGGGCGTTTTTTCTGTAAGCCAATCCGCGTTTATACATTTGTAGAAAAATCCATTGATTCCATTTGTAATATTCAGGAGCACAGGTCATAAGCTCCGCATCCCAATCATACATACAGCCCATTTTTTTAAGCTGTTCACGTATATCATCAATATTTTTTAGGGTGCTGTCCTGAGGATGAATTCCTGTTTTTATCGCATAACCTTCTGCCGGTAAACCAAAAGCATCGTAACCAATTGGCTCAAATACATTATAACCCTGAAGTTTTTTAAAACGTGCCCAGCTGTCTGTCGGTCCGTAATTATACCAATGCCCGATGTGCAGCTTTGACCCGGACGGATAAATGAACATTACAAGCGTGTATAATTTTTTTTCTAAGTTGGATAAATCGGTTTTGTAAGTTTTATTTTCTTCCCAAAACTTTTGCCATTTAGATTCTATTTCTGAAAAAGGATAACGCATTTTTTATCACAAAATTGTTGAAAATTGAAGCCAAATTTAGCCAAAAGGGAAGGGATTTCAAATTGGGAAATTAAGGCAGCCAAATGATTCTCTTAATAATAATGGACATTGTTGATTAAGTTTCAATCAAGTTTTAAACTTAATAATCTTATTATTTATTATGCTATTAATGATTAATAATTTATTTTATCACTTATTATAAACTTCCATCAAAATGATTTTTAAACATTCCAGATTCTTTAGGTTAAGGATAATTGAATTATCTGTAACAATTGTAATTCTGTTAACAGTTGATTTATATGCGCAGGAAATTCATTTCAGGCATCTTACAAGTGATGATGGATTGTCCCAAAACTTTGTGCCCTGCATTTTACAGGATAGAAAAGGTTTTATGTGGTTTGGAACAAAGGACGGATTAAACAGATATGATGGTTACCAGTTTAAAGTTTTCAGAAATAATCCGTTTGATACAACGACAATTTCTGATAATTGGATTACAGCTTTATATGAGGACAAAGAAGGAAAACTTTGGATCGGCAGCAGCGGACTTGATGTTTTTGATCCTCTGACGGAAACAGTAATAAGAATTAAAATTAATAATAACAATCCATCAAAGCTGCCTCTGCAAATCCAATCCATAAATCAAGATAAATTCGGGAAAATCTGGATTGGCTCAAACGACGGGCTTTTTATTTATAATTTTTCTAATCAACAGATAAAACATTTTATACACGATCCGGCAGATAAATCAAGTATATCAAATAATAATATCCGTGCAATTTATATTGATGACCTAACTGTTTATATCGGAACAGGCAGGGGATTGAATGTTATAAATCTTGATAAAAGTAAGCCTGATAAAATTAATTTTAAGACAATAAAGTTGGCTGAAGAAGATGGAACAGATCTTTCACAAATAGCATTAACCTCATTCTATCGTTCAACCGGCGGCTTGTTCTATGCCGGAACTCCGGAAGGGCTACTTAAAATTAATTTAGCTTCCGGCAGATGCAAATTATATAAGCATAGTAAAAATGTTTTTGCAGAACAATGGAAAGGAAGAATCATTTCAATCTGTTCTGATAAAAATGAAAACCTCTGGCTTGCAAGTTCAGGAGCACTTGTAATATTTAATACTGTTACGGAAAAATATAAATACATTTTCCAAAATCCTGTTGATACGCGGTCATTAAGTTTTAATGGAATATTATCCGTTTATGCTGATCGGGGCGGTAAGATATGGATTGGGACACCCGGTAAAGGTTTAAATATTTATGATGAGTACAGCAAAGAATTTAAGCTTTATAATGGTTACTTTGATAAAGAACCCTTTCAAACCTCTTTTAGTGTTAATTCAATATTATCGGATATGAAAAATAATCTTTGGGTTGTCTCGGGCGATAATTTATATCTGATAGATAGAAATACAAACGAATACAAAAAAGTAATTATCAATAAAATGAAAATTGGTGCAATTTTAAATATGGTTGAGGACGATGAAGCAAATTTATGGTTTGCTACGGACAATGGTTTTTTTAAACGGGATGTTAAAAATGGAAATGTTACCGAATATCAACCAATCATAATTGATCCATCAGAATTGTTTGATAAAAGTAATCGCTATTTATTTAAAGATACAAAGGGAAATTTGTGGTTTTTTTATTCAGGTTACATTAGCAAATTAGATAAACAGTCAGGTTCATTTACACAAACAAAACTTAACTTTCGCAATATCCCGGAAAGTGAAGTTAGCTCAATTAGTTGCATATATGAAAGCAGCAATGGATTTCTATGGTTTGCCTGGTCAGATCAATTGATTAAATTTAATCCTTCAAGCAATACTTCTAAAATCTATTCTCATAAAATCAGTAATAGAAAAACAATAAATTATTATGGAATTACTAGTATTGTTGAAGATCCAATTCAACCAAATAAATATTTGTGGATGGGAACATTGGGAGGCGGATTAAACAGATTTGATTTGACGGAGAATACATATACACATTACCTAACACAAGACGGTTTACCAAATAATATTATTTATGGAATTCTATCATCAAAAAATGAGTTCTGGTTAAGCACAAACAACGGACTTTGCCGTGTAAGAACAGACAAATATGGTCAGCCGACTTTTAGAAATTATGATGTTTCCGACGGACTACAAGGCAATGAATTTAATACAAGTGCATTTTGTAAAAACAAAAAAGGTGAAATGTTCTTTGGAGGATTATACGGTATTACAGCATTTTATCCGGAAAAAATTAGAGATAATATTTTTGTTCCTCCAATCTCACTCGTTGCTCTTAATGTTTTAAGCGTTGCGGCAGATAACAGCAAACCATATTCCGGGAAACAAATTCCAATTACGGAGCAAAAAAAAATAGTTCTGCCATACGATCAAAATACTTTTACAATTGATTTTGCTGCTCTCGATTTTACAGCCACAGAAAAAAACAGGTATGTATATCAACTAAAAAAACTTAATAAAACTCCTGTTGAAATTGGTACTCAAAGATCTATTACTTTTACTGACTTGCCGCCAGGCAAGTATGAATTTTTTGTTAAAGGTTCAAACAACGATGGGATATGGAATGAAACAGGGGCATCAATAGAAATAATTATTACTCCTCCATTCTGGAAAACCATGTGGGCTTATACCGTTTATTTTATTCTTCTGGTTGCGATGATTTATGGAATAAGAAAGTATGAAATGAACAGAATTAGATTAAAAAATAATCTTAAACAAGAATCTTTTGAAAGAGAAAAATTAAAAGAGCTGGATAACCTTAAATCAGAATTCTTTACAAATATTTCCCATGAATTCAGGACACCGTTAACATTAATAATAGGTCCAGCCCAGCAATTAGAAAGTGAAGAAAACAATGAAGAAAAAAAAGATAAACTAAAGGTTATTAAAAAAAGTGCAAAACGTTTGCTCCGCTTAATAAATCAGTTACTTGATTTATCAAAAATTGAAAATGGAAAATCAAAAATTAAATGCAGTGAAAATGATATTGTGATTTTTACGAAGGGAATTGCCAACTCATTTGTACCGCTTGCCGAAACAAAAAAAATCGCTTTAACTTTTAGTTCAGATGTGAAAGAAATAATAACCTTTTTTGATAAAGATGTTGTTGAAAAAATATTATATAATCTAATTTCCAACGCGTTTAAATTCACACCTGTAAATGGTAGGATTGAGGTTAATGTTTCTGCGAATGATAAAAATTTAGACTCAATAAAAAACAATTTTTGTAAAATTTCCGTAAAAGATTCCGGTTCGGGTATTCCCGAGGATCAGATAAATTTAATATTTAATAAATTCTATCAGGCAAATTTGTATTCTGAACTTTCAGATAAGGGGAGCGGGATTGGCTTGGCTCTTGTAAAAGAATTAGTCGAAATTCATCATGGAAAAATTTCTGTTGAAAGCGAAGTAGGGAAAGGCTCTGTTTTTACTATCACGATGCCTATTGGTCGGGATTATTTGACAGATGAAGAAATAGTGTATGAGGGATTAACTGAAAATCTTACAGTTGAAAATCATAATCTTCAAATTTTGGATGCAGATAATGATAATCTTATCGTGAATAATAATTCGGACACAAAAAGAACCACCGGCAATGATGATTCATTGATAGTTCTTGTTGTTGAAGATAACATAGATGTACAAACCTATATATGCAAACAATTGGAAAAAGAATACAACACAATTACGGCATCTAATGGTAAAGAAGGATTTGAAAAAGCCGTTCAACTGATTCCCGATTTTATAATCAGCGATATTATGATGCCGGATTCAGATGGAATGGAACTTTGCCGTAAAATAAAAAGTGATGGAAGAACAAGTCACATCCCCGTAATTCTTTTAACTGCTAAAGCAGATGAAAAAGATAAGTTGGAAGGATTGGAAATTGGAGCGGATGATTATTTAACAAAACCTTTCAGTCCCAAAGAATTGCAGGTTAGAGTAAAAAATTTGATCGAAAGCAGACAAAAGCTTCGTCAAAAATTTAGCGGCTCAATTATATTAAAACCTAAAGAAGTAAATGTCAGTTCAATTGATCAATCGTTTTTGGAAAGAGCTTTAGAAGTGGTAGAAAAAAATATTAATAATGAAAAATTTACGGTCATTGATTTTAGTGATGCAATGAATTTAAGTCATTCTCAGCTTCACAGAAAACTGAAAGCGCTCACAAATCAATCGGCAAACCACTTTATACGTTCTGTTCGAATGGAAAGAGCTCTGGATCTTTTAAAATCAAATACGGGCAATATTGCGGATATTGCATACAAAGTGGGGTTTAACGATCCGGGTTACTTTACCAAAACATTTTCTGCGTATTTTGGATATTTGCCATCTGAAGTAAAAGAAGCAAAAAAAGTTTAATCCTTTTTAATTCCGATCCCAGGTAAATCCCAAACGTTCGTTTTTCATCAAAAATAAAAACTGCAAGATAAATCCTATTGATTGCAATATTATTACTAACCATCAGAACCCGCATTTCCTATTTTTGCAGCAATGATTTTATCAAAAGAAAAAAATGGTGTAAAGATGAAGTTTCTGAGCATTCTAATAATGAGTTTTTTAATATTAACCGGATGCGTTAATCAGAACAAACTTTCCGAAGATCAGAAAAATGTGGAAAAGGAAAAATTAAAATCACGCATTCAAAGTTTCTTTTTGGCTTACGAAAATAAAAATATGGATGAAATTATATCGATGCTTTCAAGCTCCGATGATTTCTTTTATTTCGGAAGTGATATAAATGAACTTGGTGGAAGTAAAGCGGAATTTCAAAATCAGATGGATATGGATTGGAAACTTTTTGATAAAACAAAATTTGGCGAAATAAAAAACAATTCTATTTTTATTTCTGATGATGGCAGTTTTGCTTCGTCAATTCTTGAAATTCCATTCAATGTTATTATTAGTGATAATCCGTCTTCATTTACCTCAAGGGCAAGTTTAACATTCACTAATGAAAATGGGGTATGGCGGATAGTTCAAGCTTTATTTTCGGTTCCTTCCGTTGGGCAGTCATCAGTGGAATTGGTACAGAAAAAATATAATAAAAATTAGTAACTAATAACTAATTACAAATCAATCATCATTCAGGAGGCTCTGTGAAAAATCTATTATATATCTCAACTATTGTTCTGTTTTAATCAACAATCATTTGCTTAGGCGGCACAAGGGAATGTCTTTGTAGTTACAAATTTTGAACGTGCTTTCCCGGAAAATGGGTCTATGAAAGAACTTGATTCCCTTAATCGTGTATATATGGATAATCAATACAAGGGTAATGAGTATGTTGTAAGTTATAAAACCTTGAGTCATTGGTGGGGACAAGATAATCGTGATTTTATTCAGGTACTTGAAGTTAAATCCTGGGACGACGTTACAAAAGCTTATGAGAAGGGCAATGAACTATTTATGAAAGCTAAGCCTAACAAGTCAGATAGAGAAAAATTTGGGAAGGCATATGATAAATATTTTACTGGTAAACATTCAGATGAAATATATCGTGAAGTAAAATAAAGCAAATAATTACTTCTTTAAATAATTAGTCTCAGATATTTACAAATAAATTTTAGAGGATATTCTGCATGATAAAACATAAAATCTATTTTTTACCGATCTTCTTATTGTTGGTATTATTATCAATCGAGGCAAGTGCGCAGGAAAGAGTGTACACCGATTAACCCGTGAATTGATGTTCAAATAATACCTCCAAGTAAAAAAGCCGGATTAAATATTTAATCCGGCTTTTTGTTCTAACCTGTATTTGTTATTTCCTTTTCAATAATATAGCTGTTATATCATCACTTTGGAGAGCCGTTCCTGAATAATATTTAACGTCTTTTACCAATGCTTCTATAAAATCTTTTGAAAAATTTTGGGAATGATTTAAGAAAAAATTTATCATCTTTTCATCGGAATACTCTTCTTCATTTTCATTCATTGCTTCAGGAATACCGTCTGTATATAAAAATAATTTATCTCCTGAATTCATAATGGATTTTTGTCCGGCAAACGGAATTCCGAAATCAAACATTCCAAGACCTACACCACCGGCATCAATCTTTTCAAGTGTTCCATCTTTTCTTAATAAAAAAATCGGGTTGTGCCCTGCATTTACAATATCCAGTTCACCGGAGCTTGAATCCAGTACAGCAATAAAAAATGTTATGTATTTATCTGAAGGAGATGATTTATAAATAAGTTTATTTAATCTGTCCGCCATTTCTGTCAAAGGAATATCAAATTCAAGATATGAATAAAGGGCAGCATCTAAAGTGCTAACTAATAAAGCAGCACCAATTCCTTTCCCGGCGACATCAGCAACAACCAGAGCATATCTCCCATTTGCTAAAGGAAAACAATTATAGTAATCGCCTCCAACTTCACGCGATGGAATATTTATTCCGGCAAGTTCATAGCCTTTAATATCAGGCAAAGTTTCCGGAAGAATTCTTTGTTGAATTGAAGCTGCAACATTTAGTTCCTGCTCCATTTTTTCTTTTTCTATCGCTTGACTATTGAGGTATTGGTTTTCAATTGTTGCCTGAAGTTGTCTTGCAATTGCATCAAGAAGAAGTTTATCCAACTCATTAAAATTTGTAGCGCCTTTGCGCGTTTCTTTTTCAGATAGTACAAATAAGTACGATAAGTTATTGTACTCGAAGAAAGATTCTGCCTTGAGTTGGGAACTAAGAACTTCACTAATATTTATGTTTTTGGGAAACGAATAATTTTGTTGGACCTGATCTTTACCATTTATCTGAAGGATTGCTGATGATGCATTTGTAAGCGAAGCAATTCTTTCAAGAGCCAGTTCAAACAGAACATTTCTTTTGTCATACCGCGAAACTTCTATTACAGTATCAATCAAATTATTTAATTGAACAACTTTTTCATTTAACTCAAAAATTAATTCTTTTTCTTTTTTCTGGTTCAAGAACGCTTTATGTGCACTATCAAAAACCTGGAGTAATATTTGCAGAGTAATTTTATCAAGATCAGAGAAGGCGCTTTTATCCATTTTAGGTCCGATAAGAATTCCGAGAAAGGATTGATCGGATAAAGGCAAAAGAATTGATACATCAAATTTTTGTTTTTCAAAATACCTGAAAGTAAGATTTTGTGTTTCTTCAAAATAAGATAAATCGGTCGGATCAAAATTTTTCTGCGAGGCAATAATGTTCCAATCGGAATCATATTGTTTTTTATGATAAGCATATATTTCCGATATCATAAAATTTCCACGCATCAGATGCAGGAAATTCTTAACCATCTCAACAAAGCTGAACGATTTTGAAAGGACTTCAAATCCTTCCTGAAAAGATTCAACCTGCAGAGAAAGTTTTTCTACAAGGTTATTATTTTCCACTATCCAAATATTTTTTAAAGAATTGATAATTACTTTTGATGCTCAAAGCAAAAGTAAGCGAAAACAACATTAGCTTTTTAACGCCGACTCAACATTATCCGCTTTTCCGGCAAACTGAAACAATCCCATTATAGAAAAAGTTTTTTCTATTGTCGGATCAAGATTTGTAAAAATTAATTTGCCATTTACCTGGTTTAATTTTTCAATAATCTCAATCAAATGTGAAATACCTATGGAGTTGACTACTTTTGAATTTTCAAGGTTCAATACCAGCTTATTAATATCTGTATGTTTTGTAAACTCCTGAACAATTTTTTCACCGCCTATGTTATTAATATATCCGTCTGTTTTTATAACAAGCGTTTTATCTTGTAATTCTGAATTTAAATTAAAATCTGTGCTCATTAAATCTCTCCTGCTAGATTAAATTTTTAATAATTGTTATTCTGGTTCCATTTGGGCCTGATTCAATAATAAGGTCATCAGACATTGATTTCATAAGCTTGAGACCCCAACCACGTTTGTGAGAACTGCTTATTTTGTCTTTGATGTTTGGTTCCTCTATGGTTTCAGGTTCAAAACCTTTACCGAAATCAGTTACGAGTATCATTAATTTTTCTTTATCCATACTAAACTCTACCTGCACATATGGATTGCTTTCACCCGAATGTTCAAGCCCGTTTATAATGGCTTCTGTAACTATTATTTTAGCCTCCCCAATTTTTTCATCAGAAATTCCAAGGTGCCTTCCCATAATCTGTAAACTTTCAATCGCAACTAATTCAATATCCGGAATGTTGGGAAGTTTGATTTCTAACTGTACGTTTTCTTTCATAAAATTCTTTCTTGCAAAATTTATAGCTGTAGATAATTAAAGTCGGATTTGAAACATTTGGAATATATGCAAAATTTTATTTAACTCTAATAATTACAAAAGTTATATCGTCATCCTGTATCCTGCCATTCATCCAATCATCGCCAGCTTTAACAAGTTTATTGATTATTTCATCCGGTTTATTCTGTATAATTTTATTAAAACTGCTTTTTACACGAGCGTAATCGAACATCTCTTCTTTCGGATTCATCTGTTCGGGTAATCCGTCAGTAAGCAATAAGATTGTATCGCCGCTTTTAATTTCTTTTTCAACTACTTTGTAAGGGAAGTTTCGCATTGCACCAAGAGGCATACCTTGAATAACAATTTCTTCAACATCATTTAGATTACTGTCATAATAAAAAATGGGCGGCATTCCGGCACTTGTAATAAATAATTTATTATCCTCAAACTTCAGATAACTGAATGACATCAAAATTCTGCCTAATTCAATTTCCTTAATCATCCTGCTGCAATGATTCATAAATTCCTGCATCCCAAGTTTAGATGAATCTGAAGTAAAAAATCCTTTCATCAATGTTACCATTGTTCCTGCCTGAAGTCCATGACCCGTAGCATCACCGAATGCAACATATAAACTCCCGTTATCCATAACTCTAAAATCATAATAATCACCACCAACTTCTGTTGCAGTTCTCATAAAAGCTGCAATTTCAAGATTAGGTAAAGCCGGCAGTTTTTTAGGAAGCATAGATAACTGAAGCTGTCTTGCTTCTTCAAGCTCTTTTGTTTTTCTTTCATTTTCAATTTCAAGTGTGCGTTTTTCAGCTTCGGTTGCTTTAATCCGCAAAGCAGATTCCCTGATTTGAGCTTTCTGTTCACGTCTGTTTATTTCATAACGTCTTAAACCATATAAAAATCCGAAGAAGGCTATGAAATAAACTCCGTATGCAATTTTTGTTTTCCACCAAGGAGGAGAAACATGAATCATAAGTGATTTGCCAACATCGTTCCAGACACCGTCGTTATTGGAACCGATTACTTTAAGAACATAATCACCCTGGGAAAGATTTGTAAAAGTAACTTTGTTATTAGTTCCTAATTGAATCCAGTTTTCGTTAAAACCTTCCAGCTTGTATTTATATTGATTCTTAAAATTGTTGTAATAACTAAACGCTGCAAACTCAAGGGTAACAATATTATCTTTATAAGTAAGCGATATTTTATCCATTTCGGAAATACCTTTTTCAACAATCGGTTTCCCTTCTTCATCATCCGAATTATAGCGGATAAAATTTGTGAAAGCTATTTGCGGAACGTACCTGTTACCCTTTACACGCTCCGGATTAAAAACATTAAAACCGTTAACTCCGCCAAATAGTAAGTTTCCTCTTTTATAATCTTTAGCAAACGCATTTTGATTGAACTCATTATTCTGAAGTCCGTCTTCCACATAATAATTCCGAAAAGTTTCCTCTTTTGGATTAAACTTTGAAATACCTTTATTGGTGCTTAGCCAGAGATTTCCATCATCGTCTTCAAGAATTCCGTAAACAAAATTGTTTGACAGTCCATTTTGCTCATTGTAAGTTTTAAAAGTTTTTGTATCTGAAAAATACCTGCATAATCCTTTGGTTGTACCAAACCACATATTTCCTTTACTGTCTTTGAAGACTCTTATAATATTATCATCACCAAGACTATTGGGATCATTTGGGTTGTTCCTAAAATGTATAAACGATTGATTTGATTTTTTAAATAAATTTACTCCGCCTCCAAATGTTCCGACCCATAAATTAGAAGTGTCATCTTCGGCAATTGTCCAAACATTATTTGAACTAATGGATGTTGAATCTTTTTCATTGTTAGTAAAATGAGTTATAGTATTTGTTCGTTTATCAAGCCTATCAAGTCCCCCGGCATAAGTTCCAATCCACATAATTCCTTCTTTATCTTCGATGATAGAATAAACGCGGTTATCGGAAAGAGAGTTTGGATCCGATGGATTATTAACATAAGATTTAAAATTATTTGTTTCCGGATCAAAAGAGTTTAACCCGTTGCTAAATGTACCAAGCCATAGAATACCGGATTTATCTTCATAAATCTGTTGTATAGAATTGCTGAGTAGGGAATTGGGATTTGCAGAATTATGTGAGTAATTAACAAACTTCTTTTGTTGATAATCAAATTTATCCAAGCCGCCGTTTCTTGTTCCGATCCAGTAAATACCTTTTCTATCAACAAACAAAGACATAACAGCATTATCACTTAAACTGTTTTTTTGATCGGGCACCTGATAAAAATGTTCAAACATTTGTGAGGATGGGTTAAAGTAATTAACTCCGCCGGAATTTGTGCCAACCCAAATCAAACCACTTCTGTCTTCATAAATTGAAAAAATAAAATTGTCATTTATGCTTTTAGGATTTGCCTGATCATTCTGATAGTTAGTAAATGATTGAGATTGAGGATCAAATTTATTTAGTCCTCCTCTAACAGTTCCAATCCACAAATTACCTTTTGAATCCTCAAATAAAGGCCAAACCCAGTTATCACTTATACTGCCTTTATTTTTAGGATTATTTTGGTAGTGATAAAACCTTCCCGTTCCTTCATCAAATTTATTTAGCCCGCTAAAAGTACCGACCCACAATGTTCCGCTTTTATCCCTTAACACAGAATAGACTTTGTTATCACTTAAGCTGAAATGATTTTTAGGATCGTTCATAAAACTTTTAGTTTCACCGGTTTTTTTATTAACCATTTTAAGGCCGGTTTCTTTACTTAAGCCGCCACTCCACTGAATATTAGCTCTGTCATTGTAAATGGCTAAAACGGAATTCATTTGTGCATCACGCAAATCAATGCTATCCGGTGAAACAACAGTAAAAGATTCACGGACGGGATTGTATTTGTTTAACTTACCTGATTGGGTTTCGAAGTAAAGCGTTCCTGATTTATCTTCATAAATAGAATAGATAAAATTATCTGTAATGCTGTTCCGATCACGTGGATTATTTTTAAATATTTTAAAGCTGTAACCATCATATCTGTTTAATCCATCCTGAGTTCCAAACCACATAAAACCGTTCTTATCCTGGAAAATACACGTCACAGCGCTTTGAGAAAGTCCGTTCTCAACGGTAATATGGTGGAAGACAACATCATTTTGTGCCTTGCTTAAGGCATTAAATAAAATTAATACAATTACAATAACAAGAAATCTTTTGTACATTTTTATTTCTAAATATTTTAGATAAAACAGAAAAACCTGAAGGTACGCAAATAGTTTATACGTACCCTCAAGCCATTTCTTGCCTCCTTACAGCAATAGGATTTAACTACAAATTACTTTAGCAGCACTAATTTTTTTGTTGCTACAAATGATCCGGTTCTGATAGTGTAGAAATAAATTCCACTTGATAAACCTTTTGCGTTCCAAACAACACTATGAAAACCAGCTTCAGTTTCCTGATTAACTAATGATGTTACCAAATTACCAAGTATATCATAAACATTGATGTTTACAAATCCTTTTTGCGGAAGTTGATAGTTAATCGTTGTGCTTGGATTAAATGGATTTGGGTAATTTTGGTCTAACCCGTATTCATTTGGAATATTTACCGGAAGAACACTTTTATCTTCTTCAGTTCCTTCTTTTTTCAAATTTGCACCAAGTACATTCATAGAAAATTTCCATGCGTTAGTCAGGTGGTTATATATATATACATAATTATTCTGTTTAGATTCCAATAATGCTTTTCCTATTTCTGCGTTTGCGCTTTTCAGTAACTCATCGCAATTAGAAGCATGACAGTCACCATTGTTTATGGCAGCTTCTGCCTCATCTCTAGCAACTACAGCTAATAGATACGAGCCATCGAATAGGTACCCTAATGATTTATCAATATTATTCCCAAAGTGAGGATCGCTTATGTAAGTGTAGATATTATTGACAGCAGAAGTAATATTGGCGTAAAAGTTTAAACCTTTAGTTGTCTTTAAATGATTTCCATCAGATTCAAAATAGTTTAAAGCTGTAGTTATTAATGAGATTGCATTATTTAAATTTTTCTTGGCAGTGTTATCTAAACTGCAATTTTTACCAGTGGGGCAATATTTTGCAAATATTGAGTTTAATTCATTAAGTGCATATTGAATGTACAGCTTACCTGTCAACTCTGTTGGAAGTACATAAGGTGATACAAAGAATGAATGTTCTGCTGTAATTACATACTGGCTGTTGTTTTTGCCATCTTTAGGAACATTATCTGAAGCAATAACACTTATATCATAATTTCCTGTTAAGCTTGTTTCAAGCGCTATTTTATAAATACCGTTTCCTGACGGTGTTAAGAAACCAACAACTTTTTGTTCATCGGGAGATGTGATTTCTACACTTACTATTGCATTGTCAACTGGCTCACCAACAGTTTTTGTATGATCACTAAAACCACTGGACTCTCCACCTTGTAATAATTTAGCTTCAAGATTTACAGTTACCGGGATAGGATTTCCATTTTGATCATTTTGTAAAATGTAGCGTTCTTGATCTGATTTAAATTCTAAAATTAAATCAGCACCGTTTGCCATATAAACACGTATTGGTTCAGGTGCAACCGGCGCAGTATTTTCAACTATTGCGTAGGTCCATGCACCAATACCCGGATTGTTAATTCTGAAATATTTATAGGGATAACCTGTATCATAGCCATCAAAAAATTCAATATTATATTTTGAATTCATTGCGTTTAAATAATTTGCCTCAGTAATAGCCTCCGCTGGTAAGTTTGGCGGATTGGTTATAAATATTCCGGGTGGCAACAGTACTAAAGAGTATTCACTTCCTTGCCATGCAAGTCCCATATCAAGAGTTCCGCCCTGCCAAGATAGCCCACCTTGCCATGCAAGTCCGCCTTGCCATGCTAAACCGCCCTGCCATGATAGTCCACCTTGCCATGCTAAACCACCCTGCCATGATAGTCCACCCTGCCATGCTAAACCGCCTTGCCATGCAAGTCCACCTTGCCATGCAAGCCCACCGCTAAAATATGCGCTGTTAATTTCATCTGACAAGTACGAAATTTGTAAACCAAGCAATCTTAACCAGATTATATTTACCGCGGTTGGAATTTCAGTTGTGCTTGCCATTTCATAATATTCACCCTGAGTTTTATTTGCTAACCAGCTCATTAAATTCTGAGATTCATTTAAACCTTCAAATCCCATTGTGTAAATTTTTATTGCCGGATTTATATTTAAATCTGTAATTAATGTAAATGGAGTTATTTCACCAGCACTGAATAATAATATTACTTTTTTGTTTTTTGAAGATCCGGATAATAATTGCTCGGCTGCTAAAATTCTTTCTGCAAGATTTCCAGTTTGATTAGGTGTTATAAGATTAAGATGATTTAATTTAGAATTGAAATCATCGCCAAGTGGCTCAGTAACTGATCCATTAATCCATCCAACTTTATCTCCAACTCTTAATTTTGTGATAAGTTCCATCCCGGCATTTTTAGACGGGACAAACCCGTTTAGAACATCAGATGATGTAAAATTAGTTGTGCCATCAAAAACTAAAACTATATCATAGTACACTGAATCAAGATTGCTGTATATATAATTAATACCACCTATATCATAAGTCGTTACATCTGATTGATTGGAATAAGTTTCGGGATGTAAATCACGTTTATATGTTTCTCCAACGTCAATCCTACCAAACATCGTAGCAAGCTGATTGTTGTTCTTTAGATCTAATGTATAATTAATATCACCCGGATTATATAAATCAGCTAATCCTGAATAATGACCGATTTCATGAGTTGCTACGTTCTGCACATCTAACTTATCTGCCGATCCATCAGTTGTCCACTGAAAATTACTTCCGGTAGTCAACGAAACCGGATCACCATTGAATGCAATATCTATATCAACCATTTCACCATTGAAAGCATTATATCTTACCCTGGTTACCGCAACAACATTTGTTGGGGCGCCGGTTGTATCTTCCCATGCGCTGGTTGTTGGTAACCAGACTATATTATTAATTCCATCAGCGTTTCCGCCCCATTTTTCTGAATTAGAAAAAAACTGACGTGAATATTCTAACTGTTCTAAACCGCTCCAGGTATTAAATCCATTTTGAATTTCATCATCATAACCTTTTGAAATTACTGACGGTGCAATTTGATATTTTCCTTTGCCATCTTTCCAGTGAAGAGGTATTCCGGCAAGTGTAGTGTTTACCTTATAATGATTTCCTTCATCTTCAGTTCTTTCAATTGATTCTGAAAATTCAGATGTGCTTAAAGGATTTTTAAAATTATCCAGCTTAGTTGCCGTAGCGCTTATTACTTCACCAGCCTCAAGAACAACATCTTTAAGATTTGCAAGAAAATCTGCTTCGCCGGTAAAATCAGTTGAGTCTTCAATTTCACCCAGGTAACGTTTGCCTTCTCTTTTATCTAAACCGGTGTTGGCAAAAAATTGAATTTTGTAATGCTGATTCGGAGCGCTGGTAAGAATTCCCTGAATTGCAGTTCCGCCTTTTATTTGTGGTAATGCTGTTTCATCTTGCCATGTGTAAAATGTATTAAGTGAGGGAAATTCTTGTGAACCATTTGCCGATACACCTAACTTAATTCCCAAAGCAGAATTGCTGTAAATTGAATTGTTAAGTATTGAGTTGTTATTTCCAGATTCAACAAAAACACCTGCTCCATTTCCCGAAGTTCCATTTTCATAAATAGTATTATTATTTACGCGATTACCATTTCCATTAATAACCAAGCCATTGCTTGAATTTCCAAATATTTGATTCTCTGAAAGTGTAATTCCATTTACAGTATTGAGCGATATTCCAAAAGTTAAATTTTCTGAAACAGTATTTCCGGTTAGATTAGCAGTGCTGTTTGTTAATAAAATACCCCCTAATGTATTCGTTTTAACTGTATCGCTTGTTATTTGAAGTCCGGTGCTGGCATTTGCAGATATTCCCAACCCAGAATTTCCAATGATTAAGTTTCCGTTTAAATTGCCGGAACTATTAGTTAACAAAACACCACCCGAACTATTACTGCCAATAGTATTGTTAGTTATTGCATTTGCGGTGGAGCTATTTAAAGATAGACCAAAACCTGTATTTCCTGAAATTGTATTTTGGGTTAAGGTTGCTGTGCTATTAGATAAAGTTATTCCGCCTAAACTATTTGCATTAACTTTGTTGCCGGTTATCTGGTTATTATTTGCACCAATAATAGATATTCCATAACCACTATTGTTAAGAATATTATTTGCCTTTAAAACACCAATCTCATTATCCACTCCGCCTGATATAATAGAAACGCCATTACCGATTGAATTCGTAATAGTATTCCCATCAATTTTATTTGATTGTGAAGCTATTGAAATTCCGGATATTTGATTATTAACAATATTGTTTCCTCCGAGCGAAGAAATTGTTAATCCAAAACCTGAAGAACTGTTCAATGAAAGTCCTTGTACAGTACTGTTACCGGCTGTTATTGTTAATCCACCATAAGTGCCATTTGTGCTCACTAAAGGGGAACCTGTATATCCACTTTGAGTTGTTCCATCCAATATAACCTGATCAGAAATTGTAGGTAAGGTCGAGTTAGGTACAATATTAAAGGGTCCTGATCCAGGTATATAAAAATAAATAGTATTAGATCCTGTTAAAGCATTGGTTTCTTGGA
This sequence comes from Ignavibacteriaceae bacterium, assembly GCA_049294175.1. Lineage (GTDB taxonomy): Bacteria > Bacteroidota > Ignavibacteria > Ignavibacteriales > Ignavibacteriaceae > IGN3. Next base: position 39,866 of record JBAQCL010000087.1, on the reverse strand, counting down.
TAGCAGATCTTAATGTTACATTTCCATTGCCGGCATCTGCTACACCATCGCCGGGATTTAAGTCCGCGCCATCTCCGGGAGAATTGACAACAAAGAGAGTTAGTTTTTTACTTGGAAGAATTTGATTTATATTTTCTACACGCAAATGGTTTAGTGAAATAGACAAGTCAGCTAAATAACTGCTATTAGTAATTTCAGTAAAAGACCACTGCCCAACAGAATATTGGGATAATGATGTTGGAAAATTTTCAGCAGGGTTTCCGTTTCCACCGGAACCGTTTATATTATTTTCACCTATTGCGGTATTAAATATTCTTATCTCATCAATCAAACCTTTGAATGCACCCTCTTCAGATTTGCCTACAAATAAACCAACTCCTGTTGTGTAGGGACTATTTAAAGTTACAGCAGAACTTTGTGCTAAATTATTTCCGTAATAAATCTTGAGATTTGTTCCATCGTAAATACCCGTTAGTTGAATCCATTGAAAAGCTGGAAATTCAGGAGTGCTAACCGGAGCGCTGTTTCCAACAGTAAAGTATCCTTTCCTGTTTTGCACATACATTGAAAATGATGTGCCACCGGGATTAACTGATCTATAGATAATCGGCATCTTAACATTTGCATTATCTCCAATCAGGTAAATCCAGGCTTGAACTGTAATTGTTTTATTTGTAGAACCCGCTTTGTTAAAATATTGAAATCCATTTTGATTGGCTGTTGATGGATTTACAGGTTGACCATCCAGAACATATAATCTGCTATCGATGCCATTAAACATAAAGGCATTATTTCCTGCCCCTTGCGCAAGGGATGGGAATTGCATCAAAAGAATGGTTAAAAATATTAAAATACCTGCTATAATTTTATTTGAAATCTTCATTTTAAACTCAACTTTACTTTTTAAAAACTTTTTTATTTTAATTGATATATATTGTTCAATCATTGTTGTGGTCGCTTCTCAACGTAGTCTTTAATTTCCTTTTTGAGTGTTGAAATTTTCTTATTAAAAGAAGTTACTTTTTCACCTGTTTTCTTATCTTTATAAAGCGTCAGTTTCCCATCTTCGCCGTTCAAAACTTTATAACTCTTATCAAATTTATTCTCCTTTACAAAAAGCAAAACATCTTCATCATTTTTGAAACTTGGCATATGAGTATATAACTCGCCAACCTCACCAACTTCACCGCCGGGAGTGGTTACAACTATCGTTTTATTACCGCTGTTTCCTTTCAGATATTCATCAACCTGCAAGGTAACTTCGGTAAAGATCCTTGTTTTATCTTGATTCCAATCAGATTTTTGTTTTACAACTTTTCCTTCCAGAATTATATCTGATTTTTCTGAAAGATTTTTCATTTTTGATTGGATTGATTGTGAGAAAGTGCCTGTATAAAAAGCACTAATTAAGAATAAGATCAGAAACAAATAATGTGATTTAGTTCCCATAGTCCAGTCTCCTTATATTTTAAAACTCTAACTTATTCTCTATCTAATTAGTTAAGCATATTAGAGAATCAAGTACGAAGCATTTTCATACGTAATAGAAATAGTTTGTAATGAGTATCAATTCTTTTCTATTAATTATTATGATATAGCAACATTTATATGTGTTACAAAAATGCCATATTATTTAATCTGTTCTTATTTAAAGATGCTAATAAACCTAAAAATTTATGATAAATTTAAGCCATTAAACATCGAAAAAAGATAATTATGCCAAATAAGAAAGGATTTTTTGCTCGAATAAAACATAAATAGGTTTTCTGCTAAATGTCAAATATTTTGTTAATTAATTATTATCCAATAGAACTTAATTATCTCGATGTGCAAAATTAGCAATTCATGATGGTGAGGTGTTATGAATAATCTTGCAATCGTTTGTAATTTTATTGCAAAGTGCTAAGAAAAGAGAAACTTAGACAAAAAGGAGATATTGAGACGGTTATTTTATAAATATTCCGCCGTTTGTGTTAAATTTTTTTTATAAGAAATAAGCGCATGTTAGAAGTGCCATCTTTCGTAATCTTTACAATTGGATTCCAGATTCTTACATAACTTTCCTAATTTTAAGCATTAAAAAGAAATCTTTAGGGAATAATTATGCCTGATTTATTTAACAGTTTTTTCTATCCAAAATCAATCTGTATTGTTGGCGCATCATCAAAACCCAAGAGCCTTAGTTATGAGTTAGCCCAATCGATAAAAAATTACGGTTACACAGGTAAACTTTTGCTGGTAAATCCAAAATCTGATGAGATACTTGGTTATAAATGTTATTCAACAATAAATGATGTTAATGTAAATATTGAACTATCAATTGTAATGGTTCCGAAGCAGTTTGTTAAAGAATCCTTAAATGATTTAATTAACAAAAATGTCAGGGCAATAATTTTAGTTACGGCAGGATTTAAAGAAACCGGTAAAGCAGGAGCAGAAGCAGAAGAAGAGATTTTAAACCTTATTCGTAATTCAAATGCACGAATGGTTGGTCCTAATTGTATGGGAGTTATCAACACTCATCCATCAATAAAAATGAATGCTACTTTTGTTGCCGAAGAACCTCACACCGGTAATATGGGATTTTGTTCTCAGAGCGGTGCGATTGGTGCGGCTGTTCTAAATTCATTACGCGAAACCGATATTCGTTTTGGACAGTTTATTAGTGTTGGAAATAAAGCAGATGTAAATGAAAATGATTTGCTCGAGTATTGGCAAAACTGCAATGATATTGGTGTGATAACTTATTACTTAGAAAGTTTTGTGGATGGCGAAAAATTTATTAAATATTTTATCGATGGAAAAATTACAAAACCGGTTATAATTGTTAAAGGCGGAAGAACATCGAGCGGAATTAAAGCTGCATCATCTCATACAGGCGCGCTTGGCAGCAGCGATAAAGTTGTCGACGCAATTTTAAAACAATTCTCAATTATTCGTGCTGATGATTTGAATGATATGTTTAATACTGCAAAAGGTTTTGAAGATTTTCCATTGCCGAAAGGAAATCGTGTTGCTGTTGTTACAAATGCAGGCGGACCAGCAATTTTAACCGTTGATACTCTTGAAAAAAATAACCTTGTGCTTACAGAGTTAACTCCCGAAACAAAATTAAAGCTTAAAGAAATTGTTCATCCTGAAGGAAGTGTAAACAATCCTGTTGATCTTTTACCTGGAGGCACAGCAGAGCAGTTCAAAGCAGTTAATGATATTTTAGTTCATGATAAAAATGTTGATGCAGTAATTTCTGTTTTTGTTGAACCTATTATGGTTAAAGCTTTGCCTGTGATTGAAATGATAAATGATATTAAATCTGCTAAACCAATTTTTCAGGTTGTTATGGCATTACCGGAATTTTGGGGTGAATACCGGGAACAATCTAAGACAAAACGCTCTTTATTCAGAAGATCGGAAGAACCTGCGGTTGTAATTAATAATTTGTTAAAGTTTCAAAATAAAAAATTAAACGAAGCAAGAATTAAAAAAGATAATTCTATTGAAAATTTTAACCTGAAAAAAAATCCCGGAAAATTTCTAAATCCGATTGAGGTAACGGAACTTTGTGACTATTATAATTTACCGTTAGTTAAAGATGAAATTTTAAGTTACGATGATCTTAACGAAAAAGAATTTGAATTTCCTGTTGTTTTAAAAGCAGTTGGAGAAAAAATAATTCATAAAACCGATTTGAAAGGTGTTGTCTTAAATATCAAATCAAAAGATGAGTTATTAAAAACTGCGGAGGAGATGATTCGGAATTTTAAAACAAAAAATATTCAACTGGATTCATTTCTTGTTCAACCGTTTTTAACAACCAAATTTGAGTTATTAGTCGGTGCATTCCGTGACACAAGTTTTGGACCGATGATTATGTTCGGATCCGGTGGAAAATATGTGGAATATCTCGATGACACAGTAATGCGTTCAGCTTATCTTTCGGAAAATGACATAGATGAAATGATAAACTCAACAAAGATTGGCAAAATAATTCAAGGTGTTCGTGGAGAAAGTCCGGCTGATGTAAATAAAATAAAATCCACAATAAAAAATCTTGCGCAAATGATGGTTAACCACACAGAAATTACAGAAGTTGATTTGAATCCTTTGCTTATTACAACCGATAACAAAGTTTTTGCTGTGGATGTAAGAGTAAAGTGCTGATATAAAAAGTTAATTCGTTTTCGTATTTTCTAAATATCATTCATAAATTGTAATATGAACAGAAAAAAATTTTTAACATCGTTGTCTGTGGCTTCAGCAGGAGCCGCGGTTTTTAATCCATTAACTTTTTCCAAAACATTTTTACCGGATGAATCACCTGTAATAAAACCACCAAGGTTAAAGGCGGGAGATAAGCTCGGGATAATAGCACCCGGAAGTTACATTTCGGAAGAAGAATTACAGGACTCAATTAAAAATCTTAATCAACTTGGTTTTGATACGGCATACTCAGATAAGATACTATTGCAAAGCGGTTATTTTGCCGGAACGGATAAAGATCGTGCAGATGATTTGATGGAAAAGTTTTCTGACAAAAGTGTAAAGGGAATTGTTTGTGCACGCGGCGGATATGGTTGCTCAAGAATTCTTCCAATGCTTGATTATAATGTAATACGAAAAAATCCCAAAGTATTAATCGGTTACAGCGATGTTACTGCCTTGCTGTATGGGATTTATGAAAAAGCAGGATTGGTATCTTTTCATGGACCTGTTGGAACATCAACTTTTAATGATTATTCTGTTGACAACTTCAAAAGAGTTTTAATGGAACCCGAACGAACAGCCTTGTTTACAAACTCAACAAGCGGAACGGATGAAAACACTTATGGTGTTACTACGATTGTAAAGGGAAAAGGAAAAGGAAGATTTGTTGGAGGAAATTTATCAATTATTGTTTCTCTTATCGGAACCAAGTATGATGTTGATTATTCCAATAAAATTGTTTTTATAGAAGAAGTTGGTGAAGAACCATATCGTGTTGATAGAATGCTGACGCAAATGATTGAATCCGGAAAGTTTAAACACGCTGCAGGAATTATGATGGGAATTTTCAGAAAATGTGAAGTGAAAAATGATAGTGATTTAACAAGCAAATCTTTTACTTTAATGGAAGTGCTGAAAGACAGGTTGAGTAATCTAAAAATTCCTGTTGTTTATGGAATGTCTTTTGGACATGTTACCGATAAATTTACAATTCCATTTGGCGCTCTTGCCGAACTGGATGCCGATAAACAGACTTTTACTTTGTTAGAGAAAGCAGTTATTTAGTTCTGAATATATTTTATTAAAGCGACCGAGAGCATTTAAATTTATTAAGAAAATTAAGGTGGCAAATGAAAAAATTATTTTATGTTTTAGCAGTTTTATTTTTAACTCAGTTAACAGGTTGTATTTTATTTAATTCCGTTACTTATGAAGTTAATGTAAATGATGACGGCACAGGAACTGCATTGGTTACAATTGAGGATATGAATACGGATGCTACAACTCCGGAAGCCATAGATGCTGATGTTAAAAGTGTTCTTGAATATGGATTAAAAGGACAGGAATTTGTTGCGGATCAGGAAAAAGACGGAAAAAAAATTACATCAAGAAACCTGCTTGTTGAAAAAGGAAAATTAAATGCAATTGCGCGATATGAATTTTCTGATATAAGCACAGTCGAAGGAATGCAGTTTGATGATCCATATTATTATTTAACAATTTCACCGGAAGACAGCATCATTTCTACAAACGGGCAGGTTACAAAAACAGATCAATATCAAAGAATAGTTTGGGATAAATCTATTAAAACTTTAAAGTTTAAAATGTACAGTGATGATACGGATAAAGAAGAGCTGACATCTTTAGCTCCATTTTATTTGAAAGAGAATTGATGTTTGTTGAAATAGTTTTCCCGCTGCCGTTCAGGAAAGCATTTACTTATTCGGTTCCTAAAGATTTACAGGAATTTGCTAAAGTTGGTGTGCGGGCTGTTGCTCCTTTCGGAAAGAGAACCATAACCGGTTTTATTATAAATCTTGCCTCTACAACTTCTTTAAAAAAAAATGAAGTAAAACCAATCACGGATATACTTGATGATAAACCTATCTTTACAAACAAAACTCTAAAATTTTACGAATGGCTTTCGGACTACTATTTATGCTCTCTTGGCGAAGCACTAAAATTACTTGTTCCGCAAGGCACTGAAGTTGAAACGAAAAGAAAGATTATAGTTGATAAAAATTTTGTTCTTGATCTTCTTGAGAAAGAAAAGAAAAAAGATTCATTAAAGTTTAAAATCCTTTTAGAACTTTCTAAACGTGATGAATTAAGTTTTTCATCATTGCAGAAAATTATAAAGAAAAAAAACATTTATTCTCAAATTCGCTTACTTCATAATCAGGGTGCAGTTACAATTACCGACGAAGTTGAAGGCGTTAAAGTAAAACCAAAAAAAGTAAAGTTTGTAAAACTTGCTAAAGAATTAGCCCAGATTTATGCAAGCTTTCCGGAACTTGATAGGAAATCACCAAAGCAGGTAAAAATTCTTTTAAAGCTTATTGAGGTAAAAGGATTATCACTCCCCGTAGCTGAGCTTTTAAATAAAACCGAATCATCAAAATCATCTTTAGACGGGCTTGAGCAAAAAGGATTTGTTAAAGTTTTTGAAAAAGAAATCGATAGAAGATTTAAAGAACATTATACAGAAAAACATCAGGAACTAACTCTTACAAACGAGCAGCAAATAGTTGTTGATGAAGTTTTATCAGCGCAGAATCAAAACAAGTTTAAAACATTTCTTTTACACGGAATTACTGGAAGCGGTAAAACTCAGGTTTATATCGAGCTGGCGAAACAGGCATTAGAAAAAAATAAAACGGTTTTAATTCTTGTTCCTGAAATTTCATTAACGCCGCAAATCACATCGAGATTTTTTAACAATTTTGGCGATACTGTAACAGTTGTTCACAGCCGAATGTCTATCGGTGAAAAGTATGACGGCTGGCGAAGGGTTTTAAGTGGAAAATCAAAAGTGGTTATCGGTGCGCGCTCGGCTTTGTTTGCGCCGTTAAATAAAATAGGATTGATAGTTGTTGATGAGGAACATGATGCAAGTTATAAACAAGCTGATCAAACGCCAAAATATAATGCGCGGGATTCCGCTGTTGTACTTGGAAATATTTTTAATTGTCCTGTTGTTCTTGGCTCGGCAACCCCATCGATTGAAAGTATGTACAATGCGGAAACTGGAAAGTACAGGCTGCTTTCACTTCCAAATAGGATTGATGATGCTAAGCTGCCCAAAATAACTTTTGTAAACATTGCCCGCGAAAAAAATAAATCTAAATCCGAAACAGTGTTTTCAAAAACTTTGATAGATAAAATTGAAGACCGGTTAAATAAAAAGGAAGGTGTAATACTTCTTCAAAACAGAAGAGGATTTTCAACTCAAATATATTGTAATGATTGCGGCGAAGTTGAGATGTGTGAAAATTGTTCTGTGCCGATGGTTTATCATATAAATCAAAATAAAATACAGTGCCATTATTGCGGATTGGTAAAACCGGTTCCCGGTGCCTGTACACATTGCGGTTCAATTAACATAAAATATTTTGGAACCGGAACAGAGCGCGTTGAAGATGAATTGCAGTTTTATTTTCCCAATGCAAAAATTGAGAGAATTGATTCCGATTCGATTTCAAAAAAATCTTATCTAAGCAATTTGCTTTTAAGCTTTAGCAAAGGCGAGGTTGATATTCTTGTAGGAACACAAATGGTTTCCAAAGGTTTGGATTTTGCCCGCGTTACTTTAGTAGGAGTTATTGCCGCTGAAACAACTTTGTGGCTTCCGGATTTTCGTGCCGATGAAAGAACTTTTCAACTTCTAACACAGGTTGCAGGACGGGCGGGAAGAAGTAAAGTTGAAGGCGAAGTAATTATTCAGACTTACAATGAAAAACATTTTGTGCTTCAAAAAGTTTTGGGAAATGATTACTCCGGTTTTTACAAAAAAGAACTTGAAGACCGCAGACAAATGGGTTATCCACCGTTTACACGGATTGCATTAATTGAAACAAAAGATACTTCTATGGAAAAAGCTAAAGGAGCCGCTTTTGATTTTTATAAAGAGATTATCAAATACAAAAATTATTTAAAGATTTCCGATCCGACTACAGCTTTAATATTTAAACTTATGGGCAATTATCGTTATCACATTTTAATAAAAAGCTTAAAAGAAAAAGACCCCGGCGGAGCAATTTTAAGAAAAGCAATATTGGAAGCATTTACAGAGTTTAATAAAAAATCCCGTTACCGGGATGTAAAATTGTATTATGATGTTGATCCGCAGAGTGTTGTTTAAGGCGTGCAATTCAATTAATAAGGTCCAATAAAACGATTGCCATTAAAATGTATCATATGATCCGGTGCTTCAACTAACCAGACTTCAGTTTCCCATGCAATTTCTTTTGAGTGTTTCTTGAACTCTGTAAAATCTGGAAATGCAGTAACATATATTTTTCCAGCTTTGCAGTTTTTAAAAAATTTTTCTAACTCAACAAGGCGCTTTGGTGAAATTGGTCCATGTGAAGTAACTGCTTCAATTAAAAAAAGCCAATTTCTTTTGGGTTCATATATTACAACATCGGGAAGCTTACTATGTCGATTAATTGGAATTCCTAACCGGGATAAAGTTTGTTCATCAACATGTAAATTTTTATTTGCTGTATCTCACAAATAAACCAATACACCGTCCTTAATAAAACGTGCAGCAAATTGTTCAACTATTGCAGCCTGAACTTGATTATGTTTTCCTGCTGAAAGTTTAAGTATTTTACCATTAGATAATTTTAAAGGAATTAAATTAATCTCTCTTTCTTTTGCATAAATTTCAGACAACTTGCCGACCTTAGTATTAAATCTACGTATAGATTCATGCCATTTTTTGGTTTTAAATGTTTTAATTACTTCATTAGCTTCTTTTGAAATTGCATAATGAGCATTGGGACTATTAACCGGCAGGTTTGGTTTGTCTGGATTATAATCCACTATTCTTGCCTGAACAAATTGATGTAATACTTGTCTACGAAAAGTTTCTCTTGTATTGGGTGCATAATCTTTTTTATATTCATTTTTAACAAAAGACATTATTCCTTTCGATACACCTAAACTATTTTTTGAAGCAAAATTCCAATTACTACGCTTTTTAATGTTGCAAAGCGCTAGTAAAGTTAAAGCAGACATTTCATTTTGCTGGGCTTCCGGCAAACCGAAAGCTTTAAGTATTTCTTGAGCTTCTCTGATTTTATTCATTATGTGCTCACTAATTCAAATTGAAACATCTCATTAACTATTTTATTAACGTTTTCCAATTGATAATCGTTAGAAAGAATAATTTTATTACCAATTTCCTTAATGCTATCAAGTGGTGGAAACGCCATATTTCTCAACTCAGTTGCACTAACATTGACATTTCCGTTAAAAGTTCGGAAATAATTATCGAAGAGATCACTATTAAGTAAAGCACACAGTCCTACAACTTCATTGCGAGCTAAATTATCGTTTGATCTGTAAATGTAATTTACTTTATTTTCAACCCCGATGTTATCAGCTTTTACAAAATTTGAGAAATACGGGGCTGCTATTAGTCTACTCTTATCATCTTTGCTGCTGAATCTTCTTAAGAATATATAATTTTTGTTTGGAATGAGAATTGGTTTAGTCTGTTCTTGAATTTCAATGTACTGTCCTTTGCCGGTTTTATATAATGGCCAGTTTAGCTCCATTTTCTTTACATTATGGAGCCAGAACAGAGGGGCTAAGTTTTCATTTGCATAGGTAGAATGAATGTTATCCCATGCACGAAAAGCAACAACTGGTCCTGTAGAAATCATAATATTATGTTTCCCTAAGGTTCCATTCCACCCTTTAATAATATTTAGTATAAGCTCTTCATTCTCATTTGTTGGAATATGGAGAATCTTTTCTTTTGAATTTAGATTAATTAGATCCTGATACATAAAAAATTTGGTTTTGGGATTGTCAATATCTTTCAATCCATATGAGGTAGAAACTTCAACTAATTTATTAGAATCTATATGCTCTTCTCGCTTAGCTTTAAGAATCATTGTTTCTTGCAATACATTATCTCTGTTAAATGCATCCTTTCTCGATGAGAACAAGTGGATTTTTTCGAGCTCTACTGTATTAAAGAATAATTTTCTAAATGCTTTAAAATAACCTCCAGAAGCAAAACTTCTTGGTGTTATAAAAATTAAATCTCCACCTGGCTTTAATAATTTTGCAGAAATAGCCATAAATATAGAATAAATATTTAACTGCCCACTGACAATTGGTTTCGCTGCTTTAGTTCTTATATCTTCTTTTGAAAGTTTAAAATAAGGAGGATTTGAAATAATTATATCAAACGGTTCTTTATACGTATGAAAAATATTCTTGTTATTATTTAAAACTTCAAAATTATCTAAAACAAAATCCTGAACACATAAGCAGTAAGTTAAACTAATATTTTTTTTAGAAAGCCATTCTTTTAAATATTTTAATACTTCCATAGAACTGGATATTAAGTCAGCATCAATTTCATAAGCTACAATATCAATCGAAATTAGATTTGGATTATGATCAACCAAGTTTTCAACCAATGCACAAGTTAATATTCCGGTACCACAACCAGGATCAAGTATCCTTAAATGAGCAAGGGAATTATTGCTAAAGGATGCCATGTGTTTGGCTATGATTGTAGGAGTAAAAAATTGTCCCCGTTCTTTTTTATGAGTTTGTTTTAGTAAAAGAGTATATTCAAATCCAACTCTATCCGCAAATTGGCTTGGTAACTCATCAGGTACGGGTAATTTTTTTTGTTTGCTTTCCATTAAAAATAAAAGATTTAATTTTCACTCTTCTAATTTCTATTCAGTAATCTACTAAAATTTGCAAATATTGTTTGGGGTAATAATTAAAAAATCCCGTTACCGGGATGTAAAATTGTATTATTATATTGATCCGCAATCAATCATTTGAAATTAAAGGAACGGTAAAATCCCGTTCCCTTAAAATCAGAATGTGATATTATCTAATCATATTGCTAAAGAATGGAGAAACTTTACTTAATCCGAAAATTATAAACATAACTACAAGCCAGGTTCCAATAGAAACACCAACAAATTTTTTAACATTATCTGATTTGAACATTTTAGCAAAAGCGATACCGACAACAACATAAAACCATATTGCAAAAACATCTAATCGGCTTAAGAGAAATCCGCCAAAAGATTTTATGTCCATTCCTAAAAGTGCAGCGGGATTAACTCCAGAAATAATTTTGCCCATTAATAAACCGACTATTATTAAAATAATAGTTTGCAGAACTGTTATATATAAAGGCAAACCAAAAGCGCTCATTGCCTGGGAATAACTGCCGGTTCCGTTTAGAGCATATTTAGTGAGTAAAAACGCAACGGTTGTAAAAACAAAAAACCAAAGCAAGGTCATCACAAAAATTCCGAGTGAAGGAAACAGATAGGTAAACATCGGGTTATCCATCATTCCTCTTGCTCTTTCAATTTGCTCATCTGCCTGTTGCTGAGTCATTTGTCCGCTTTGAACCATTTTGTCAAATTGTTCCTGCATTGCTTTTTGCTGCTGCTGCTGCATTTCTAATTTTATTTCAGGATTAGACATATAAATAAAAGTTGCAACAATTGAAACGATAATCAATCCTAATAACGGCAATAGCCAGTCTGTTGCTTTTGCTTTTTGGAAAACTAATTTTGAAAAAAGATCGGAAGGTTCAGAAATAACGCCAACAAGTTTATCTGTATGTGATAATTCCTCCATTTCGTTTTGGGGCTGTTCTGTTTGAATGGTATCTTCAGTTTCCATAACTTCTCCTGAATATTTTTTGAAATGACACTATTGAAAACTATTTATGAAATATTCAAAAGGCAATAAGAATCTGTAATTCGTCTAAAGAAATAAACTTTATCTTTTATTAAATTTAAGTAATTAAAATTTTATCTCATTCATTTGGATAAACTATGAAACCCAAAACCATTATCGAACCATTCAAAATCAAATCCGTAGAACCTATAAGATTTACAACAAGAGAAGAAAGGGAAGTACTTCTTAAAGATGCCGGGTACAATCCTTTTATGCTTCCTGCCGAAGACGTTTTAATTGATCTTCTTACAGACAGCGGCACTTCAGCAATGAGTGCAAAACAGTGGGCAGGAATTATGGAAGGTGATGAATCTTATGCCGGTTCTAAAAGTTTTTACAGGTTTGAAGCCGTTATAAAAAGCATTACGGGTATGAAATTTATCATCCCAACTCACCAGGGAAGAGCGGCAGAAAAAATTCTTTTTTCTATCGTTGGCAAAGCGGGAAAATTTGTTCCAAACAACACGCACTTTGATACTACAAGAGCAAACGTGGAATTTTCAGGAGCAGAAGCGTATGACTTATTAAATGAAGTTGGAAAGCATCCTGAAATTCGTGCAGACTTTAAAGGAAATATGGATGTTGAAAAACTTGAAGCATTCATAAAAGAAAAAGGTGCTGAAAACATTCCTGTTTGTATGATAACAGTTACCAACAATTCAGGCGGCGGGCAGCCTGTTTCGATGCAGAATATAAAAGATGTAAAAGCAGTATGCAAAAAGTATAATATTCCTTTATTTATTGATGCATGCAGGTTTGCAGAAAATGCATACTTTATAAAGTTAAGAGAAAAGGGATACGAAAATAAAACTCCGCTTGAGATTGCACAGGAAATGTTTTCTTATGCTGATGGAATTACAATGAGTGCTAAAAAAGATGCACTTGTAAACATCGGCGGATTTTTAGCAATGAATGATGAAGAACTTGCAATGAAATCCCGTAACTTATTAATTGTTACGGAAGGATTTCCTACTTACGGCGGACTTGCGGGACGTGATCTTGAAGCTGTTGCTCAAGGTTTATTGGAAGTGCTTGATGAATATTATTTACAGTACAGAATTCGTAGTGTGGCATATCTTGGAGAAAGACTTGTTACGGCGGGTGTTCCGATCATCGAACCGCCCGGAGGACATGCAATTTACATTGATGCAAAAAGATTTTTACCTGATATTCCTGCTGATCAATACCCGGGACAATCAATTGTTTGTGAACTTTATCTTGAAGGCGGAGTTCGTTCTGTAGAAATTGGTAGTGTTATGTTTGGTAAGTATGATAATAATGGAAAACTTATTCCTGCAATGATGGAACTTGTGCGGCTGGCTATTCCGCGAAGGGTTTACACCCAAAGTCATATTGATTATTTACTTGAAGTTATTCTTGAAGTATTCAAAAACCGTGATAAGTTAAAAGGTTATAAAATTACATACGAAACTCCAATGCTTCGTCATTTTACAGCAAGGTTTAAACCGATTGTTTAAGTGGTAATGTTATCAATAGAATAATTGCCACGACTTTTAAGTCGTGGATTTAGTATTAAAGGTACCTATCGGCCTTTAGCCAAATAAATATTAGGCTAAAGCCCATTTACTCTAATAAAAACACCACAATCCGAAAGTAGTGGCAACAGATAAAACTAGATGAAACTAAAAAAACTTTATAAACTCGATAACGATAAACAAGTTTGGAGAATACTTCCAACTGCGGAGAAAAAACTTGTAATTGAAGAAAGAGATATGAATACTAAAGAAGTGTTCTTTAGTTGTTATGATATTGAGTCCGGTAAAAATTTATTTAAAAATTATCAACTTGAAGAAAAACATTGGATCGGGATTGAATCAATTTATAATAATGTTATTTTCTTTCACACTTACGGCAAGCCCGACATGCCGGCTCATAAAAACATAATTGCATTTGACATTTTATCCCAATCAACTCTCTGGCAAAATGGCAATTATGTTTTTTCGTTTGTGTATGATGATAAAGTATATTGCTACCAGCAGAGATTTGAATCACGGGTATTTTTTGCTCTGGATTATGTAACGGGAAATATTCTTGATGATTTTGGAACCGATGTTTCAGTTCTAAATCAACTTAAAGAAAAAGCTGATGAAGACTTTGAGAAACAAAATTATTTGTTTCCCGATTATTTTAATCGTACCGGCATTTCCATCGAAGAACATCAAAAATATCTTGAACAGGTTTTGACAGACAATGTAATTAAGGGCGATATAAGTTTTCTAAAATATGAAAACTTGTTGATGTATAATTATCATGAAATTTCTAAATCAAATACGTTTGATAATGTTTTTACTGCTGTTGATTTAACAAAAAATAAAATTCTGTTAAAAGAAACTCTTGATAAAAATTTGGTTAATTTAATGCCGGAATCTTTTTTTGTTAAAGATAATCGTCTCTTCTTGATTGTTGATAAAGCAAAATTATTAGTTTATCAAATTGAAGAGTAAATAAAATGAATGTTACAAAAGAAGAAAAAAATATTCTTCTACAAGCCGCTCGTCAATCTATTGCTTCTTTCTTTGATGGTAAAGAACCTGATCATCCCGATTTTGCAAAGTATCCTTTGCTAAAAGAAAAATACGGAGCATTCGTTACACTAACAATTGATCGTCAACTGCGTGGCTGCATTGGATATATAATTGGCAGAGAACCACTGTTTGATACAGTCTGTTCGGCGGCAATTCATGCAGCCGTAAACGATCCCAGGTTTTCTGCTCTGAAAAAAAACGAATTGGATAAAATTCATATTGAAATATCTATCCTGTCTGAATTTGTTCCCATAAAAAGTTATGAAGAAATAATTATTGGTAAGCATGGTTTGTATTTAGATGAAGGCGGGGGGGGATTATTACTTCCTCAAGTTGCAACTGAATATAAAATGAATCGTGAACAGTTCCTTTCTGCTCTATGCAATAAAGCTGGATTTTATAGCGAGTACTGGAAAGAACGTATGTTAAAAATTAAAGTCTTCACTGCTGAAATATTTTCCGAAGAAGAAAAGGTGTTGTGAAAATGAAGATAAGGCATCAGCAAGTTGCCGGGTATTTTTATCCGGCTGAAAAAGAAAGATTGCAAAAAGATATTGCTTTAATGCTGCAAGTTGCAAAACCGGAAAGATCATTTAATAATATTTTCGGAATTGTTTCACCTCACGCCGGTTATGTTTACTCAGGGAAAACTGCCGCATACGCGTACAATCTCTTAAAAAACAAAAATTATAAAACAGTAATTGTAATTTCTCCAAGTCATTCGGAATACTTTCCCGGTATTTCAATATATGATGGAGATGCGTATGAAACTCCATTGGGTATTGTTGAAATAGACCAGGTAATGGCAGATGAATTGGTCAAATACAGCAAAACAATTTTTCGTAGTATTCAAGGTCATCGCAAAGAGCATGCTTTAGAAGTGCAAATTCCTTTTCTTCAATCAGTACTTAAAGAATTTAAAATTGTTCCGATTGTTATGGGCGATCAAAATAAAATATTTATTGATGAACTTGCCCAAAAAATTTCCAAAGTGGCTGATGATTCAACTCTTGTTGTAGCAAGTTCTGACATGTCTCATTTCTTTCCGGCTCAGGAAGCAGATAGATTGGATTCGATAGTAGAAAAAAGAATAAATGATTTTGATTTAGATAGTCTGTTGAGAGATATTGATAATCATAGTTGTGAAGCCTGTGGTGCTGGACCAATTATTGCAATGATGAAAGCGGCATCTTTAAAAAATATTAACAATTCTTTTGTTCTTAGCCGGAGTGATTCCGGTGATGTTACAGGAGACAAGACGGAAGTGGTTGGTTATCTTTCAGCCGTTGTTTATTCTTAATATCTCAAAAATATTTTCAGAATCAACTTAAAATAAGTTTACTACATAAATAATGGCACTGTATGTCAACATTGCAAAGATCGCTGAAAGTGGAATTGTTAAAACCCATGCCCATAAAATATTTTTTGCAACACCCCATCTAACGGCAGAAAATCCTTTTACAGAACCAACACCTATAATTGCTCCTGTAATTGTATGAGTTGTACTTACAGGAATGCCTCCCATCGTGGCTCCAATTATTGTTAAACCGGCAGCAGTTTCAGCGCTGAATCCACCAAAAGGTGTAAGTTTTGTAACGCGCATTCCTAGTGTTCTAATTACTTTCCACCCTCCAAGTAAAGTTCCGAGTGCAATTACCGAATGACTTAAAATTATTACCCAGAAAGGCACATAAAAGGTTTCCCCAAGCAATTTATTTGTAAACAAAACAATAGAAATTATTCCGATAGTTTTTTGTGCATCATTTGAGCCGTGGCTTAAACTGTATAAAGCTGCTGAAACAAGTTGAAGTTTCCTGAAATATTTATCAACTGTTCTTGGTGGCATATCTTTTACAACCCACAAAGTAATAATTGAAAATATATATGCCATTAGCATTCCGATTACTGGAGCCAGAAAAATAAATATTAAAACTTTGGTGTAACCCGAAATAATTATCGCACCAATTCCCGCTTTAATTAAAGCTGCCCCACCATAGCCTCCAATAATTGCATGAGAAACACTGATAGGTAATCCGAGATGAGTAGCAGTGGCGGTTAATATAATTGCGCCAATCAAACCTGAAAAAATTACAAAATTATCTACAATATTAACATCAACAAGACCCTTGCCGATGGTTGTAGCTACGCTAACTCCAAAGGCAAATGCAGCAACAAAATTAAAAAAAGCCGCCCAAACAACAGCTTGTAAAGGAGTAAGAACCCTGGTAGAAACAATAGTTGCAATCGAGTTTGCAGCATCATTCATTCCATTGTAAAAATCAAAAACAAGGGCGAACCCAATAATCAGGACAACAATTTCCATACAGTTTTCTTTATGCGTTTTTAATGAAGATTGATAAAATCACATTGGCTGTTGATTGGCATCTATCGCTGGTTCTCTCAAGCAGGTCGATTATTTCTTTTTTCTTTATTAGTTCAATTGCATCTTTTTCTTTTTCAAACAATTCTTTAATTGCCTGCTGATAAACCCTGTCGGCTTCCGTTTCAAGAGATTTTACAGCTTTCAATTCATTCACTCTTTTTACTTTAAGATCCTGCACGGCAACACCCAGCTCTTTTATCTGCCCATGAATAATTGCTGCAAGTTTATCTGCATAATCAATTTTTTTATCTATGTTAAAAGTTTCAACTCTTACAGTAGCGCCTAAAAGCATATCGCTTAGATCATCCAATCTTTTTATAAGTGCAAATATATCCTCTCTATCAAAGGGAGTGATAAATGTTTTATTAAGTCGCTTTGTAATTTTTGATGTAATTTCATCACACCTTACTTCAAGAGGTTTCATTTTAAGTATATGTGCCTGGTGGTCTTCAAACTGAAATATTTTTTCTGTATGAAGCGCCATTTCTTCAATGTGGGCTATCATTTCTTTGAAGTCTTCGAAATATTTTTCTTCTTTGGGTAATAATTTTTTGAACATAAAACACCAATAAGTTTTGGAGTGATTATTTTAAAAAGTTTGCCTTCGACATTCCAAAACTAAAGAAACGCCGTTAATTCAACAATAAAGCTGGTTCAAAAAATTGCGTATGTTTTACTATATTCGAAGCATAAAATGTATATAATAATTAAGGTGAATTGTGAGCGAAAAAAAGAATAAATCTGCCGATGCAGTTGCAAATATTGTTTCTCTTGCCAAAAGAAGAGGTTTTGTATTCCAATCAAGTGAAATTTACGGTGGATTAAACGGCTGCTGGGATTATGGTCCGCTTGGAGTTGAACTTCTGAGAAATATAAAAGAAGAGTGGTGGAAGTTTATGACTTACCGAGATAACGTTGAAGGTCTGGATGCTTCTATTTTGATGCATCCGAAAGTTTGGGAGGCTTCCGGGCACGTTGAGAA
Source organism: Ignavibacteriaceae bacterium (assembly GCA_049294175.1). Taxonomy (GTDB): domain Bacteria; phylum Bacteroidota; class Ignavibacteria; order Ignavibacteriales; family Ignavibacteriaceae; genus IGN3. Next base: position 22,015 of record JBAQCL010000087.1, on the reverse strand, counting down.
TTTTACCGATCCGATGATTGATTGTAAACAATGTAAAGCACGTTTCCGTTTGGATGTTCTTGGTGATTCAATAAACGAAAAGAAAAAAGAAAAAGCACTTGCTGAGCTTAAGAACGATTTTAAAGACAATACATCAATTCTAAGTAAAATTGAAGATAGAATTAATAATCCTGGTGATGAAGATCCTTTTAATCTGCTTTTAGAAGATGAACAAGTTGGTAAAACTCTGCTATCAAAATTAAATTGTCCCCAGTGTGGAAACGCAAATACTTTTACTGATGCGCGTAAGTTTAACTTAATGTTTAAAACATTTGTTGGTCCGGTTGAAGATTCCGGTTCTGTTGTTTATCTAAGACCTGAAACCGCACAGGGAATATTTGTTAATTTTCTTAATGTGCAAAGTGCATCCAGACAAAAGTTACCTTTTGGAATTGCCCAAATTGGTAAGGCATTCAGGAATGAAATAAATACAAAAAATTTCCTTTTCCGTACGCGAGAGTTTGAACAAATGGAAATGCAGTTTTTTGTTAATCCAAAAGATGCCGGCAAATGGTATGACTACTGGAAAGCCGCAAGACTTGAATGGTTTAAATCTCTCGGAATGACACAGACAAAACTTCGTTATCACGATCATATAAAGCTTGCACATTATGCAGCCTCGGCAACAGATATTGAATATGAATTTCCTTTCGGCTGGGGCGAGATTGAAGGAATTCACAACAGAACAAATTATGATTTAAGCAGGCACGAAGATTATTCCGGCAAATCATTAAAATATTTTGATGATGAAACAAAAGAAAAATACGTTCCGTTTATAATTGAAACTTCTGCAGGTGCAAGCAGAAGCTTTATGGCATTTTTAGTTGATGCTTATTACGAAGAAGAAGTTAATGGTGAGATGAGATCAGTTTTAAGATTTCATCCAAGACTTGCGCCAATAAAAGCGGCAATCTTTCCGCTGGTTAATAAAGATGGAATGCCTGAAATTGCCCGTGAAATTGAAAAAGATTTGCGAAGAAACTTTAAAGTTTTTTATGATGATAAAGGAGCTGTCGGAAGAAGATACCGCAGGCAGGATGAAGCCGGAACTCCATATTGTATAACTGTTGATACTCAAACACTTGAGGATAAAACTGTAACGGTGCGCGATAGAGATACAATGCAGCAGGAAAGAATTGCGATTGATCAGTTATCAAGATATGTGAGTGATAAACTGTTAAGCTAATGATGAATGTTCAGTGCCAAATGTTTAATGAAGGCGGTTCAATAGGATTGCCTTTTGTTTTTTGATTTTTTTTGATTATTTTATAAATACAATAATTGTTATAGGAAAGAGAAGGTGAGGCACTTAATGAAAATCTCTTATTCTTTAATAAAATTAACTTCAAAAGACTTCATTTATAACAACAATCAAGTATATTTTCATTTTTTAATTTTAAGATAATACTAAAGGGGGTGAAAAAATGAAATCAATTCTATTTTTGTTAATTTTCTCAGGTTTACTTTATGCACAGGAACCCTTTCCGCTAAAACTGGGTAATAGTTGGACTACAAGAGATTTTTTCTTCAGACCCGATCATAAAATTACTGTAGTTGATACCAACATAATAATAAACAATAATAAATATTATGAAATTTATAGTTTATTTATAAATTCGCCCTTTACTTATTATGCTCGCCTGCGAGAAGATGGATACTATGTAGCTTTTGATAGTGTTAATTTTAGAGAAAGGATTTACTTTAAGGAAAATCCTACAATAGGTGATTATTGGTACAATGAAGAACCCTATGGGTTTAAGTATCATTATACTATAATAGATAGTGGTTACTATTGGATATTTGGAAGAAACACGAAATCTTTTCTTGTTTTTGTTACTGATAGTATGCTTAGTGATGACGAATATTATTGGTCTGAAGATTTTGGCTTATTGCAATATAGTGTAGAAGATCCGTTTGCCGGAAATTTATATTGGTTATCTGGCTGTGTTATTGATGGAATAGTTTATGGAGATACATCTTTAACAATTGTTTCCGTTGATGACCCTGATCCGCAAGTAAAGGAATATGTGTTAGAACAAAACTATCCCAATCCATTTAATCCCATAACAAATATTACCTTTTACTTGCCTGTCAGAACTAAGGTACAACTTAAAATATATGATATTCTTGGTAATGAGATTGCCCAGATAGTAAATGGAGAAGAGGATGTTGGAAATCATAAAGTGGTTTTTGACGGGAGCGAACTCTCAAGTGGAATTTATTTTTATAAATTGATTACTGGTAGCTATATCGAAACAAAAAAAATGATATTGATAAAATAACGGAGGGCTGAGTAAAATTTAAAAATAAAAAGGAACGGTGCGGCAACACCGTTCCACTTGTGTTAATGAAAGAAAAGAAGCAGGACATTATTCTGTTAACTTTGATGCTTCAAAACTTCCAAGTGGTGTTTACATTTATCGTATAACTACAAATAGTTTTACTCAGGCACGAAAGATGATTCTGACAAAATAACTCTAAAAAATAGCAATTTTAACTGAACAAAAGGCGGTTCTTTAGAATCGCCTTTTTGTTTGCCCTTGTTTATTTCATCATTCATAGAAAAATTGCATGGAAATATTTTTAAATAATATGAAAAAATTAATTTTATTTTTTATACTTTTTTCTTTTTCATCATTTGCACAAAATGCAGATTTTGATACTCGTGTGGATGAAGGAATCAAGCAGATTTATAATATCAAATTTGCCGAAGCAGAAACAACTTTCCGAGCATTAATTGCGGACTATCCCGAAAAGCCGGCAGGAAGATTTTTTCTTGCAATGATTGATTGGTGGAAAATTCTGCTTGATATTGATAATGAAAGTTATGACGACATTTTTTTTCAGAAGTTAGAAGATGTAATTTATCAATGTGATCAGGTACTTGATAAAAATCCAAACGATGTGGATGCGCTTTTCTTTAAAGGCGGATCTATTGGATTCCGCGGAAGATTACGGGCAGTGCGTGAAAGCTGGCTTAAAGCTGCCGATGACGGACGTGAAGCCTTGCCAATTGTTGAACAAGCATCATCGCTTGATCCAGATAATATGGATGTTCAGCTCGGTTTTGGAATATATAATTATTACGCAGATGTAATTCCAGATGAGTTTCCGTTAATAAAGCCGCTAATGATTTTCTTTCCAAACGGTGATAAAGAAAAAGGAATTCAGCAATTAAAAAACACGGCATTCAACGGAAAGTTTGCAAAATATGAAGCCCGTTATTTCTTAATGACTTCATATTATCGTTACGAAAACAATCCTATGGTTGCTGATGATTATGCAAAACTTTTAAGTGATGATTTTCCTGATAACCCTGTTTTTGAAAGATGGCGTGGAAGAATCGCAATTAAAAGAGGGCACAGTGTTATTGCGGATTCAATTTTTAAAGATGTACTAAACAAAGCCGACAAAAACTATTCCGGATATACGACCCCGGCTTCTATTAGGGAAGCATCTTATTATCTTGGATATAATCTAAAAAATAATGGTCAGCTTGAATCTGCTAAAGATTATTTTCAGAAATGTATTTCCGAATCAAAAAAGATTGATAAAGAAGGAGAAGAATCAGGTTTCCAGATAAATTCAGTTCTTTATCTTGCTCAGATAGCAGAAACTTTTAAACGAACAGATGAAGCAATTAATTTGTATAACATGCTGCTTGAAATGAAAGATTATGGAACATCGCACACTGTTGCAGAAAATAGTTTGAAGATTTTGAAAGGTGAAAAGTAAAAAAGCAAATGTCAGTTTAAACTTGTCGAAGACTGACAGAAAAAACATTCATACCTTGGCAAGATCAGCGGTACGACATAATCTTTTATAAGGAAGTTGAAATACCAATTCGGTGTAAACCACCGACTAAACCAAGCGATGAGTAACCATAATCAAATTGGTATTCCAAAATTTTAAGACCCAAACCGGTATTAAATCCTGCAATACCTGCAGTTGAACCAATCTTAAAATCAGATCTTCGTTCGTTATCATAACCAAATCTTAGCTTCATCACTTTGCTTAAAGTAAATTCTGCTCCTACTGTAAAAGCTTTAAATCTTTGCGAAAAATTATCACGGTCTTTATTTAGCTGATGAAAATCAAGTGAAAGCCTTAAAGGCAAATTCTCAAGTCTTTTTGAAACACCAACTGCAATGTCAAGAGGTAAATCCTCTTTTGTGCTGTAATAATTACTAAGTTGAGCCCCAAGATTAAGAACGGAAAAACCAAAATTCCATTCAGGTCCGGGAATATAATAATGCAAACCTAAATCAACAGCCATTGCAGTTGAAGAACGGTCTGCAATTCCCGAATAAATAAATTTAGCGTTGGCGCCGTAGAAAAAATTCTTATCAAGTTCATTTGCATACCCAATAACCAGCGCTAATTCATTAGCATGAAAGTCCCCAATCCTGTTTCCATTTTCATCAGCCTCATCAAAGCTACCGTAATTTATATATTTTATAGCTGCACCGAATCTGCCAATATCTTCAAATTCATGTGAATAGGAAAGGCTTGCAAGATTTATATCCATCAAGTGTTTAACGAATGAAAAAGAAATAGGATTTGCACTTAGCGATTTTAATCCGGCGGGATTATAAAAAATAACATCTGCGTCGTCGTTATTTGATGTAAAACTACCGCCAAGAGCAGCTGCGCGTGCGCTCATATCTACTCTGAGAAAATCGTAAGTGTTTTGGCTAAAAGCTAAACTGCCAAAAAATATTATAAAGGTAATGGATAAAAAGGCGATCCTGTGCATTAATTCTCCAAAAATTCTGTAGCTATTTAAAGATATAACAAAATAAAGGCAAGGGGAAATATTTTCATAATTATAAAGACCAAATTAAAATTTAAAACCGACATTATGAAACTAAATCTGATTATTGACAAAAAGTACATTTTGAAACTTTAGTGACAAAAATCTAATATAAAAAGGCTAATCCTGTTTAACTTGATTCCTCAATTTTTAGCGTATAATTTTGAATATAAAACGGAGAAAAGATATAAATGAACGCAGTTAAAACAGCATTTCTTATGGCAATGATGATGGCTTTATTCCTTCTGGTTGGATATGCTATTGGGGGTAAAACCGGAATGACAATTGCTTTTGTGTTTTCATTGGTAATGAATTTTGGGTCTTACTGGTTTTCGGATAAAATAGTTCTGGCAATGTACAAAGCACAGCCGATAACACGAGAACAATCGCCCAAATTTTATGATATGATTGAACAACTTGCACAAAATGCAAATCTGCCTATGCCAAAAGTTTATATCATTAATGATCCAACACCAAACGCATTTGCAACAGGTAGAAACCCAAATAATGCAGCGGTTGCTGCTACAACTGGGATTTTGCAGGGATTAAATAATGATGAACTTGCAGGAGTTATGTCCCACGAATTAGCTCACGTAAAGCACAGAGATATTTTAATAAGTACAATTGCGGCAACTTTAGTTGGTACAATTTCTTACATTGCACAAATGGCTGGATGGGCTGCAATGTTTGGAAGAAATGATGATAGAGATGGTGGCGGTTTGGGAGGAATTTTTTTAATAATCCTTTCGCCAATAATTGCAATGTTGTTACAAATGGCAATTTCAAGATCGCGTGAGTTTGCTGCTGATGCCGGTGGTTCTGAGATAAGCGGAAAGCCTTTGGCTTTAGCCTCGGCATTACAAAAAATATCAAGAGGAAATCAGGTTAGCCATTTAAGAAACACAAGTCCTTCTACTGCACATATGTTTATTATAAATCCTTTGTTTGGTGGAATGAGCAAACTTTTTTCTACGCATCCGCCTGTCGAACAGCGGATACAAAAATTGCAGGAAATTGCGGCAGGCAGATAAACTTATAAAGTTAAAAACAACTTGATATAAAAAATCTTTCTGATAATATTAGCATTGTAATGAATAACATTTTTAATAAAATATCCGGAGCGACAAAGAAATCACTCCGGTTTTTATTTTTTGTAATTTTTTTCGGCACAGTAGTTAACGCTCAGACTATTTCAAATCTTGATCTGTTTTATTCAATAATTGATACCGCTTGTTCAAAGTTGGTAAATGATATAGGAAGTTCCAAACAAGTAAAACTTAATTTGGAGCTTGGAACATATTATGCCGTATTTGGCAATAGAATTCGTGGTAATTTGTTAAACAATGGAATAACATTAATATCTGAAAGCACAAATAATAATAAAGAAACAAGCGTAGATTTTATCATTGATGATTGCAATGTTGAATACAGCCAGCCGGAACGTGATGGTTTGTTTGGGGATTATTTTACGGAACGGGCTGTAAAAATATCCGGTAGTTATTTTATTTCATCGATTCAGAACGTGAACAAATTTGTTATTACAGAAAAAGATTCAGTAAATGTATCTGATGTTGAAAAATTAGAAAATCCTTCATATCCGTTTACCCATGGAAATCTTCCACCAGAATCATTTTTTTCAAATCTCTGGGAACCCGTTGTAGCCGTTGGTGCTGCCGCAATAACAATTATTTTATTCTTTTCCGTACGTTCTAAGTAATCATAAATACCTTTGAAGGCTTACCTAATTTGGTTATAATTGCACATCAAAAATCATATATACTTGAAATGAAAAACATACTTGCGCTAATTTTTGTAACTTTATTTCTTTTTGCCTGCTCTTCTACAGAGGATACTACAAATATGACTCCTGAAGAAAGACTTGCATATGCAATCAGACTTTACCAGGATAAGGATTCTGAAGAAGCAGTAAAAGAATTTGAATCTTTAATCCTTCAATATCCGGGCAGCAGCATAGTTGATGATGCTCAATATTATCTTGCTATGACAAGATTTCAGAGAGAAGAATATATTTTGGCAGCTTACCAGTTTAGCAAACTAATAAAAGGAATGCCTTCCAGCGAATTTCTGGCAGATGCTCAGTACATGCTTGCAAATTGTTATTATGAACTTTCTCCTGATTTTCCTCTGGATCAGCAATACACTAAAAAAGCGATTGAAGAATTTCAGGTGTTTATTGATTTCTTTCCTTTAAATGAAAAAGCCGCAGAAGCTGAAACAAAGATTAAAGAACTGAACGAAAAATTAGCAAGAAAAGAATATGATACAGCAAGAATTTATGTAAAACTTGAATACTATAATGCAGCAATAAAGTATTATGATAATGTACTTGAAGTTTATCATGATACAAAATATGCACCTTTAGCTCTTTACAGTAAAATCAATGTATTGATTGATCGTGGTCGGGATTCGGATGCGCTTTCTGCATCAATAAAATTTCTTGAAAAATATACCGGCGATGAAAATTATGAAGAAGTGCAGAATATTAAGAATTCTTTAGAAAGTAAATTGACTTCAAAATAATAATGAGTTTATCTAAAAAAATAAACGATTCCCAAATTATTATGACCGAATTGGTATTACCGAACCATACAAACCAATTAGGCAATTTACTTGGCGGGCAGTTAATGCACTGGATTGATATTTGTGCTGCACTTAGCGCCGCAAAACATAATAACAGAATTTGTGTTACAGCCTCCGTAGATAGAATTGATTTCCATCATCCTGTTAAACTTGGTGATGCCGTTAATTTGATTGCATCCGTAAACCGGGTTTTTAAAACATCAATGGAAGTTGGGGTAAAAGTTTTTGCACAAAATTTTAGAGAAGGTACAAAAATCCACACAAACACAGCTTACCTTACATTTGTTAGTGTAGATAATAATGGAAAACCGGTACAGGCTATCGAAGCAATTCCTGAAACTAACGACGAAAAAAGAAGATATGATGAAGCTCTCACAAGAAGAGAGAATCGGCTTAAAGACAGGATTAAGTAAATCTCTTTTACTGGTTATCCTTTTTTCAGATATTATAATCCCCCAAATTCCATTTAAAGGGTTTTGTAAACTGACTTCATTTGAAGTTGATTCAGGTTATACAACACTGCTTAGTTTTAATTATGATCAGGATGAATATTCTGATTTGCTCGTTTACAACCCGCTTGGTACTAAAGCAAAAATTTATCGTGGAGAATCTGGATTAAATTTCAATTTTTCTAAAGAAATTTCCTTCCCTTTACAGCCCTCAAGGATAGAGCCGGTTATTGGTCCAAATAAAGTGATCGAATCTTATGCTTTTACTTCAAGAAAGAGCAGAAGTTTTGGGCTTTATAAATTTTCAAATGAAGGTAACCCTGAATTAATTAACCACATCAAGTTTAATTATTACCCGGAATATATTAGCATCGCTGATATTAATGATGATGGGAAACCTGAATTTCTTTTATCGGGCAATGCTTTTGAAGGTCTGTCAATAATTAATCAAAAAGGCAATAAGTTAGAAGAACATAAAATATCAGAAGGTCAAACTTTTTTAAATGCACAATTTATTGATGTTAATGATGATCAAGTAAAAGACATTGTTGCTTTGAATTCTATCGATAACACACTCCATTTTCTTTATAACAACAGTCGTACTGAATTTACCGAATTAAGAAAGATTGATGTTGGTGAAAATGTTTCGGCTTTGCATATATTCGATTTAAACTACGATTCATACCCTGATATTATTATTGGCACAACTTCATCGATTAAAATTTATTTTGGAGACCCAATAAATCCATACCAAAAAATTGTTTCTATTCAAACTCCTTTTGCCTGTAAGGATTTTGCAATTGGTGATTTTAACAGAGATGGTTATTTTGATTTTAATTGTTTGAGTACTTCAGGTGGCGAAGTATTTACAATCTTTGCCAAAGATTTTTATTCCTTTTATAAGGGAACAATTAACACTAAAAAATCCGGAATTGTTGAGGTTATACCTTTCTTCAGCAAGTTTGTTTATGGTTCTGCTTTTATAAATAAAACAGGCGAAGTAAGTATTTTATCAAAAGTTACTTCAATGTCCGATGACCAAACATTTGCAATAGGTGTTGCCCCGAATGCTGTCTCAAAGTTTGACCTGACAGATAATGGAATAATTGATTTGATGTTTATTGATGATTTTGATCAATCACTTAAATTTATTATTCGGGATGCTGCCGGATTACCGGAAAAATATTTTTCTGTTAATCTAAATGATGACCATAAAAAAATAATTCAGTTTAATAATTCAAAACTTATAAAAACATTTTATTGCTTTTCACTTAATAAGCGGATTATTGAATCTGTGGAAGTGAATTTTGAAAAGTTTAGTTTTAAACACGATTTTTTTTATGCCGATGGACCAATTAAGGACTTAATGCTTTGCCCCGATGAAGCCGGCAATGCTGAAATTTTTATTTTATATTCAAAAGATAACAGTCTTAATTTTGAAATTTATTCCAAAACAACCTTAAAATACAGCAATAGAATTTATGCAAAAATTAGTTATAACTGGATTAGCCCGTCAATTATATCAGCTAAAAAAGTGCTAATCGGTTTTTGGAGTGTTGATAACGGATTTTGGAATTTTAATATTGCCAATCTTGCAGGTAGCAAATATGAAATTAATAAAATAAATAGAATTAAACGCGGCGACGTTTCTATAATATCTGAATCTAATGTTTCAGTTAATGATCAAGAGGTTAATTATTTAAGTTTAATATCAGGGAAAGATGGAATATTTCTGCTTGATGGAAAAGATAATTATAAGATATATTCAAAAATAAGCGATAAATATGATCTTAGGATAACAAACAAAAATCAATTATTTTTTGACAAAACTAATTCGATATTTGTGAATGATAAAAAAGGTAAAACATTATACAGGTTTTCGCCGGTTAAGGTAAAAAATCAAATAAAGATTGAAAAGATTTTTGAAAATATTGACATATCTAATTTTATCGTTGCAAATCTTGGTCAAAGAAAACATCACCTTATTTATACAGACAACAATTATATAATCATAAAACAATTACCATAATGATTAAAAAAATTATTCTGATTTTATTGATTTTGCTTGTTAAAATTAATGCACAGCAATTAAGTCAGTCACAACTCGATTCGCTGTATAATTTATACACTTCACTGCGGGGTATTAACGAATCCTTTCAACTTCAAACTCAAATTGAAGAAGAACCTTCATATAGAAAATGCGGATTTGGAATTGTTCAAGAAATAAAAAATAATTTATCCTCTTTTTCTGTTGAACAACAAGCCATTCTTTCAAAAATTTTACAAAGACCGTCGCTGCCAAGCAGTATAGTAAGTCCAAGTGGATTTTTTAGAATTCATTATTCAACAACCGGTACTGATGCTATTGCTTATGATGTTAACTTACTTGCTCAAGCTCTTGATTCGTCATATAGTTTTGAAGTTAATTATTTAGGTTATCCCGCTCCACCAGCAGATGGTTCTGCAGGCGGTGATGACAAGTATGATGTTTATGTAAGAAACCTTGGTAATCTTTATGGGCAAACAACAAGTGAATCAAGTGTTGGGATTTCAAGTTGGACGAGTTATCTGGAAATGGATAACGATTTTCCCTGGTATTCATCTGCAGTTCCACCAAAACTTCCAATTGACGCAGCAAAGGTAACTGCAGCTCATGAATTTCATCATGCAATTCAAATGGGAAATTACGCTCCACAAGGCAGTAGTTCATCTATCAGAGATTACGATACTTTTTTTTATGAGATTACATCCACTTCTATGGAGGAATTTGTTTTCAGTTCTGTTAATGATTATTACGATTATATGAATGATTATTTCCGTAACCCTGAAAGACCATTCAAACTTAGCGATGGGTATAGTTTGGCAATCTGGAATATTTATTTAAAGGACGTTTTTGGTTTTGATATCATAAAAAAACAATGGGAACTTATTCCAACTTATACGGCGTTAGATGCAATTAATAAAAGCATTGTTGAGGAAGGTTCTACTTTTGGTTATGTACTTAATACTTTTGGAGTATGGACATATTATACAAATAGTCGAGCCATATCTGGAAAATATTTTTCCGAAGCTTCAAATTATCCGTTAATTGATCCGACAACGACAGTAAATTTTTCTGCTCCCTCGCAGCAATATGATATGAGCATTGGCACGGTTGCAAATTATTTCCTTAAGGTAAATCTTCCATCAAACGATGGAACGTTTTATTCTATTATTTCAAATTCAAATGTTTCAAATGCTTATGATTCACCTTTGCCGGATTATGATTTTTCTTTTTCAATCTATAACAATATAAATTCCGGTGATAAAGTTTTAAATGACAAGTACTCAACCACTTTTAACCACGAGGATCAGAGATATTGGAACAATGTTGGAATATTGAATGATATTATTGTTTATAGTGATTCAAGTTTTATAATTCCTGATTTAGCAAAAGAAATATATTCGTTTCCTTCGCCATTTAGATATTCAAAAGATTTTGGGAAAGGCATTTCTATTGCATTTGAATCAAACTCTATAGGTAGTAACGATCTCGATTTTAATGTTTACACATCTTCGTTAAAGCTTGTCTATTCAGGTAAAGCTATTGTTGAGCGATCATACATCAAAAACTCAAAACAGTACTTTGAGTTTTCTTGGGATGGATTGGATAATGATAAAAAACATTTAGCATCGGGCGTTTACTTATTTTTTATAAAAATTGATTCTGATATTAAAAAAGGGAAGTTGGTGATTTTTAATGACTAACTATTCCGTTGAAGCCGAAGCTTTGAATAAATCGTTTGGGAGAAGATTAATTTTTAACGATCTGCAATTTAAATTTGATAAAACAGGTGTTTACGGAATTTCCGGTCCAAATGGTTCAGGTAAATCAACTCTTGTTAAAATAATTGCGGGAATAATTGGCGCATCAAAAGGTAATATCCTTCATAAGTTAAATGATAAAGTAATAGTTGAAGAGAAACTCCATAATCATATCGGTTTTGTTTCTCCCTATTTGGTTTTATATGAAGAGTTTTCAACTTACGAAAACCTGACTTTGGTTTCTGAAATAAGAGGCGTAAAGTTTGATAAAGAAAAAATTGATTATTGGCTGGATAAATTTCTAATCTATAAAAGAAAAGATGATTTATTAAAAACATACTCATCGGGAATGAAACAAAGAGTGAAATTTATTTTTGCATTAATGCATTCGCCAAAATTACTAATTCTCGATGAACCAACTTCTAATCTTGATGATGAAGGAAAAAATTCTGTTTATGAATTGGTAAGAGAAGAAGGAGAAAAAAGTATCGTACTTATTGCATCCAACGAAAAAAATGATCTAGACTTGTGCAGTGATATTGTTTACCTTGAAAAATTTAAGAATTAAATGAACTCAAAATCTTACAGCTTATTTTTAAAAGATTTTAAATCCGAATTAAGAACGCGTTATGCAATAAATGCACTTGCAATGTTCATCATTGTTGCAATAAGTGTTATATTATTTTCTGTCGGTAATGAAAAAATCAGTCCGAGTTTAACTGCCGGATTATTTTGGGTAGTTATTTTTTTTACTGCAATGTCGGGATTATCCAGAGCTTTTGTTTCCGAAGAAGAAAGAGGTACATCATTAACTCTTCAGTTAATTGCCGCACCGTCAACTGTATTCAGCGGAAAGCTGATTTTTAATATTATTTTAGTTTTTGCGATGAATACAGTAATTGCAATTTTGTACTCTGCAATGTTTGAAGCTTTTGTAATTAAGAATCTTGCTTTGTTCTTAGCATCATTTGTGTTTGGCAATATTGGTTTGGCGGTTTCATCAACAATTATTGCCGCAATTATTTCAAAAGCCGGGGCAAAAGGAACTCTTTACCCTGTGCTTTCTTTTCCCATTTTATTGCCTTTGATTTTAACTTCAGTTCAATTAACATTGTTTGCCTTTGATGGCATATCCTTTGAAAGAGCTAAGTTTGAATTAGCAATTGTTGTGAGTTATGATGTAGTTATGCTAACAGTTTCTTATATGTTGTTTGATTTTATTTGGAAAGAATAAAGAATTTTAACTTAAATTAATCCAAAATAACACTATGATCTGGAAAATATTTTTATTTCTGTTACTTGCATTTGTCTCTGTGGCTGGAATTGCCTTTCCCATTGTTGAGAATCCAACCATGTGGTATGAGTTTCCGCTAATTCCAGGACTCGAAGAAAATGCAAAAATAATTTTCTTTCACGTTCCAACAGCATGGCTTACAGTTATTGCATTTTTAATGTCAACAATTTATAGCTTCAAATATTTACGTAAAAAAAATCTTGATGATGATGTTAAGTCTTATGCTGCTGCTCAACTTGGAATGATATTCTGCATTCTTGCTACTGTAACCGGCGCAGTTTGGGCTAAATTTGCTTGGGGCTCTTTCTGGAGCTGGGACCCAAGACAAACAAGCATCTTTGCTTTACTTTTAATTTACGGAGCATGGTTTGCGCTTCGCTCATCAATTGAATCAGAAGAAAGACGCGCAACATTATCAGCAGTATATTCAATCATTGCTTTTGTAACAGTTCCGTTTTTTATTTTTATAATGCCGAGAATTATGTCCGGTCTTCATCCCGGCTCGGCAGATGATACAAATGCAGGACCTGTTGTAAACTTTAAAATGAATGGGAATATGCTTTTAATATTCTTCCTTTCATTAATTGGTTTTACAATCCTTTATTTTTGGATGTGGCAGGTTGGATACAAATCAATTTTATTAAAAGAAAAATTAAATAAACAATTAATCAGAGGTTAACGTTGGAACAGTTTCTATCACAGAATGCAATTTATATTGTTATGATAATTGTCCTTATCGTTTGGGCTGGAATATTTTTATATATGTTAAGCCTTGATAAAAAAATTAAAAAAATAGAAAAAGAAATGTTAGGAGATAAAAATGAAAAATAAATACATCTTTGGCGGTTTTATAATTGTGCTGTTTCTCGGCATAATGGCGTACCTTTTTACACAAAGTAATATTAAATACGAAAGCAATTTTGCAAACGTAAAAGGTTCCGATAAAATTGTTAAAGCAACCGGCAGCTGGGTAAAAGAGAAAAATTACGAAATGAACAGAGAGCAAAATACTTTTTCATTTTTTATGAAAGATGTAACAGGCAACGAAATGAAAGTTGTTTATGAAGGAACGATCCCGAATAATTTTGAAACTGCTACAAGCGTAGTTGTTACCGGTTCATATCGCAACGGATATTTTCACGCAAAAGATATTTTAACAAAATGTCCAAGTAAATATCAGCAGCAAAATGTTCAATCATCAAGTATGTAAATGTGATAAGGGGAGCAAAAATATTTATTAATTTTGAGGCATTATGGTAGGAAGTATATTTCTAAGTGTAGCGCTCGTGTTCAGCCTTATTGCAATGGTAATGTATTATCTTTCTTTCAAAGGCTACAAGAACACATTAAATTTTGCAAGATATAGTTATCACGGGATGGCGATTTTTGTAATTGCCGCATCAACTTTTTTATGGTATGCTATTTTAACGCATCAGTACCAGTACCATTATATTTTTAGCTACAGCAACAACTCATTATCAACAGGTTTGCTTCTTTCATCCTTTTGGGGCGGGCAGGAAGGAAGTTTTATGCTGTGGCTTTTGCTCACTTCAATAATCGGAATAATTCTTCAATCCTATTCATCCAAAAGAGGTGATCTTGAACCAAGAGTTATGGCAGTATTTACTCTTGCAACAACATTCCTCCTTGTAATGGTTTCTCCATGGTTCAAAAATCCTTTTGAATATATCTGGATGACACCGGCGTTTATTGAAATAAAAAATATTAATTCCCATTATTTCAATTTACCTTTTCTACAGAATTTTATTTTTACTGATCAACAATCAAACACTACATTTGTACAAATGAATACCGAACTGCACGTTATGCTAACGCAGGCAGGAGTTTCGGTTAACCAATTTATTATAGATGGAAAAGGATTAAATCCACAGTTACTTAATTACTGGATGCAAATTCATCCGCCGATGCTATTTACAGGATTCTCAATGGCAACAGTTCCGTTTTCATTTGCAATGGCAGCTATGATGAAAAATGATTACAGGGATTGGGTTAATCAATCACTTCCGTGGGTGCTTGCAGGTACGGGAATTCTTGGTCTTGGAATTATGATGGGCGGGTATTGGGCTTATGAAATGCTTGGATGGGGCGGTTACTGGGCATGGGATCCGGTTGAAAATTCCAGCCTAATTCCATGGCTGATTGGTGTTGCATCAATTCACACAATGCTTGTGCAAAAGCGAAGCTTAAAAACCACAAAGGGTGTTGGAAGGTATGCTAAAACAAATCTTATCTTAAGCATATTAACATATATTTTAGTTTTGTACAGCACATTCCTAACAAGAAGCGGGGTTCTTGGTGACGCTTCTGTGCATTCTTTTGTTGATCCCGGAATGCTTGTTTATTTATTCCTTGTGGTTTTTATAGGAACATTTATTTTAATCGGGTTTGGCGGAATAGCTTACCGATGGAAAAGTCTTGAAGATAAAACTCTATACGAAGAAAATATTCTTTCCCGCGAACTTTCACTTTTTACTGCCGCTGTTGTGTTTGGCGCTTCTGCTTTGATTGTTCTCGTCGGAACTTCTGCTCCGTTATTCGGGCAGTCTGTGGATACCGTTTTTTATAACGAAATGCACGTTCCGATAGCAATTATTATTGGGTTGTTAAACGGATTAAGTCTTTTAATAAAGTGGAAAAGCACAAACACAAAAGATCTTGTAAGAGATTCTGCTTTATCAGTAGTTGCAAGTGTTGTGTTAACGGTTTTGATAGTTTTATTTGGCGGAGTTCACGATTTGATGATGATCGTTCTTGCATTCTCATCCTCATTTGCTTTAATAGTTAATATTGAAATTGCCGTAAAAATTGTAAAAGGAAATCTTAAAAATATTGGCGCTTATATAGCCCATATAGGAATTGCATTGTTTATTCTTGGTATAATTGGTTCAGCAGCATACAGCGCTGAACAGAATATTGATCTTGTTAAGAATAAACCAACTAAAGCTTTTGGATATGAAATGACTTTTACGGGTTACAAGCCGATTGAAAATAATTCCAAGTTTGCTTTTAACATTAATATGAAGCAGGGCGGTAAAACTTATTCTGTATCGCCTATAATGTACATCGCAGAGTATAATAACAGCTTAATGCGTGAGCCTGCGATTTTAAATTTACTTTCTAAAGATATTTATGTGGCGCCGCTTGGTTATGATGAAGGAACAGATCAGCAATCTAATACAAATGGTGAAACAGTTAAACTTGAAAAAGGTAAAGAGGTTGATGTTCAGGGAGCTAAAATATCATTTGATAAATTTGATATCTCAGCCGAAACAATGGCTGCAATGCAGGAAGGCAAAGATTTTCAGATGGGCGCTATTCTTACCATTGAAGCAAATGGAAAGACTGAAGAATTTGAACTTTTAAGAAAAAGTGTTGGCGGACAGGTGCAGTTTACTGACTACACTTCCGAAAATGCAGGTTTAAAAATTCAACTTTTAAATCTTACTGCTCAGATGATAGAAGTTTCCGTTTCTTCTTCTAAAGATTTACAACCGGTTGTACAAAAACCAAAAGAAGAAATTCTAACAGTCGCAGCAAGTATAAAACCATACATCAGCCTTGTTTGGATCGGTGTTATTGTGATGGTTCTTGGTTTCTTTGTTGCCGTTGCAAGAAGATTAAAGGAATCTTTACTTTAGCATTGAATTAAATTCTTAAAAAAATGTCAAACTGAGTTTATTAAAGACTGACAATCTATTTAGCCCCGAAACATTTCGGGGCTTTTTTGTTTGCGGCTTAGCAACTAATAAATAAGAATTAATTTGACTTAAAGAAAATAATTTCTTTAGTTCTTATTGTAAGTTTCAGGGACCTTTATGAAAACTATAAATATTCCATTTCTGATTTTGTTATCCTTTTATCTTTCTTCTCAGGTAATTTATCCTCAAACAGATAGCTTAAAACCCGATTACCGCAACCACATTAACATTCTCGAATACAATAAAACTCTAATGCCATTACAAAAAGTAAGTGCTGGTAGCGGCACGTGGACAGAATTAAACCCAAAAGTACCAAGAGTAGATTATATTGGTGTTTTTTTTATTAACAAAGATACAGGTTGGGCTTGCGGTGCTAATGGAACTGTTATTAAAACAATTAATGGTGGTGAAGGTTGGTCTGTAAGCGAAACAAACATAGCATTGCCAATACTTAAAGTTAAAAGTTTTAATGGACAAATCGTTATTGCAGCCGGATATGATGGTTTGATATTACGCTCTACAAATGGAGGTGAAACTTTTGCTCAAATAGCAAGTGGAGTAAGCGGAGACCTTTGGGGTTTGGAAATTGTAAACGATACTTTAGGATGGATTTGCGGCGCAACAACACTTCTTAAAACTACTGATGCTGGTGAAAGCTGGCAAATAGTAAACACACCAGGTTACACTGGAAATTTATGGGCTGTTGAATTTTTAAATGACAGCTATGGTTTTTTAGCTGCAGATGGAAAAGTGTTAAGAACAGCAAATGGTGGTGTTGATTGGGAAATAATACAAGCCGGCGATAATCAGTCCTTATACATTGTAGATATAATAGACAGCTTACACATAGTAGCAGCAGGTTACGGCGGTACAAGCTATAGAGGTAAAAATATTTACAGTAGTGATGGTGGTTTAACCTGGATAACAGGCGGACCATTAACCTTTGAACCAGTTAATGATATTAAATACGTAAACAGAGATACTGGTTATGTAGTAATGAATAACACGATTGGATTTAAGACAACCAACCGTGGGCAGCAATGGACAGGAATTACAATTGGCGGAGAATGGGAAATGCAATTCTTAAAAGAAGAAAACATTGGTTACAGTGTGGGTACAGGATTAAGAATTTATAAAACAGAAAACAGTTTTGAGAACTGGCAGAGGTTAATAATAAATGACAACTTCTCTGATGTTTTTTTTATAAATGAAGATGTTGGATTTGCCATAAGTGGAGTTTTATCACTTGCACAAGGTTTATATAAAACAACCGATGGAGGAATTAACTGGGATGGTGTACCAGGACCTTCTGGTGAAGATATTTTTTTCCTCGATAGCCTGACTGGGTTTATTGCCGGAACTCCTTGCAGAATATGGAAAACAACCAATTCAGGAAATAGTTGGTATATCACAAACATAACTGGGCTTGCCGATACATTAGGAACAATAAAGAAAGTACTTTTTATAAACCAAACAATAGGGTGGGCAGTTACAAGCAGAGGAGGTATTCTTAAAACTACTGATTCTGGTGAGAATTGGTTCACACAATTAAATTCTGGGATATCCGTTATTTTTTCAAGTGTTAGTTTTATTGACTCTTTAACTGGTTGGACTGCAAACTCAAACTCAAGACCTTTTAAAACAACAAATTCTGGAGACAACTGGTTACTTCAGAATAATATTGATATTTGGCAAAGTATAGATGTTTTATTCCTGAATTCTATAGTTGGTTTCTTATTAGAGAGTAATAAATTTTATAAAACCACAAATGGTGGTACAAGTTGGTTATTAGACCCTATTATAACAGGTTTTAGTGTGGCTGGAAAATTTAGCTATTATCCAGATAGTACAATTTTTATTACTGGGTACAAAACATTTCGTTCCTTAGATGCAGGTATCAGTTGGATATATTACCCGGAATTAACGGGAACAAGAATAAGTGGGCTTAGCTTGTTAGGTAAAGGATATGGTTTTGCAGTTGGTGATTTGGGTTTTATATTAAAATATAACGATGACTCTGTACCAGTAGAACTAACAAAATTTATAGGTACCATTGCAGGAAAAACGATACGATTGGAATGGAATACATCTACAGAAACTAATAATCTTGGCTTTGAAATAGAAAGAAAAAGAATAAACGATACTTGGGAAAAAATTGATTTTGTAGGTGGAA
This sequence comes from Ignavibacteriaceae bacterium, assembly GCA_049294175.1. GTDB lineage: Bacteria > Bacteroidota > Ignavibacteria > Ignavibacteriales > Ignavibacteriaceae > IGN3. Next base: position 3,123 of record JBAQCL010000087.1, on the reverse strand, counting down.
AAGGGACAACAACACAACCGCAATCATATTATTATTTTGATGAGAATTTAGTTGCAGGGAAATATCTTTATAGATTAAAACAAATAGATTTTGATGGTACTTTTGAATATTCTAATGTAATTGAAATACAACTAAATTCTCCTTCAGCATTTTTACTTTCGCAAAATTATCCCAATCCATTCAATCCCGAAACAAATATTGATTATAGAATACCAGAAGAAACGTTAGTTAATATTACGCTATACGATATAACAGGAAGAAAGATTAATGAATTGGTAAATGAAAAAAAGCAACCGGGGTATTATACCTTAAAATTGAAAGGAGGAGCATTAAGTTCAGGTATTTACTTTTATAGGTTGTTAACTAGTAACGGATATAATAATGTAAAAAAATTAACAATCCTTAAATAAAAACAGGAGAGATTATTATGAAATTTTTCTCTATCATTTCGTTTCTTTTTCTTAATAGTGCTTTTTACTTAAATGCACAAACTAATGCTAATATTGGAGGTCCAGAAAATGTCTTACTAGTTTGGAATAGTAATGTCTCATCATCTGATTCTGTGAAAGATTACTACAAAAATTCTCGCAATATTCCAGCCTCCAATATTTTAGATTTAGCTCTACCCAATTCAGTATCAATAACTGTAGATGGTTCAGCTCATAAAGTTATAGTCGCAGAAGGCGGTAACATAATCCGTGATTCAATAAATCATATAAATGGAACCTGGTATGCAAGTAGACATGCCTGGAAATATTTTTATCAATATCTGGCTTTGCCGATTAAAGAGCACTTAATCAATAATAACTTGGTCGGAACTATAAAATACATTGCGCTCGTCAAAGGAGTCCCTTTTTACATTCAAGCAGCCTGTGATTCCACTAATGTAATTGCCAATTTAGCAGTAGATGGATTACTTGCAATGTTAGGCACAAATAATTATGATATTCTTCTCGACTCTATTTATAATAAATATCGAAGCTATGCTGTACCAAACTATCATTGGTGGGATCTTCTTAATGAAATGCAAATTACAAATCCATATTATACTGGTAGTGCATACTTAAATATGGATAATAGGTTTAAAGGAGGTGTCTTTACAAGGAGCTGGAATGGAAATACAATTAAATTTGATTACCTTATTTCTCATCTTGATGGCATAAGTTATAATATTGTTGAAGGAATGATAGACAAATCTGTTTCAGCAATAAACTCAGATAATTATGATTGGTTTATTGATGCGGATCCAAATCCTTGTCACGGAGAATATATTATGGTTAGCTTTGCAAATTCCACAGCATCAAATTTAAGTTCTATTGGCTTCACTAATTATAGTTTTAATACTGATAATGATACTGTCACTTATCATAATAAACCGATTATGTCTTACAGTTCTAATGGAGTTCATACAACAAAACCACCAAATATATATGAGGGGCAAACCTTGCATCCCGACTATATTCAATCTCAGCTTAATTTTAATTATGTACCAGGAGCAATCTTTAATACTGCAGAAAGTTTTAATGCTTGGAGATTAAGCAGTATCAAAAGGGCATCTGCACTAATGGGACAAGTGGTTGAGTTTTTTCTGAAAGGTGGGACAGTGGGAGTTGGGCATGCCAATGAACCATTTACTGACGGAATTATACGTGATGGAGTTATGTTTTCCGCCTATCAAGTGGGATATTCATTTATTGATGCGGCATACATGGGGATGCCATATTTAGCTTGGCAAAATGTTGTAGTTGGTGATCCTCTTACGACAATAGCATGGGGAAAACAAACTCTTACTCAAAATTTAACCTGGAGTGGTACTAATCTCGTCACTGGTAAAATTACTGTGCCTTCAGGTAAGACTTTAACTATAGCCAGTAATGCAGTTATAAATTTTAAGCATCAAGGAGCTTTAGAAGTTCAAGTTAACGGCTCGTTAGTAATACAATCAGGAGCAGTACTAAATTTAAGTGTTGGAAATACATTTGAATTTAGTAATTCCGTTATAGTTCCGACTTGGGCTACTGTAAATATTAATTCTGGTGCAACAATAAAATTTGCTCCAGGTAAATCTTTAATAGTTAATGGTACTTTAAATGCAGTTGGTACCCCATCAAATAAAATAACTTTTGATAGAAGCGGTACAACAGGCACTTGGGGCGGATTGGTTTTCAATTCCAACAGCCTTATGAATTTAAATTTCTGCAATATTAATAATGCTACTTACGGTGTTAAATGTGATAATCCCTTCAATGGTCCTAATATTCAGAATAGTACAATTGCCAGCTGCGGTACCGGAATTTATGCTACAAATTATTATGGCGGCACAATCTCAAACAACAATATAACCGGATGTATGACAGGTATTTATTTGTATAATATTCCTCCAGTTATTTCAGGAAATTCTATTACCGCAACGCTTATTATGGCATAAATTGTAACTACTACTCAAACCCTTATATTTATAATAACACAATTCAATCAAACTCAACAGCGATAAACTGTTATGTTTTGAGTGATGCACGTTTAAGGACCCAAAGCAATGGGCCAGGTTCTAATCAAATAATTTCAAACAGTGTGGGAATATATTCAAGCTATAGCTCTCCCTTTTTAGGTTCCTCATCGGTACACGGTAATAATTATTTTGAAAATAGCACTTCAAAATATATTGAAGCATATTATGGTGGCATAATATGGGCATAGTATAATTGCTGGTCGCCTTATGATGTTAATAAATTTTATGCTGGTTCTGGTTCAACTATTTATCATTTACCTTATGATTGCAGCTTTCTAAATAAATCCTCATCGATCACAGATAATGAAAACATTACTAATGGATTAGAAGAAGCCCTTAACTTTGAATTGACAGGTGATTTTGGACAAGCTCTTGATCTTTATAAAAAAATCTTTGAAACGCAAAGGGATACAGAAATCGGCATATATTGTTTTGTAAAAATCAGTGACTGTTACTTAGCTCTTAATAAATCAGGTTTAGATGAATATTGTAATGCATCAAGGGAAAAGTTACAATTGTTAAAAAATAATGTGTATTAAAAGTGATCATAATTTAAGCTGCCTGTTCTAAAGATTTCCAATAATTGGCTCTGTTTAGTTCTGCTTTTTCTAATT
>JBAQCL010000086.1:0-5653 GCA_049294175.1 Ignavibacteriaceae bacterium | reverse complement strand
CATTTAACTTTTTCTTTAACTCAATATTTTTTTGTTCTAACGTTAACACTTCATTTTCATATTTAGCTTTGAATTTTGTACTTGTAGTTTTCATCGCCGCTTTGAAATCGTCAATTTTTTGCTGGTTAGTGTTAATTTTTAATTCTGCATCGCTCTTGAATTGCCCCCATTCCTTTTCAAACTGAACCTGTGCATCAATCATATCCTGATTTGCTTGTTCAACATTGTCTTTGGCATTTTCTCGATTGTTACAACCGGTAAATAATGAACATGCCATTAGCAGAGTAACTGCTAAGATGAAATGTTTGTTTTTCATAATTCTCCTTATAAATTGTTTAGAAACATTTGTGCGATTTATTTTAATATCCTGAAAGCTCTAACAATTGAAGTAAATTAATTTTCCGGTTAATTACAGTTAATACTTCAAAATTATTTTGCAAACATTTCCTTACTTTAATTAAAGATAAATCAACATTTAATTAATTATGTAAAAAAGCATTTACCGTCCGATACGAATTGTATCGAGGCTTCCAATAACTCCAAATGCACTCAATAGCCAGAGAATAACTGCAATAATTACCACAACGTTTAAAATTTTCTTAATTGTAGCTTGCATAGGGATGTAGCTGTTAATCAGCCAGAGTATAACTCCAACGACAACCAATACGATTACTAATGTTACTAATGACATAGTTATTTCCCTTTCAAAATATGCTTGTTTGCCGGATCTCCGCCGGCTTGAGCTTCTGCTGTTTTATCTCCTCATTCTTCACGGATCCTAATATCTTCTCCGTAATGATTGTAGAGTTCTTTTTCATAATCCTCGCCTATCGGTTGAGAAGAGTCAAACTCAGGACTATTCTTTATGGATTGCTGCGATAGATTCACATAGACTTTTGATTCACCCCAATCAATCCGATTAATCCAACGTGGCGATATAAGAACTTTTCTCCCCGGTAACCAGTTATGTGTGTCCACAATCAGGAAGCAAAGATTCCAATTTTTGTCGTCAACTATATAATCTTCCACATGTCCGATTTCACCGTCATTAGCATGAATGTGGTTACCTTTTACATTCTTTGTACTGCGTAAGTGCGGATCGCCATGGAGTTTTTGTGGAATATCCTCTTCTTCCTTCGTTATTTTCATATCGTTAATAGGAGCAATTGGAAGCATTCCAATTGGTCCATCATAAAACACATTTCCCCAATAAACCGGCAATCCATAATGGCTGAACAATTCTATCTCGTTTTGGCGAGTTACTGTTTTTTCTGTTTCAATATCAGGGCTGTTGCGTACCTGTTCTACCGTAAGGTTTACCTGGAATGTGCACAACTTCCAATCCGTTATGCCCAGTGCCGCGTGAGGAATTAGTACTTTCCTTTCAAACAACCAATTGCCCGTATTAACAACTAAGTAACGGATTGACCAGGTAAGATCATCGAAGTAGAACTCATCCACTATTCCTAGCTCACCATCCTTTGCCTTGATGGTGTAGCCGACCAAATTATTTACACTGCGTTGCATATTAACTCCTTTTTAGTTGATCGTTCACAATACAATAAACGTTTATTCAATCCTTCATATTTTTCTGATAAGTGTTATCGTGATCGTACATTTTTCATTTACTTTTATTGTTAAATATTATTTCAAGATTGTTTGAATGATTATCAGTCATTCAGTTTATACTCCTGCAAATTTGATCAGCTCTGTATTAAACTTTTGAGTTTCCTCCAGAAACAGGCTATGACCGCTATTGTCGAATGCAATGATATGTGAATGAGAGATTCCGATTTTCATTTGTTCAGCAAGATCAAACGAACATATTTTATCTTTTTTACCATGCATAATCACTGTAGGAATTAATATTTTCACCATATCACTTCTCAAGTCTGTATCACGCAAAGCAATTAAACATTGAGCCGTTGCATAAGAAGAAGCACTTAAACAAATTCCATTCAACCAACCACCAATCCCTTCATTTAATGAAGTTTCGGTGGCGGAAAATATTTTTGCAAAATCAGATAAAAGTTTTGGTCTGTCTTTATAGTTCAATTTAATTAAGTCATCAACCGCACTAATTGGGAGATTATATTTAAAATCTTTACGTTGTGTCCAAATTGGTGCTGCAGCTGAGACCAAAGCCAGCTTAGAAATATGAGCCCCATTGTATGCTGCCACAAAACGAATTGCGATAGCACCGCCCATGGAAAAGCCGACTAAAACAGCGTCTTCTATTTTCAGCTTATCTAAAACTTTTTTTATATCCGATGCATATACATCATAATCGTGAACTCCGTATGGTTTATCAGATTTACCAAAACCTCTTAGCGTAATACCAATTACACGAAAGTTTTTATTTATCAGTTCGTTGTATTGGTATTCATACATTTCATCACTCAACGGCCAACCGTGTATTAACACAATAGGTCTGCCTTCGCCCGCATCAGTCAAATGAAGACGCACATTGGGTTCTACTTCTATATATTCTGCTCTGACCATTCCAGTAATTTTTTTATCAAGTATTTTTTTCATTTTATATTCCTTTAGTTTTTAATAGTAAATTCATCTTATTCTGGCACAGCACTAGGATTCAATTGCTCTTGGTCGTGCTTAAACGAAAATGCCCTTAAGTAAACAGATGAAACAAACTTCTTAAGTTGCTCATTGAATTCGCCGGGGTTCTCCATATTACTTAAATGAGCCGCATGCTCTATGATGCTCAGTAAGGAATCTTCTATTTTTTCATGCATCATCTGTGCTGCTTCAGGAGGGGTGATTTTATCCTCTTTCCCGACCATAATAAGCACCGGTATATTTATATCCTGCAGCCTGCTGCAAGTTTCTTTACGTTTATAAAAAGCCTGTAAGGTTTTGTAAAGCGATTGCTTTGAGGTATTAACAATCATCTTTCTTATATAAGCAATTTCAACTTCTTTAGTTGCGAATGATTCAGGTGCAAAAAAATTATTCATACTCTCATCGGCAAACTTCTCTACCCCATCTTTCTTGATGCTTTCAATTGTCTTCATTCGTTTTTCTTTTGCTTCGGGTGTATCGGCTATGCAGTTAGTGTCACTAAGTATAAGTGCATCAAAACGGTTCGGATAGTTTTCAATAGCATTTAATGCAATGTATCCGCCCATCGATAAACCGCACAGCATTGTTCTATCAATTTTGAGTGCATCCATCAAGCTTAGCAGATCATTTACAAAAAGTTCAATTGAAAAATCCCCGGCCCCGGCATCGGAGTTTCCATGTCCGCGAACATCATAAGCAACCACGCGGTAATTATCCTTCAGTGCCTCTACCTGCTTGTTCCACATAGATTTATTAAATGGAAAGCCGTGAATGAAAATAATAACCGGAACTCCATCTGGTCCTTCATCGTTGTAACTGACCGTAAGATCATTTACAGTAATCTTGATATTGTTTCCTAAATCGCGCATAGTATTACTCTATATATTATTGTTATTAAATTTTAATCAATTCATTATTCATGAATTAATTTTTTTTATCCTAAATATTTATGGACATTAAGTTTTTCACTTACTCTTTTATTTTTATTTTACGTATTCCAGTTTGTGTTCACGAATATAATTTTCCAATAATGAAGTAAGTGAATCAAAATATGCTCTTAAATTCTCAACGTTTATTTCAGGGTTCTCAGTATCAGGAATTGTAACCGGCATTTCTCCTAAATATTCAGATAGTTCAGGATACTTTTCCTGAATGGTCATAGTAATTTCCAGTATTTTTAAATTAAGTTCCTTTTCTGATTCCATAACCTGTGCCTTATTCTCAACTAAAATTCTTCTTTAATTATATGTTTTTCATCTACTTTTAAATGTATCAATTGCTTTTCTACTGCCTCTATCATAGGCGGTGGACCACATATAATAATAGTTTTGATTGATACCACCGCTATTTGCTTTGAGAAAACTTTCCGTTATTTGTCCTTGTGCATAGCCATTCTGTTTTTCATCAGATAAAATGTTGATGAAATTATTGCCTAATAATTTTTTAAACTCCTGTTCAAGTATTATGTCAGATTTTGTTTTATTGGCAAAGATGAGTTTGTTATTGCCTATTTCATTTTTCGACTTAAGATACCTGAAGATGGAAATAAACGGAGTGACTCCTGCTCCTCCCGCAATAAATATCCCTTCACCTTTGTAACTGATTGCACCAAACACATCATGCAAAATCAATTTATCTTCTTTTGTAAGTTGCAGAAGTTCGTTGGTAACACCCTTATGCAAAGGATATGTTTTAATGGTAAATTCGAGGTAATCGTTATTAGGCAGGCTGGTAAACGTAAAAGGTCTTTTTTCGTTCTGCCAACCTTTTTTATTTATCGCAACCTCAGTGGCTTGCCCGGGAATGAAGTTGTACTGCTGAGGTTTTTCAGTGACAATTCGCAGCACATCATGAGTGATGTTCTTAATTGATTTTATTTTTACAAGATGTTGTTTCATCGCTAAATAATTTTTCAGAATTTATAACATTTTTAAAAAACATTGAATAATTTATTTCATACCCAATGACTTTAAATCATTTTCATATCTTTTTGTTTGTCCAGTCTATATCTTCCCAGAGGCAGAGCTTCTGAAAATTATTTCGATTAAAAGACGATGAATCAGCTTGCCACACCTTCAGATTGGGTAGCCAGATAATTCTCCAAGCCCATTTGCTCAATCTGTGAACGCTGTATTTCTGCCCAATCGACATGACCTTCTTCCATTTTAAGTATCTTTGTCAACATGTCAACAGTACCTTCATCACCAACTTCATGGGCAAGTGTGATGGCGGCATTATAAGTGCGTACAGCATCATTTTCATCGTTATTGTCATTACTGATCATTTCGGGAACAGTTTTACCAATCTTAATAGTATTAAGTTTAGATACCGTTGGCGAACCATCTAAAAAAATGATTCGTTCGATAAGCCACTCGGCATGGTGCATTTCATCCATTGCCTGTTTTCTAATAGCCAAATGAAGTTTTCCATAGCCCCAGTTTTCGCACATTTCAGAATGCACCATATACTGGTTAATAGCAGTTAACTCATCTGCTAAGCGCTGATTAAGTACCGTGATTAATTTTGCATTGCCTTTCATAGTTTTTCTCCGTTAAAATTTTTATGAATAACTATATATTTGTTTAACTTTTCTTTTTAAAAAGCATCCATCCGATTACTACACCTAGAACGAGTGTGATGGTAGTTGGAAAAAATATCCAACCCCGCTCTCTTATCCATCCGTTTTCATTTATCCCGCCATGCATACTACTATTCATTACTCCTCCTGTCATACCCCAGCCGAAGAAGAATAGAAAAAGTACAACAACCACGATAAAAGCTACAACAAGAGATTTATTCGCTGTTGTTTTCATTCGTTTAATTCCTTTAAGATAATAAATATTAATGTGCATCAATTACTTATGATTTTGTTATGACACACTTTTAATAGATGATGATCTGATTATTCTTTTCTTGCGAATATATCCTTTACTGCATTGCTAACATTATCCATATCATTATTAAACGCTGTTTTAAATTCTTCCCAATTTTCTTTTCTTTCATACTTAAAGTCATTTAACTTTTTCTTTAACTCAATATTTTTTTGTTCTAACGTTAACACTTCATTTTCATA
>JBAQCL010000085.1:0-1639 GCA_049294175.1 Ignavibacteriaceae bacterium | reverse complement strand
GAGCCATTCAGTCGCCCGCGGATAACGCGAAAGAACGCGAATCAGGGCACCCAAACCAGTAATCGCTAATCGACGCTTATCGCCGCTAATTTCTGAAACCAGACTATGACTTCGATCCGCGCTTATCCGCGCCATCCGCGGAGAACGGCCCTGTTCCCTGTCGAACAATCAGTGTCAATCAGCGAAGATTGGCGGTTAAAAAACTCCGGCAGTTTCCTCTCCGCACCCTCTGTATTCAAATCGGTTCGCTATAAAAACCTTCAGGTCCCAGGTTTCAGATCTCAGGTTTCTCCTCATGAAAGTCACCCGCATCGACATTCTCACCAGGGGTCTGACCAACCGCTGCCCCAATTGCGGGGGGAAGACGCTCTTTGTGCCGGGGAAGGTATTCCAGGTGCAGGAGACGTGTCCGGCCTGCGGCTTCAAATTCGAGGGCGCCGGCGACCACGAAGGCTTTTATCTCCGGTCGACGTCAATGAACTTCGGCGTCACGCTCACATGCTACCTGCTGCCCGTCCTCCTGCTCGCCTACCACCGGGTGATCAGCGTGCCGGTAGCCACCGGCCTGGCCTTCGGCGGCGCCTTGGTGCCCTTCCTCCTCTACCGCCCTTCCCGCAGCTGGAGCCTGATGAACTACTACATCTTCGCTCCCGGCGAACTCCCCGCCAACGGCGGCGCGGCAAGCGATTCGTGAGACACACGGGCTCAGATCGAAGTCTTTTGTCAAGAGTCGAGACCTGACGTGTTCGGCCTGTTCTCCGTGCTGTTCGCTCTGCCTGCCGTCGCCTCCGTCCGAACACAAAACGCATAAGCGGCGGCGCTCCTGATCTCCTGCACGGGACGGGCTTGTTCAACCGGCGTCCCGCTTCGCGCTACGGCGAAGCAGAACGCTCAGAGTTCGGCCTTCTTCTTCATACGAGACTCCATTCGGCTTCGATGTGCTCAGGACGCGCATCCTTCAGGGCCATATACGGCGCCGATTTGGTGATGAACGCAACAAAGTCATCAACGCCTGCCAGTGACTCACACCAGCGATTCTGCTCCCCGAATGCCTCCATCGCCCCCGCAGCCGGAAAATGAAATGTGAGTCCCAACTGACTCATGACCTCTTCATCTTCCCCTTCTTCTTCGACCAGCTCGATAAACTGGCGGGTGAGGTTCAACTGAAAGCTGGGACTTCCGCTGAAGCGATAGACGCCCCACTGGAAAAGCAGCATATCGCCCGCACCTTCGACGATCGGCGATCCGGGGCGAATCTCCCGAAAAAAGTGAATCATGGCCTCGATGCCTTGGCCGGGGGTGGCGCTTGCGAGATTGATGCCGCGCTGGCTGGCGAAACCTACGAGGGCTTCAGAGCTTTCGGATGGGGTCATGGTCTTCCGGCGATTCGATTCAGATCAGCCACGCCCGCCGGGCGGGCAAGCCGTCTCTTCTTGTCGCGCCGTAGGCTCGGCGAAGGCGGATGAATGACTGGGCCATGTTGAGCGTAGGCGTAATCATCGAGGAAGGTGAGATCAAGGGCGTTGCTGCTGTGGCGACTGGTTGAACCAAGCCGCTGCGCGGCGCAGGGGGGCGGGGCTTGGTGAGTGAGCGGCGGGCATGAGGGCACGATGGGCGGGAGTGAGGTGGTGGGCAAGGC
>JBAQCL010000084.1:0-24928 GCA_049294175.1 Ignavibacteriaceae bacterium | reverse complement strand
GTGATAAAGTGTAGCTCATTTTGTTTTTTTCTTACTGCCGTTTTTAAGTTTTTTGTTTTTTTTGCTTTCTATTTCTTTAATGCTTTCAGCAGTCGGTAAATCTTCGGGCATTGTGCCGCCAAGTTCTTTAATTGTTTGCCTGACTTTTTTACCAACTTCGTTATGGATTTTATTAGCCTGGTGTTTACCGGAAATATTTTCTCTTTTAAGTTTTTCTTCTGTCTGGGTAGCTCTAAAAAGATTTGCAGCTAACTCAGTGCTGCCCATGTGGTCTAAAATATTTTGGGATTTCTTCAAGCTCTTTTTTTTGTGGATGTCTTTAGCGCCAAGTCCGCCGTATAATCCTTTATAGCCATGGTCTTGAAAAATAGCATAATCAATGGGGGTAACCACACCGGATTTTTTAGCTGCCGATGCAAGAAGCTGGTTATGAGTTTTCATTTCATTACGAAGAAAGATTCTTTTATCATCTTCGTTTTTTAAAGAATTGTACCGCTCACTTTCAATAATTTCTTGTTTTCTTGTTTGTACTGCAAAATATGTTTGCCCAAGCGCCACAATCGGTTTGTTTGTAGGATCAGCATTCTGAACTATTAGATAGCAAGCATAACGAGAAAGTTGAAGATCGCCTACATCACGCACTGCGTTAGAGCCTATATGAACCAATTTCTCCACTCGGGGAAAATGGTCATCTGGGTTTTGATTTGAATTTTTACAGGCTTCTTTTGCCCTATCAATAACGTTTTTAAATTTATCCCATTTTTGATAATCAAGAATTTTAAATAAATCTCTTGCCGACCAGTAATCCTGCCCGTTTTCATTTACCTTTTTATATTCTTCAAAGGGAGAAGTTTTAATTTTATCCGGCGAAGAATTTTTATCAATCATATTACCCCCTTTACTTTTCTGTTTTATTAATGTGATCAATAAATTTTGATAACTCTTTAGCTATTTCTATCAACTCATTATTTGCCGTTGTTCTTCCGGTAGCATCGTAACCAATATCTTCCGCAATTGCCATAAAGATGGGATAATCTTTTAGTAAAGTTTGTTTAGCGGTAAAATATTTTTCAGTCATTTCTTCTTTAAGCAAATTAACTTTATCATTAAATGCGGACTGGATAATTGATTTTTCAACTTGAGTGAGTTTTGCTATTTGTTTTTTATCAGCGTTGGGGTTGTTTTTCTTAGTCCCTGTTTCTAAAGTTTTGATCGCAGCCTTTTTTTGTTCTTCATAAGCTTCGATTGTTTCAAAGTACTTGTTGTCTTTTATTATACTCTCTCTAAGTTTTCTCTTTTGATTGTTAATTTTTTCTGTTTGTTGTTCTTTATGTTTACGTAAAAACAGCACAGAGCTTTTTACGCCGGCGCCTTTTGCAGTAAAGGCATTTTGAGGCAGAGAAACTACAGCAACAATCCGGTATAATTCTTCAATGTTATCTCTAACGTATTGTAAACTGCTATTTGTAAGAATGCCATCGGGAATTACAATTGCCAGATAACCAAGCGGGATTAAAAAATTATGAGCTTGTTCTAAGAATAGTATTTCCGTGCTTTGGCTATCGCGTACAGGACTTTCAAGTGTTGATTTAACATTTAACCAATCTGTTTCTCTGTGTCCGAGATTGTAAAGATTTAAGTATGCTGAAATATTTTGTTTTACAACGCTTCCAAAAGGCGGATTAGTTGTGATAAAATCGAAAGAATTGTATAGAAACTCGGGATTCCTTGCTTTGAGAATATCTTCCGATAGCAATCCATCGTTAGCAATTACATTTGTATGCCCGTCATCGTGTATAATCATATTCATTTTAGCAATACGTGCAATTTGTTCGTTTATTTCTATCCCGTATAAATTGTTTTTTGCAAATTCGTGCCAATACTTTCTGTGATCTTCTCTATGATCGGGATCAGTTTTGTACTTAGGAAAATAGTGGTTTGCCTGTTGTCTTATTTTATCTAAAGCATATAAAAGAAATCCACCGCTGCCGCAACTGGTATCTAATAATCTGGAATTATTATCAATTGGTAATGTGTCTATAATAAATTTTACAATATTGCGGGGAGTAAAAAACGCACCAAATGCGCCTCTAAAATAAGAACCGGTGAAAGTTTCAAATGCTTTACCTTTGCTATCAAGGTCGGTTTTATTAAGATTAATTCTTTGTAAATATTTTACAACTTCTCTTACTTCTTCAGCAGATAAGTTTATGTTTTCTTTGAAAACTTCCGGATCTTTTTCTTTTCCAATGCTATAAATTTTTTCAATTCTCTTAAATAATTCTTGAGGCGTTTCATTAGAGAATATCTGGAATGCATAAGGTTCATCGTCGGAACGCGGTACAAATTTATTACCGGCACTTATTTTATATTTTTCATCCCAGATTTTGCAAAATATTAGTTTATCAAATTCATCAAAGGCTCTGGATTCATCTCTTTTCCCGCCCCATAACACTTGATGAGCTTGCGTAAATATTCTCACTAATTCATTTTCAGTAACTTCTTCAAGCTCGAAGAATCTTTGTTTTTTAACATAATCAACATGGGGTTCTTTTATTTTATCTTCACTCTGAGAATAACCGCCTTTAACATATTTATAAGGGGCAAGTTTTTTTACACCAAACTGAGGGATGTCTGTTGCTACTATTCTTTTTTTTGGTCTTCTTTCAGCGACCTCGTAATATTCGTTTTTAAGTTTTGAAGTTACCCAAACATATTTGCCGCCTTCAGCAACCGCATAACCATATGCCTGATCAACGGCTTTAGAAAATTCCTGGTCACTTATATCTTCTCTTTTACATTCTACGATTATATAAGGAGCCTCGCATTTATCATCTGAATAAACAATGATGTCTGCTTGTTTTTTATCAACACCCATAGTAACTGTAACAAATTGTTGAATGTTATTTACAGGATAACCATAAACAAGCACCAGCGTTAAAAAAGTTTCCGCCTGAACCATTTCTTCCGGGTTGTTGTAGTTGCGCTTTTTGTTTTGGTGGATGTATGTAATGAAGTTTTTTCCCTGGTCAAATTTTATAAGACCTTTTGCGATTCCCTTATCTATTAAATTCATAATCTAACTTTAGAAATAGTTTTATTTGAGATAATGTTTTTATGTGATTGGTAATCACAGTACAAACTTAATTAGTTGGGTAACGAGAGACAAGGTTTTTTCTTGTTGTACTAACCAATTGGAAATAGTGCTCGTTTATTAAGAATAAGGAGCAATATTTGATTTTTTATTCGGATTCTATCTGCCAATAATTTTATATTTGTACCAACACTAACTAATCTTATTAACAGCAATGCAGAACAAAACCTTTTCTAAAGACTGGCTCACACATTTTGAAAAATCAAATCAACTTGAATCACCGGATTCCGAAAGTACTTTAAAATATTTTCAAAAGTTTGCGGACAGCACACCGTATGTAAAAATCAAAACCATTGGTGTTACTCCGCAGGGAAGAGATTTAAAAGTAATAATTGTTTCAAAGGATAAAGCCTTCACTCCCGAACAGGCAAAGAAAACGGGTAAAGCAATCATATTAATTCAAAACGGGATTCATCCGGGTGAAATTGAAGGTAAAGATGCCTGTATGCTTTTGCTTCGGGAAATTCTTATCACAAAAGAAAAAGAACATTTATTAGACAATACAATTCTACTTATTATTCCCGTACTTAATGTTGACGGACACGAAAGAGTAAGTCCATTTAACAGACCAAATCAAAATGGGCCAAAGAAAATGGGATGGCGTACTAATGCCTTAAACTTGAATCTGAACAGGGACTATTTAAAAGCCGACACGCCGGAAATAAGATCATTTTTGAAACTCTTTAACGATTGGCTTCCTGATTTTATGATAGATAATCACACAACAAATGGCGCAGATTATCAATATCACGTTACTTACGGAATTGAAACTCATCAAAATATTGAGCGTGGATTATTAAGCTGGATAGAAAAAAAATATCTGCCGCAATTGATTAATAAAGTCGAGAACGATGGATTTATTGTCGGACCTTATATGGAGTTTAAAGCGGGAACAATTGAAAGCGGAATTATTGATTTGCCCGCACCGCCAAGATTATCAAACGGTTATTGTGCAGCACAAAACAGAATTTGCTTACTTGTAGAAACACACAGTTTAAAACCTTTTACCAACCGCGTGTTTTCTACAAAATCAATGATGGAACACACAATTGAATTTGTTAATGCAAATTATAAAGAAGTTGTTTTATCGAATAAACAAGCTGATAGACAAACGATTAAAAATTATCTTGCTGATAAAAAGAAATTTCCACTTGTTTTGGTTGATAACGGAAAATATGATAAATATTTATTCAAAGGATTTGAGTGGTATGATGAGCATAGCGAAATAACCGGTTCAATCGTTCGCAAGTACACAGATAAACCTATGGAAATTGAAATCCCGATTTTTAATAAAGTTAATTCGTTAAAAAAGATAATTGTTCCGGCTGCATATCTTATTCCGCCACAGTTTACAGATGTAATTGATGTTATAAATGCACATCAAATAAAATATAATTACGTAAAAACTAAAAAGAAGATCGAAGTTGAAAAGTATAGATTTAAAAATATACAGTTTGCACAAAGACCTTATGAAGGAAGACAGCTTCCTGATTTTTCTTGTGAAGCTTTTATTGATTTTACAGAACTTTATCCGGGAACTTTGATGGTTTATACAAATCAGCGCGCGCTTAGAGTAATTGTAAACTTGCTGGAACCAGAAGCGCCGGATTCATTTGTCAGATGGGGATTTTTTAATGCTTTCTTTGAACGAAAAGAATACGCAGAAGCTTATGTAATGGAGCCTTATGCAAAAAAAATGCTTGAAGAAAATCCTTCACTTCGTTCTGAATTTTACAAAAAAGTAAATGATGATGAAGCCTTCAGAAATAATGCAGGCGAAAGACTTGATTTTTTCTACAGACGCTCGCCGTTTTATGATAAGGGAGAAAATGTTTATCCCATCCTCCGGATGGTAAATGACAAATAACAAAAAACAAATCTCAAATAAAGTATTTGGAATAATAAATAAGGTGTAAATCAAAGTGGCGGAATATGATTTAGAAGAAAGAACATTTCAATTTGCGAAAAATGTTAGTCTATTTGTTAAAACTATTTCCAGAACAATTGCAAATATTTAATACAGCAAACAACTAATAAGATCTTCTGCTTCGATTGGTGCAAATTATATAGAAGCAAATGAATCTTTAGGTAAAAAAGATTTTTTAATGCACGTTAGAATTTCAAGAAAAGAGGCAAAAGAAAGTATTTATTGGTTAAGATTAATTCTTGAAATCAATGAAAATAAAATTGAAATGGAATGCAAGAGGCTAAATAATTGAAGCGGAGGAACTAAAAAAGATTTTATCAGCTATTATTGAAAAATCAAAATAATTTTATAAACTATATAGGTTAATCTTTATTTGGAATTTGTTTTTTGTTATTTATTATTTCTATTAGCTAAATAAAAGTAAAAGATTTTACTAAATATCATCATTGAGGCAAAGCTATGCTAACATTTCTTTGTATTTCCAGCTATGAAAAAGGTTTTGACTTTATGCGGGAAGCTAAAGATCAGGGCTGCCGCGTAATTCTTCTTACATCAAAAAGCTTAGAGAACGCTGATTGGCCCAAGGAAAGTATTGACGAGATATTTTACATACCGGATAAAAACAAAGATTGGAATATGCGGGATGTTATTTATGGTGTAAGTTATCTTGCACGAACAGAACAGATAGACAGAATTGTTGCGCTTGATGATTTTGATGTTGAGCGTGCAGCATCGCTGAGAGAACATTTAAGAGTTGGTGGGATGGGAGACACAACCGCTCGATACTTCCGTGATAAGCTTGCAATGAGAATGCGCTCTAAGGAAGTCGGCATTCCGGTTCCGGAATTTCTACATATTCTAAATCATGATAAGATAAATGATTTTGCCGATATAGTTCCCTTCCCTTATATGATAAAGCCCCGTATGCTTGCCGGATCTTACGGATTAAAAAAAGTTAACGATAAACAGGAAATGTGGGATAGGATTAATCATCTTGCCGATGAGCAATCATTTTTTTTAATGGAAAGATTTGTCCCAGGCAGCATTTATCATGTAGATACAATAATAAGTGAAAGAGAAGTTGTATTCGGACTTGTAAGTAAATACGGAACTCCGCCTTTTGAAGTTGCACATCAAGGTAGAGTTTTTACGAGTAAAACGTTGGATAGTAAATCTGATGAGGCTGAAGAAGTTTTAGAATTAAATGAAATGGTTTTAAAAGCACTGGGATTATTACGCGGAGTTTCTCACTCAGAGTTTATCCGTGATGAAGATGGTAACCTTTATTTTTTGGAAACTTCTGCACGAGTTGGCGGAGCAAATCTTTCTATTCTTGTTGAAGCTGCAACAGGAATTAATCTTTGGAGAGAATGGGCAAAGATTGAAATCCTTAAAGGAGAAAAACCATACATTTTGCCGGAAGTAAAAAATGATTTTGCCGCAATACTTACGTCACTATCAAAACAAGAGTGGCCGGATTTAGATTCTTATAATGATCCGGAAGTTTACTGGAGATTAAAAAAAGAATATCACGCCGGGTTAGTGATTAAATCATCCGAAAAAGAAAGAATAAATACATTACTTGATGAATACACAAAAAGATTTTACACTGATTTCTTTGTTACGGCAAAAATGGGTGAAAAACCAAGTGATTGATCTTTTTTTAACACTTTTTAGATCGTTTTATTCGAATGTAAATAAATTGTAAAACCTTTCAATTTCCTTTCCGTTAAAAGAAAACCTTTCTATTATTGTGCACAAAACTAAACGATTACACATACACAAAAGAAAAATGTAAAATGGAAATTCTTATTAAAGAAAATGAATCGCTGCAAACAGAAACGGCAAATAAAACAGAAGTTCTAAATCATCTTGAAGAAAAAGTTAAAGAATGGATGGAATCTCATATAGCTAAAAGAAATTTGTGGTTCTCGAGTGATTTTCTTCCTGCAGATGAAAAGATGAATGATGATCAAGAAACCAATATTAAAAATTTGCGTGATCGTTCACGTGGAATAAAAGACGAAGTGCGTGTTGCTGTTGCCTTAAATCTTTTAACGGAAGAAGGATTGCCGCACTTTCACAGATTGATTGCTCAACATCTTGGCGATAGAAGTTTTTGGTCCAAATGGAATAATATGTGGACTGCCGAAGAAGACAGGCACGGCGCCGCAATAAGAGATTACGTTCGTGATGCGCGTTTATTTAGTTTCCGCGAAGTTGAATTGATTCAGTTTCATTATATAGAAAGCGGCTTTAATCCTGATTGGGATAAAGATCCGTACAAGGTTTTTGTTTATACAACTTTGCAGGAAAGAGCGACACAGGTTTCACATAAAAATACCGGCAAACTTGCCGGACCAGATGAGCCTTTATTAAACGGTATTCTTAGCAGCATTGCCGCTGATGAAGCAAAACATTTTACTTTTTACAGAAATGTTTTTAAAGAAGTTCTTAAACTTGATCCGAATCGGGCAATGCTTTCTGCCGCGGATATTATGCCGGCGATAGATATGCCGGGAATTTCAATGCCTAATTTTCGGGATATGGCTGATGTAGTTAGACGAATTGGAATTTACGGTCCTCACGATTATAAAAAAATTGTTGAGGAAGCAATTAAGTTTTGGGAAATTGAATTGATAACAGGTTTGAACGATATAGCACAAAAGGCGCAGGAAAAAATACTTTCAATTCCCAAACGATTAGAAAAAGTTGCAGAATATATTGAAAAAAGAACCGAGTCAAAAACGTTTTCATTTGATTTTATTTACAACAGAATTTTAGTATTTGAATAAAATATTTATCCTTGGAAAAGATTGAATGACTCGGGCATTTGATCCCAGGTCTTTCCTTCCAACTCTCTTCCATTTTTTTTCTTCTGAACGCCGCCCCACTGTTTAAAGAAAAATGGAATAGATTGTTTAATGCATTTTTCTTTTATGTCAATTACCCATTTTTCATCCATTGGTCTTGCCTTTGGACCAGACTCACCGCCAACTATAACCCAATCGATTTTTTTTAGGTTAAGTTTTTTTATTGAACCTAGTAATGGTTCAATGGATAAAAATTTTGTGGCTGCGTCCGTTTTTCTTAAATCATCAACTCTAAATGTATAATCCTGATTTTCCACGCTTACGCCCATCCAGATGTTTTTACTCCAAGGTAAATACTTATTAATTTCTAACAAACGGTCTGAACGCTTAGTTAAAATTTGAAATATATGCCAATGTGCTTTATTCATAGTTTCAAATACATTTAGAATAAAACTTAAGGGAACATTTTTATGAAAAAGGTCACTCATAGAATTGACAAAAATGACCTGAGGTTTTCTCCATTGAAGTGGCAGAGATACAACATGTTCATGAGTGGTAAGCTTAAAACCGCTTTCATAATTTTCTGAACCCATAGCTTTTAATCTTTTTGCCATTCTTTCCGCATAGCAATTTTTGCAGCCGGGTGAAATCTTATTGCACCCTGTAACAGGGTTCCATGTTGATTCTGTCCATTCTATTGATGATTTAAGTGCCATATTAATTATCTAATATATAGTTAGCTATTTTTATTGCTGTTTTAGCGCCTTTCTCATTTGTAGCTGCAAAACAAAGTAGATATAACGGGTTATTTTTTGAATTATACAATGGCAATGGGTTTTCAGCAACACCAGCAAATATTGTTTTTAATCTGCTAACAAAATAGTCAGATATTTTAGCAAAGTTACCAACTTTCATTATTTGATTTTCTTTGCCAAATAAAGATTCAATTTCTTCTTCTTTATAAAACACTTCTTTCCAATCCTCAGAACCAAATATTTTATTAAGCCGATTAGTAATGCTCACACTTAACTTGCCATTCTTTTTTAATAATCTGTTGATTGCTACCCCTAACGGAAATAATAACCACATATCAATTGCTTTTGTTTCTGCTATTTTTTGTATAGTGTCCCAATCCACTTGCATTCCATATGGGTCGAGAAAGATTACTGCTCGAAATTTTTTCCAATCTACTTTTTCGCAAATTCTTATTAAATATTTATTTGCGTCTTCATTTTTAATAAATATATCTTTAGAGAAAGTAGAATATTCATTCTTAATTTTTTTTAGTTCTCCATATCTATCGGGATCTTGCTCAATAAAGATATATTTATCGAATTTTGGAGTAATATTTAATGCAAGTTTGACGGAACCTTCATAAAAACTTTGAACTTCCTCATCAGAAAATATCGGTAAAAAGATAGAGTCTGTATCCTCACCAGATGGTTTCCTATATCCAGTTCCAGCGAATGCATCAATGTAAATAGTTTTAAAATACCTTGCCTTAGGATTTGATTTAAAAATAGTGGTGTACTGAATTAGATATTTTTGAATGTTTTCTAGTTTTTTACTTGTCCAGTTTCCGCCAAACTGATGTTGATTGCTCATGTTCCTCCCAAAATGATAAATCAAAATTTTTAAACCGTTCTGGAATACTTCGCCTTATCTTCTTTCCGTTCGATATAACCGTCAAAGTTAATTGCAATGTTTCTGATAAGCATTCTTCCCATATTTTTTACTTTGAGTCCGCCATCAGAAATTTCCACGAGATCATCAGCTTCCATTTCTTTCAGGTTATTTAATCCCCAGGCAAAATATTCTTTAAAGTTAATCTTAAACTGTTCTTCGATAGTTTTGAAGTTAAGTTCAAAATCACACATCAACCTCGTAATAACTTCTCTGCGTAAATGATCATCTTCTGTTAACTGGTAGCCTTTTGCGGTTGGAAGTTTTTCATTATCCAAGGTCTGGTAATATTCTTTTTCAGTTTTATAATTCTGTGCGTAAACATTTTTAAGCTGGGAGATTGATGTTATTCCCATTGCATACAGATCAGCGCCGGCATTTGTGCTGTAACCCTGAAAATTTCTGTAAAGTTTTTTCTCGCGCATTGCAATGGAAAGCTCATCATCCGGCTTTGCAAAGTGATCCATTCCGATAAAATTGTATCCCGCATTTGTAAGTTTTTCAATCGCCATCTTTAAAATTTCAAGTTTCATTTCCGGGGCTGGAATATCTTCAGGATGGATCAACGCCATATGTTTTTTCAGCCACGGAACGTGAGCATAATTAAACACAGCAATTCTGTCGGGAAAAATATCTATTACTTTATCAACAGTGTTTGCAAAAGATTCAATTGTCTGGAAAGGCAATCCATACATTAAATCGAGATTAATGCTGTGATAACCAAGTTCTCTTATCCATTGAACAGCTTGTCTCGTTATATCTTCTGGTTGAATTCTGTTAACAGCTTTTTGAACTTTTTCATTAAAGTCCTGCACACCCATACTTATTCTGTTAAATCCGTTATTGCGTAATGCCTCAAGGTGAGGACGCGTAAGTTCACGCGGATCAATTTCGCAGCTAATCTCGGCATTCTCTTTAAACTTAAATGACTGCTTTATGTAACCAGCAATTTCATTTATTTCGTCGGGATTTAGGTGAGTCGGTGTTCCTCCGCCCCAATGCTGTTGTGCAACTTTTCTATCTGTTAAAAGATAGGTTCTTACAAGATCAATTTCTTTCTTCAAGTATTTTACGTACTCTTTAATCCTGTCTCTGTTACGAGTGATTATCATACTGCAGCCGCAGAAATAGCAAAGTGTATCGCAGTAAGGAAGGTGGAAGTAAAGCGATAGATCGGGAAGATTATCACCGTAATTTGTTTTTACTATTTCGTTCAGATATTCCTCGTGCGTAAAGTTTTCATTAAACTGTGGAGCCGTTGGGTAGCTTGTATATCGTGGTCCCGGTTTATCGTATTTCTTAAATTTTGTTAAATCTATTTCAAACATCATATCTCCTTCTGGAAAGCTTACCACAGAGACACAGAGGCACAGAGATCATAAATAACCATTTAACATTCTCTTATAACCATCTATTAATCTTGGTACGTTAAAATTTATTAATAAACCCAATTTTTTATTTGCAAGTTTTAAATAAGTTAGAAGTTGAGCTTCATAAACAGGATGCATTTGTTCAACTGATTTTAACTCAATTACTATTTCATTTTCAACAAGAATGTCAATCTTATATTCAGCATTAAGAGATTCACCTTTGTAGTATACTGGTAATGATACTTGTCTCAAAAACTGTATACCTTTTAATGATAATTCTTTACATAAACAAACTTCGTAAACGCTTTCTAATAAACCCGGCCCTAAATTCTTATGAACTTCAATTGAACAATCTAAAATAATTCCGCTTAATTTATTTATTTGTTCCTTACTCATTAACTCTGTGTCTCTGTGACTCCGTGGTTATTGCCTATGAAAATAAATGCTTTCTTCCTTTACAAACCGAACAAGTGCTTTTACATTTTCAGGATCGATGTCTGGAAGAACACCATGACCAAGATTAAATATATGCCCGTTTCCTTTTCCAAATGATTCCAGAACTTGCATAACTTCTTTTTTTATATGATCCTTGTTTGCATAAAGAACGGCTGGATCCAAATTGCCCTGAAGAGCAACTTTATCTCCAACTTGTTTTCTAACTTCACCGAGATCCATTGTCCAATCAAGACCAAGCACATCAGCACCGATGTTTGCCATTTTATCAAGTTTAAAATGAACTCCTTTAGCAAAGAAAATTACAGGTTCATCTTTTCTTTTGATTTGCGAAATTATCTTTTCAACATATTGAAGTGAAAACTCCTGAAAATCTTTTTGGGAAAGTATTCCGCCCCAGGTATCAAAAATCTGAACAGCGTTACAACCTGCTTCTATTTTAGCGGAAAGATAATCGGCGATAGTCTTTGATAATTTATCAAGAATATAATGAGCAAGCTCCGGATTATTATAAATAAGTTTTTTTACTTCCGAAAAATTCTTTGATCCTTTTCCCTCAACCATATAAGTAAGCAACGTCCACGGCGAACCGCTGAATCCGATTAAGGGAACTCTATTATCTAAATTTTTTTTTGTTAATGAAACAGCATCAAGTACATATTTCAATTCTTTAGCCGGATCAATTTCTTTTAGCTTTTTTGCATCATCAACAGTCCTGATAGGATTTGGGAAAACCGGACCTTTGCCTTCATTCATTTCAAGATGCATTCCCATTGCTTCGGGAATTACAAGTATATCAGAAAAAAGTATCGCCGCATCTACACCAATAATATCAACAGGCTGAATCGTAACTTCAGCCGCAAGTTCGGGAGTTTTGCACATTGTCAAAAAATCTGACTTAGCACGCACAGCTCTGTACTCGGGTAAATATCTTCCAGCCTGTCTCATTATCCAGATTGGAGTACGTTCAACATTTTGTTTTTTACAAGCTCTAAGAAATAAATCGTTTTTAAGTGCGCTCAAACTTTTCTCCATTAATTTTCCGGTTTATTATAAAACTCAATCATCTTATTAGCCAATCCTTTAATAGTGAATTCTTCAGGCATAATACTTACTTTAACTTTGTTCTTTTCGATTGCGGATTTTGTAGTTGGACCAATAGCTGCAACATCATAATTTTTAAAGAAGGCAACCGGGTTATCAATGTTCATTATCAACAAAAAGTTTTCAAAAGTTGAGGGACTGGTAAAAATAAACACATCCGGTTTACTTGAGTTTAGTTGTTCGATGTTTTTTTGTACGGATTCTTTTGAAGGCAATGAAACATTGTAAACGGGAACAGTAATTATTTTTGTTCCAAGCTCTTCTAATCCTTTTGGCAAATCTTCTCTGCCTATAGCTGAACGGGGAATAAAAACAAACTTATTTTTTAGTTCGTATTTTGATAATGCTTCTATAACACCTTCGCCGGAAAATTTCTTCGGTACAATATCAACTTTAATGTTATTTTCTATACAAACGGATTTTGTTTTACTGCCGACTGCCACAACCTTGATTTTATCAAATTCGATTTGTTTATTTAGTTCGTCACACCTTTTAACAAACATTGTTACGGCATGCGCAGAAGTGAAAATAATAAAATCCATTTTTTGTGATGATAAAATCACTTCGTCAAATTTATCCCAGTTGTTTGGCGGAACAATTTCTAAAGTGGGAAACACTATCACCTCGGCGCCAAGATCGCTAAATATTGCCGCTGATTCTTTCGATTGTTCGACGGTCCGGGTTAAAATTATTGTTTTATTTTTTAGCGGTCTTATTTTTTCATTATTAAATCCGGAATACAAACCGTGAAGAATAAAGTCAAATAACTTTTCACGTTCTTCAATTAATTTTTCTCCACTGTATTTGTTCTCGATCCCACGCTGGACGGTACCGAAAATACTTCCGAGTACAAGCTTAACAGCAAAACTGTCTTCCATTTCGCGGAATTGATTTTCTCTTTTACCTTTATAAATAATATTACTCAAAATTGATTTAAGTTCATCGCTCATCGCCCGAAGTTCATCACAAAATGCATTCTGAGCATTCATATATTCTTTTTGATACATCAAGAAGAAATTTTGATACTTCATCATGAACATGTAAAGTTGGATTACGTATGTATGCAATGAATCAATTACGCTTATCTCTGATGTAATTTTATTTGTAAGCGAGGTGTTCAGATTTTCAAGCTTGGAACTCATTATTGTAAAGTATAATTCTTCTTTCGAACTGAAATAATTGTACACAGTTCCTTTGGCAACACCAGTCAAACGGGCAACATCATCCATCATTACTTCATGATAATTCTTTTTAGAAAAAAGTTCGGCGGCAACCTCAAGCATGCGCTCACGTTTTTTTTCTTTACGCTTTATTTTTTCTTCTTTTACTATCATTACTACAATTTGTTTTTACAATTACTTTGATCTTGAAGATTGATATACATCCAGCAATATTTTTTTTGCGCCGGCTTTTAATAAATCCTTTGCAAGAGTTATCCCGATTTTTTCAGGTTCGTTTTTACTGCCGCGGATTTTTTTTCTGTAAGTAACAGAGCCGTCTAATGAACCAACAACAGCATCAAGATAAAGTCCGCTGGGTTTTACTTCTGCAAAAGCACCAATCGGAACCTGGCACCCGCCTTCAAGCGTGCGAAGTAAGGCGCGCTCTGCAAGCACAGCCCTGTAAGTTGTGTCGTGATGAAGGGATTGCACAATTTCTTCAACAATTTTGTTGTCTTCGTTAATTTCAATTCCCAAAGCACCTTGACCAACTGCGGGAAGTATTTCCTCTGTCGGAATATAAGATGAGATATATTTTTTTAACTTTAATCTTTCAACTCCTGCGCGGGCAAGAATAATTGCATCCCAATCAGACTTTAAAAATTTCTGGATGCGTGAAGGCACATTTCCACGTAAATCAAATATCGTAATATCGGGACGCAGGTGAAGGAGTTGTGACCTTCTTCTTAATGAGCCTGTTGCAACAACAGCGTTAGCAGGCAAAGTTTGGATTGACATTCCTTTTTTTCTTGCAATCAAAACATCTTCAACTTCGTGGCGTTTTGTAACGGCAGCAAGTTTTAATCCCGCAGGAATTTGAGTCTGTAAATCTTTTAAACTATGAACTGCGAGATCAACGCGTTTTGCAATTAGCTCAACCTCAAGCTCTTTTGTAAAAAGAGATTTATCACCAATCTTTGAAAGAGCAACATCAAGGATTTTATCACCTTTAGTTTTGATGATGTTGATTTCAACCTTTACAGTTTTGTTTTTCTTTTCAATCTCGCGCTTTATAAAATCTGCCTGCCATAATGCAAGCTCACTACCGCGTGAACCTATTATAATTTTTTGTTTCAAATTTTTTTCCCAAATCTTTGTCACACAGAGCCTGTCTAAGTGTGACTTTTAAGAATTATTCCGCCTTCGACAAATTCAGGCTGACATTTCAATACTGAAGTTATTTTTCGTCTTTTTTCTCGTTTAATCCAAACAAATCTCTTATTACAGAAATTTTTGCAGCAGTATCTTCCGCGCGTAAATCAGAGTCAGATATTTTTCTTAGTTCAATTGTTGGATGATGAAGAATTTTATTAATAATTCGTTTTGTAATTATTTCTAATTTTTCTTTGTCGTCTTCGGAAAACTTGTTGATGTTTTTCCCGACTTCTTCAGCGCGGACAGTTTCAAAATAATCACGTAAAGTTTTTATCGTAGGCGCGGCTTCAAGTGAATTATACCACTCAAAAAAAGAATCAAGCTCTTCCCCGATTATCTTTTCAACTTTTGGGATTTCACTTTTTCTTTTTGATAAATTTCGTTCAACAATAATGTTTAGTGAATCAATATCATGATAAAAAACATAATCAATCTTTTTAGATTCCGGATCAATGTCACGCGGAATTGCAATATCCATCAACACCATTGATGCGTAATTACGTTTTTTCATTGCCTCATCGATATCCTTTTTTGTAAGAATCAAACCTTCTGCACTTGTTGCGCTTATAACAATATCAAACTTGTAAAGATGTTCTTTGAAGTTTGAAAAAGGAAAGACGGCGGTGTTTAATTCAGCGGCAAGTTTTTCGGCTTTATCAAAAGATCGATTAGTTAATGCAAGCCGTCCAATTCCTCTGTCACGTAAATGTTTTGCGGCAATTTCTCCGGTTTCTCCGGTCCCGATTATTAAAGCAGATTTCTTTTGAAGATTGGAAAATATTTTTTCAACAAGCTGAACGGCGGCATAGCTGACTGTAACGGCGCCTTCACTGATTGTAGTTTCATTTATGGCGCGTTTGCCAACACGGGTTGCAGCATCCATAACGCGTCTTATCAAAACTCCGGCAAAGTTCATTTCTTCGGAAATCTGGAATGAATCTTTGACCTGCTTAAATATCTGATTATCGCCGATCAACAATGAATCAATTCCACACGCAACCCGGAAAAGATGCTCAATAGATTCGCGTGAAATAAAGTTTTGAAAGTTTTCTTCTTTTACCTCAAAGCTGGATTTATAATTTTTTATTAAATCCTGTAAATCTTTTAAACTTGTTTTATCGTCTTTTGGAATTGCATAAATCTCTGTTCTGTTGCAGGTGGAAATAACTATTCCTTCTGCAAAAGCTTTGTCCTTTGTCTGCTGGATGAAAGAGCGGACTTCTGCTTCACTTAAATGAAGCGCCTCTCTAAGTTCAACCGGCGCAGTGTGATGATTTATAGATATTCCGAGTAAGTTCATATTCTCAATAAAATGAGTGAAAACTTTTTGCTAAAAAATTTGTGAGAGTTGTTGATAATATTGCGAGACAAAAACCAATGATTGAAAGTATTATTAGTTTCTTTCCTCTCCATTTACCTAAAAATTTATTTATTAACCCGATGCCGTAAAGAAGCCACACGGCAAATGTTCCGATAAGTTTTGGATCGAGCAGAGAAATATCCGGGAAAGCCTGCGGCAGCCAGATGATGCCGATAATTATCGTAATTGTTAAAAGTACAAATCCTATTATCGCCGCAATAAAACTTAATCTCTCTAAAATTTCCAAACTGGGTAAACGGTTAAATATTAAACCGAACTTGTTGAGTTTTATTTCATTAAATAAAATCAGATACAAGATTCCATACACTGCGGAAATTGTGATTCCTGAATACCCGATTAAAGCGCTGATAACATGAATACCGAGTAAATTACTTCTTAATACTTCTTTAACTTCAGTAAGATCCTGAACGAAAAGTGTTGATATTATTTGAAAGATGATTGAGAAAATTATTATAAATGGTCCCGTTCCGCGAATGTCTGTAACTAACTCAAGTATGAAATATGCAAAACTTACAGAGCAAGCCAGCACTGTAAATATTTCAAACACATTTGTAATAGGCGGATGATTAAATTCTATCGTTCTTAACAATAAGTAAAAAAAGTGCAGGAGAAGAGTTAAGAATAGGAAAACACGCTTGCTGTTTTCAAATTTTTTACCGCCTTGCTGAAAATCATAAAAGTAAATCGCAAATGTTGCGAGATAGAAAAAAGGGAGTAAAATGTTTATTGTATGTATTGATGGAATCATAAAATAATGTAAATATGACTTATGAGTTCAAAAATATTAAATAAATTTCAAATTACAAATGACTAACCGGTCTATTTATCGTTACCCAGAATTATTGGAAGCCCATCCTTACCGGATCCAATGACCACAATCTTTGAATTTGGCGAATTTGCAAGCTTTTCTGTAGCTTCGATACCTTTCCATTTTAATAACTGCTCACTAATTCCCTTAGAAACGATCTCCTGAAAATCAGCAATTCCTTTGGCTTCAATCCTTTTTCTTTCAGCCTCCTGTTTTTCGCGGGTAAGGATAAACTCCATTCTTTGACTTTCCTGTTCAGCTTTTAACTTTTCTTCGATTGAGGCAGTTAAACCGGGTGGCAAAGTAATTTTTCTTAACGGAGCCGCTTCAATTGTAATTCCACGTGGACCAACTAAAAGTGTAAGTTCTTCTTCCATTTGACTTGCTAATTTTTCCCGCTCCGCTGTGTATAAAGCCCTTGCTTCATATTTTGAAGTAACTCCTCTTACAACAGATCTGAATTGCGGAATTAAAATCTTCTCTACATAATCCTCCCCAACTGTTTTATAGATTTTATTGGCATTTTGAAAACTTAAAGAATAAAGTAAGCTCATCTCAAGCTGTACTGTTAATCCTTCCTTGGAAGGGACACTCATTTCTTCTTTTAGTTCTTGTGTTCGCGCGTCAAACTTTACAATGTTGGCAAGCGGATTAACAAAATTTACTCCCGGTAAAAGAGTCTGATCGCTTACATTTCCGAAAAAATCAATTACGCCAACATGTCCTGCGGAAATTACAGTAAATAGCTGGGCAAAAGCGATAAGTAAAGCAACAGCCATTCCTATTAAAGAAAAAGTGGACTCCTGTTTATTAAATTTTTTTTTCGCATTTCGGTAAACAAAAAAAGCCATAGCGGCTGCTAATATTGCTATAATAAAAAGCATTTTATTTTCTCCTTAAGATTAGATATTTATTATTTAAAATATACCACAGTGTTTTAAGAATAGAAAGGAATCGATAATATATCTTTATCGGAAAGTTACAAATAAACTTGTTATTACAATGGATTTATCAATAGTTCTCACGGTCGCACTGTGGTAGAATAATACCTCTAATCAATTACAGTCTTTATCAGCTTTGGCTTTTGTGGTTTTGTTTTTGAGATTTTTATAGTTGTAGATATTCTTTTCTTTGCTGCGTCAATTCCCATTTTGGAATCTGAATATAATTCAGCAACAGTAACGCCCTTATTTATTTTATCGCCAATTTTATAATTAAATATTATTCCCGCTTTCGGATCAATTATATCATCCTTTGTTTTTCTTCCAGCGCCAAGATCTATCGCTGCCATTCCAAGTTCATAAGTGTTTACTTCGGATAAAAATCCCGCCGATGTTGATTTTATAATTTCTTTGTACTTTGCTTTAGGATATTTCTCCGGATGTAAAATAAAATCTGTTTTACCGCTTTGAGCTTTTACTATCTCTAAAAATTTATCATACGCTTTGCCGGATGATAATATTTTAATAGCAGTTTCAATTCCCTCTTCAACAGAGTTTGATTTTTTGCCCAGACAAATCATTGCGCCCGAAAGTATAAGTGAAAGTTCCGTTAGATCATTTTTCTTACCATCGCGCAAAACCTGAATTGATTCATAAACTTCTAACCAGTTGCCGATATAATTTCCCAGCGGCTGATTCATATCAGTAACAAATCCAATTACTTTTTTATTAAATGATTTTGCTGTTTGGATAAGTGAGTTTGCAAGTTCAACAGCGTCTTCCTGTTTTTGCATAAAAGCGCCGTTACCGGTTTTAACATCAAACACAAGACCGTCAATTCCTTCTGCAAGTTTTTTACTCATAATACTTCCGGTAATTAATGGAATTGATTCAACTGTTGCGGTTACATCACGCAAAGCGTATATAAGTTTATCAGCAGGAGCAATTTCTTTTGTTTGCCCTATTAACACAGCGCCAACTTTTTTGAGAACATTTTTATATTCTGATAAAGTGAGGCTGGTTCTAAATCCCGGAATTGATTCAAGTTTATCAAGCGTACCGCCGGAATGCCCAAGCCCTCTTCCGGAAATCATTGGAACTTTAACACCCGCAGCCGCAACGATAGGCGCAAGAATAAGAGAAGTTTTATCTCCCACTCCGCCGGTTGAATGTTTATCTACTTTTATTCCCGGGATGGAATTTAAGTTTAGCATTTTTCCGCTGTAAAGCATGGCTTGGGTAAGAGCGGCGGTTTCTTCTTTGTTCATCCCGTTAAAATAAACAGTCATAAGAAAGGCGGAGAATTGGTAGTCGGGAATTTTATTTTTTGTGTAGTTATTAATAAGATATAAGATTTCTTCTTTGCTAAGATTTTCTTTGTTTCTCTTTTTTCGGATTAGTTCTATGGTATTCATATAAAAGATAAATAGTTCTGAATTTGAATTACTTGGTCCCGATTATTAATCTAATTTTCTCATAAAAAAAACGAAATCATCGTTCTCATAAAATTTTTCGAACTGGAATAAATCTAAATTGTTCTGTAATGGTATTTTTTTATAGAATAACAAAAAATTATACTGATTATTATTAATATTTTCCATTAAAAGATCATTTGAAAAGCTATAGTTCAGATTATATGCAAAGACTAATTCATCTAATTTGGGATAATTAGTTAATATTAAGTCATTTTCATTCTTTGATGAGTATAACTTTGATATTGTAGAAATGTTACGTAAAGCAATTAATTCCTCTTCTAAATTTTGTTTATTTATGATTTGCTGCGTACTTAAGAGTGTAAAATTTAATATAATCAAACTTAATAAAGTTAAGATGATCATATATTTTATTTTAATTCTGTACTTACGAAATAAAAAATATCCCAATATAATTATGCATAAAATTCTTATTGCGTCTACAAAATATTCAATATATCTATAGTACCCCAACTCGACAGTATAATTTATTCTAAATGAACCAAAGAAATACATTCTAACATACGTATTCATTTTTTCTAAAATAATAATGCAATAATTTAAATTGAACAAAACAAAAATGAGTATTACTATTCCAATTAATACTGATGTTTTGATGTATTTACTTTCTTTTGGGAAATTTGGTTTTTTATATAAGTTTACCTTCTTTAAGATTTTATTCAACAGAAACTCGATTCCAAATGGTGTTACTAAAGCAATAAATGGTAGTGATATGTTTAAATTTCTTGTATCGTAGCTGTAAAAAAATGTCCAGAGTAACAAAATGGGAATAATTATTATTATCGTAATTAATTGAATTCTTTTTATAAATAAACTAAAAATAACCCCGACCATAAATATTAGTAAAATTGGTAATCCAAGACTTCCTTTTAGCAACCCAAAAGCATGGAAAAATCGGTTATAGAAATTCGGATCTAAATAAGCAGATTGATTTAATCCTTCAGACATTGGCTTTATTAGATACCAAAGTAAGTTAAATATTAAGATTAGCGCAATTTTTAAAAATAAATAAAATTTTTCTCTCAAAGTTGATTTTGAGTTTGTCTTAACTACGAAATAAAAAAGCCCTAAAGTAAATAAAAGGACTATATATCCCCCTGCAAGTTTAGTCAAGGCTGCTGAGGAGGCAAAAATAGCTGCTAAATAAATAAGTTTTCGATCATTGACAGAATAATCAAAATTATATAAGGAATAAAAAGCTAAAAATCCGAAAAAAGATACAGCTATTTCTGTATTCCCATCAGCAATAAATATTAAGGAATATAATATTGGCATTGCCACAGCATAAATAAGAAGTCCACCAAGAAATATATTTTTTTTATTTATTCCTAAATCAAAAAATACAAGCAGTATCGATATAAATATTAAAGGCATAAAAGCTTTTGAAAAAATGCTGATTTCGTGAGCCAGAGTAAACACATATGGTATGGACATATTGACAGGAATTAACTGTGGATAATATCCCGTTTCGGCTGGAAAGGAGTTGTTTGCCCATTCTATTGCCCAGACATTCCAACTTCTTATGGCGTCATTATAGTAAAAAACAGTACCCAAATTCGAAATAAATATCGCCACATAAAATAGTATAGCAAGAATACATAACTTAACAAGTAATTTGCTACTAATAAAACCAATAGTCTTTGAAAAATCAATAATTGAGAAAGTCTTTTCCCAAACTTTATCTTGGATTAAAAAATAAATAAATGACAGTAATTCTATAATAAAAAGAGTGATTAAAATCTCTCTGGTGTATGACTTAAAATACGTCAATATTAAAACTAGTTGATAATTTAGATATAGGCTTAATCCAAAAGTAAAAATTGATTTTTTAATTAAGGATAAGTAATCTAATTTCATAAACCGAAGAAATAAATATCCTGGCAGAAAAACAATCTGGATGAATGAAAACACTCCAAGAATAAACATTTTCTTGCTTATATAGTTAAAAAATAATTTTGAAAATAATTTAACTATCAAAAATTACAAATTGAAATAGATATTTCAATTTGATTGCCCACCATCATTTATTTATTTTTAGCCCTCGAATTCTAAAAGGAGCAGTTAGTAGTATATGCAATTTAAGAGAAGAACCCACACTTGCGGCGAATTAAGATTATCAGATATTGATCAAACTGTTGTGCTTAACGGCTGGGTTGACAGAAGAAGAGATTTGGGCGGAGTTATTTTCATTGAGATCAGGGATCGATATGGAATTACACAGGTTGTTTTTGAACCGACATTTGATCAGGAAGCTCATAATACAGCCAAAGATTTAAGAAGCGAATTTGTTATATCCGTCGAAGGAATTGTTAGAAAACGCCCTCAGGATACGGATAATCCAAACTTGCCAACCGGGCACATTGATGTAATGGTAAATAATTTGGTTATACTTAATGAAGCTGAAACTCCGCCTTTTCTGATAAAAGACGAGATTGACGTTCACGAAGACTTAAGATTGAAGTACAGATATCTTGATCTTCGCAGATCGAAGCTTCAAAAAAATCTCTTACTCAGACATAAGATGTACCAGATAACCAGAAAGTATTTTGATGCAAACAGCTTTGCAGAAGTTGAAACGCCTGTACTGATGAAATCAACACCCGAAGGGGCAAGAGATTATCTTGTTCCAAGCCGTTTACACAAGGGAAAGTTTTATGCGCTTCCACAATCACCCCAGCAATACAAACAGCTGCTTATGGTTGCGGGAATGGATCGTTACTTCCAGGTTGTAAAATGTTTTAGAGATGAGGATTTGAGAGCAGATAGACAACCTGAATTTACACAGATAGACGTTGAAATGTCTTTTGTTGATCAGGAAGATATTTTTGAAATTGTAGAAGGATTGATGAAAATATTTTTCAAAGATATCCGGAATAAAGAGATTCAATTACCAATTCCAAGGTTATCATTTGATGAGGCGATGGAAAAATACGGAAGCGATAAACCTGATCTCCGGTTTGAATTATCGATGAAAACGCTTAATCATGTTTTCTTAAACACTGAGTTTAAAGTGTTTAAAGATGCAATAGATAAAAAGGGAACAATAACGGGTTTGGCAGCTCCCGGCTGCGGAGATTATACGCGTAACCAGCTTGATGTTCTTACTGATTTTGTAAAAGGGCACGGGGCAAAGGGATTGATCTGGATTCGCGTTAAAGACGGAGAATTGGAATCACCCACAATGAAGTTCTTTACCGATGAAGAAAAGAAAAATCTAACCGAGGCATTAAGCGCTAAAGCAGGAGATTTAATTTTTATTCTGTCCGGTCCAAAACTAAAAACACTAAGCACTATGGGTGCGCTTCGGTTGGAAATGGCAAAAAGATTAAACCTGATCAAAGAAGATTCGGAGCCTAAATTACTCTGGGTTACTGATTTTCCTTTGTTTGAATGGGACGAAGAAACCGGAAGGTTTTATGCGATGCACCATCCTTTTACTTCGCCAAGATTGGAAGATGTGGGTTTAATGGATACTGATCCGGGTAAAGTAAAAGCGCGCGCTTATGATCTTGTACTTAACGGAAATGAAATTGCCGGCGGAAGTATAAGAATTCATAACTCAGAACTTCAGGCAAAAATGTTTAAAGCTTTGGGAATTTCAGAAGAAGAAGCACAGCATAAATTTGGGTTTTTAATGAACGCATTTAAATACGGCGCTCCGCCGCACGGAGGAATTGCGTTTGGATTTGATAGAATGGCAATGATTTTTGCAGGCGAGCAATCAATCCGGGAAGTAATTGCATTCCCCAAAACAGCAAGCGCAGTTTCACTTATGGATGATTCGCCATCCACAGTTGCAGAAGAACAATTAAAAGAGCTGCATATAAAAGTAAGGTAAGATAAGAATAAGCTTTTAGAAGAGCTAAGAGAAATGAACTCGTCTATTAAAAAGATTAATACTTCATGCATAAACCCTACGCTTCAGCGTGGGGACTGATTCCAACAAGGAGCGGGCTTTAAGCCCTGAATTAAGAAAGAAAATGTAACACGTTAAAATATGGATACATGCAGTTTGGGGCACAAAGAATCATGAACGTATTCTAACTAAAAGCGTTAGGAAACAACTTTTTCAGCATATACGTGAAAATGCAAAGAGTAAACAGATTTATATTGATTTTATTAACGGAGATCCTGACCATATTCACTGCTTGTTAACACTAAATGCAGATATGACAATTGCAAAAGTTATACAACTTATAAAAGGGGAAGCAGCATATTGGGCAAATAAGAATTTCTTGTTAAAACCGAAATTGGAATGGGCAGATGAGTATTTTGCAGTTTCTGTGAGTGAATCAATGCTTAATAAAGTGCGCGATTATATCAAGAACCAGGAGGAGCACCATAAAAGAGTGACGTTCAAAAATGAGTATGAAGATTTTATAAAAAAGTTCGGCTTTAATTATCAGGGCTAAAGCCCCAATCCACTGGCTTTGTTACCCCACGATAAATCGTGGGGTTAGTCCAAGTTAATTCAAATCGTGCTTCCGGATGGAATGAAAACTTCAATTGTTAAATCGCTCTATAATTTCTCTGAACACTTGTTTGCCGTCATAAGCTTTTAACTTTCCTTCTTCATATTCACTTATACGTTTTTCCGCTTCCTCAGCCCATAATTTATCAATATCCGCCAGGTTCTGGATATTAAGACTTTCC
Organism: Ignavibacteriaceae bacterium; assembly: GCA_049294175.1. Taxonomy (GTDB): domain Bacteria; phylum Bacteroidota; class Ignavibacteria; order Ignavibacteriales; family Ignavibacteriaceae; genus IGN3. The sequence continues at coordinate 773 of JBAQCL010000084.1, read as the reverse complement.
AGCAGTTTTTCTACTAACAAAACACGGTCTTCTCTCGGAAGTGGCTGTGTGAAAATTATATTTTGTTTTATAAATATTTACAAAATTGAATTTAGGAATTCTGTTTAAGCGACGATTAATATTGAACCCCTACGGGGCTCGGGTTCTTGTTGGTTTTCTTTTTCTACAAATATATTGCTCCTACGGAGCAAAAACAGATAATAAGCTAATCCCATAGGGATTAAATATTTGTAGAACCAGCATCATCCCTAATACCTGAACCCCGTAGGGGTTCAATAAAAAATTGAATATTTATTTATGAGCTTTGAGTTTTCACACAGGCTCGGAAGAAGAGATGCCTCCTCTGCAAACTTATTCGCTAATATTGACATACAAAGCCTCTTCTAAATTATTCTTAAGAAATATAATGAGTGAAAAATCAATATACAAAACCATATTATATCTAACTTATCTAATAGCAAAGTGGCTTTAGAGCAGTTGAGGGAGCTGCATATTAAGGCAAGATAACAAAATTCAATCCGCCGCCGCGGACAATTTCAAGATCGAGTTTGATTGAAAATTTTAACAGAGTTTTTATTCAATGAATAATTAGACGGTCAACTTGAATTATTTTGCTATTGAACTAAGCTGATCAGTGATAAAGTTATTTATACTTTGTCCGCTTTTTATAGATTTTATATAAATACGCCTATGCAATTCTTTAGGAATACGAAGGACAAATTTTCCTGAAAATGGTTTATCCGGTTCTTCTCCGCGTTCTTTGCAAAATGCAA
>JBAQCL010000083.1:0-28473 GCA_049294175.1 Ignavibacteriaceae bacterium | reverse complement strand
TCGCTCCAATATTTTAATTTGTTGCGACAATTTTAATTTCAAATCGATAAAAATGAAAATATTCAATAACATATTATATTTAAATAACTTACGGCTACTTCCTGTTCGAACAACCGGACAGTAGTGTAATAATTTATATGTTGAGGCAATAATAATAGTAATATTTTAGAGAAAGCAAAAAAGATCAAACTTCATTTGAAAGTAATCCGGTAAAGTCTTCTAAAGTTATAGTCATCAAATCATTATCTTTTGGATAATCAATACACATTATGCGTTCTTCTTGATTTAGAATTGCTTTATTAAGTATTTCTTTTATTGTTCGCGCATTATAAAAATTTCTAACTTTTTCTTTTCTCTGTTCTGCAATTATTTCTAACATTTGCTGCCAGGCTCCTTCATCAAGTTGATAGTTTCTTTTCTGGCAGATACTCAAAGCTATTTCCAAAAGCTGGCGTGTGGAGTAGTGTCCAAAATTATAAATGTTTGGGAATTGATTTTCAATAACCGGTACATTTATTAGTAAATCTTCAATTTCATCGCGGGTACCGAGTAAAATAGTTACAATCTTATCCTGGTATATATAAAGTTTCTTAAGGAAATATTGCAGTAAAGAATCACTAAAATCACTTTTGGTTTGCAATGTTAAAATTGAATCATTTATAAGAACAATTTTCCCAACTGAATCCTGAAATATATTATCAAGCCTAAGAAATGAGTCAATTTTATTTAACCCGTAAAAAATTGAACTATCAATCTCAACCAACTGTCCGTTATCAAGGAGTAAAAGTTCTTTAAATATCCTTCCAAATAATCTCGCGACAGAAGAAGCTCCCGCACCTTGTTCAGCTATAAAAATTGAGTTTAAATTTTTAGGAAGCGATGCGATTGACCTTTCTTTTTTTAATTGTTCAACTTTTATTGCGCTAAGTAATTTGGTAAAAGTGCTTTTGACTTCTTCTAATCCGACTAAATTATTAAGCTCATTAATATATTTGTCAAATTTATCTTCGTTCAAAATAAATTTGTTATTATGCTTTTGGTACTGATTAAAAGCAGCTAAAATATCTTCCTTAATTATTGTGGACATAGCAGAAAAATTTCTTTCTTCATAAGGAAGGAAATGATACCTTTTACTAAGCTGGATTTTAATCTCATTAAAAATATTTCTGATAAATCTTGCATTGCCGAAATTTTTATCGACTTGTTCACAGAATGGTTCCAGTTTTTCATAAAAAGTTTTTTCTGCTGCTTCTGTAATTACAAATTTTTCTTTTGCAGAAAATTGTTTAAAAATTTCTATCAATTCATTTGGAGAATAATCATCAAAAGTAAATAAATGGGTAAAGCGAGATTTTAAACCAGGATTAGATTCCAGAAAATTTTGCATTGGCTCCGGATATCCTGCAGCAATCACAAAAAATTGTCCCTTGAAATCTTCCATCCGTTTAAGAATAATATCAATAGCTTCCTGACCGAAATCTTTTCCATTTTTTTCACGTTTTAAAGTATAAGCTTCATCAATAAATAAAATGCCTCCCAAAGACTGACTTATAATCTTATCAGTTTTTTGTGCCGTTTCACCAATAAATTCTCCAACTAATGCCGAGCGATCTACTTCTATAACATGTCCATGCTCAAGTAGTCCAATAGATTTAAAAAACTTTCCAAGCAGTCTTGCAATAGAAGTCTTTCCTGTTCCCGGGTTTCCAAGGAAAATGCAATTTGCAGAAAAACTTTCTATTACATCAACGCCTTGTTTTTTTCTTTCCTGAACAAAATTCAGATATGTAATAAAGTCGGAAAGTGAATTTTTAAGATTTTTTAGTCCTACAAAATGATTTAACTCTTCTATAATAGTCGAAAGTGAATCTTTTTCATCGACAGATTGGATTGATGTTAGATTGTGATGTGTTTGAATAATATTCTGTGTTTTAGCAGGATTTATATTTTCGATCTGCTCACTGCCTAAATCAATTATTGGAGAATTCCCGATAGAAAACAAGTGTGTGCATAGTAATTTATTTTCTAAGTAAAATTCAACTTTGCATTCGCCATCCTTCCAAAAACCGGGTATTGGAGTTCCCCAGCTCTGAACTAATTCAACAATTTCCCACTCTTTTTTTACTTCCAGATTAAAATTATTTCTACCAACCTCTTCATCTTCGATATACCAAACAGTTAGTCCGTTCCAGAATAAATCTTTTTGATTGACATATGGATTTAAAGTTAAAACCTCAATCGCTACAAAGTTTGTTCTTTGTCCGTCAAAAGTTTTTAGAAATGTTCTTTTCCCGGAACTTATGCTATCCTGCAAATCAAATGTTCTTGTTTGAAGCACCTTTAAACTATCATTAGGAAAAAATTTATTTACTTCTGACTGATTTTTTAATTCTATATTATTTTCAGATTTTAAAAAGTGAAATTGGTTATTAATTGAGCTGGAATGATTAGGATTTTTTATAGTTCTCAAAGTCATCTCTTTAGGATTAAAATGATTGATGAATTTTTACAATTATAGCTGTTTAGCAAAATTCCTGCCATTGAAAACCTTTGATTTAAAAACAAAAAAGGCGAGGGAAAACCTCGCCTTGTAAAAATAACAGATGTATTTCTATTAATACATTCCGTCCATACCACCCATACCTCCAGGAGGCATTGCTGGCATAGCTGGTTCTTTTTCTTTCTTTTCGTAAACAACAGCCTCTGTTGTGATCAACAATGATGAAACTGAAGCTGCATTTTCAAGAGCAGTTCTTGTAACTTTAGTCGGATCAATAACTCCTGCTTTAATCAAGTTTTCATATTTTTCAGTAGCAGCATTAAACCCAAAATCATCTTTACCTTCTTTAACTTTCCAGAGCACAACAGAACCTTCGATACCAGCATTTTCAACAATCTGTTTTAATGGTTCTTCAAGAGCTTTCTGAACAATTCTTATTCCTGTGGTTTGGTCTGGATTTGCTCCTTCAAGTTTATCAAGTATATTAGAAGCTCTAACCAATGCTACACCACCACCTGCAACAATACCTTCCTCAACTGCTGCACGGGTTGCATGTAATGCGTCTTCAACACGAGCTTTCTTTTCTTTCATTTCCACTTCTGTAGAGGCACCTATTTTAAGTACCGCAACTCCACCTGAAAGTTTTGCTAATCTTTCCTGCAATTTTTCTTTATCATAATCAGATGTTGATTTATCAATCTGTGCTTTAATTTCATTTATTCTCTTCTTAATGTTCTCTGTTTTTCCAGCGCCTTCCACAATTGTTGTATTGTCTTTATCAATAACAATTTTTTTAGCTCTACCTAAATATTCAAGAGTTGCATTCTCCAACTTATAGCCTTGTTCTTCAGAAATAACAGTTCCGTTTGTTAGAACTGCAATATCCTCTAACATTGCTTTTCTTCTATCACCAAAGCCAGGAGCTTTAACAGCAGCAACTTTTAGAGTACCGCGTATTTTATTAACTACTAATGTTGCAAGAGCTTCACCTTCAAGATCTTCAGAGATAATTAACATTGCTTTGCCTTGCTGGGCAACTTTTTCAAGTATTGGCAACAAGTCTTTCATTGCAGAGATTTTTTTATCGTGGATAAGAATGAATGGATCTTCTAAAACTGTTTCCATTGATTCTGTGTCGGTTACAAAGTAAGGAGAAATATAACCACGATCGAACTGCATACCTTCTACAACATCAAGTACGGTTTCAGCCGATTTACTTTCTTCAACTGTAATAACACCGTCTTTACCAACTTTTTCCATTGCATCAGAAATCAAATCGCCAATTGATTTGTCATTATTTGCAGAGATTGCACCAACCTGTGCAATTTCATTTTTGCCTTCAACTTCTTTACTGATTGATTTTAAGTGATCAATTATTTTGCTAACTGCTAAATCAATACCTCTTTTAAGATCCATCGGATTAGCACCGGCAGTTACATTTTTTAAACCTTCTCTATAAATTGCCTGAGCAAGAACAGTTGCAGTAGTTGTACCGTCACCGGCAACATCACTTGTTTTTGAAGCAACTTCGCGAACCATCTGAGCGCCCATATTTTCTATAGGATCGTCAAGATCAATTTCTTTAGCAACAGAAACACCATCTTTTGTAACAGTTGGTGCACCGAATTTTTTGTCTAAAATTACATTGCGTCCTTTAGGACCTAAGGTAACTTTAACTGCATTTGCAAGTTTATCAACACCCGTTTTTAACCTTGCACGTGCATCAGTACCATATTCAATTAATTTTGCCATTTTAGTTCCCTTATTTTTTTTGATTATTAATTACTTACCTAAAATTCCGAAGACGTCACTTTCACGCATAATAAGATATTCTTCACCGTTAATAGTAACTTCAGTTCCACTATATTTGCCATAAAGAACTTTGTCTCCAACTTTAACTTCCATCTTTATTACTTTTCCGTCATCAGCAACTTTGCCAGGACCGGCAGCTACAATGGTTCCCTCAACTGGTTTTTCTTTGGCTGTATCCGGAAGAATAATACCCCCTGCTGTTTTTTCTTCAGCTAAGGCTGGTTTTACAACAACTCTGTCACCAAGCGGTTTTAATTTGATTTCGCTCATAATAAACTCCTGTTATTTGATTAGTAAATTTAATTAGCACTCTATAAAGACGAGTGCTAATATATGCTAAGTAAAATTTTTTGTCAAGGTAATGTGATCTATGCAATTGCTTTGAAAATGCTTAATTTTATCTCAAAAATAAAATATTTATACATGCTACGATTGACAAATATAAAACCTGAATTGAATAGTTTGGTAAAGATTATCAAGGAAATGGACAAGAAAGTAATAATCATTTTCCTATCGGTTGGCATTCTTCAGACAATTTCCTGGTACTTCACATCAAGAAGGTTTTTCAGAGAAAATCTGTTTGAGCAATTTCAAAATATTTCCAATCCGTTTTTGTTTGAATACCTTTATTGGTTCATCGGTGACTTTTTTACATTCTTTATTTTAGGCTCATTGATAATCAAATTTGTGCTGAAAGAAAATCTATCTGATTACGGATTAAAAGTTGGTGATTATAAAGCCGGATTGTTAATATCATTCGTCTTCATTTTTTTAATGGCAATAATTATTTGGTTTGTTTCTTCAACGCCGGCATTTGCAGAAAAATATCCTCACCTTGATTCGGCTAAAGATTCCTGGAACATATTTTTAATATATGAACTTGGTATACTTGTGTATATGATTGCCTGGGAATTTATTTGGCGCGGGTTTATGCTGTTTGGTTTGGAAAAAAGATTTGGATTTTATTCTGTGTTAATACAAATGATTCCTTTCGTTATTTTACATAATGGAAAACCTTTTTTAGAAACCTTTGGAGCTATATTTGGCGCAATAGCGCTTGGCATTCTTGCTTTCAGAACAAGATCAATTTATTATTGCATTATTACTCATATCGGTGTTATGTTTTCTATAGATTTTATTTCATCGTTAAGATATAGAGCTAATGATTATGGAGTTGGATTAAACTCTCTTATAAATTTAATTAAGCAAATTTTTTGAGGTAATAAAATGAAACTTTCACTAAACGTCGATCATATAGCCACATTAAGAAACGCCAGGGGAGGCAGCCAACCTGATCCAATAACGGCTGCGCTACTTGCGGAACAAGCCGGTATCGATGGGATAGTTGCTCATCTTCGCGAAGATAGAAGACATGTTAATGAAAGGGATGTAAGATTATTACGTGAATTAGTAACAACAAAACTTGATCTCGAAATGGCAGCAACTGAAGAGATAATAAAAATTGCCTGTGATGTCGGACCTGAACTTGCGACTATCGTTCCTGAAAACAGAATGGAGCTTACAACAGAAGGTGGAATTAATGTAATTGATAATATTTCCTTATTAAAGGATACAATTATAGAACTGCACAATAATAATATTGAAGTATCACTTTTTATTGAGCCGGATCTCAGGCATATTGATGCAGCAGCAGAAATTGAAAGTGATTTTATTGAAATTCATACAGGAGTTTTTGCAAATGCATTATCTGAAGAAGAGCAATTTGATGAATTGGACAGAATCAGAATAGCAGTTAAGCAAGCTAAAAAATTGGGTCTGGGTGTAAATGCAGGACACGGTTTGGATTATCAAAACATTAAAATATTCAGAGAGTTGACAGATATAGATGAAGTTAGCATTGGTCATTCAATTATAGCCAGAGCTGTGTTTGTTGGGATCAATCAGGCAATAAAGGAAATGTTTGCTTTAATTGGTTGATAATCATTTGTGACAATTATCACCACAAGAACAAGAAAGTGTCGTGCTTTTTGCTTTTTCAAATGATTCCTTGCCTTCCCGATATGCAAAAACGGCAATACCAATTGTTCCTGCAACATCAAGATAACCTATTTTGAATATTTCATAGGCAAGACTTGAAGCAAGCAAAATAAATGATAAGTAAAAGCAAGTTTTTGTACAATTAGCATCGGCAATTATAGCATCAGAATTAAGTTGTTTGCCAACTTTCATTTTTAATTTGACCAAAAGATACATTGTAATTATTGAAATGGATGAAACAATAATCCCAACTAAAGTTGTTTCCGGTTTATTATTATTAATTAAATTCAATATAACCCCCAATATCAATCCTGCAGTTAAAAAGTAAAAACTAAAAGCGGTTACTTTTAGTGCCGTTCTTTCAAAATCATCTCTTTGTTCTACCATTCCGTATTTCATCCTTAATACCATATGAAGAATACCCAATCCGGAAATCACCTCAACAAAGCTATCGACACCAAAACCCAAAAGCGCTAATGTTTCATCTTCAAAACCGAAGATGACAGATACTAATCCTTCGGCAATATTGTAAAAAATTGTTATTAAACTTAAAATTAAAGCTGTTTTTACCAATTTTTGGTAGTCTTTTTTATTTTGTTCAAAATTTTTAATGTGCAACATTTACAATAGTAATTTATTTTTAATTGGCAATTTATTGAATTAAAAATAAAAAAAAATTTTTTTGAATTAAAAATCTCTTGCATTCTCAAAATTCTTGTTTTATTTTTACAGTGTCGCTAGCAGAAGGTTAACCCCCAGACCTTTTGTTAGGACAAGCCCGGTAGCTTCGGTTGCCGGGTTCTTTATTTTAAATAGATCAACTTGCTAAAATTAATAATTACATTTTCAATATAAAGTAAAGTTATAGTTAGAACACATAGCTATTGCTTAACTTCATTTCTTTTGCATATTCAGCCACCATAATTATAATCAGCATTTGAGTTTTTTGAACGAACTTATAATTTAACCATTTTATAATTCTAAGAAATTAATTTTGATTATGAATTAAAAGTTGATATCTAAATAATATAGTAAAACCTTAGAGGTATATTTATTTAAAATTGTATATAAAATACCAGATTATAATCGGCAAAATTTACATAGCTACACTTGTACTAAATTACTGCCTTAAGTTGGATGAATTGAATATTTTTATCTCATTTTAGTCCTTTTAACAAAAAACCATAGCTTTACTATTCAGTATTGAATTAAATTAAGTGGTATAATAATTGTTTTACTATGCACATTAAAAGAGTATAAGAAAGTCCCCAAATGAGCAACATTCAGTCAATATTAGCAATTGGTTCGATATTCTTATTATCATTAGTATCATTTAGCTTTAATGGAGCATTGCTGCAAAGCAATACTGTGGAAATAGAAAATAAAGTTTATCTAACTGCTTTTTCTTTAGCTGATGATATGATAGAAGAAATTAAAGAAAAAGGGTTTGATGAAACAACACTTGAATTTCCAACTGTTGATCCAACAACTTTAAAACCAGTCGCGTTATTGGGCCCTGACGGGGAAACACATCCTTCGAAAGGTTACGGACCTCCATACTTTGATGATATTGATGATTATAATAACTACTTTTATGATGCAGATGCACCACATGCTGAACAGTATCATATTTCTGTTAAAGTTTATTATGTATCTGAGGGTGATTTAAATAATGAAAGTAGTGTGCAGACATTTTATAAAAGAGTTGATGTGACTGTTAGTAGTCCATATTTAACTGATAATAAAAAAGTATCCTTATCATTCATTTTTACACATAAATAATATGGCAGTATTAATAGATATTTTAGGATCAAGTTTTATAGGTGGTTTAGTATTACTGATGATATTAAAACTTAATCTGTTTGCTTCAAGTAACGGAGTTTCATCCGATAATGAGTTGAAACTTCAGCAAAATGCCAAAACACTTGCTGAGATAATAAATTATGATTTTAGAAAAATTGGCTATGAGTGTGACAGCACCGCAATTGCAATTGCTGATTCCAATAAAATAAAATTCTATTCTGATTTTGATCGAAATGGTTCTATAGATGAGGTTGAATATTACGCAAGCGATTCAACTAAATCTTTAGGAACTGAGAATCCAAGAGATATTGTATTATACAGAAAAGTTAATGGAATTGAATATGGAGGACCATCTTTAGGTCTAACAAAAATTAAGTTTTCTTACTATGATCAGTACAGTGTTGTAACAAATGTACTTGCAGACATTCGTTACATAAAAGTTGAGTTGTGGGTTGAATCTACAATTAGAGAAATGGATAATTATTTTGTTAATGCCGATCATCCATACATTTTTACTTATTGGGAAATGACAATTAATCCGAGGAATATTTAATTATGGGTAAAATGACATTAATTTTAACAATGGGGATGTCTGTAATCATCGCTTTTTTTGTTTTGCGTCTTAATGCAAATGCAAGAGAAGGATTAGGCACAACGGTTAATATGTATGAAAATACTCAGGCAAGATTAATTGCCAATTCCGGTATAGAAATATATCTTGAAAAAATGCGCAGAGATAAATCTCTTAATAGCGGCACTTTCTTAGACAATAAAATACTTGATGGAAGTTGCGACATTTATATAATTCCAGGAACAAATGATATAGATACTATAAAATCTACTGCTTATTATATGGATGTTACTCATACATCAATTGTAACGGCAAAGAGAGAACCTGTAACATTTCCTACTGCCCCGGCAGCATTATATATATCTACATCAGCTATGCAAAACGTTAAAATGGGTGGTAATTTTACCGTTAGTGGTTTTAATCATCGCCAAGATGGGAGTTTAATTAATAAGGTAGATAATGCTGTCCCAGGAATTTTAGTAGATAACAATACGGATAGTGTAGCTATAGTTGATGTTTTAAAAAAGAATACTGCTAATAATATTACAGGAAAAGGCGGGGGTACACCTAATGTTGCTGTACATGATTACAACATTGACTGGGCAGGAATATCAAAGGATATTGCATTTTCTGCTGATGCAACTCTTGGCTCTGGAAAATATAATACTGGAACATTTGGGACATTTGCAAACCCGCAAATAACTTTAATTAATGGAGATGCTGAATTTAATGGAAATTTATCAGGTTCAGGGATAATAGTTATTAATGGTAATCTTACAATTAGGGGTACTTTTGATTTTACAGGACTTGTAATTGCATATAGAGAATCTACAATAAAAACAGAACTTAATGGTAACGGAAAAGTTATCGGTTCGTTTATAGTATCCGGGAATGCTGTAGATATGGATATCTCAAGTGGTACATTTAATGCTCTTTATAGTACAGAAGCTCTGAATAATGCTAAAACAAACTTAAAATCCTCCCGTTTCGAAATTCTAAGCTGGTGGGAATAGATATTATCTTTTTGTTAAGCCCTCTTAATTAGAGGGCTTTTTTTTATTGTGACTTACAGATTACCTTTTCTCCTTCCATAATAATATTTTCGTATCAACAATTAAAAAATTAATAGCATCAATCCGGAGAGACTAATGCAGTATAACCTAATTAAAAAATCAGAATTTGATAAAGTAAAATCATTTAAAGGTAATTGGGCAACTAAAATGGAGTTATTTGCAGATATGTGCAGATACAACACTATAGTCGCTGTAAAGAAAGCCGGGTCAGGTCATCTTGGATCCAGCTTAAGTGCACTGGATATTACAACATATCTTTATTTAAATGAACTAAATGTTTTTGATGTTGGTTTTAATTCTCCTGACCGGGATATTTATTTCTCATCAAAGGGACACGATGTTCCCGGATTATACGCATTGTTCTATGCGCTTGGAATTATTCCTGCAGAAAAGTTGTTGATGCTTAGAAGGTTACACGGACTTGATGGTCATCCCGAAGTTAGACAAAATGGAATTGAAGCAAGTACAGGATCACTCGGGATGGGGATATCAAAAGGGAAGGGAATGGCTTGGGCAAAATCTTACGGAAAAAATCAAGGGCACGTTTATGTTCTAACAGGTGATGGTGAATTTCAGGAAGGTCAGATTTATGAATCACTCCAGGTAACTGCTCACCAAAAAGTTAATAATATAACAGCAATAATGGATCACAATAAATATCAAACCGATATGCTTGTGGCTGATGTAAATAATATTGAAGACGTTGTTAATAAAGTTTCTGCATTTGGGTGGCATGTTATAAGAATTAATGGACACGATTTTAACACACTGAAAAATACTTTTAATGATTTGAAAAAAATAACCGACAAACCCAAGATGATTATCGCCGATACAATTAAAGGAAGGGGTGTTTCATTTATGGAAAAACCTCTCACTGAAACTTTTCAGGGAAAAACACTTTACAAATGGCATTCCGGTGCTCCTGATGATGAAAGCTATATTAAAGGTTTGAATGAGCTAAGTGATAAAATTAATAAGCTTGCAGAAGATTTGAAGATGGGAAAAATCGAAATTCCACAAAATGAAGCTGAAGGTAAACAGGCAACAAAATTAGTAAAAGAATTTGTTACAGATGCTTATGGAGAGACTCTTGTTGAAATTGCAAAATCGAATAAAAAATTAGTTGTGCTTGATGGAGATCTTTCTGCTGATTGCAAACTTCGTAATTTTGAAAAAACTTATCCCGATAGATTTATTGAGAATGGAATTGCTGAACAGGATATGGTTTCAATGGCTGGCGGTCTCGCAAGAATGGGATTGATTCCGGTTGTAAATACGTTTGGAAGTTTTCTTGCTGCCCGTGCAAACGAACAAATTTATAATAACGCTGGTGAAAAAACTAAAGTTATTTACACCTGTCATTTTTCGGGAATAATACCAGCCGGACCTGGCAAATCACATCAAAGTGTTAGAGATATATCTTTGTTTGGCGCATTGCCGAATATTTCAATTATACAGCCGTGCAATGGTGAAGAAACAAAATGGGCAACAGAATATTGTATAAATGCTGCAAAAGAAAATTGTATGCTCAGATTGGTGATTGGTCCATCGCCAGAAAAAATTGAACTTCCTGCAGATTATAAATTTAAAGTTGGAGTTGGTGCATCACTAACAGATGGCAATGATGCGATCCTCTTTAGTTATGGCCCGGTTATGTTACACGAGGCTTTGGTCGCCTCTGATTATTTAAATAAAATAGGATTTGATCTTAAAGTAGTTAATATGCCATGGTTAAATAAGATTGATAAATCGTGGTTAAAGGAAGTTGTACAAAATCAAAAAAGAATTTTTATTTTAGAAGATCACTCTGCTGTTGGCGGACTTGGTGATAGACTTTTAAACTCACTTGTAGAAATTGATGAAATCAACGGGAAAGAATTTATAAACTTTGGATTACGTGAATATCCGGAATGCGGTACGCCGCTTGAGGTTTTGGAATATCATCAACTTGATGGAAAATCTTTAGCACAAAGAATTTCTGGGGTTAAAGATATCCAAACTGTAGATGCGATCAAACAAAAATATACTGCTGATGCTCCGCAATAAAATTATTGTTGTTTCAACCTGGCATTAATCAAATTATTAAGTTGAAATTCATGTCGAATGGGATGCATAACTGCGTGTTCTAACATTGCATCAATACAAAATTCAACATCCCAATTTGATTTATAAACTTTGTCTTCAAATTTTTCTGGCGGCACATCTTTTAACGGATATTTCCATTTCTCCATTAAATATTCTATATAGTTTGCAGCTTTATTAACAACAATTTCAGGTAAAGGCGCTCCTTCGATTTGTGGATCAGGTAAGTTCAATTGTTTACACATCCAAATCATATACCCACGAGCTGATCTGAGAACATGATAAAGTAAAGTTTCTAAGGATTTATAATATGGGTCATCAGTTTCAGGTAATTTAATTTCAACTTGCTTTGCTTGTTGCCATGTTATATAAAAATCCCTTATATGAATTTCGTGCAAAGCAACAAGCGCTTTTGCTCAGTTGTATATATAAGTAATTTCGTTCATATTTTTATCAAACTCTAACCTTTATTACTATTTTTTTAACGTACTCAGGTTCTTTAACTTTTATTCCCGGCAGATGAACATCTGTAGGAAAGAAAATTGCAAACATTCCTTCATCAACTATAGTAAAAGATTTTTCACCTTCAAAAAAAGTTATATCATTTTGTTCGTTATATGGATTTATGACTTTTTGATTTTCTAAAGGCACATAGCCCATAAGTTCTTTTCCTTTTGCAACAAATTGAACATCAAGATAGTTTTTATGGGCTTCTAATTTACCTTCTGTTTCATCTTTCGTGTTATATTCATTTACCAAAGCAAAAACATTATCTTCATCAATATCATATCTGCCGAGTTCGGTTTTAGAAAAATCAGTGTTCTTTAAGTATGCAAATGCTTTGTTAATCCTTTCTCCTAATCCTGAATAAAGGTGTGAGTTTGAAAGTTTGTCTATAATCATTTTATTCCTTGTAATAAATTTTAGTGCTAAAATAACAAATTCAAATTTTGAAAATAAATAGCAAATCCTTTAATATTTGTGTCTAGACCTTCTACAAGAGAATAATTGGAATTATAATATCTTAAATCAAAGTGGCTTGAAATAAACTCGATAGTTGCATTTTTAGTTATAAAGTTAAGAAATTTAAGTAACCCTTTTGTTCTGATCTCAAAGCCGTCGGTTTTTCTGCTGGTGTCTTTATACGACCGGTTTTAATTATTACCGTTTCCAGAAGGTTAACTTGCAAACCTGAATGTACTGTAACTTTATCATCTGATTTAACCTGCAAAATGTTTTTCCCAATTTTAATATCACCAATAAATGACTGATAACCATCAAATGTGGAAATAGTATAGTCTGGTCCATATTCGGTTTTTGTTTTTAACAAAAAATCTTCTGCATCAACTGTAAAATCAATTCCAATAAACCTCATAATATCATTCTCAACATTAACATCAAGCTCCAGTTGAAATCCCATATCCTAATCTTGCTGCTCTTGATAAAGGATCAGCTTGTGCAGGATCAACGTAATGGATTTCATCGCCTATATTAGATTGAGAATATTCCACAGAAAAATTTATGAAAGGATTTACTTTAGTTTTTCCAAATGCATCAAATGATAAATTGTTGTTGAGTAGCTTTATTATTGGAATGTTAAGTAAAAAACCAAAGTCTATAGCTTTTACATTTGCTTCATAATAAGATGTAGTTTCTTGTGAAAATTCAAAACCCGATAATTTTGAATCAATGTTTTTATAAGTAATTCCCGCACTAAATTGGACATAATAATCAATTCCCACACCTAAAGAATAGGCATCATAATTATCTTTATTTTCACAATCTTCATTGTTATTTATTTTACCATAGTAAAAAGATAGTTCAGGATTAGCAAAACCAAAACCAACACTAATCGGAATTCCAATAATATCTTTAAGATTATAACCAAGATTAAATGCTAAACCTTTAATCCTGAAATTATCAAATCCCCAGAGTTTTACCTTTGACGGGTAAACCATCAATGAAAAATTGTTCTGCTGACTTGTGAATCCAAGTTGAGCCGGGTTAAGAAGAAAACCATAAGGATCATCAATTGGTAAAGAGGTACCTGTATAACCCATTGCATTTTGAGATGGCGAAAATTGGAAAGGTTAAAAAAGGAATTGCTCCTTCTCCTTGAGAGAAAGATTTTGATTGTAAAAATAAAAAGGGAAAAAGAATTGTTAAAATAACCCAGTTTTTCAAAAGACCTCTTATATAAATTATTGAAAATCCTTAAATATGATGTAAGAAAATAACTCTTCCATTTCTTACACTGTTTTGAGTTAAATTCCTTAGTCCTGAAAACCCAGGACCAAGGAATTTACTTATACTACTTAATAAATTTTTTCTCTCTTAAAACACTTTCAACAGTGATTGCTCCGATTTCCTGCAAATCATATTTAACTCGTGTGCTTGGTTTTTTAATCTTTATATATCTTCTCAAATCAATCGGAGTTCCGATAACGACGGCATCGCATTTTGTGTTGTTGATTGTTGTTTCCAAATCTTTTAATTGCGCAGGACTGTAACCCATTGCAGGAAGCAGTACTCCAATGTTT
Organism: Ignavibacteriaceae bacterium; assembly: GCA_049294175.1. Lineage (GTDB taxonomy): Bacteria > Bacteroidota > Ignavibacteria > Ignavibacteriales > Ignavibacteriaceae > IGN3. The sequence goes on along the minus strand of JBAQCL010000083.1, from coordinate 14,094 downwards.
GGATATTTTTTATATGTAGCCGTTATAGATTTTACCGTATATGGTCTTGGGTCAACAAGCTCTTTAGCTCCGAGTTTTTGTGCCGCAACAACTCCGGCGCCGTATTTCATTTCGCCGTGAGTAAGTGTGGGTCCATCTTCAACAACAAGCACTCTTTTTCCGCGGATCATTTCCGGATGTTCAACAGTAACAGGAGAAGCCGCATCTATAACTGTAGCATTAGGATTAACTTTCCTGATATTATCTCTAACTATATTTATTCCTTCAACATTTGCGGAATCAATTTTGTTTATTACTACTACATCAGCTAATCTTAAAGAAGTGTTGCCCGGATAATATCTCATTTCGTTTCCCGGTCTGTGCGGGTCAACAACGGTAAAAGTTAAATCGGATTTATAAAATGAAAAATCATTATTACCTCCATCCCATAAAATTATATCAGCCTCTTTTTCTGCTTCACGTAAAATTGCTTCGTAATCAACGCCTGCATAAATAACTCCGCCTCTTGCAACGTGTGGCTCATATTCTTCAATTTCTTCAATTGTACATTTATGTTTTTTAAGATCGGCATAAGTTGCAAAACGTTGAACTTTTTGTTTTACTAAATCACCGTAAGGCATTGGATGACGAATTGCTACAACTTTTTTCCCGGCTGCTGTTAATACTTCAACAATTTTTCTTGATGTTTGAGATTTACCGCATCCGGTTCTGACTGCAAGAACAGAAATTACAGGTTTTGTACTTTTAACTTCTGTTTCAGCAGCCCCGAGTAAACGGAAAGAAACACCGGCAGTATTAACTATAGATGCTTTTGTCATAACATATTCAAATGGTACATCGGAATATGAAAAAACAACTTCATCAACTTTTAATTTTTTAATTAATGATTCAAGTTCTTTCTCTTCGTAAATTTTTATTCCTTTGGGATAAAGTTTGCCTGCAAGTTCTTTGGGATATGTTCTGCCTTCTATATTGGGAATTTGAGTTGCGGTGAATGCTACTACGTTGTAGTCTTTGTTGTCTCTGAAGTAAACGTTGAAGTTGTGGAAATCGCGTCCAGCAGCGCCCATTATCAACACGTTCTTACGAGCCATAGAAATACTCTCCTTTGTGCTTTTAATTTTAGTTGTTGTATAAAAATATTTTGATTCATTTTATATGAATTATTATTAAAAATTACTGCTTCAAATCTAAGGTTTTTTTACAAGAGTTACCCGTGGAAATTAAAAAATTTAACTGTTTTATAATGGATTGGAATCTTCAATAAATGATGAAAGGAAAACAAAAACGAACAATATTTTGTAGTATTTTTTCCCGAGTATTATTTTTCAACAAAAATTTTTACTCAAAGTTCAATAAAAGATTATTAAATTGCCAGCAGAAAAATTAGTTTGCTTAAAATTCAGCGAGGGAAAAAATGAAAAATCTTTTTTTATTTCTTCTATTATCAATATTAACTTTTGCACAAAGCAGTTCCGATTTTGACAACTATTTTAAGGATGAAACTCTTCGTATAGATTATTTTCATATTGGTGATGCAAAAAGTGAAATGCTTACAATTGATAAAATTTTCCGTTATGGAATTTGGGCGGGCAGTTTAACTCATTTGGTTGATAATTTTAATAACGGCAAATATTATTACAAAATTTACGATGCTGCATCAAATAAATTAATTTATTCAAAAGGATTTGATGCCTTCTTTGGTGAATATGCTTCCGGTGATGATGGAGTAAAGGGAATTATAAAAAGTTTCCACGAGTCTGCATTAATCCCTTTTCCGAAAAATAAAATAACTTTTGCGGTTGAAAAGAGAGATAAAAAAAATGAGTTAAAAGAATTTTTCAGAACTGAAATAGATCCTCAAAGTATTTTTATAATTAAAGATAAAATTGCCGATGCTTCTGTGGAAATATTCAAACCTGTTTACAATGGTGATCCGCACAAAAAAGTAGATATTGTAATTCTTGCCGAAGGTTATACAAAATCTGAAAAAGAAAAATTTGTAAAAGATTTAAATCGTTTTGTGGGATATTTTTTTGAGCAAGAACCTTACAAATCACAAAAAAATAATTTTAATTTTTACGGCGTGTTCAAACCTTCTGAAGAAAGCGGGACAGATTTACCCGGCGCAGATATTTTTGTGAACACGGTGCTTAATGCAACTTTCTGGTCGCTTGGCTCTGAACGATATTTGATGACGGAAGACAATTTATCAATGCGTAACCTTGCTGCTCACGTTCCTTACGATGCAATTTATATTCAGGTAAACCATTCACGTTACGGCGGCGGCGGAATTTATAATCAATTTTGTACTTACACCACGGATAATCAATTTGCAAAATATTTATTCACTCATGAGTTTGGTCATTCATTTTCAGGATTAGCTGATGAGTATTACACTTCGGATGTTGCTTATAATGATTTCTACAAACCAACAGTTGAGCCTGTTGAACCAAACATTACTGCTTTACTTGACCCGCAAAATATAAAATGGAAAAAATTTTTAAGTGAAGGAATTGAAATCCCGACTCCATGGGAGAAAGAGGAATTTGATAAATTTAGCTATGAATGGTTGAAGGAAAGAAATAGATTAAACAGTTTTGTATCCGAATTAAAAAGAAATCGTGCACCCGAAAGTGGAATCAAAGTTGCTGAAGAAGAATATGCGATAAAAGATAAAAAGCAGTCAGGAAAAGTAGATAAGTATTTAATGAGCAGTAAATACTGGAATAAAGTTGGTGCATTTGAAGGCGGCGGCTACCAGCCAAAAGGAATTTACAGACCAATGTTAGATTGCATTATGTTTTCAAAAGGTGATAAACCTTTCTGTAAAGTTTGTGAAGAAGCAATAAAAGAAGTTATTGGCAGCTATACTAAATAATTCTTCTCTGTGTCTTTGTGCCTCTGTGGTTAATGCTTTTTCTTTCCCACAGAGTCACGGAGATTATTTTAGCAGATTAACAACCGATGAAATAAATCTGGCATCTGTACCACAGCAGCCGCCAAGGATTTTGAGGTTATACTTTTTATTAAGGTCAACCATACTTTTTGCCCAGTTTATTGGCGAATCAGCATGTAGTTCTGAAAGTGTATCAAGTTCTTCCGGACTTTTATCCGAAGCATTCGCCTGAATTCCAAACAATCTTTTTTCTAAAATTTTATTTCCATCTTTCAGATTAAGAAACGAATTATGCAAAGTATCAGGATGAATGCAATTAGTTAAATAAAATAAAGGTGGAACTGAAACATAATTATCAATCATTTCAATTGCATCTGTTAAAGAAGTTCCATCAAGTAAGTTTCCGTTATCTCTGATTACAAAACTTAGCACATAATCTTTTCCTGTTTTACTCATTGCTTTTGCAATCCCTTTTGTTTCACATAATGCCGGAAGAGTTGAAGCAAAAAGAAAATCAACTCCGGCATCCGAAAGAATTTGCATTTGTTCTTTATGAAAAGAAAAAGCTTCATCTTCACTTAAAGCTTCCTCGGGTTTGTATGCGTCTCCTTTACAACCTGTTAATCCACCAATAAAAATCTTCTCTGCAAAACTATGGTAAGAGTTTCTTATTCCATTTACAAAATTAAAAGCATCTTTATTTATCTTTCTTAAATCAAGATTTGATTTTGTAACTCTTTCTTTATTTGCTCGCCAGGTTGGTGTTAACATCATAATCGGCAGGGTTGATGTGAAAGCAATATCTAAGTATTCACGATAAATTTTTTCTAAAAGAATTTTTCCTTCATCTGAGTAAATCATTAAAGAGTTTGACAACAATTCGTCTAAAGGATAATTAAACTCACGTTTCAAACGTTCAATTACAGAACCTTCGGTAATAATATGCGGATAAATTTTAACGGCTTCTTTAAATATCATTTTATATAGTTCTATTATATAGTTAAAGATTTTTTTTTCTAATTTCGTTGTGTAATTTACAAACAATAAAAATTGCTATGAAAACAAAACTTGAGATTGCAAAAAACTGGCTGCCTCGTTATACAGGAACTCAAATTGATGAGTTTGGTGATTATATGCTTCTTACAAATTTTCAAAATTATGTGGAGAAGTTTGCCGAGAAATTTAATTGTGATATTAAAGGCATCGGAAGAACGATGCAGACAGCTACAAACAATAACGGGCTTTCAATAATTAATTTCGGAATGGGATCGGCAAATGCAGCAACCATAATGGATTTACTTGTTGCACGTGCGCCAAAAGGTGTTTTGTTTCTCGGCAAGTGCGGCGGATTGAAACACTCAACGGAAATCGGACATTTTATTCTTCCAACTGCTGCTATCAGAGGCGAGGGTACAAGCGATGACTATAAACCAAAATTGGTTCCGGCACTTCCTTCATTTAAACTTCATAAATTTGTTTCCGATAAAATTGTTAGTCGGGGGTTAGAGTATCGCACAGGAGTTGTTTACACAACTAACCGCAGGCTCTGGGAATGGGATGAAGATTTTAAAAGGTATTTAAAAAAGCTTTCAACAATTGCTATTGATATGGAAACAGCTACTTTATTTATTGTCGGATTGGTGAATGAAATTCCGCGTGGTGCATTATTATTGGTTTCTGATATTCCAATGATTCCCGATGGAGTTAAAACTGAAAAATCAGATAAAGCAGTTACCGAGAAATTTTCAGATCTTCATCTTGAAATTGGAATTGAAGCAATGACAGAGATTGGTGTTAATGGAGAGCATATTAAACATTTTACTTATTAATTCTTTTATCTGCTTTCTTCATTAATAAAAAATAAATTTTTGAAAATATTTGATTCGGTTTATCAAAAACTACCTTGATAGTGATCAATTCTAAATTTAATTCTAACCTAGAATAAATCAAATAAAATGATGAAAACTTGCATCTGTCATAATAAATGTTATTATATAAATGCTTTTAAGAGTTATAAACGCAATAACGTAAAAATTGTTCAAAATTATAATTTTCCCCTAGCAAATGTGTTTTGTGATTTATGAATTATATAGGCGATCGTGATGATAGCAAAAAAAGGACTTTATATTCAGCTTTATAGTATTCACGGTTTGATTCGTGGAACAGATCTTGAACTTGGACGTGACGCTGATACGGGGGGACAAACGAAGTATGTACTGGAACTGGCAAATGTTTTAAGCACATATCCTGAAATTGAAAAAGTTGAATTAGTAACAAGATGGATAAATGATAAAAACGTTTCAGCAGATTATTCGATTCCAGTTGAGAAAGTAAATGACAAGTTTGATATTATCCGCATTAGATGCGGCGGGGGAAAATATATCCGCAAAGAGTTGTTATGGAATCATCTTGAAGAGTTTATAGATAAAAGTATTAAGTATTTAAAATCAAAAAAAAGATTACCTGATTTCATTCACAGTCATTATGCTGATGCCGGTTATGTGTGCTATGAACTTTCAAGATTTTTCGGGCTGCCTTTTTTTCACGCTTCTCATTCATTGGGCAAAGACAAACAAAAAAAATTGCTGGATAATGGTTTATCACAGGAAATGATTGAGAAAAGATATAAAATGAACCGGCGAATTGAGGCTGAAGAACAAATATTTTATTGGGCAGATATGATTATTGCCAGTACAACTCAGGAAGTTGAAAATCACATCAAACATTACCATAATATTTCCAAATCTAAGTTTAGAGTAATTCCGCCAGGTATAAACCTTGATAAATTTTATCCATATAATAAAAAAATTAATCTGGATGAACATACCGATTTACTGGTAAAACATATTAACCAGGAATTAGTAAAATTCTTTGTGAGAATAAATAAACCTTTGATCTTATCCCTTTGCAGACCTGATAAAAGAAAAAATATTTCAGGTTTGATAACAGCTTACGGTGAAGATAAAGAACTTCAGAAAAAAGCTAATCTTGCAATCTTTGCAGGAATACGAGATGATATTCAAACAATGGAAGATAATGAACGAGAGGTTATTACTGAAATGTTGCTGTTGTTAGATAAGTATAATCTTTATGGAAAGATGGCTATTCCCAAAAAACACGATACTGAAATTGAAGTTCCCGAACTTTTTAGAAAAGCAGCAAAAAGCGGGGGAGTTTTTGTTAACGCTTCACTTTCTGAAACTTTTGGTTTAACACTAATTGAAGCCGCCGCAAGCGGTTTGCCGGTTGTAGCAACAAAGGAGGGCGGACCACGGGATATAGTTTCAAATTGTGTTAATGGAATAATGATTGATGTTTCGGATACAAAAAATATTTCAAAAGCATTAAATAAAATTTTAGATAATAAAAAATTATGGAATGAGTATTCAGCGAATGGAATAAAAAATGTTAAAAAGTTTTATTCATGGGAATCACATGCAAAAAAATATTTGGATGAAGCAGCTAAAATTTTAACAAAACAGTCTAAAATTGAAAATACTTTTGCTCATGCAGGAAGAAAATTATTTGATATGGAAAAACTCGTTATTTCGGATATTGATTATACATTGGTCGGTGAAGATTCATCATTGCTTCAATTTAATCGTTTGATTAAAAATTTACCCCATAAAATTGGGTTTGGCGTGGCTACTGGCAGAGTTATAACTTCAGCGGTGGAAATATTAAAAGAAAAAAATATTGCCGTACCCGATGTTTTAATTACTTCTGTAGGCTCGGAAATTTATTATAACCACAAAGGTCATCTTATCTATTCTAAAGGGTGGGACGCTCATATTTCAAATCAGTGGCAAAGAGATAGAATTATTGAATTGCTTTCACGGTTCGATTTTTTAAAATACCAGGAACATGCAAACCAAAGGAAATTTAAAATTAGTTATTACACTTATGATAATAAGAGAAATATAAATAAAGTAAGAGAACTTTTAGTTAGGAATAAAATAAAATGCAATTTAATTTTTAGTCATGGGCAGTTTCTGGATTTGTTACCTTACAGAGCATCAAAAGGTAGAGCAATAAGATACCTTGCATACAGGTGGAATATTCCTTTTGAAAAAATTCTTGTTGCCGGAGATTCAGGTAACGATATGGAAATGCTAAGAGGTGATTTATTAGGCGTGGTCGTATCAAACTACAGCCCGGAACTTGAAAGTTTAAAAGGTTCCCGTAGAGTATATTTTTCCAGCAAAAGATTTGCGGCAGGAATTATAGATGGGATCAATCATTATAATTTTTTAACAAATGAAGGGACATTAGATGCAGTTGAAAACAGTTATTGAATTGGTTGAAGAAAATAAGATGGATTTTTTCAGTTATTTGAATAAGGTTTTATCATCACCACAAAAACTTTGTGTTAGAGGTGATCACATTAAGTTGTTAGAATTATTTAAGAAAAACATAAAAAATAATAATTTCAAAATCGTAACATCAATAGTAAAACATATTTCGGAATCAGTAACACTTGGAAATATTATCTATCTTGAAATTCGGGAAGAGATAGGACATTCATATCATTATCTTTTTAATGTTGAAGAATTTATTTATGAAAAAATAACAGCTAAAGAATATTTGATTGCCAAAGAAAAATTTGTGAAACCCGAATCGGATAACAATCAACTTACGATAAACTTTCAAACATTTTACAGAAAAAATCCAACTGTGAGTGATCATAAAAATATCGGAAAAGGATTTGAATTTCTTAACAGGTACTTATCAAGTAAAATGTTTACCGAACCTGATAATTTAAAGAAAGCATTGTTTGATTTTCTTTTTGTTCATAAATATAAAAACCAGCAATTAATTTTGAATGATAGAATAAAAACTCATGATGAGTTAATTAAAAGAATTGACAAAGGACTGGCTTTTTTAAAGAATAAAAATGAAAATGAGCCTTATTCAAAATTTAAAAATGCTTTACAGGAAATTGGTTTTGAGCCCGGTTTGGGTAATACGGCTGGATCGATTTCCGAAAGCTTTGAACAGCTTAGAGAATTAATGCAAACTCCTGATCACGAATTGCTTAAAGGATTTTTATCAAAAATTCCGATGATCTTCAATATTGTAACTGTATCGCCTCACGGATATTTTGGTCAGCAGGGAGTGCTGGGAAAACCGGATACAGGCGGTCAGGTGGTTTATGTACTTGACCAGGTTAAAGCGCTTGAACAGGAAATGTTAAACACACTGAAAAAATCCGGTATAAATGCCAATCCTAAAATATTAATATTAACAAGGTTAATTCCCAATGCAGAAGGGACAAACTGTAATAAAAGATTGGAAAAAGTGTTTGATACAAAGAACACTTACATATTAAGAGTCCCTTTTAGAAATGGAAATAAAAAAATAACAGATAATTGGATTTCTCGATTTGAAGTTTGGCCTTATCTGGAAAAGTTTGCTGAAGATTCATCTCGTGAATTATATGCAGAGTTTGGTGATAAACCTGATCTAATTATTGGTAATTATTCAGACGGCAATCTTGTAGCAACATTATTATCAAAAAAGTTTGATGTTCCTCAGTGTAATATTGCTCACGCTCTTGAAAAATGTAAGTACCTTTTCAGCGGTTTATATTGGGATAGAATGGATAACGATTATCACTTCTCTATCCAATTTACTGCGGACCTGATTGCGATGAATTCAGCTAATTTTATTTTAACATCATCATATCAGGAAATTGCCGGAACGGATAACAGCATTGGGCAATATGAATCTTATTTGAATTTTACTATGCCGGGACTCTACCGGGTTACAGGGGGCATTAATCTATTCCATCCTAAGTTCAACATTGTTTCACCGGGTGTAAATAAAAAAATATTTTTCCCTTATACAGAAAAAGAATTCAGACTCTACGAAATTCAAAAAGAACTAAATGATTTACTTTTTGAAAATATTGAAGATAAGGACACATTAGGAAAACTTGAGAATCCTGAGCTTACACCAATATTTACTATGGGAAGATTGGATAAGATTAAAAACATAACTGCGTTGGTTAAATGGTTCGGGGAAAATCAAAAAATTAATCAACAGGCAAATTTGATAATTATTGCCGGTAAAATTAATCCGGAAGATTCATCCGATAACGAAGAGAAAGATCAGATATATGTAATGCATGATTTGATTAAAAAATATGATCTTAAAAACAAAATAAGATGGATCGGAAAGTTGCTGAGAAAGGATAAATCGGGTGAAGTTTATCGCGTTGTTGCAGATAAAAAAGGCATATTTGTTCAATGTGGATTGTTTGAAGGATTTGGTTTAACGGTTATTGAATCGATGCGTTCAGGTTTACCGACTTTTGCAACCCTTTACGGCGGACCGCTTGAAATTATTGAGGATAAAAAATCAGGATTTTTAATTGATCCGATTGAAGAAAAAGAAAGCCAAAAAATTATTTTATCATTTTTGGAACAATGTAGAAGTGAACCCGAATACTGGAATAAAATTTCTGAAAACGGGATTAAGAGAGTTGATACAACTTATAATTGGGAACTCCACGCTAATAAGCTTCTTTCACTTGCAAAAATTTACAGCTTCTGGAATTTTACTTCTAAAATAGAAACAAGTGAATTAGACGCTTATCTTGATGTCCTTTATCATACAATTTACAAACCCCGTGCAAATAAGATTAAAGAAGTACACGATGTATTAAAATAAATTATAGAAAATCTATTCCTGGTTTAAAACGTCATTCATTCGCTTTGTTTAAAAACAAAGTTTGGGTTGGAAATGCAAATTCTATTCCTTCTTCTTCAAACTTTTGAAAAATGTTTAAGTTGATTGTCTGATGGACATCCATATATTTGTTATAATCTGAACCATTAACATAATAAACAAATTCAAAATTAAGACTGAAATCTCCGTACGAAGCGAAATGCCCTCTGTCAAAAAAAACTTCAGGTTCTTTTTCAATTATATCGCGAACAAGTTTTGGTATAATCTTCAATTTTTCATAAGGAGTTTTATAAATTACTCCAAGTTTAAAAACAACCCTTCTTCTTTCCATTTTTTTGTAGTTATGTACCCTTGAATTTGTCAAATCAGTATTTGAGAAAACCAATTGCTCACCGCTTAAAGCCCGGATACGAGTTGTTTTTATTCCAATATATTCTACCACGCCTAATTTATTATCCACAATAATAAAATCACCAATAGTAAAAGGTCTGTCAAAAAAGATTACAAAGTAACTGAAAAGATCTCCGAGAATAGCTTGTGCAGCCAATGCGACTGCAATACCACCTATGCCAAGTCCGGCAACTACGGCAGATATTTTTACACCAAGATTATCTAAAAGAAATGTCAAAGCAACTAACCAAATAAGAAAGTTGGCTAAAGCTTTTATTCCCTTAATTTGTTTCTGGCGTTGTTCAAAATCATCATACCTTTTTAAATATGATTTTATGAAATGATTTAATGCTGAAATTAATACTCTAACTATAAGAAAAGTCAATAATATTTTTGAAACAATCTCTAATCCTGCAGTAAACCCTTTTGAGAGTGTTAACATTTTTATTGAAAAATAAAAAACAGCATAGGCTAAAATTGGTAATAATGTTTTATCAATTTCATTTACCAATAAGTCATCATATTTTGTTTCAGTTTTGCTTGCCCAATTTTTTAGTTTAAGTATAAATACCTTTTTGATAAGAATAATGATAATCAACCCGCCAACAAAAAATGCTAAAGCGACTAAATAATTATAATATGTATTGCCAAATAAACTATTGTTTAAAATTTCTTTCATAATTTAACCTAAGATGTTAGACTTTTATTTGTACATTATATAAATTTTTTATTAAAACACAACCCAATTATAACAAGAAAAATATTCTTTTAATTTCCGGAATTTATAACTGCTCTAAAAGACTTAAAGGTTTGATCGTTTTAATTAAGCCTTTTCTTTTTCATGATGTTTCTTTGATCTATTCTTAAAAATAATTGAGCAAATGTGTACCAGCATAAACCAAGTGACCAGCCGGCAATAACTTCCGTTACAGTGTGATAATTTCCCATAATCCGGCTGATTCCTATCAAAGTAATTATCAAAGATGCCGAAACAAATAAAAATTTATTAGCCCGATAATTTTTTTTAACAGATGATAAATGTTGTGCGGTAGAAAAATATAGCACAGTTGAAATGAATGCGTGTCCGCTTGGGAAATTTGAAAGTGATTCCGTAAGAACAGCGTTTAAATTTAAATCTTCTTGTTTAGAAGTTATTGATTTTATAATAAGTATTAGGATTATTCCAAATCCAACAGTAAAAAGAAAATTTTTTGCATCGGATTTTGAACGACTGAGCCAAAGATAAAAGTATATACATATTGAAAAGAGCAGAACAATTTCACGGCTCCCTAAAGATGATATGTCATTTACTGTTCCAACAAACCATAAAGGTCCGTAACTATGCGACCATTTGTTAGTATAACCAAGCATATCGTAAAGCGATCTTGCAACAATTGCGGACAGCCAATCAAATACTCCGAAACAACTAAAAATATAAACTACAAGACTAACTATAAAAATTTTTAATAATGTTTTGTTTGTTCTAAAAATCATATTGCTCAATTTATTGGTAAGTGTAAACAAATATAGATATGAAAATTAAATTTTGTTGTTGAAATATTTAATAAAAAAAATCTTAAACGTTTAATCATTCCAGAAATATCTCGCTCTTTTTTATTTGCCGCATGGGGCAAAGTATTAACAAAACTTAATTTTGACTTTATAGGAAAATTTCTCTAATTAATATCGCAAGCTTTTGAGGTTTTCGTGATTAGAGTTATTAAAATACGCTGGTACGACCTCACTCTTTCTCTCTACATTTTAAGCGGTTTTCTGGGGTGGAGAGAATAGTATTAATATTTTTATTTTTTACTTTTATTCTCCCGTATGAAATCTCTGATAATTTCATACAATCTCATTCAATTACATTTCATTCAAAATTACCATCTTGTATTATTACACTGGTTATACGTAACCGAAGAAAAAATAACACAAAAAATAACACAAAAAATAAACGGGATATTAAAATGAAAAAAATATTTTATTCAAAAATCACAATTCTATTTTTTTAAGTTATATATTATTATTTGTGACAGATATTAAATCACAAGCAGTTTACGATACCCTCTATCTATTCCCGGATACTACGACTTTTAATGATGACGCAATTACAGTTGTTGAGGAAATATTAAACTTAGCTGTTAAGTTTACAGCAGACAGTGGCTGGGAAAACTATGAGATTCAAAAGTTGCTTATTATGCAACCAAATAATATTGATACAAATGGATTTGATTATATATTTATTTCTACAGGGGAACAACCCGAAGAAACTGTGCTTAATACAATAAAAATATATATGGTATCAACTTTTCCGGAAGAAAGAGAAATTTTGATTGATCCGCCTGTAAAAATCAATAATAGTAATTGTTTTTATCTCAGCGGTGGCGGTTTAATGACTCTTTCAATTTCCGATTGGCACGATGAGGCAATCCCTGGCGAATATAAGTTTTGGTATTTAAGTGGCGAATGGATAGAATATGTTCCAACTTATTTTTATTTAAAAGTAGTAGTTAAGAAAAATCTCACAGGAATTGATGAGACGCCATACAATCCAACAAATTTCAGGTTAGAGCAAAACTATCCAAATCCATTTAATCCAAGCACTATTATAAGTTGGCAGTCTCCGGTCTTTAGTCATACAACAATAAAAGTTTTTGATATTCTTGGGAATGAGGTAGCAACATTGTTGGACGAAGAAAAACCTGCCGGTGAACATAAAGTAGAGTTTGATGCTTCTAAATATAATCTAAGTAGTGGTGTTTATTTTTGTGAACTAAAAATGAAAGGAGGTAATTCATCGAGAATAAAGATGGTTTTTGTAATGCTTCAGATGGAAATGGAATTTCCTAAATTAGTTTAATGTAAAAACAGGAGATTCAAAAATGAGAGAAAGAAAACACTACAGTCCAGAACAGAAAGTTATTATTGTCCGTGAGTTACTGGAGAATAATGTACCTATCAGCCAGCTTGCCGAAAAGTATCAGGTTCACGTTAATGATATCTATAACTGGAAGAAAAGACTTTTTGAGGGAGCTAAAGATATATTCCAGTCTAAACCGGGTAACAATCAAAAACAAATATCAGCAGAACAAAAAAAGATATAAAAGTTAGAGTCTAAGTTAAAAGATCGTGATGAAGCTATTGCAATGCTCTTGAAGGAAAATATTGATATAAAAAAAAGTATCGATGGGGAGATCTTTTAATGCAATGGGTTGAACCTGACGTTAGAGAACAAGTAATTGGCTTTGTTAGTCTGTACAGAGAAAAAACATCTTTGCCTGTAAACTGGTTTATTGGCAGACTTGGAATAAGCAGCAGTAAATATTATTCCTGGATTGAAAGACAAGGTCAGCTTAATAAGCACAACGGAAGTCTTCCCAAAAATCACTGGATTGTTAGCTGGGAAAGAGAAGCTATTATTCAATATGCTAAAGATCATTTAGGCGAAGGTTACAGAAGACTTACTTATATGATGATTGATGAAGATGTAGCTGCAGTTAGTCCTGCTACCACTTACAGAGTGCTTAAACAGGTTGGTTTACTTAACGGTTTCAACAAAGTAAAGAAGACAACAAAAGGATTTGGATTTGATCAACCGACTGCTGTTCATCAGCATTGGCATACTGATATTAAGTATGTGAACTTCCGTGGTACATTTTTGTTCTTCATCTCCGTTATTGATGGATACAGCAGGTATATGGTTCATCACGAACTGAGAATGAGTATGCAGGAGTTTGATGTTCAGATAACACTTCAGAGAGCTTTAGAAAAGTATCCTGGCTGCAAACCAAGAATTATTTCTGATAACGGCAGTCAGTTTATCTCTAAAGATTTTGCTGAGTATCTTAAACAACTAGGGCTTCAGCATATAAGAACCTCTTTTGCTTATCCGCAAAGCAACGGAAAGATTGAACGTTATCACAGAACTTTGCAGCAGGAGTGTTTACAGAAAAAGTCTTTCATCAATCTTGATGATGCAAGAAAACAGATTACCAATTTTGTTGAATACTACAATACTAAAAGACTTCACAGTTCTTTATATTACTTAACACCTGAAGATTTTCTTTTAGGAAGAGTTGAAGAAAAACTGAAACTTAGAGAAAGGAAACTTTTAG
>JBAQCL010000082.1:0-7854 GCA_049294175.1 Ignavibacteriaceae bacterium | reverse complement strand
TCTTTGCCTACCATTTTTACCATATAGATAATTGTTCATTTCTAAAAACCATAGGAAAAAAGCAGCGGCAATTTGTTTATTCCCATCTATAAATGAATGATTTTTTATTGTAAAATATAAAAGATGAGCCGCTTTTTCTTCTATACCTGGATATAGTTCTTTCCAAATGTTTGATAAATTGTCCCGATTATTCTTTTACACAGAAGGCACAAACGGTTCCGTAATTCCAATTCTTTCTGTTATGATGTACGACCTGCGTGACAGCATTAAAAAGTTTTACTCGTAACGTGGACACTGTGGAAAAAGAAGAATAAACCCTATTTAGTCCTTCTATGCGTACACCGGCTGAAATGCATCGGCAATATTTTTTTCCGGCAAATATTGGAAATAAATCTCCCTACTACGCAGAGAGATCTATTAAATAACAGTCAATCTATTTTAGGACGACTCATTTTTTTTATTCCTCTAACGTACTCAAATTACCGGGATCCATTCCCAAAGCGCGTGCTTTTAAAACTCTTCTCATAATTTTTCCACTACGTGTTTTAGGTAATGAATCTACTATTTCGATACTTTCCGGTTTTGCAATCGGACCTACTTCGTGACCAACATGTTGTCTTAAGTCTTCAATCAACTTATCAGATTTTTTAAATCCGTTTCTAAGTAAAACATAACAATGAATTGCATTACCTTTTACTTCGTGCGGTAAGCCAATTGCCGCAGCTTCTGCAACAGCAGGATGACTAACAAGAGCGCTTTCAATTTCCGCAGTTCCCAATCTGTAACCTGAAACCTTTATAACATCATCAACGCGACCGATTACCCAAAAGTATCCATCTTCATCCCTTCGTGCAGAATCACCTGTCATATACATTCCAGGATATTTTGCCCAATACTGATTTACATATTTATCAGGATCATTCCAGATTGTTCTCAACATTGAAGGCCATGGAGTTTTAATTACAAGAAATCCCTCTTCATTAGGTTTAACACTTTTTCCCTCTTCATCAACAATATCCATTATAATTCCCGGAAATGGTTTTGTTCCTGATCCGGGTTTAAGAGGTGTACAAGGCATTGGAGTTATCATAAACATCCCGGTTTCAGTCTGCCACCATGTATCCATAATCGGACATTTTTCTTTACCGATAACTTTATAATACCATTTCCATGCTTCGGGATTAATAGGTTCGCCAACGCTACCCAATAATCTCAAAGAAGAAAGATTGTAACGATTTGGCCAGGCATCGCCGTATCTCATCAATCCGCGTATTGCAGTAGGAGCAGTATATAAAATATTTATTCCATATTTCTCAATCATCTGCCACCAACGATGCGGGTATGGATAAGTTGGAGCGCCTTCATACATAAAGGATGTAGCTCCATTTAAAAGTGGTCCATAAACAATATAACTATGTCCGGTAATCCAACCAGGATCGGCAGCACACCAGTATCGATCTTCTTCATGGATATCAAAAACATATTTTAATGTTGTGTATGTTCCAACCATATAACCACCGTGTGTATGCAAAATAGCTTTTGGTTTTCCGGTAGTACCGGATGTGTATAACATAAATAATGGATCTTCAGCATCAACAATTTCAAGAGAATCGGAATTATTAGCAATTGGAAGATTCATCAACTCGTGATACCACATATCTCTTCCAAATTCCATATTTATTTGATGACCGGTTCGCTTAACTACTAAAACACTTTCTACAGTTGCGGCACGTTGTAAAGCTTCATCTGCAATCTTTTTTAACTCAACAATTTTTCCTCTTTGATAAGAGCCATCAGAAACAATTAACACTTTTGACTGGCTGTCCTCCAATCTTTCATGAAGTGCTTCAACAGAAAATCCGCCGTAAACCACAGAATGGATAGCACCAATTCTTGCGCAAGCAAGCATTCCAATTACAAGTTCAGGAATCCTACCCATATAAAGCGTAACACGATCACCTTTTTTAACACCAAGACTTCTTAAAACATTTGCAAACTTGCAAGTATCACGATGAAGTGCGAAATAAGAAAAAGCTTTAAAGTCGCCGTTCTCCCCTTCCCAAATAAGTGCGAGTTTATTTCTTCTATAAGTTTTTGTATGAACATCAAGGCAGTTGTATGCGATATTGGTTTTAGCACCTGTAAACCATTTATAGAAAGGCTTATTTGAATCATCAAGAACTTTGTCCCACTTTTGAAACCAGTGAAGATTTTCAGCTTCTTTTTCCCAAAATCCTATTGAATCTTTTTCCGCCGCTTTATATAAACTTTCACATTTGGCATGAGCATAATCCATAATTTCTTTTGTTGGATAAAAGACTTCACCAGTGAGTTTTTTTTCAGCCATTTGATGCTCCTATTATTTTAATAGTGATAATTAAAAATATTGGAAGGAAATTAAAAGTAGTTTAGATGATAATCAATAAAAGATGTAAGCAAATTTTAAGAATGCGGGATTCGGCACAAAGCTAATCCCGCACATAATATTTAATCAGAATTTATTTGGTCCTGCGTTTTTAATCGCTTCTGATGTACCTTCAGTGAATTCTTTAAAGTTCTCGACAAACATATTTGCAAGTTTCTTTGCCTGCTCATCATAAGAGTTTTTATCAGACCAGGTGTTTTTAGGATTCAAAACTTCTGTCGGAACATCGGGACAGGAAGTTGGAACCATTAAATTAAAAAATGGATCTTTAACATACTCTACATTATCTAACTTCCCTTCTAAAGCAGCAGTTAACATTGCACGAGTATATTTTATTTTCATTCTGCTGCCAATTCCATAAGGTCCGCCTGTCCATCCTGTATTAACTAACCAGCAATTTACTTTGTGTCCAACAATTTTTTCACCGAGTAACTTTGCATAAACATTTGGATGAAGTGCCATAAAAGGAGCACCAAAACATGTGCTGAATGTAGCCTTTGGTTCAGTAACTCCTTTCTCTGTTCCGGCAACTTTAGCAGTATAACCGGAAATAAAATGATACATGGCTTGTTCACTTGTAAGTTTGGAAATTGGAGGCATTACACCAAATGCATCTGCGGTTAACATAATAATATTTTTAGGATGTCCTGCTTTCCCTTCTTCAACTATATTGGTTAGATGAGTTAAAGGATATGCTGCACGAGTATTTTCTGTAAATGTATCATCATCTAAATCTAATCTTCTGGATTGGGCATCTATCTGAACATTTTCCAAAACCGTTCCAAATTTTCTTGTACATTCATAAATCTCGGGCTCAGCTTCTTCAGAAAGTTTAATCACTTTAGCATAGCATCCGCCTTCATAATTGAAAACGCCGTCTTCACTCCAGCCGTGCTCATCATCACCAATCAATTTTCTGTTAGCATCTGCTGAAAGTGTGGTTTTGCCTGTACCGCTTAATCCAAAGAACAATGCTACATCATTATCTTTACCAACGTTTGCAGAGCAATGCATAGACATTACACCTCTCATTGGCATAAGATAGTTCATAATTGTAAAGACAGATTTTTTAATTTCACCGGCATAACTTGTCCCGCCAATCAATACAATTCGCTTTGTAAAATTGATCACCACAAAAACTTCGGAATTTGTACAATCAACTTCACGATCAGCATGAAAATTAGGCATGTGAATAATTGTAAAATCTGTTTTGTGCTTTTCCAATTCTTCTCTGGAATCGTATCTTCTAAGCATATTTCTTGTAAAAAGTGCATGCCAAGCATTTTCAGTAACAACGCGGATTCCTATTTTGTGTTTTGGATCAGCACTTGCGTAACAGTCCTCAACATAAAGATCCTTGCCTTGAATGTAAGCCATCATTTTAAAGTAAATTCTATCGGCACATTCAACAGACATTCCTTTATTAACTTTTCCCCACCAAATATTTTTTTCACTTTCAGGTTCGCGGACAATAAATTTATCGTTTGGGCTTCTGCCGGTATGATAACCGGTTCTAACTACAACCGGACCCAGATGAGCTATTAAACCTTCTCTTCTTCTAATCACTTGTTCATAAAGTGCCGGCGTTCCGAAGTTATAAAAAACTTCCCTGATATTTTTAATTCCAATTTGTTCTAATTCTTTCATTAACTTTTCTTTTAAAACCATGATATCTCCATTTAATTAGTTATTCATAAAAACGTTAATTAATTATTTTATACAAAATTATATTCTAAAGATCAACTCTTGTTTAAGATAGTTAGAAAATCCAATTCAATTTTTTCTTCACAAAAAAATGGTTCGCCATATAATTTGTGGATTGCAAAACCAAAATATTCTGCCCGGGATTTTATGTAGTTTTTGAATTCAGGTCTGCTTATAAAAGTTTCAGGCTCCTTACTGTTGGGATCATGAAATTGAGTAGAGTAACATTCAACAGATTTCATTTTTTGATCAAATGTTTCAGAAATATCCACAATAAAAGTCGGATCAAATGTATATGTCTGCATATAATAAAATAATTTTTCGGGTCTGTAGTGGATTTGAGGAACCTCTTTATCAAATGTTTTTATTTTTGATAAACCGGTTGAGAACATTGCCCTTTTGATAAGTTGACTTGCATCAATATGGTCAGGATGACGATCATTAAAATATGGAGCAAAAATAATCTTTGGTCTAAATTTCCTAATTTCAATGATTGCCTTCATCAAATTTTCTTTATTATTTTTGATGTCACCGTCAGGCAATTCCAAATTTTCTCTAACAGCCACTTTTAATGCTATAGCCGCATTAAATGCTTCCCGCTGTCTTGTTTCAGCCGTTCCCCTTGTCCCTAATTCCCCTCTTGTCAAATCAACAATCCCCACTTTTATATTATTATTAGAAAGTTTTGCAATGGTTCCGCCCATCGCCAGTTCTGCATCGTCCGGATGTGCAGCAAATATTAGAACATCTAAATTCATTATTAACTCAATAAATAATTTTCTGTTGCATCAACATAAATATTTTCTAATATGTATGCCACTAAACTAGATAGTAAAGTGATGAATGTGGAACTAAAATCTTCATCCTGAAATAAAAAAAACTTAAACTCTTCTTTTTTTCATCTTATATTCGATTTAAATTAAATCTAAATTTATAAAATTATCTCAGATTTAATAAGTTGAGTTGAAAATGAAATCCATAGCAATAATACTTTTTTTTACTTTCTCTATTATTCCAACTAAGGCACAGGAAATGAAAACTGCATTTATCAACGGTAAAGTTTATACTGTAAATGAAAACCAACCACTTGCTGAAGCTGTATTTGTTGAAAGAAATAAAATTGTTTTTGTCGGTTCAAATGAGGAAGTAAAAAAACTTATTGATGACAAAACAGAAGTGATTGATCTAAAAGGTAAGCTTATGCTGCCGGGATTTATTGATGATCACGTTCACTTTATAAGCGGTGGATCATATTTATTAGGAATTGATCTACGCCCGGCAAACTCTACAACAGAATTTAAAAATATTCTAAAAGAATATGCCAAGAAAAATCCCGGCAAATGGATTACGGGCGGATATTGGGATCATGAAAAGTGGGAAACTAAAAGTTTGCCTACAAAGGAAATGATTGATGAGGTTGTACCCGATCAACCTGTTTTTGTTGAAAGACTTGACGGACATATGGGTGTTGTAAACTCTTATGTTTTAAAATTGGCAGGAATAACAAAGGACACTGAAAGTCCCCAAGGCGGTTTAATCGTTAAAAATCCTAAAACAGGTGAACCAACCGGAGTACTTAAAGATAATGCAATGAGTTTTGTTTATAATATCGTTCCGCCCGCAACATTTAAAGAAAATTACGAAGCAGCTATTGCAGCGTTGAATGAAGCTAAAAAACTCGGAATAACAAGTGTACAGGATATAACTTACGATGATGGGCTTGAAGTTTATAACAAGTTAAAAGATGAAGGTAAACTTACTTGCAGAATTTATACAAGAATGCCGATAGCCGAATACAAAAAACTTGTTGAAAAAAATATCAGGGTTGGTTACGGAGATAACTTGATAAAAATGGGTTCTTTAAAAGCTTTTGCAGATGGCTCGCTTGGTTCAAGCACCGCATGGTTTTTTGATAAATATAACCAGGATACGACAACTTACGGCTTACCAATGGATATCATTACAGACGGAACGATGGAAAAGTGGGGCACCGATGCAGATAGAAATCATCTGCAACTTTCTGTACACGCAATCGGAGATAGAGCAAATTCATATATGCTGGATTTGTATGATAAGATTACTAAAGAAAATCCTAAGTGGGATAGAAGATTTAGAATTGAACACGCACAACACGTAAGATTTGAAGACATAAAACGATTTGCAGAACTTGGTGTAATTGCATCTGTACAACCTTACCATTGCATAGATGACGGAGTTTGGGCAGAAAAAAGAATCGGACCTGAAAGAATTAAATATACCTACCCATTTAAATCATTTTTGGATGCAGGAGTAAAAGTTTGTTTTGGCACCGATTGGTTTGTAGCACCTTTAAATCCACTACTTGGACTTTATGCCGCCACTACAAGAAGAACTTTGGATGATAAAAATCCTGATGGATGGATTCCTGAACAAAAAATTTCTATTGAAGATGCAATTAAATGTTACACAATAAATTCCGCTTATGCTTCTTTTGAAGAAAATACAAAAGGAAGTATTGAAGTTGGGAAGTTAGCTGATTTAATTGTTTTAAGCGATGATATTCTTACAATAGATCCGGTTAAAATAAAAGATGCAACAGTTATTTTGACTGTATTTGATGGCAAAGTGATTTATCAGAAATAAGTCGGAATAATATTAGCTTCAAATATTATTTATTAATTCATTTTATTAATCAGGTTTATTACTACTTTCACATTAACATCTTTTTCTTTTGGGTTGCTTTCCGGGATCAGTAAACATAAGGCAACTAACGCATTATCGCGATTCTTTGCCTACCATTTTTACCATATAGATAATTGTTCATTTCTAAAAACCATAGGAAAAAAGCAGCGGCAATTTGTTTATTCCCATCTATAAATGAATGTTTTTTTATTGTAAAATATAAAAGATGAGCCGCTTTTTCTTCTATACCTGGATATAGTTCTTTCCAAATGTTTGATAAATTGCCCCGATTATTCTTTTACACAGAAGTCACAAACGGTTCCGTAATTCCAAACTCTTTCTGTGACGGAATGACAGCTACGACTTAAAATCCGTAGTAACGGATTGAACAATATTTCTATATCCTCTTGCCTGCCCCTTCGGGGACTTTCTACTTACCTGTCCGCCTGAGGCGGATTAAAGAGGTTAGGCTGATTGCACTTTAAATATTTTTAGAACAATTATTGAATTATTCCACTTACTTCTACAATATCAGACCCACTATTTGTTATTACACCTAAGTTTTCTTTGTATTTAACTCCATTGATAAATATCATAACTTTAAGTGTATCAGTTCCTATTATTGAAATATTTCCATCTGAATAGACATTTGCCGATACTTTTATACTATCACCCTCTTCTCCGGTGAAAATGTAATTCCAAGGAATACTTTCAGTTGGTAACACTTGATCTGATTTTCTTGCATCTTTATAAATTATTATTGCTGATAAATTGTCTACTCCAGATATAACTGAATATTTTACTTCAAATTCTTCTTTTTGACAACTTGTTAACATTAATAAAGATGAAAGAATGGAAAACAAAAGTCTTGTTTTATTTATCATTTATATATCCTTCAATTTCAACTTACAGCCTAACAGCGTGTTATCCCGACAGATCGGGACAAGTTATTAAAACACAACGCAGTAATTTTTTTTATTTATGGCAAAGCCATCACTATGTGAAAGACTTCCTTTTGTGTTTATTTTTAAAAAACATTTTTGTTTAATAAAATCTAAAGAACT
>JBAQCL010000081.1:0-10627 GCA_049294175.1 Ignavibacteriaceae bacterium | reverse complement strand
AGTTGATGCGTGGCAATCAAATAGAAATAATAAAAATGCCAAAATAAACTGGCAGTTTACAACCAAAGATGCAAGGGTTAAACTTAAAAGATTATATCCGTCAATTCATGACTAACACAACACTAGCTCCGTTATCATTTTCAGAAACAGTGAGAGTAAATGATTGATCAAGACGAAATCGTTCCCCATTTCTCTGCCACTCACTGGTGTTTGTTGTTCCGCTATTCCAAATCATTTGATAATTTAAATTATTAGTTTGAGGTGAAATAGCCGAAAGAGTAACACTTTGTCCCAGTGATTTATTGATAGTAATCGGGGCAGTTTGATCACCTGAATATCCGCTGATCCTAACTTTTCCGTGGGTATCGTTATCAGTATTGTCTGTAAAATTGTTATCAACTGTAATGTTAAAAAGTGGATATAAATTTAACAACGCTTGTATATCGCATTGAGTAATACTTCTAAAGGGAACAGTATAATGTTCCCACATTAAGCTACTTGGGTCATCAGAACTCCAGGTGGAATGACCAGCGCCTAAAAATACATGGCCTATTTCGTGTAATATTACTGTTTTAATATCATATGCCCTATTGGCTGAAGCATAAGTATAATTATCAGTCCAGGTTATATTAATATTTTTCGCTAACTGTATCTCGTTCCAAGAAAGGACTGTATTTCCAAGTTGATCTGTAAGTGAAGTGAAAGTAAAATGAAAATTTCCGTTTCCTGTTTTGTCTTCGCTCATATCTTCAATCACAGTTCCATGTGAGTTAACAACCACTTTCCAATAATTAACAGCCCAAATAATTGCATTTCTTACGATGGTCTGTTTTTCAGAAGTACTGAGAACATGATCATAACCGTCAAATACTGCTCCATTTAGCTGTCCATCCCAATGCCATTTAAACACCGGTTGCGTTACTCTTCGATACCAGGCATTGGGTGGTGTATAACAATTACTCTGCGCGAAAATGTTTGAATCAAACAAGAACAAAAACATAAATGTGATAACAAAAATCTTTTTCATTTTGTTACTCCTTTGTTTAATAAATTTTGTTATTTTTAAAAACAGAATAGCCCTGTTTTATTTATATAAAACTTAGGTGGCAAGCCTGTAGGACTATTCGATTAAGAGAGGTGATGCGCCAACATCATCTCTCGTTATTAATTAAAAATTTCTATAATGCTTATCCTCCATCATTTTAAAGTTCCATGATATACATATTTTAAGTTAGTTGGTGGTTCGTCTGTTAAAAAGAAAACATCTTTATCAAATAATGCTGCGCCGTATATTTGGGTCCAAGGTGTTACATTTGCATAATTAAAATGAAATAGATATTGAATATCGCTACCATTATAATGAGCGAATCCATCTGTCATTAAAAGAAAAATATCTTTTGAATTCCGTCCCCAAATACGCTGATAGAAATTAGGATTATCAACTTGTAGAAAAGTTTGGAACTGCCCGTTTATTCTTTTAGCAATTTGGTTACCAAGAATAAAGTAAACTTCATTATCAATCAGACTAATGTCAGCTTGCTGACCACCAGTCCAGATACTGCTGTAAATTTTATTGAAATATCCCTGACTATTTTCATATATGATTGTACTGTCATAGGTAAGACCCGCTCCTGCCTTTGAAGTGCGTATATATATTTTGTTATCAGATGAGTTTTTAAATAGTTTTGCAACAAGTCCGTTGACCCCTTTAGTATCCATCACCGACCAATTATTATTATAATAATGGGCAATGAAACTATTATTAAATGCACCGATAGAATCTGGGTAACCTCCGAATACATAAAAATCAATTGATGATTCTCCCCAAATATCATTAAAACCGATATCAGAACGTCCATCTTTTGTTAGCTGTACAAATTTTTTCCAACTTCCATCATATTTCCATACCTCTCCATTTTCTGCAGTAATAAAAATACTATTCCAAGCAAAACCATAAACTGCGGAGGGTACAATTATTCCATTAATCCCATAAGTGCTCCAGCGTAACCCGTCGAAATGCGCAACTGATTTATCCCAATCACCAGGACTTGTTGCCCAAACATCTGTTGGAGAAGAAGCCCACAGTCTGTAGTAGGTATCACCTGGCGCATCAATGGTATCCACAGTCCAGGCATAATCACGTCTTCCGGGTTGTAGTTCGGGTGGTGTAACAACATCATCTTTACAGCTAAATGCAGTAAGCAGTAAAAATGAAAGTAATGATAAAAGCAGAAGTGAATTAAAAATATTTTTTTTCATATATGTACCCCACTATGATGTGTAGTTAGTTTGTTTTAAGTTTAATTGTAACTGCAGGATGAAAAGGGGGTGACAAAACGGTCATCCTCTTTTCTTCGGAGAGAGTTAAAAACCGTGCCGCAAAAATTATATAATTGCCCATTAAGATTCTCTTATTAGCAATTTACTATCAGCAACTTAAGAAAAAAAAATAATTTATTTAAATCATTAAACAAAAATATTTATTAGTTGAATTATTCGTTTTGTACATCCATGTGATAATCCCATTTATCGAAGTATAAATTCCCACCGCGCCATTCGAGTTCACCACGTTGAAAATCTACCGTTTCACTTCTTGGAAAAATTTTTGAAGGATATAGAGTTGATGAATAATCATCATTAATAATTAAATGATATGGATCAATGCTTCCGAGAAAAAAATATTTTTCATCTTCCTGTTTAGATTCAACCAACCCAAATGATTGATCAACCGGAATCCAGCCGTAACCTTCAAGATATATCTCACACCAATCGTGCAAATTAACCTCTCCCGGATGCAGCATCCATCCGCTTTGCCACTTTGCAGGAATTCCATTGTACCTGGCTAAAGTCATAAACAATAAAGTCTTTATTCCGCAATCACCATGTTTATTTGTAATGCAGTAATCTGAAATATTATCTAAAGTTGAATATTCTCTTGCACCAGCCCACGGAATATTTTCTGAAATCCAGGTGAAGATTTTTTTTGCAATTAGATAAGGATTTTTTTCGTTGCCAACAATTTGTTCAGACAAATTTTTAACCTTATCCGTAAAAACAATATGTGGCGCTCTTTCAGCAGTAAAAGTTTTATATATACCCGATTCTTTATTATAAGGTTTTACTAATTCAGGCAAAATTAAATTCACTTCATTATAATTTGTAACCTCAAGTGCAAGTTTAAAAATTGTCGGTTGATCTTTGATAGCAATTTTTTGCAAATAAATTGTCCGTTGAGGGTTATCATTACTTGCAATAAAATATTCATCTGAATTAATTGCCAGAAATTTAACATTCGTTTGTCGTTGATGTCCTTCACGTGGAAAGGGAAGCCAGCATTTTATTATTTCTCCTGCGGGAACAGCATTTGCATCAACTGTTACAGTGTAATGGAGGCTGAAAGTAACCGGTTTAACAAAACTGTCCTGAGCATTTGCGGATTCATTAAGCACTTCAGGAATGTAACCTTCTAAAAAAATACGTAATGGATCCTTTTCAGTTCCATCCACAAGTTCTTTTTGTTTTTTAGCATCTTTATTTAATCTAAAAAGATTTGAAGCCGCACGTGCGAAATACCGTTTTTTACCATCAATTATTTTAAACTCGAGTGAACCGTCATCTTCCCATTTTTTAAAATCATTTTCATTTATATCCGGATAATATTTTTGCAGATATTTAATTATGTCATCGGCAGTTTTGTTAAAATCTATTTTTATTCTTTCTAATCTTTCTTTCTCAAATTGCAGATTAAGAATATCTTCGTAAGAAAGATTTTCTCCATTCAATTTTTGTTCAATTAAATTTTTTGCTTTGGAGAATTCTCCATTTTGTATCAACTGATTTACATCAGTGTATTTTGTTTGTGCTGAAATTAAAGTAGTAAGCATAATTGTTAATATTAAAGTTTTCATATTTCCTCAATTATCAAAATGTAGAAACTAATCTTACACAAAAATTTGAAATTGCGTACTAAAATAATAAAGCATTTAACATAATTCATAAAACTTTACTTATTTTTCCTTCCAATAATTATAAACTTCTTTTGGAGTTGTTATGAAACCTTCCGAACGTTTGCTTTCGCTTGATGTGTTTAGGGGAATTACAATAATGGGGATGATACTTGTAAACAATCCTGGTACGTGGAGTGCAATTTATCCGCCATTAGAACATGCAAAATGGAATGGCTGTACTCCAACGGATTTAATTTTCCCGTTTTTCCTTTTTATAGTTGGGGTTGCAATATCTTATTCCTTGAGTAAAAGGAAGGCTCAAGGTGGAGATATGAAAAGTCTTTATACAAATATTTTTAGACGAACTATTATTCTTTTTGCTTTAGGATTAATACTTGCAGGATTTCCTTTTGGATTAGCCTTTGGACATCATTTCTCATGGGATACAATCAGAATCCCCGGAGTGCTTCAAAGAATAGCTGTTGTGTATATGATCTCTTCTATTTTGTTTTTAACTACCAATACAAAATTTCAATACTGGTTTACAGGAATCATTCTTGTTGTTTATGCTGCTCTGATGTGTTTAGTTCCGGTTCCCGGTGTTGGTTATGCTAATCTTGAACCTACAACAAATCTTGCTGCTTGGTTAGATCGTTTGGTTTTAGGCAATCATTTGTGGTCTGGAACAAAAGTTTGGGATCCTGAGGGAATACTTTCAACGCTTCCGGCAATTGGTACAGCAATGCTTGGAATTTTTACGGGTAATTGGTTAAGAAGCGAAAAAGATCAAACCACAAAAACTGTTTGGCTTTATACCTGGGGAAGTATTCTTATGGTTGCCGGCTGGGTTTGGGACGGTTGGTTTCCAATTAATAAAGGAATCTGGACAAGCTCTTATGTGCTTTACACAGGCGGACTTGCATTGAATTTTCTTGCCTTCTGTTACTGGTTTATCGATGTTAAAAAAATTACCTGGTGGATAAAACCGTTCCAGGTTTATGGAATGAATGCAATTACAGTTTTCTTTCTTTCCGGAATTGTAGGCAGATTAATGAATATGATTAAAGTAACCGGTGCAGATGGAAATGTATTAGATCTAAAAAATTATTTATTTACAAATTTATTTCTTTCCTGGCTTGAACCAATAAATGCTTCTTTAGCCTGGGCGATAGTTTATATTTTAGTTTGGCTTGGATTGATGTGGATACTTTATGCCAAGAAAATTTTTATTAAGGTTTAACAGATGAAAAAACTGTTACTTGTATTTCTGCTGATAAGTTCGACTTTTGCCCAAACTGATATTAGAGATAAAATTTCCCAAATGCTGATGATTGGATTTTCCGGGACCGATTTAAGTGATACGATGATTGTTAATGATATTCAACAAAGAAAAGTTGGTGGAGTAATTTTATTCGCTGCAAACATTACTTCTCCAGTTCAAATTCAACAATTAAATGATTCATTGCAATCTCTTTCTCAGACTCCATTATTTATTTCTGTTGACCAGGAAGGAGGAAAAGTAGCAAGGTTGAAGTCTTCCAATGGTTTTGCCAATACTGAAACTGCTTTTGAAATTGGGACAGTATTAAACAAGGAAGATTCGACTCGTGCATGGGCTAATTTGATGGCAGGATGGTTGCAACAAAACGGATTTAATATTGATCTTGCACCAGTTGCCGATGTTGATGTAAATCCTGTTAGTCCGGCAATCGGACACCTGGATCGGAGTTTTTCCAGAATATCGGATTCTGTTTATCAACATACAAACTGGTTTATTGATGAATTGCATAAAAAAAATATTTTTACAACACTTAAACATTTTCCGGGACACGGAAGTGCTGAAAGCGATTCGCACCTTGGTTTTACAGATATAACAAATACTTGGGCTGATTCGGAACTTGTTCCGTTTAAAAAATTAATTGATAACGGATATAATGATTTTATAATGAGCGGGCATTTATTTAATGCAAACCTTGATTCAGTTTATCCTGCTTCACTTTCTCAAAAAATATTAACAGATCTGTTACGTGATTCATTAGGATTCAGTGGATTAATTATTACGGATGGGATGTTTATGGGTGCAATTACAAATAATTATACCTTTGATAAGGCAGTTGAACTAGCTATAAATGCGGGAAATGATATTTTACTTTACACCATAAATAATCTTGATGGTAAATCACTTGTTGATAGTGTTGTTAATATTGTTCTTGATAAAATTGATCAGGGAGTAATTACGGAAGAAAGAATTGATGAATCATATAACCGGATTATGCAAAAGAAACAATTACTTACTAATGTTGAATACTTAGCTGATAATTTAGTACCTGATAATTTCAATTTAGTTAATTATCCAAATCCTTTTAATTCATCTACTCAAATAAATTTTAGTATTCCTCAATCCGGAATTTTATCAATTAAGGTTTATAACATTCTTGGTGAGGAAATTAAGGAAATTGTTAATAATTACTTTGATGCAGGTACACACAAAATTTTATTTAATGCAAATGAACTTTCATCCGGTGTTTATTTGCTAAGAATGAATATTGGAGAAAATTATTTTTCACATAAAATAATTTTAATGAAATAATTATTTATGAAATATATTATAATCTCTTTTGTGATAACATCAATAAGTTTATTCGTACAACAAAATCCACCCAAAACTGTTGATTATGTTGATTTGAAAAAATATGTTGGTTTGTGGTACGAAATTGCTAAAATACCAAATAGTTTTCAGGATCAATGTGCAAAAGGAACAACTGCTAAGTATGTTTTTAATAAAGATGGTGAAATTGATGTGATTAATTCCTGCATTGATGAAGACAATGAAAAAGATGTTGCAAATGGATTAGCGAGAATTGTTGATAAAAAAACTAATGCAAAACTTGAAGTTAGTTTCGTAAGCTTTTTTGGCTGGCGTCCGTTCTGGGGAGATTATTGGATTATCGGTCTTGATGAAAATTATAATTGGGCAATTGTTGGGACACCAAACAGAAAGTACGGATGGATATTAAGTCGGACTCCAAAATTAGATACAGAAACACTAAACAAAATTTTTTCTATATTTATAGAGCAAGGATACAATCCTAAAGGCTTTGAGATGAGTAAACAATAGAATTGATCAAACTAAATTAAAAAGGCGCTCAAACTTGAGTGCCTTTTTTATGTCAGGCTTCTATTTTTGATCCGAGAACTTTTAAGAATTGTTTCATCCATTCAGGATGAGCCGGCCAGGCTGGTGCGGTAACCATATTGCCGTCAGTTATCGCATTATCGGCGCCGGGAGCTATAGTGCCGTATTTAGCTCCGGCAATTATACACTCAGGACCAACTGCAGGATAAGAAATTACATGTTTATCTTTTAATGCACCTGCTGCTGCAAGAATCTGTGGACCATGACAAACTGCAGCAATAGGTTTATTCTTTTCTGCGAAGTGTTTTGTAATTTCTATAACTTTTTTATTTAATCTCAAATACTCTGGCGCTCTGCCACCAGGAATAACAAGTGCATCATATTGTGCGGGATCAACTTCAGCGAAATTAGCATTTACAGCAAATCTGTGTCCTGTTAATTCCACATACGTTTGATCTCCAACAAAATCATGAATGGCAGTTTTTACAGTATCGCCTTTTTTCTTATCCGGGCAAACTGTATGAACTGTATGTCCGACCATTGTTAGAATTTGGAAAGGAACCATTGCTTCATAATCCTCAACAAAATCTCCAACGAGCATCAAAATTTTTTTTGCAGCCATATTAACTCCATCTTTTTATGATAAAAATTTGTAACACATTTTATTTAATTATGTAAGAACATAAACTCTATTTAAATAAAACAAAATGGATAAATGTTTCAACAATTATGGGTGAAATTATTTTATTTATAAAAATAATTAATCGGAATTATCTTTAATTAACATCACCTTACCATCAAAATCAGTTGTGATGATTTCATTTTTAGAAAGAACGGTAATCGTATTTACAAATCCATTTGAGATTTTATATCTCCAGTTAATCTTTCCTGTATTTGAATCCAGAGAATAAATCATTCCATTTTTTGTTGGGTAAAAGATATTGCCGTCTTTCTCAACAATTTGTGCGGAACTAATATCGTAGCCAAATCCACAATTTGTAACCCACAAAGGTTCTGCAAGTTTATTTGAAACCGGCAGAGCAAGAATTGTATCGTTCATTGTGCGAATGAAAAGTTTATTCCCGTCTTCAGACATTCCAACAGTTTCTCTTACTTGATAGATGCCAGTTCTCCAGAGTTCTTTACCTGATTCAATATCAATTGCAGTTAATTTTCTATCAGGTGCGGCAAAGAATACAATCCCTTTGGAAGCAACAGCCCAGCAAGCAGCGGGGGAGTATAATGTTCCGGAACGATCGCCTTTCCATTTCCAAACCAAATCACCTGTATTTGAATTAAGGCAGTAAAAATTTTCATCCCACGCTCCAAACAAAATTTTATTGCCATAAAAAACAGGCTTCGTTTCGACAAATCCATCTAAACCGGAAAATTTCCATATCAGTTTTCCTGTTTCTAAATCTATTGCATAAAATTTACGATCGCCGCTTCCTATAAATACAGTTTTATCTTTTATGATAGGGCAACCAAGTACAGCCGCATCCGTTTTATATTTCCAGATTAATTTTCCATTTTCAAAATCCAAACAGTATATAGAACTATCCGTGCTGCCGAACAAAGCTTTATCATCATTTAAAAATGGAGTTGAGTAGATTGCATTGCGCGCATTAAATTTCCAATTAATTGATCCATCAATTAAACTTAATGAATAAAAAGCTCCCGACGCATCACCAACAAATACAGAATTGTTTTGTACAGCAGCAGTTGATCCAATTGTATAACCTGTATTAAAATTCCATACAACTTTTACTTCGGGATATTTTTTGTTTATTGAATAATCAGGCAGCGCAATTTTATTAATTGTTGATTTGTAATCTTTTTGTTCTAATGCAACTGAATACCAGAAAGGATTTGTTTGAAGTCCGGGATTCCTTTCTGAAAAAAACATTGAATCATTTTTAACCTTAGCAATTGTATATCCGCCAACTTTTTCATTTGCTCTTAAATTTGATCTTGACATCACACCGGGTATTGAATTGAAGTCATAAATTTTATTTGCGTGTCCGTGACCAAATAAAACAACTTGCGTATTTATATTTTTTAATCTTTCAATCATTTCATACCAATTGCCAATGCTTTCATCAAGCGGATAATGAGTAACAAAAATAATTGGTTTATTTTTATCTGATTGTGAAGTGATTACAGAATCAAACCACCGAAGATCTTCCGGCGCGAAATATCCGTCAGTCATTCTCATTCTTGGTCCTTCGTGCAAGCCAATAAAAAGATATTTGTCTTGTTCAAAAACAAAACGATCATCACTCCAAAGCTTAATAAAGTCTGTACAACCTGATTCAGACCATTTTGTATCGTGGTTTCCGGGAATGATATAGTATGGTTTTTGTAGTTGGTCAAGAATTTGTTTTGCAAGAGAGAGTTCTTTGTAGGTTCCAATATTTGAAACATCGCCTGAAATAATGGTAAAAGAAATATCTTTTTGCGAATTTATATCACTTACCGATCTAAGTAAATCTTCATCCGCTTTAGGAGAACCGGCATGGGTATCTGTGAGCCATGCAAATTTAAAATCTGATTGCGGAAAGTTGAGCGAAGTAATGAGTAAAAAAAGAAAAAATATTTTATTTGCAAATCTTATCATAGATAGTTTAACCTTATAACGAAACAAAAAATAAAATAAACTTGATTCATCAAAAATATATTTTCTGAATAAGCATTTCTTATAATGTAGTCTTTAAAATTTCCAGATAAAAAAAATCCCTTTCTGAGTTTAGAAAGGGATTTACTTTTTTTACTTCATCAATATCATCTTTTTGCTTTGCTTAAAATTATCCGTAATAAGTGTATAAAAATAAACGCCGCTTGACACACTGCTGGCATTAAAATTAACAGAATAATTTCCTGCAGCTAAGTTATCATTAACTAAAGTAGTTACTTCTCTACCAAGAATGTCGGTTATAATTATTTTTACATTAGATGCTTGAGGAACACTAAATTTAATTTGTGTTGTTGGATTAAAAGGATTAGGATAATTCTGTTCCAATGCGAAACTGTTCGGCATCTGATTATCCTCTTGTTCAACATCTGTCGGACTAAATGTTGCTATCCGTAAATCATCAATGTAGTAAGTCCCTGTGCTTACATTTGCAGGTACATATGTATATTGATAACTATCAAAGATAAAAGGCGGTTCAAGTGTTCCATTACCAAGCCAGCTTCCTGTTTGTCCTTCAGATAAATCCCATGTTACAAGTTTCCAACCAATCCAATCAATATCATACCATGGGCTGACTTCTAAAGTACTGCTGGAAGTTTCACGTAAACAGAATCTGAATCTGTTTTTATTCCCGTCACCAAAAATATAAGACTGCAATAAGCTACTGTTATCAAATGAAGTCGTGTTTGATGAATTATAAACTCTGATCAACCAGCTTAAAGCACTTTCATCATAACTGTAATTAACTCTCATTGATTTTGTACTTGAAGTGTTAATGTTGAATATCGATGAAACAGCCGAAATGTTTGTTAATTCTGAAATTGTGCCGACTGTACTACCCGATTGCGAAGG
>JBAQCL010000080.1:0-3707 GCA_049294175.1 Ignavibacteriaceae bacterium | reverse complement strand
ATGTTGGGCAGGTCGTTCAGGATCATGAACGCCTGGCGGGGGGTCAGAGCAGCAGTCATGCTTTCGAGTTACGGGTGCTGCTCGCCGGCAAAGTCCAGCGCTGCTCAAACTCCGTATGAAGGCCCGTCTGGAACGAATCGACCAACTCGTCATCATCATTGTTGAGCCAAATAATCCCCAATGACGATTTTCCATCCGAGAGAGTTCTCCCCTCCAATCGTGTTTCGGCACGGAGGTGACTGGAAAAGGAGGCGACCATGCGATGGAATCAGGGTAAACGAAGCGAGGCCGGATTCTGACGACCGTCCCAGATGCGGACGACCTCGACCCATTGGGCGGCTTCGTTGACCTGATAAAAAATCAAATAGTGGCGATACGTGAGCTTGCGCATGCCCAGCCTCCGCCGCACTGGCGAGCCGCGCCGTGGGAACAGAGTCAGGGCCAGCGCGGCGTCGAGCAGTTCGTGGCCGATGCGCTCGGCCGCCTCGGGGCTTTTCTCGGCAAGGAAGCGCACCACTGCGCCGAGATCAGCCTGGGCCTCCTCGGTCAGGCCGACTTGGTAGCCCATGCCGTGATGTTTTGACGGACTTTCTCCAGCGGGATGACGCCCTTTCCCCGCAGGGAGCGGAGGCCTGCATCGATAGCAGCTAGCATTTCGGGCGTCTCTTCCTCGGTGTCGTCAAGCCAGTGCCGCAGCAATTCGCGGTCCTGCGGCGGCAGACGCAGGATGGCATCTTGGATTTCCTGGACGGTGCTCATGGTGGTAAAGCTAGGCGGGACGACGGCGGCGGCAAGCCCATCTTCCGCCAGAGTTGGATCAACAGCAGGGTTTCCCGCAGGATATGCGTGGGGCTCACTGGTTTTTCTTTGCCGTGCCGTTTATCTCGGGGGGCATTTCAATCGGCTCTGCTTGCAGATTGGCAGTGCGCTCATCGAGTTCCTGGCGGATAGTTTCCCTGCGGATTGAACCGGTGGTCTGGGTGGCAATAGCAGGTTTTGGCGGCGCGGCATCACTTGGGCCCTCTCGCAATGCAGGCGAGCCTTCACCTGTTGCTGGCGTCTCCTCTCCAGAGACCATACGATGCCTCGGCGGCTCTTTTCTGTGTGCCAGGCTTTTCCTAAGCGGCAGGGCGAACCTTCGCCTCTGGTATTCAACCGTCACGACCTGCCGTCGGCTGTCGTAACGTCTGACAACAAAAGGATGTCCTGTTTCGTTCAGTCCAAGCCAAATTGAGGCCTGCGTGTCGCGCTCGGTTATTTTGAAATACTCCCCGTCCTCATCAATGAGCAGCCCGCGGAATTCCAGCGGCGCGTCAGTCCGTTGAGACGACGTTTGCCCTGCCGGTGAGGGAGTTTGAGCCGCCCCAGTTGGCGGCGTGCTGATTTCCGCGCCCCGAACAACTACTGCGATATACACGAAGCCGGCCAAAGCCACAGACCTAAGACGGGAGAAGATTTTCATGTAAGCATTGTTTCACGGTTTGATTTCTTTTGCCGGGTCAAATTCCAGATTGCGACTTCCGGGCTTCGGATTCAGCCACCATGTTAGGCCAACATGGCTATCATACTTGGTGCTCGTGTCGGTGTTTAGATCGACCCTGACGCGCGCGTATTGCCCGCTGCCTGTCTTGAGGTAATAGGTCTTCTCGATCCCTTTTTGATATTCGGGCTCCTGGCCTGCTTGGCTTACTAATATCATGGATTCGTAGCCGGTCTCGGGAGCGAGATACATTCGCCGCGAGGTGCTCTCAATGAGGCCACCACCCGGCGCCGCAAGTTCAGCTTTCCACGGATAACGCTGCAACCGCTGCCCAGCCTCGGCCTCGGCATGCCAAAGCGTGACTACGATATCACCTCCAACCTCGACGCGCTTGCCCGTCTTTAGATCGATTCGCACCGCGTTGCCGGTCGGCGGAACCGGGTAGCCCCGGTAATCAAAAAATATCATCGGCTCCGCGCCTTGCAGTTTCCACATGACTAGGATGACCGGGTTCTTTCGGTCTGGCGTGTAGCGGTCTTTTGCGCCCACCAGTTCCGTAAAGTGGAACGGGCCTTTCTCGCCGTCGTATTCGTAGCCGGGTTTGTCCAAGCCAATCCCGAGCGTGCGCCCTGTCATCCCGCTGATGGAAAACAACCCCTGGCCGTCCGTCTTTGTCTCACGCTTGTCCATCCCGGAAGTCAGTCCGGTGTTGTAGAGCACAGAGGCGTAAACGGCCACGTCCCTGCTATCGGTCCAATTGGGATCATTGGCAGGCATGTGAACAACCACCCTTGGTTGGTAGCCATCGGCAGGTGCGCGATACATTTGCTCGTCACTCGATGCGATCAAACCGCCATCGAGCGCCTCGATGGTAACCGTCCAGTCGTAGTTTCGCTGTCCCCATTGGATTTGCTGCGGGCTACGCACGAGCGTTACGCGTAAATCCCCGTTGTTTCCTACAACTCGTCCTTCGATGAGGTCGAAGCTCGTGGGCGTGCTGTTGTAGGGTATCGCGTGTCCGATGCCCTTGCGCACGAGTTTTTCAGCTCCAGTTTGTTTCCACATACGGAAGATTTCGGGTCGATCTGCGTCGGGATGGAACACCTGGCTCGGATCGCGCCAATACCAGTAAGATTTACGAAACGCCTTTTCCGAAGGCTCATAGCCGGCTTTTTCGAGAGCATGGACACCAAGCAATGCACCTTTGGCATCGGTCAACGTAAAGCGCCCGTCGGCACCGGTTGTCAGGACCGGGCGGTCGAACACGTCCTGAATGATATTGGGTGCGAGTTCTTTCGAGACGCGTATTTCGAGCGTCACCCTGACCTCTGGTATTGGATTGTTATCCTGGTCGATCACTTTCCCGAAGAACTGGATCGGTCTGTTAGCCTTCTGCATCAAGTCGCGGGCAAAGGCCACATGGTCCTTGGTTCCTGTGACCGCATCTGCCGGCATTGATCGGCTGTCGGGACTTGGGGCCGTCGCCAGTGCTGGCATGTCGCGGGCAGTAGCGGAAGGGTTATTCTTGTTTGATGGAATCCCCCGTAGCCAGAGCCACCAAAGCAATACGGCGAGGAGCACCAAAACCGTGACAACAATGATGCGCTTTTTCATGGAGTGTAAGGCTGAATGCCAATTCGTCTGAGTAGTTCGGCCCAGTATTCCTGACGCGCCGCCATGAACGACCGAAACTGCGCGCTATGCCAAAGGTGTGCGCGGCCGTAGCCAAATTGAGCTTCCAAATCCACCCCACTTGAGCCGAAAACGCCGCCGGTGGCGTTTGTTCCCAACGCTACTGACCGTGCCTCCGCGCAGAAGCTGAAAATCGAATGGCGATCATCGGGGAAACTGTAAGCTGTCTCGAATGGAACCAGCCCCTTGAAAAATCCATTTGTTACACTCCAAAAGTAGCCATTGTTCGGTTTCCAGCGTTGGTCTGTCTCCCAACTGAAGTCTCCGCTGTTCGCAGCCGTCAACGCGTAGTCCTGCGGATTGTAAAAGTTCACCCAGCGCCCGGCTGTCGTCTGCATGATCGAGTCCGCAAAATACGGCGGATTGGTAGCGGGCCACGTTTGCGGGAAACGAGCCGAGTCCCCGGCCCGCCAATAGACCGCATACACGTTCGGGGTGGTCTCCTCGTAATCCGGCATCAGGGGCGCGGCGGCATTGTAGCTGTGCGCCGCGACCGCTGCCTGGGAGGAGATATACGTGTTGACCAGTGCAGTCG
>JBAQCL010000079.1:0-2333 GCA_049294175.1 Ignavibacteriaceae bacterium | reverse complement strand
AATAGGCGCCGGGCAGGTCGATGAGCTGGATGGGGCGCCCGTGCTGGGAATACGTGATGCCGATCTTCTTCTCGACGGTGACACCCGGGTAATTGCCGACCTTCTGCCGCAGGCCGGTGAGGGCGTTGAACAGGGTGGTCTTGCCGCAATTCGGATTGCCGACCATCGCGTAGACCGGCGGGCGGTCGAGAGGTCGGGCGGGGCGCTTGCCGGCGGGCAGCGTGATATGGTCGGGCAGCTTCACGGCAAAGGCTGGACGGCGGAAGGACTGAAGGGCTGAACCCGGGTTGTCATTCTGAGCGAGGCCATGAATGACAGGCAGGAATAGGTTTTCAGCTCTGCAGCCATTCACTCCTTCGGCCTTTCGACTTCTCAGCGGACGCCCGCGGGGAGCCGCTCGACGAGGATGCTCATGGCCGCGCAGTGGTTGAGGGCGATGCGGGTGCCATTGACGAGGCAAAGGCTGGTCGTGGTGCCGGATATCTTCGTGACCAAGGACGCTTCGCCGAAACCCATCTCGCGGACACGCTGGCAAAAACTCTCATCGCCCCGCAATTCGCACACGCGTCCCGTAAGGCCGGCGGGGAGCTGGCAAAGGGCGTGGCGATGAGGAGAGGAGCTGGACACGGTAATGAGACTTAGTATCAACAGACAATCAGCAAAACGCCCCAGGTCAACCAACTATCTCAATTAGCCTGATTTGCAGGTATTAACGACGGCGACGCTTCACCGCCAACTGCACGCCGGAGTAGCGCACGAGGCTTTGCAGGTGCTCGTATTGCTGCGGGTCCATGTCCTTCGAGGCCCGGAGTTCCTGCTCGGCACGCTTCATGGCGGCCTCGACGGCGTTCTCGTCGATCTTTTCTTCCGTGATGGCGAACTCGGCAAGCACGCGGACGTTGACGTCATCGACCTGCGCGAAGCCGCCGCTCACGGCGAGGAAGTGGGTGGTGCCGCCCTTCGTCACGCGCAGTTCGCCGAAGGCTACCTGGGTGAGCAGCGGGATGTGGCCGGGCAGGATGCCGATCTCGCCGTCGATGGTCGGGATGACGACGGAGTCGATGGTGTCGGAATACACCTTGGCTTCCGGGGTGACGATTTCGAGGGTTAACGGCATTTTAGGAGAGGCCCACGAAACACACGAAAGGACACGAAAGAATCAGTCTTTTGTTTTTCGTGAGCTTTCGTGGGTTTCGTGGGTTTCGTGGGCAAAAGGGTTTGATTACTTCTTGGCGCTGGCGGCGATGACCTCGTCGATGCCGCCCTTCATGTAGAAGTCGCCCTCGGCCACGTGATCGAGCTCGCCGTCGAGGATCATCTTGAAGCCGCGGACGGTCTCCTTGACCGGGACGTATTTGCCCGGCGTGCCGGTGAACACCTCGGCGACCGCGAACGGCTGCGAGAGGAGGCGCTGGATCTTGCGGGCGCGGTAGACGGTGAGCTTGTCCTCGGGGGAAAGCTCGTCGAGACCGAGGATGGCGATGATGTCCTGGAGGTCCTTGTAGCGCTGGAGGACGCGCTGCACCTCGCGGGCGACGCGGTAATGTTCCTCGCCGACGATGTCGGGCTGGAGGGACTTCGAGACGGAAGCGAGCGGATCGACCGCCGGGTAGATGCCGAGCTCGGCAATGGAGCGCTCAAGCACAATGGTCGAGTCCAGGTGAGCGAAGGTGTTCGCCGGCGCGGGGTCGGTAAGGTCGTCCGCGGGCACGTAGACGGCCTGCACGGAGGTGATGGAACCCTTCTTCGTCGAGGTGATGCGTTCCTGGAGGAGGCCCATTTCGTTGGCGAGGGTCGGCTGGTAACCGACAGCCGACGGCGAACGACCGAGAAGGGCGGACACCTCGGAACCGGCCTGCGAGAAACGGAAGATGTTGTCGATGAAGAGAAGCACGTCCTGGTTCTTCTCGTCGCGGAAATACTCGGTCATCGCGAGGGCCGAAAGCGCGACGCGCATGCGGGCGCCCGGGGGTTCGTTCATCTGGCCGTAGACCAGCGCGACCTTGGACTTGCTGAGGTCCTTCTGGTCGATGACGCCGGCCTCGGACATCTCGTGGTAAAGATCGTTGCCCTCGCGGGAACGCTCGCCGACGCCCGCAAATACGGAATAGCCGCCGTGCGCCTTGGCGATGTTGTTGATGAGCTCGAGAATGACGACGGTCTTGCCGACACCGGCGCCGCCGAAAGTGCCCGCTTTGCCGCCCTTGATGAAGGGGCAGATGAGGTCGATGACCTTGATGCCGGTCTCGAGGATCTCGGACTTCGTGTTCTGGTCGACCAGCGTGGGGGCCGGCCTGTGGATCGGGTAGCGCTTGGTGTGGGCGACCGGGCCC
>JBAQCL010000078.1:0-3815 GCA_049294175.1 Ignavibacteriaceae bacterium | reverse complement strand
ATTACCAATTTTGTTGAATACTACAATACTAAAAGACTTCACAGTTCTTTATATTACTTAACACCTGAAGATTTTCTTTTAGGAAGAGTTGAAGAAAAACTGAAACTTAGAGAAAGGAAACTTTTAGCAGCTAAACAAAACAGATTTGAGGTCAGAAATGCTAACTGATTTTCTACCTTATTTAATTATTACAATATTCCATTTTCTGCTGAACCAATACATTTTTATTAAATAACTTTTATCTGAGAATTTTTTAAACTTAGATGAATTATAATATATAAGTATTATTGCTTTGTGTTGATAGTTGCTTGACATTGAAATAATAGTTCTTAAGTTTGTAAACAGACTACTGGTGTGAGTGATGGAAACTAGACTTAATTTTCTATACTTAGAAACATTTCTTTTGCTGCTATGTTTACTATCTTCAAATATCAAAGCACAAGATAGCCTTTATCTTGTGGGAACAATTACAGGCTCATCGTATGAAACAAGAATAACCGATATAGATAGAATTGGTGATGTAAATGGAGATGGTTATGATGACTTTATGGTTTCTCGTCGAACAGGATCCAAAACCAAAGATCAGGGTATAATTCAAATCTATTTCGGTTCTCCAAATTTAGATTTAATCCCGAATATTGTGCTTCATTACCCAGATACTGATACACTAAATGATCTGGGGAACGCATCTGAAATTGGGGATATAAATGGAGATGGTTATGATGATTTTACTGTTACCGGGGCTTTTGGGGATTGGGGTTATACTAAAGGCAAAGTGTTTCTGTATTATGGAGGAGCAAACATAGATACTATACCTGTTGCAAAATTTTACGAGCCTTGGATACAAGACTATTTTGGTAGTGTTATTGAAAAGGTTGGGGATTTGGATAAAGATGGTTATGATGATTTTACAGTAAGCTCTACATATAATTGGAGCAACGGGAAGGGATACGTTTACTTGTTTTGGGGTGGTGATACAATTTCTTTGGAAAAAAGCATAACATTTGCAAGTGATTCCTTGGGCGATTTCTTTGGTGAAAGTGTAGCAAACATTGGAGATATAAATAACGATGGTTTTGATGACATAGCTATTGGAGCTCCTAACATTGGATCAACCATTAACCCTGGTACTGTATATGTTTATTTTAGTGATAATTTCATAAGTGTGATCCCAGATACTATATTAAAGGGTAATTATATTAACGAAGGATTTGGATCAATTATAAAAAATAGTGGGGATTTAGATAATAACAATAAAATTGAATATTTAATTGGAGGGGGTGGATATGTTTATATATATGAGGGGATAAATATTAATACCACAATTAATGGTTTTGAAATGGGCATTGGGGGTTTCATAAATGTCGAGTCAAACTGCGATCTAAATAATGATGGTTATGGTGATTTTATAACAGGAAATACTAATTATAGAAATTCAGATAGTCTAATGGTTGGGGGAGCATTTGTTTATTTCGGTAAAAAGACAATTGATACTGTTTATACTATTACACTCGAAGGTGAAAATAAATGGGATGAGTTTTCAAGAATTATGAGTGCTGCAGATATTAATGGAGACGGGTATGATGAACTATTCATTTTGGCTTCAAATTATCCTGATTATAATAACCCTCAAGGTAAAATATATATTTACTCTTATAAAAATTTAACTAATATAGAAGATCATAAAGACAACGTTCCAAGTAATTTTAAATTGAATCAGAACTATCCCAATCCATTTAATCCGACAACTAATATTCAATTTTCAATTCCTAAACAAAACTTTGTAACTCTGAAGGTTTATGACGTTCTTGGTAGAGAAGTGGCAACTTTGGTTGACGAAGAAAAACTGGCTGGTGAACACAAAGTAGAATTTGATGCTGCAAAATATAAACTAAGTAGTGGTATTTATTTTTGTGAACTAAAAATGAAAGGAGGTAATTCATCAAGAATAAAGATGGTTCTAATTAAATAAATTTTACTGGAAAACTTTTCGAAATCAGGATTAAACATACATAAGACTATTATTGCTTTATATTGATAGTTGTTTGACATTGAAACAATAGTTTCTAAATTATATAGAGTTTTTATATGGGATGGCACAATTACAGAGGGCTCTTGTAGTTGATAATTAATATTAACATAAATTTTAAAAAGGATAAATAACGATGAAACCACATTCCTACTTACATAAATTGATGATCATTCCTTTAATGTTTATTCTGGCTCTATCTATTATAATAGGCACAAGTTGCCAAAAACAAGGACCCACGCAGGTCGAGGTAGAACAAGCACCTATTCAGTCCAATGCCCCATTTTACTCAGGTACAATCCGTT
This sequence comes from Ignavibacteriaceae bacterium, assembly GCA_049294175.1. Lineage (GTDB taxonomy): Bacteria > Bacteroidota > Ignavibacteria > Ignavibacteriales > Ignavibacteriaceae > IGN3. The sequence continues at coordinate 1,481 of JBAQCL010000078.1, read as the reverse complement.
TCACTCAACTGCCAACGCCAGCGAATCCTAACATTGATTTGATAGTGGATTTTACAGCTACGTTTAGACCAGATTCCAATGGGAATTGGCCAATGATAGATTTTGATCCTCCAACGTATTCGACGAACCTTGAACAAATAAACACTGGGATGGTAAAATGGGGCATTTCTATATCCTACAGTGATTCAATATTGAACGGCAGGGCGGTTCCCAAGAAGGTTCTCCTTGGAATGACATCGCGCTATATCCTTGATACTTTAATTCATTTAACCGGAGAGGTAACTCGTTCATATCGAATTACTATACCATATTCGACATTTTCGCAGTATGCACAAACATCAGATACAGGAGATCTTTATATCAGTCTCAATGTTTTTTTCAACGGGGCAAAGCTTCACGAAAATTCTTCTTTGAATGATATTCTTTACAAGACTGATTACAGTTCTATAGAACACATTGAGTATACTCCTGCGACTGGTAGAATTTACTACGCATCAGAAGGTGCACCTCAAAATCCAGCTCTTAAAATCATTCAATAATTAAAGGAGTTTATAATGACATTGCGAACAATATTCTATAGAACATTTTTGGTCGTTGCTATTTTAGAGTAGCAGCGATTCTATGTTCAAACGCATTTGCAAAGAATGAAATTAAAATAAATAGCAAAACAGGGAATAGAGCTTTTTTCATAACTGGTTCTCCTTTGTGATTATTGTTTGGACGAAGATAAAATTCATAAGTTCCAGAGTTATCAGGGGAAATTAAATTCTTCTTCTAAATCCTTCGCCCATAACTTCGTGCACGTTACTTATTGTAACAAATGCTTTTGGATCAACTTTTTTAATTATACTTAACAATTTTGATAATTCTTTTAGTGTTACAACTGTTGTTAATATTTCCCGATCAATATTTCTGTATAATCCGCGTGCTTTTATAGCAGTAGCCCCGCGACTTAAGTCATTCATAATTACTGAGGCAATTTCATCGTTTTTATCGGAAATAATATTTACATTTCTTGCGTAATCAAAACCATCAATAATCGCATCCACAAGTCGGCTTGAAACAAACAATAAAAACAAAGCATAAAATGTTAGCGTTACTGCTGAACGATCTCCCGCAATTCCTTTATACTCAATAATAAATCCCGCCAGTATTATTACAAAAAAATCAGTTATCATAATTGCCATTCCGGGTTTTACACCAAATCTTTTTTGCATAATTGCCGCAACAATGTCGGAACCGCCGGTTGTTCCTTTAAACTTAAAAATTATTCCAAGTCCCAATCCAATTAATGCTGCACCAATTAAGATCAGAAAAAGAAAATCATTTTGTTGTAAATTTTTAATTGTAACAGTGTCCTGCAGGCGGATGTAAGAAAATCCCGGAACATCACCTCTGAAAAAATCTATAAAAAAAGAATTGAGAGTAAAACCATAAAAAGTTCTTATACCAAATTCTTTCCCAAGCTCTTTTATTCCCCA
>JBAQCL010000077.1:0-1502 GCA_049294175.1 Ignavibacteriaceae bacterium | reverse complement strand
GTTGATGCGTGGCAATCAAATAGAAATAATAAAAATGCCAAAATAAACTGGCAGTTTACAACCAAAGATGCAAGGGTTAAACTTAAAAGATTATATCCGTCAATTCATGACTAACACAACACTAGTTCCAACACTATCTGATTATTCTTTACTCCCGATTGTATGCTATAAGTTTGCGCATATAATGTTGCCGAAATTAGCGATAAGACTAATATTATTTTTAATTTCATAATAAAATCCTTTCCTTTCTATTATGGGCAAGGAGTTGAATTTTTACTTGCTGTGGCCTTTTTCTTAAATATGTTCCACGTAAGATTTCTCCCATCAAAGTTTACTGTAAAAACGTTGTTGTTTGTTCCTGGAAAAAAAACTGTGCTTTGCCCCCTGTCTTCCGGAGATGGGGAAAACTTATTATTTGTACCAATTGGAACAAATACACTTTGGGTGTTGTCATTTTTGTAACCAAATTGTGCTGTATAAGCTCCACCACCATTATTTGTTACGCATTCTACAATCGGAATTATTTGTTGCGGTAATGCATCTACGACAGAATACATAAGCGTATCAGATTTAGAACCACAATTGTCAACCCATATTGGATAATTACTAACGACTGACAAATCGCCAGCATTTAATTGCACACTTAGTGTTGTATCCGTTAAATATGTTGTTGTACGAAGTTGATTGTTAAAATACACTTGTGATGAGCTGGTAAATAAACCACCTTGTAAAGTAATTTCTATCCCGGACGTATATGGCAAAGAAAGACCCGGTGTGATTGAAGTAAGCCGTAACTTTGTAAGGTTATAAATTTCAGGCTGTGTATATAGATTTTTTGCATAATAAATATCGTTAGGATAATTATCAAAAGTGTAAATTTCACCTCCCGAGGGAAATTTTATATCTTTTATACGCTCTCCTGAATCTACATCATAAATAAAAAAACGCCCTGTACAAACCACATTTGCACCACTATCACTAGTCTCGGCGACAACTAAATATTCCCCTCTACCTGTAAAGTATGGTTTGGCAGAACCTTGATAAAAAATAAAATCAGATGCATTATTTTCATCAAAGTTAACTATCCTGTAATATTTATCTTCTGTTATATTCCTATAAAACGATGAAACTATTGCTTCACCCTCTCTACCTTTAAATAAGTAATAGCCGTCCGCATTAGGGTATCCCCATTCAGATAGTCTTTCATAGATAACTTGATTTGTAGATGTCGAAAAAGAAGTAAGATAATTTAAATCATCTCTCCTAGGAACATAATTTGTGTCGGGGGTAGAAAAATATAAGTAGTTAAAATTATTTGATGGTGTTACCTCAACAACTCCACCACTATATTGAAATGGTAAAAGCTCATTTGCAATTAAGTGTACCCCATGTACTGGACAGAATTTTAAGATAATTTAATGTGGTATTGTTTATATAAAAATAGTTCATTCCATACTTAGTTAAAATATACTTCTGCTGGAGTTTTATAATTTAATGACTGA
>JBAQCL010000076.1:0-40048 GCA_049294175.1 Ignavibacteriaceae bacterium | reverse complement strand
TAGAATTTTCTTGACTTTCGAGAAAATTTTGCATTATTTTGGGGTGTAGTGGGGAAAAGTGGTGAAAAATTATTAACAGAAAACAAATGTTTAGAGGACAGTTTACATATTCAATAGATTCTAAAGGCAGAATTGCAATTCCAGCCAAGCTGAGAAAGCATGTTTCTGCGGAAGCAAATGATACATTCGTAATGACACGCGGGTTATCAAATTGCATAGATCTATATCCGCTTGATGAATGGCAAGGGATTGAAGAAAAATTACTTCAACTAAATTCCTTTCAACCTGATGACGCCAGATTTATTAGAATGTTTGTTCAGTTTGCATCTGAAGATGTAATGGATGGACAAGCACGTATTCTAATTCCCTCCACATTAATTAGTTATGCCAAAATAGAAAAAGAAGTTTTGATTCTTGGTGCGCTTAAAAAGATTGAAGTATGGAATCCAAAAGTTTACGATGAATATTTGAGTCAGTCTGTACAGACTTACGAAGAGATTGCAGCCAAAGTGATGGCTACAAAATGAGTGAGCATCATACTCCGGTGATGCTTAAGGAGAGCTTGGATCTTTTAATTGTTGATCGATCAGGAAAATACTTTGATGCAACTTTAGGTTTTGCCGGGCACACCGGTGAAATTCTAAACAGATTAAACTCGGATGGAGTTCTTATAGCTTCAGATGTTGATCAAGATGCATTTGAGTATTGTCAAAATAAATTTTCAAATGAGTTAAGATTAAACTTATACAACTTTAATTATTCTTTTATTGATGTGATTGCAAAAATAGAACAAATAGATTTTTTTGACGGCATATTAGCTGATTTAGGTGTTTCATCTTTTCAACTTGATGAACCTTCTTCAGGTTTTACTTTTAGAGCAAATGCTGCGCTTGATTTAAGAATGGATAAAACTAAAAAGATAACTGCGGCGGATGTTATTAATACTTTTACGGAAGAAGATCTGGCAAATATTTTTTATCAATACGGTGAGGAAAAAAACTCCCGTAAAATTGCAAAAAGCATTGTTAATAATCGCATTGAAAAAAAAATTGAAACTACCGGTGATCTCGTTTCAATAATTGAAAAACTTGTTCCGGAACACTATTTAAGAAAAACTTTATCAAGAGTGTTTCAAGCTTTAAGGATTTATGTAAACGATGAATTAGGAAATTTGAAATCATTTCTTATAAACTCGGTAAAGGTTTTAAAGAAGGGTGGAAGAATTGTTGTAATAACATATCATTCTTTGGAAGATAGAATAGTAAAAGATTTTTTTAAAGAAGAATCCATTGTAAGTCTTAGTCCCAAAGAAGACCCGTTAGGGATAATTAAAAAAGCTGCGAAACTAAAAATAGTCACTAAAAAACCGATTACTCCTTCAAAAGATGAAGTGGATATAAATTACAGATCGAGAAGCGCTAAACTAAGAGTAGCAGAAAGAATATGAGCAAAAGTTCAAAACCTACAATTTTTTTGTTCTTCCTTTTGTTATTAATTGTTACGGTTTTTGCATTGGTTAGTGTAGGTGTTAAACTGAAATACGAGCAGGCATTACTTTATAGAGATGCATCTGAAAAACAATTAAAAGTTAAAACTCAAAGAAAAATAAAACTAACTGCTGAATATCAAACGGCAACCACTGAAGAAAGAATTTATAAAATTGCAAATTCAGAACTTGGTATGATAAGAGACCTTGAAGCACCTGTAATTATAAAATTTGATGATAAAAGAATTAAAGAAATTGACGAGGAATTAAAAAATAAATATGAATAATTCACGCGCATTACTTGTTATAATTGTTATGCTTCTTTTCTTTGCAGCATTGGTTGTCAAATTAGTTGATATCCAGATTGTAAGAAGTGAAGAGCTAAAATATTATGCGCAAAAACAGCAAACCGGCGTTGAAACAATTGCCGCTGAGCGTGGATTAATTTACGATCGCAATAATGTTCTTCTTGTTTATAATCGTGCTGATATTTCTTTCTACGTGGATTTAAGAATGATCTCGCAAAAAGCTAAAAAGGATTTAGCTGTTGCGTTCTCCAAAGTGATTGGCAGAGGGACAAGTTATTATCTGAACCTGATGAAAGGTTCAAAGAAAACAATTTGTTTAGAGAAGAAAGTTCCCGTGGAAAAAGCTGCTTCGCTAAAAGAAATTAAACGGGTTGGATATTTTTATAAAGATGATCCTTCAAGGGTTTATCATTATAATAGTCTGGCATCGCATCTACTTGGTTACGTAAATAATGATCTTAAAGGTGTGATGGGCGTTTCGGAATTTTTTGAAGATGCATTAAGAGGACATGACGGAACAAGATCGGTCGATAAGAATGCAATTGGCGATATTGTTACATTGGAAGATGCGGAAACAAACCCGGCAATTCCCGGTGATAATCTTTATCTGACTATTGATAAAAATTATCAGTTAATTCTTGAAGAAGAGTTAAGAAATGGGATTGAACAATACGGCGGCACATCAGCAACAGGAATAATGATGGACCCAAACACAGGTGAAGTGCTTGCTATATCAAACGTTGACGATTTTGATCCGAACGAATACTGGAAATACAATGATTTCCAAAGAAGAAACCGCGCAATTACCGATACTTACGAACCAGGCTCAACATTTAAATCATTTACTCTTGCTTCTTTGATAGATCAAAAATTATGCAGGCTGAATGAAAAAATTAATGTTGAAAATGGCGTCTATAAATTTAAGAATGTAAAAATCAGAGATACTCATTCTTTTAATAGTTTAAATGTCACTCAAATTATTGAACAGTCGAGCAATATTGGTGTAGCAAAACTTGTTCAAAGAATTGATGATGAAAAATATTTTAAATATTTGCGTGGATTTGGGTTTGGGAATTACACTACCATTACATTACCGGGAGAAACCTCTGGACGCTTAAAAAAACCAACCGAATGGTCAAGTGTTTCCAAAGAGTACATATCATTTGGTTATGAAATTTCAGTTACACCAATCCAAATGATTACGGGATACTCCGCTTTGATTAATGGTGGAGTTTTATACGAACCGCAATTGATCAGCAGAGAAGTAACTTATGATGGAAAGTTAGTTGACGAATTTTCTCCGAAGGAAGTTAGAAGAGTTATTTCTCCCGAAACTTCTGAAATTATGAAAAATCTTTTAGCCGGTGTTGTAAAAAACGGAACAGGTAAAAAAGCATATTCAGATTTAATTTCAATCGGTGGCAAAACAGGAACATCACAAAAAATTGTTAACGGCAGTTATTCTAAAAAAGATTATAACTCATCCTTCATAGGATTTTTCCCTGTTGAGAATCCAAAAGTTGTTTGCCTGATTTTGATTAATGCGCCGGATCAGGGTAAATACGGTGGATTAGTTGCAGCCCCTATTTTTAAAAATATTGCTGAGCGTGTAGTTCAAACCGATGTAGATAAATTTCAACAAGATATAAATCCGGAATTATTTAAAGATTTGAAATTTGCCAGCGATACTCAAAATAATTCCAAAAGTAAAAGTGAAACAACTTCTTTGAATGTTAAGAAAATAAATTATTCAACAACCGGAAAAATGCCCGACTTAATTAATACCTCTGTAAAAGATGCGATTTTTATGCTAACAAAACTTGGTGTTAAATATAAAATAAAAGGCACGGGTGTTATTGTTTCGCAAAGCATTCCTGCGGGAAGAACTTTACGAAAAGATGAAACTTGCATTCTGGAATGTTCTGAAATTTATGTTAGAGGAGCTTCGCTTTATTAATGGAATTAACCCAATTATTAAATAGCGTTCACGCAATTCAAGTTATTGGTAAAGTACAGAGAAGAGATATCTCAAATATCCATTATGATTCTAGAAAAGTGCAGAAAAATTCTGTGTTTGTTGCAATAAAAGGATTTAAAACAGATGGTCATAAATATATTCCTGATGCAATAGATAAGGGAGCAGTTGCAGTTGTTGTTGAAGACGACAATTCGGTTCCGGACGAACTAATTATCCATTCACAGATTGCAAAAATTTTGGTAAATGACTGCAGAAAAGCTTTGGCAGAACTCTCAAAAGGATTGTATGATGATCCGTCATCCAAATTAAAATTGATTGGCATAACCGGAACGAACGGAAAAACTACAACATCATTTATTTTAAAAAATATTTTGCAGCAAACGGGCAATAAAACCGGATTGATAGGTACAATTTCAAATTATATTGGAGAAACAAAAATAGAGTCAAAACTTACAACGCCGGAATCAAATGATTTGAATCTTTTCTTCACAGAAATGCTGGATGAAAAATGTTCTAATGCCGTGATGGAAGTTTCTTCACATTCGTTAGCGCTGAACAGAGTTTACGGATTGAATTTTAAAGTGGCAATTTTTTCAAATATAACATCAGATCATCTTGATTTTCACAATACTTTTGATGAGTACCTGAAAGCAAAAAAAATATTGTTTGATAATCTTTCATCCGAAGCATTTGCTGTTATAAATGCTGATGACCCGAGTTCAAATGATATTGTTAAGGATAGTAAAGCAAATATTATTAGTTATGGTGTCTCTAATAATTCTGATTACCAAATAAAAAATATTCAATATGATTTGAACGGAACAAATTTTACAATAACTCACGATGGATATGATTATAATATTCATACTTCTTTAATCGGAACTTTTAATGCATACAACGCATCCGCAGCATTTGCGGCTGCACATTGTCTTGGTGTTGATAAAAATGAAATTGTAAAAGGTATTGAAAGCTCACCTCAGGTCCCGGGAAGATTTGAAGTAATTGGTAAAGGAAATAAAAAAGCAATTGTTGATTACTCACATACGGCAGATAGTCTTGAAAAAGCTTTGCAGGCAGTTAGAGAAATAGTTAAAAGTGATTATCAGATTGTTACCGTATTTGGATGCGGCGGAGACCGTGATAAAACTAAACGTCCGGTTATGGGAAAAATTGCAAGCGAATTAAGTGATAAAGTTTTTATTACTTCTGATAATCCAAGAACTGAAAATCCTTTTGCAATAATTGAAGATATAAAAAAAGGTATCTCGATAAATAATTATACTGTTATTGAAAATCGTGGTAAAGCGATTAAGGAAGCAATATTAAGTTCTGATGATAAAGCTGTTATACTTATTGCCGGTAAAGGACATGAAAATTATCAGGAAATAAATGGTGTCCGTAATCATTTTTCAGACAAGGAAATTGCAGGAAAGTATTTGAATTGATGAAAAAAATTACTTTGACATTAGAAGATATTTTTGAAATTCCGTCAGCAGTTATTTGCAATCCTGATGCATTTAAAAATATTTTCCATGTTTCAATTGATTCAAGAAATATTAAAAAGAATACTTTGTTCATCGCAATAAAAGGGGAACGATTAGACGGACACGATTTTATTAATCAAGCAGTAAAAAATGGCGCATCTGCAATTTTGATAAATGAAAATAAATTAAAAAGTATTGATGAATATTCTCTTACAGTTATAACTGTAAAAGACACAACAAAAGCACTAGGAGATATTGCTAAAATCTGGAGGAGTAAATTAAAAGCTAAAGTAATTGGGATAACAGGAAGTGCCGGGAAAACAACAACAAAAGAAATTTTATCAACACTTTGTTCTTCAAAATTTAAAGTGAACAAAACTGCCGGAAATTATAATAATCATATTGGTGTGCCGTTAACGATTTTGAGTACAAATGAAAAACATAATATTCTTGTTGCAGAACTTGGCACAAATCATTTTGGTGAAATTGCTTACACAGCACCGATAGCTAAACCGGATTATAGTTTAATTACAAACATTGGTGATTCACATTTAGAATATTTGAAAGATAGAAAAGGTGTTCTGAAAGAAAAATCTGCTTTATTAAAAGAAACACTTAAAAATAGCGGTAAAGTGTTTGTTAATAATGATGATCTATTATTGAGAAAATTTGGCAGAACGATTAAAAATAAAATTACATATTCAAGGACAAAAGAAGCTGATTATACTGCAAGTGTTGTTGATTATGATGATAATGCAAGACCGGAAGTAGAAATTAAATCAAAGAAACTATCCGTAAATGTTAAACTTCCGTTAAGTGGCGATGCTAATGTTACAAATTATCTCGCTGCTTTTTCTGTAGCATCAGAACTTGGGATTGAAAAAGATAAAATTGTTAAAGCAACAAAAAAAATAAAATCCTTTGATAAAAGACTTGAAATAAAGAATCACAAAAAATTTACTTTGATTAACGATACATATAATGCAAATCCTGATTCGATGAAATCTTCATTAAATATCCTTAGCAAAATTGGAAATAGAAAAAGAAAAATTGCTGTACTCGGTGATATGTTTGAACTTGGCAAAGAATCAAAGATAAAACACCAGGAACTGGCTGATTATACAAACGAATTGATGATTGATGAAATATACACAACCGGTGAAATGATGAAATTATTTGACAAAAAATTAAGCAGTAGAAACAAAGTTCATGGTCATTTTACAGATCGCAATTCATTAAAAAAGTTAATGAAAAAAATTAAACTTGATAATTCGGCGATTCTTATTAAAGGTTCTAGAAGAATGAAAATGGAAGAATTTGTTTCAGTCATTGAATCAAGAAAGAATTAAATGCTTTATTATTTATTTGAATATATAAATAAAACTTTTAATCCGCCGGGGTTTGATATTTTCAGATTCTTAACTTTTCGTTCTGCTCTTGCTGCTATAACGGGTTTGTTTTTGGCTTTCTATCTTGGACCTAAGATTATAAAGAAATTGCAACAGCATCAAATAGGTGAAGCAAAAAAAGCAGATGGACCCAAGTCTCATTGGTCTAAAGCCGGCACCCCAACAATGGGCGGATTGATAATAATTCTTTCAGTCGTAATTCCGGTTTTGCTTTGGGGCGATATAAAAAGCATATATATAATTTTAATTTTAGTAGGAACCTTGTGGTTAAGTGCGGTTGGTTTTCTTGATGATTATTTGAAAGTGATTAAAAAATATCCCAACGGCTTAATTGCCAGATATAAGTTATTAGGACAAATAATAATTGGGTTGCTGGTTGGTTCAGTTGTTTATTTTTCACCTGACTTTAACGGCTTTAATACATTAACAACATTTCCGTTTCTTAAAAACGTAAACCTGGATTTTTCCATAATTTATATTCCGGCAGTTGTGTTTATAATTACGGCAACTTCAAATGCCGTAAACTTAACAGACGGATTAGACGGGCTTGCAATTGGTATTATCGCAATAGTTATGATCGCTCTTGCTTTGCTTTCATATTTTAGCGGCAACGCAATCTTTGCAAACTACCTAAACATTATGTATCTGCCGGGTTCCGGTGAACTTACCGTATTTATTGCTGCATTAGTTGGAGCCAGCCTTGGATTTTTGTGGTTCAATTCATATCCCGCACAGGTTTTTATGGGCGATACAGGCTCACTTGCTCTTGGCGGCGCATTTGGAATTATAGCTGTATTGATTAAAAAAGAATTATTTATTCCAATTCTTGGCGGTGTGTTTTTTATGGAAACAATCTCGGTAATTATTCAGAGAGTGTACTTTAAATACACAAAAAAAAGATACGGAGAAGGTAAACGGGTTTTTAAAATGGCTCCGATCCATCATCATTTTGAAATGATGGGTTGGCCCGAACCTAAAATTGTGGTTCGCAGTTACATCATTGCGATAATATTAGCAATTGTAACATTAGTTTCATTTAAGATTAGATAACCGGAAAAATGGAAATCAAAAATAAAAAAATATCAATAATTGGCGCCGTAAGAAGCGGACTTGGAGCGGCTAAGCTTGCCAAGCAGCTTGGTGCTGTTCCATTTGTAAGTGATTCGGGTACTGAAGAAAAATTAAAATCATCAATTGAATATTTAAAAAATGAAAACATACAATTTGAAATTAGTAATCACAGCGAAAAAGTTTTTGATTGTTATTTAATGGTCGTTAGTCCGGGTGTGCCGTCAGATGCGGAAATTATTAAAACTGCCAGAGCAAAAAATATAAAGATCATTAGTGAACTTGAGTTTGGTTCAGTTTTTTGTAAAGCAAACTTGATTGCAATAACCGGAACAAATGGCAAAACTACAACAACAGCTTTATGCGATTATTTGTTTAATGTATGTGGAGTTAAATCTTATAAGGCAGGAAATATCGGTTCAGCTTTTTCAGGAATCGCTCTTGAAGCAAAATCAAATGAATTTATTTCTCTTGAAGTTTCAAGTTTCCAGTTGGATTTGATTGATACTTTTAAGCCTAAAGTTGCGATGATATTAAACATTACTCCAGATCATCTTAACAGATACGAACATAGTATTGATAAATATGCAGAATCAAAACTAAGAATATTCGAGAATCAGGATGCAGATGATTATTTAATATTAAATGCCGACAGTGAATTGTTAAATCATTATTTCAAAAAAGCTAAGAGCCGGGTTTTATATTTCTCAACTACAAAAAAAGTTTCTAACGGATGTTTTCTGGAAAATGATTTGATAAAATATGTCCGTGATGATAATGAAGAGTTTTCATGCAAAGTTTCGGATGTTTTTATTCAAGGTGAACACAACATCCAAAATGCTATGGCTGTGATAATGGCTGCTAAAATTTTTCATCTTGATAATAAAAAAATTCTTAAAGCACTAAAATCTTTTAAGGGTGTTGAACATAGGCTGGAATTAGTTAGAGAGATCGATGGAGTAAAGTTCATAAATGATTCTAAAGCTACTAACATTGATTCAGTAATCGTAGCATTAAAAAGTTTTAATGATCCTATACTTCTTATTCTTGGTGGATTAGATAAAGGCAATGATTACTCAATGATAGAAAATCTTGTAACAGATAAAGTAAAAAAGATTTACGCTATTGGTGCTTCTGCCGATAAAGTGTTTAACTACTTTCATAAAAAAGTTAAGACAGAAATAAAAAAAGATTTGAGTGAAGTTGTTAATGCTGCAATAAGTGAAGCAAGAAGCGGCGACATAGTTTTGCTCTCACCTGCTTGCGCAAGTTTTGATATGTTTGATAGTTATGAACATCGCGGAAAAGTTTTTAAGGAAATTGTAAACAGCAAATGAAAAAGTTAGCTATCACAGTGTTTTTCTCTGCATTCAGCCTGATATTGATCGGATTGATTATAGTAATGAGTGCAAGCAGCACATACAGCTCTTTAAAGTTTGAAAGCGCTTTTCATTTATTTGAATCACATTTGTTCCGGGTGATATTCGGCTTATTGATGATGGGTATCTTTTGTATCATTCCGTATCAATCATATAAAAGCCTTAGCAAAGTTGCGATGATATTAATAACAGTTGTTTTACTATTTACTTTATTTTTTGCTCCGCAAGTTAAAGGAGCCGGAAGATGGTTAAATCTTGGTTTTATTACAGTGCAGCCGGCGGATATTGCAAAGTTAATTTTGATTATTCACATGGCGAATTTAATTGCACAGAAACAAGATGATATAAAAGATTTAAAGAATGGATTTATTTATTTAATGACATGGATACTTATAACTGCCGGATTGATTTTTTTACAACCAAATGTAAGCAACGCAGTTTTAGTGATACTTATTTCTTTAACGATGCTTTATGTAGGTGGTGCAAGACTTAAACATATTTTTATTGCCTCTTTGGGATTGGTATTAGCCGGTGGTTCTGTTGCAATGATATTTTCACACTCACGGGCAAGAATTTTGGGATTTGTAAATTCTTTGAGTACCGGCGGTGACATTAACATGCAGGTAAAGCAATCTATTTACAGTCTTGGAAGCGGCGGTTTACTTGGTGTAGGTATAGGAAGTAGTAAACAAAATAACTTGTTTCTACCTGAAGCTTACGGAGATTTTATCTTTGCAATACTTGGTGAAGAAACAGGATTTGTTGGAGTTCTTGTTGTACTGCTTTTTTATATAGTTTTATTTATAGCAGGAATATTAATCGCAAAAAAGACTAAAGATAAATTTGGTCAAATGCTTGCTTTTGGTATTTCATTCTCAATAATTATTTATGCTTTTGTAAATGCTGCAGTTGCAACAGGATTGTTCCCAACAACAGGATTGCCGCTGCCTTTTATAAGCTATGGCGGCACATCAATAATTTTTCTGTCAGCATCGGTTGGTATTTTATTAAATATTGCAATACTAAACACAAAAAATGAAAAGGATAAAGAAAGAGAAACTAAACTTGATGGTGAATTGGTTTTAGAGGAAAGCAAATAATGAAAAGTACCGTAACTCCATATCGTTTTCTTTTTGCGGGTGGCGGAACAGGCGGTCATTTATATCCTGCAGTTGCAGTTGCCAATGAAATTAAAAGAATGAAACCTGAATCAGAAATATTGTTTGTCGGCACTAAATCCAAAATTGAAGGAAGAGTTGTTCCTAAGTTAGGGTATCAATTTAAACCAATCTGGATAAAAGGATTTTCCAGAAAATTTAATCTGACAAATCTTTTGTTCCCGGTAAAACTATTTGTTTCACTTTTCCAATCATTATTAATTTCTTTCAAATTTAAGCCAAGCGTAGCAATCGGATCTGGAGGATATGTTGCAGGTCCGGCAATTTGGGGTGCATCAGTTATGGGTGCAAAAATAATTTTGATGGAATCAAACAGTTATCCGGGAGTAACAACCCGTTTGTTAGAAAAATATGCAGATGAAGTTCATATTACATTTGAGGATTCAAAAAAATATTTGAGACAACCAAATAAAATAATATTAACCGGAAATCCTGTTAGGCCTGAGTTGGGCAAATCTACAAAGAGTGAGGCTATAAAACATTTTGGTTTGGATGAAAATAAAATTACAGTCCTTATACTTGGAGGAAGTTTAGGTGCAAAATCAATTAACGAAGCTGTTGCCGGTTGTGTGGAAGATTTAGAAAAAAATAATTTGCAAATTATCTGGCAAACCGGAAAAAATTATTATGATAATTATAAAAAGATTAACTTTACATCCGTAAAAATTTTGGATTTTATTGATGATATGAACAAAGCTTACTCGGCTTGTGATCTTCTTGTTGCGAGGGCTGGTGCAACAACAATTGCTGAGTTATCTGTTCTTGGAATTCCATCAATACTTATCCCATCTCCACACGTTGCAGAAAACCATCAGTATTACAACGCCAAATCTCTTGCAGATAATGGTGCCGCTGTGCTGATTAAAGATTCTGAGTTGAAGGAAAATCTAAAAAACGAAATAATAAAAGTGGTAGGGAATAAAAATCTATTAATTACACTTGGTGAAAATGCAAAAAAAAATTCTAGACCAAACGCAGCCAATATTATTGCTAACAGAGCGCTTAATTATGTTATAAGTTTATGACAAACGATCAATTAAAAAATAGCGGCAAGTTTAAATACAATGTATCGTTTTACTATCAATCAACGATAATTTATTTTATTGTATTTGCAGCTTACCTTATTGTTCGTGGTCAGTTTATCGAAGATTCATTTACTCTTATTACTAAAGATCCGATAATTTATTTACTTGCAGTAATTGTGGTTGTTTCATTATTCTCGGTGATATATAATTTATACCGCAACAGGTATATTGAATTTAATGATGAAGGAATTGCTTTTTGTGATAAGTACAAGATTAGAACTATAAGTAAAACAGAAATAACAGAAGTTAGGCTGGGTAAAGATAAGCACTCTCAAAGACCAAATGTGCTTAGGTTTGTTAGATTGAAATTAAAAACCAGAAAACGTCCTTTAATTATCAGACCTTCTGATTATGAAAATGAATCTGAGTTGATAAAAAGATTCAACCAATTGAAACTGGAAATAGAAAGCTTATAGATGTTTAAGAATATTAAAAAAGTTCATTTTGTCGGAATCGGTGGAATCGGAATGAGCGGTATTGCTGAGATACTTGTAAGTCAGGGATTTGAAGTAACGGGCTCCGATAAAGCATTAAGCGAAGTTACAGACAGATTAGAAAAAATTGGTATCAAAGTTTATGAGGGACATTCACCTGAAAATTTAAAAGATGCTGACGTACTTGTTTATTCTTCCGCTGTGCATGTTGATAATCCTGAAGTTAAAGCAGCAATCGAGAGAAAAATTCCTGTGATTAAAAGATCTGAAATGCTTGCCGAAACAATGAGGATGAAATATGGAATCGGCATTGCAGGAACACACGGAAAAACAACAACCACTTCAATGGTTGGATTAACATTAACTGAAGGCGGAATTGATCCTACTATAATTGTCGGCGGTAAATTAAGCGGACTTGGCGGCACTAACGCCCGATTAGGCAAAAGCGAGTTTATTGTTGTTGAAGCTGATGAGTTTGACAGAACATTTTTAAAACTTACTCCAACAATTGCTGCACTTACAACTTTAGAAAGCGAGCATCTTGATACTTACAAAGATATTGATGATATAAAATCTGCTTTTATAGAATTTGCAAATAAAGTTCCTTTTTATGGTTTTGTTGCATTGTGTTTAGATGAACCTGCTTTGCAGGATATAATGCCGCATATTAATAAAAAAATAATCACTTATGGATTAACTGCGCAGGCAGATGTACGGGCACTGAATATTGTTGCTAACGGTTTTAAAACAACTTATAAAGTGAAATATAATAACCAGGAACTTGGTGAAATCACACTTAAGATACCGGGAAAACATAATGTATTAAATTCATTGGTTGCAGTAATAGTAGGAAAAGAGCTTGGTGTTGATTTTAAAATCATTAAACATGCACTTGAATCGTTTTCCGGTGTTTATAGAAGATTTGAAGTAAAGTATGATAAAGAAGTTATGGTTATTGATGATTATGCTCATCATCCAACCGAAACAAGTGCATCTCTAAAGGGAATTAGGGATGGATGGAATAGAAGATTGGTTGCTGTATTTCAACCGCATCTATATTCAAGAACAAGAGATTTTTATCAGGAGTTTGGAAGATCATTTTTAAATTCAGATGTTTTTATTTGTACAGATGTTTATCCGGCACGCGAACTTCCCATAGAGGGAGTAAGCGGTGAAATGATTGCGGATATTACAAAAAAGTTCGGGCATAAGAATGTTTATTATGTAGCCAATAAAAAAGATATTCCGGCTTTACTTAATGAAATAAAAAAAGTTGGCGATATTATCGTTACAATGGGTGCTGGTGATATTTGGAAATACGGCGAAGAATTTGTTTCGATGCTTAACAAGAAAGTATGATGACAAGAGATTACGGAAAAATATTCGGGACATTACTTTTTGCTGTAATTATAATATCAATTTTGTATTTGTCTCTTTTTAAATATGACGAAAAAGGGAAAGAGGAAATTAAAATGATAAATATTCAAGGAAATAATTTGCTAAGCAAAGATATTTATATTCGCTTTGCTGACCTGGATGAAAAAGCAGTTTATGATGATTTAAATTTGAATATTATCAAAAAAAGAATAGAGGAGCATCCTTACGTTGCAAAAGCTGAAGTTAAATCCGATGGGCGTGGAAATGTGGATATTAAAATAAGAGAAAAAGAAATATATGCAGTTCTAATAAATAACGGGGAACCATATTTCTTAACTAACAATTTTGAGCTGTTAAAAATTTTTCAGTACACAACTTATTCCGATATCCCGGTTATTAGTAATGTTAGGGTTGCAGAAAAACTAACTTCATCAAAAGTGTTGCGGAACGAAGACATAATTGAGGCATTTAAAATTATTGATGCTGCAAAGATTACGGATCTGGAATTATCAAAAAAACTTTCGGAAATAAATTTAAAATATGGCGGAGATGCGGTTCTTACATTTTCAGGTGTCAATTATCCAATAGTTTTTGGTAGAGGTAATGAATCGAAGAAGATGATTTATCTTAGCTTGATCTGGGAAAGAATTAATAAATTTAACAGCGATTTGAAAAACACAGAGTACATCGATTTAAGATTTGCAAATGAAGCTTACATTGGTAAAAAAGAAAATACGGGTTTGATTTAATGAAAAAAGAAATTTTAGTCGGATTGGATCTTGGAACAACAAAAGTCTGTGCTGTTATTGCAGAAAAGCTGCCTGATCAAAATAAAATTGATGTTCTGGGATTTGGTGTTGCTCCGTCTGAAGGGTTGCATAAAGGATTGGTTGCCAATATTGGTAAAACAGCTGAAGCAATTAAATCTGCAATGTCAATTGCAGCTAACAGAGCGGGACTTGAAGTTAATGTTGTTAATGTTGGTGTTGCAGGTGAACATATTACAAGTATTCGACATAGAAATTATGTTACGATTAACAGGGAAGAAAAAGAAATAACAAAAGAAGATCTTGATCGTTTGGAAGCAGATGTTAGAACAATTAGAATCCCTAGTGACAGACAAATTCTTCATATAATTCCTGAGGAATTTTCTGTTGATTATCAAAACGGAATTGAAAACCCAATCGGAATGTCCGGTTCACGATTGGAAGCAAGCAATCATGTTGTTCTTGCTTCTATTCCTGCGATGGAAAATATACGAAAATCTGTTGAACGTGCCGGCTATCAGGTTCAGGATTATATTTTGCAGCCAATCGCTTCCAGCGCTTCCGTTTTGGAAGATAGCGAAAAAGATCTTGGCGTGGCTTTAATAGATATTGGCGGTGGTACAACTGATATTGCTATATACCATAAAAAAGCAATTAAGCATACAAGAGTAATTGGAGTTGCAGGGAACCAGGTTACAAACGATATTCGCGAATCACTCGGAGTTATGACTGAAGAAGCTGAACGATTAAAAAAAGAATATGGTTATGCCAGTGAAAATGCAATCATCAAAGATGAAGATATTTTGATAAGAGGTGTTGGTGCAAGAGGTAATACTAAAATTCCAATTAGTCTGTTAACTCAAATTATTAGTTTAAGAATGAAAGAGTTGTTTACTCTTGTTGATAATGAATTAAGAACCGCCGGGTTCAAATCTAAAATAAAAGCCGGAATAGTTCTTACAGGTGGTGGATCACTTTTACGTGGCGTAACAGAATTAGCAGAAGAAGTTTTTGGATTACCTGCAAGAATCGGTGTTCCGCAAGAGTTAGGCACAGGGTTATCAAATGAGATTGAAAGTCCGGAATTTGCAACTGTAGCAGGATTGATAAGAGGAATTCCTGGTGGTAAATCAAGTGAGTATCAAACTTTGATTAAGAAAAATAAATCAAAATCAGATAAACAATTCAAAAAATTAGTAAAAAAAGTACAAGATTTTTTCAACGAACTATAAACTTACTTAGAAGGAGGGCCTTATGGCGCGATTTGCAACCATTGATAGAGAAAAACCTATGTCAGCAGTTTTGAAAGTTGTTGGTATTGGTGGCGGAGGATGTAATGCAATTGAAAGCATGATTGCACGCGGTTTGACAGGTGTTGAATATGTTGCCGTTAATACCGACGCACAGGTTTTGAGAAGCAGCAGTGCAACTCATAAAATTCAATGCGGCGGGGCTATTACAAGAGGCTTGGGTGCAGGCGCTGATCCCAACATTGGAAGAAAATCTGCCGAAGAAGATCGTGATCAGCTTGCAGAAGTTCTTGCCGGTAGCGATATGGTTTTTATTACCGCAGGAATGGGTGGTGGAACAGGAACAGGAGGAGCCCCTGTAATTGCATCAATTGCAAAAAGCATAGGTGCCCTTGTCGTTGGAATTGTTACTAAGCCTTTCAGATGGGAAGGTAAAACAAGAATGTTGAATGCTGAAAAAGGTATTCAGGAATTACGCCAACATGTTGATAGTTTGATTGTCATTCCAAACGAAAGATTATTAAACATACTTGATAAATCCACAAATGCATTTGCAGCCTTTGATAAACCTAACGAAGTGCTTTATGAAGCGACACGTGGAATTGCCGATATAATTACAATCGAAGGATTAATAAATGTTGATTTTGCAGATGTTCGTGCAGTAATGAATCAAAGCGGCGAAGCTTTAATGGGATGTGGAATTGCAAGCGGTGAAAATCGTGCTATTGAAGCAGCTCAAAAAGCTATCTCAAGTCCTTTGCTTGAAGGAGTAAACATAAAAGGTGCAAAAAGTGTATTGTTAAATGTAACTGGATCATCAAGCATGACAATGCAGGAAATTAATGAAGGGAACAATGTTATCTTTGAAGCTGCAGGTGAAGAAGCAAATGTAATTTTTGGTGTTGTTAAAAAAGAAGAGATGAATGATTACATTTCCTACACTGTTATTGCAACTGGTTTTGATAGTGCAAGAAGTAATTATAGTCCTAAATCAATAGCAACAAGAAAATCATCAGGTACTAAATTACCTGAAAATCTTAATAGTGGTTTTACATTTTTTGGTCAGGAAAATGTTGATTCTCAGGATTTGGATGTTCCAACAATCTTAAGAGTAAACAGTCCTAAAGCCTCTATTGATGATGAAGAAGAGAAAGACACTCCAAGTGGATTTAATGTAGAATCATCAAGATATTCCTGGGCAAAAGAAAGAGCAGAGAAAAAAGATGATTCAAACGACGATGACAGTTCATCATTTTTAAGAATGATTATGGATTAACAGGAAACATAAAAATTTTTCTGTTAATTATTTTTTATTAACAACTGGAACCGTTATGAGTGATTGTCAACTTAACTCAAACAGCTCTGAATTGTCATCCGGTAAGCAAAATGGCGCATATAATTATTTTGATGAAGGAGGTTACAATAAGCAGTTAGAAAAAATTGTAACTAAAAAAGGAAAGCTAATTAAGTATCTGGCTTTTCTATACTTTATAGGCATAATAGTTACAATAATATTTTTTTTATCCTGATAACGTTTAAGAATAAAAGTTAGCAACAGGATACATCTTCATTCATCAATAGGTCTTGCTTCAATAGTTATATTTTCATCGTAGTCTCGCACAACTATAATTCGATTTGGTCTGCAACAAACTCTGCAATCTTCAACAAAATCCTGTTTCCCTTCAACAGTAAGGTCAATCCAAACTGAGTTCTCAACACCGCAATATTGGCAAGTCCAATTTAGAGTATCATCTGTTTGCATATAATCCTCTAAAAAATTTACAACAGTAATAAGGCAATTATATTGTTTAAAATCAATTCTTATAAAATTGATTAGTAAAACAGGATGTAAAAATTTGCGAGATGAGTAAACGGATAGTGATTTGTAATTATAAAAATTATTTATTTCATATTTACAAATTGAGTAGGAAAATCAAGCTCAGCTTCTTTAACTAATTTAATCACAGCTTGCAGGTCGTCAATCTTGGGAGCAGTTATCCTAACTTGTTCGTCTTGAATCTGAGCGTTTACTTTTAATTTAGCATCTTTAATCATTTTCGTAATTATCTTGGCATTCTCTTTTGATATTCCACTTTGCAAGTTAATTACTTGCTTTAGCCTTCCACCGGCTGCAGCTTCAGGTTCATTAAATTTAAGAGCTTTAATAGAAATATTTCTACGGATGAATTTAGTTTCTAAAATATCGATAGAAGATTTACGGGAATAATCGTCATTTGTATTGATATTAATGAGTTTATCTTTTTTATTTAATTCAATTTCCGTATTAGAATCTTTCAGGTCATAACGCTGATGTATTTCTTTTAACGCTTGATTTACCGCGTTATCGGCTTCCTGAAAATCAATTTCAGAAACAATATCAAAAGAATGATTTTGTGCCATAGAACTAACTACTATTAAATTTATTGATTAAAGTTATTTTAAATAACCAAATCTTATTCAGGATAAAATATAAGCTGAATAGCTCATAATCCTGATCTATCGGGAGAACCTACGACCTTCCCGACAAGTCGGGACGCAATGTTTTATATAAATAAAAACTTTTAGTCGGGGTGATAGGATTCGAACCTACGACCTCTTCGTCCCGAACGAAGCGCGCTAGCCGGGCTGCGCTACACCCCGAAGAAAAATATTCACTGCAAATATAAAAAATAATTTTTAATCAATGTTGGTTTTAGCTTTACTTTAAGAAATAATTCTTTTAAGTTTACTTCAAATAAAATTGACCTTTAAATCTATCCTGTGAGATGGAAAAGGATGAGTAAAATAAATTATAAAAGAAAGTGACCTCTGAAGATAAATTATCCGAAGAGGCTTTTTTGTATATGGACGTAAAATCAAAAATAATAGATGAAGAAGGATTAGATCGCATCCTGACAAGAATTGCGCACGAAATTCTTGAAAAAAATAAAGGATCACATAATCTTGTTTTAATGGGAATGAGAACAAGAGGTGAATTTGTGGCAAAAAGAATTGCTTCAAAAATAAAGCAAATAGATAAGGTTGATTTACCTTTTGGTGTGTTAGACGTTACACTTTATAGAGATGATTTCAGAACCAGATTAAAGCAACCGGAAGTGTCGGTTTCCGACATAACCTTTGATATAAATGAGAAGGATATAATTCTTGTTGATGATGTTTTGTTTACCGGCAGAACAGTACGTTCTGCATTAAATGCAATAATGGATATGGGAAGACCAAGGTCTATTCAACTTTGTATTCTTATTGACAGAGGACATCGAGAATTACCGATCAGGGCGGATTATGTTGGTAAAAATATTCCAACATCTCAAAACGAAGAGATAAAAGTTAAAATGAAAGAACATGATGGTGAAGATGCCATTTACATTATAGAATCTAAATAAAAGTAAAATAACTTATGCCATTATCAAGCAGACATTTATTAGGACTAAAGGGGGTTCCAAAAGAAGATATACAACTTATTTTGGATACAGCAACAACATTTCGAGAAATTCTTGAAAGACCTATTAAAAAAGTGCCTACGTTGCAAGGAAAAACAGTTGTAAATCTCTTCTATGAAAATTCAACAAGAACCAGGATTTCATTTGAGTTAGCAGAGAAAAGACTTTCTGCGGATTCAATAAATTTTTCAGTTTCAGCAAGTAGTGTAAGTAAGGGCGAAACGCTGAAAGACACAGTAAAAAATATTGAAGCAATGAAAGTCGATATGATTGTTGTCAGGCATGCTGCTGCCGGCGTTCCTTTAATGCTCACAAAAATTTCTGAGGCAAATGTAATTAACGCAGGAGATGGAATTCATGAACATCCAACACAAGCTTTATTAGATATGTATTCAATTCGGGAAAAATTAGGGAAGATTGCCGGATTAAAAATTTGTATTGTGGGCGATGTAGCGCACAGTCGTGTTGCCCTTTCAAATATATATGGACTTAAATCAATGGGTGCAAAAGTTTCTGTTTGTGGTCCCTCAACTATGATTCCCAAATATCTTGAAGAACTTGGTGTTGATGTAATATACGATATTGATGAAGCTATTCAGGAAAATGATGTATTAAATGTTTTAAGAATTCAACTTGAACGTAAAGCGAGAGAATATTTCCCTTCGATAAGAGAATATGCACGATATTTTGGAATAGATAAACAAAGATTAGAAAAAAACGGAAAAGACATTGTCATATTGCATCCGGGGCCTATAAACAGAGGTGTTGAACTTTCTTCAGATGTAGCAGATGGAAATTCACAAATTATTTTACAGCAAGTAACAAATGGAGTTGCCATAAGAATGGCGGTACTTTATTTACTTGGTACACAAAACTAAAGAGTTGAAAATGAAATTATTATTAAAAAATGTAAACATTCTCAATCCGCACCAAAAACTAAATCAAGCAAATACAAATATTTTGATTGAGGATGGAATAATTAATAAAATAGGACAAATTGCTGAAGAAGATCTAAAAAATTGTAAAGTTCTTGAATTGGACGGAAAATATATTGTTCCGGGTTTATTCGATATGCATGTTCATCTTCGTGAGCCAGGCAGAGAAGATGAGGAAACTGTTGTTACCGGTTGTAATAGCGCCGCTAACGGGGGCTTTACCGGGATTGCATGTATGCCAAATACAGAACCAGCTATTGACTCCGCAGATGTTGTCGCATTTATTAAGAAAGAAGCAACAAATCATCTAGTAGATGTTTTTCTTGTTGGTGCAGTTACTGTTGGCAGAAAAGGTGAAGTACTTTCCCCAATGGCTGAGTTAAAAAATGCAGGAGTTGTAGCTTTTTCCGATGATGGAGTTGCAATTAAAACTGCTTCAATTTTAAAAAGATCACTTGAATATGCAAAGATGTTTGATTTGCCAATTATAGAACATTGCGAAGATGAATCTTTAGCAGGTGGTGCAATGAATGAGAGTATCAATTCTACAATATTAGGGCTTCCACCTATTCCTTCAGTTGCTGAAGATCTTGTTGTAATAAGAGATATTTTATTAGCAGAATACACAAATTCCAAAATTCATATTGCTCACATCAGCAGCAAAAACTCGGTCGATATGGTTCGCGAGGCAAAGAAAAAGGGAATTAAAGTTACTGCTGAAGTAACTCCGCATCATTTTACGTTAACTGATGATGCAGTAAAATCCTACGATCCAAATACAAAAATGAACCCTCCTTTAAGAACTCAAGAAGACGTTGAAGCAATAATTGAAGGATTAAAGGATGGAACAATTGATTGTATTGCCTCTGATCATGCACCTCATTCGATTGAAGAAAAAGAAATGGAATTTGAATATGCCCCGAATGGGATAATCGGCTTAGAAACTCAGGTTGGATTAGCATTATCTGAATTATATCACAAAAAAGTTCTTACCTTTGAGCAAATTATTGAAAAGCTTGCGATCAATCCAAGAAAAGTTTTAAATCTACCTATTCCCAAATTTGAAAAGGGAGAAGCGGCTAACTTAACAATTTTGGATCCGGATGCTGTTTGGACAGTTGAGAAAAAGAAATTTTTAAGCAAATCAATAAATACTCCCTTTGATAAAAAACTATTAACCGGAAAATCCCTTGGTGTTATCAACAAAAACAAAATGTACTTTGAAGGGCATTTTTCCGTAATTTAATTCCGATTGTTGTTAATTTCTAAAAAATTGTTCATTTATTTGTACAATGTTGAATTAATATCTTTATTATAGAAGTAAAATAAGTAGTTTTTTATGGCATTCATTTTGGGCTATTTCTATGGTAAATTTAACAAGGCAAGCAAAATGAAAAACATAATATTACCAATAGCATTATTTAGTTTTGCAATTTTATTTACATCCTGTGATGTAAATGATACTGATTACAATCCTCCTAATCCTCCAACCGGTATAGAAGTTCTGAATGGAGATAGTCGGGTTGATATAACCTGGAATTCTAATAGAGAATCAGACTTAGCAGGATATAACGTTTATTATAGTTATACCTATGATGGAAAATATACTTTAATTGGTTCCACAGAGAATAATTATTTTATTGATGATGGTGCAGTTAATGGCAATACTTATTATTATGCTGTTACTGCTTATGATTACAATGGTAATGAAAGCGATTTAAGTCATGATGTAATATACTCAACACCAAGACCTGAGGGACTTAACCGAACTGTTTTTGACTATATAAATTATCCAGGCAGCAGCGGCTTTACATTTAATGATTATTCTGTTGTTCCTTATGATGATCAATCAACAGATTTCTTTTTTGAAAATTATAACGGCACATTTTATTTAGATGTTTGGGATGATACCGATATTCAGGATATGGGTTCAACTTCGGATATTTATGATATACCCTATGCTCCTTCAGACGGATGGATCCCGCTGGTACAGGGTGAAAATATAAAATACGTAGAGGCTATAGTTGGTCATACTTATGTAATCTGGACGTGGGATAATCATTATGCCAAGGTGAGAATTAAAAATATTACCGGCGAAAGAATGGTATTTGATTGGGCTTTCCAGCTCGTTGAAGGTGAACCACAATTAAAGCAGGCAGCAAAGGATAGATCATCCAGAGTATTCAACAAAGAACGATTAGTTAGATAATTCTGTTTTTATTAATTTTGTCGTGAACTTGTATCAGATATATTATCAAAAGACAGTTCACGACAAACTTTTATTATAATGAAAAAAACTATTTACATACTTATAATATTTTTAATTTCTACAACTTCCTTTTCTCAGCAGTCAGATTTAATAACTAATTCAAGATCAAATAAAACCTCTCAAGTTGAACCGGAAATCTTTCGTGATATTGAATCCAGTATTAAAGATGGCGATGTGACCGGAATATCAAGATATTTTGGACAGCAGACTTATTTTAGTTTATCAAATGGTATTAATGGATATTATAGCGCTAACCAGGCATTTTATGTTTTAGAAGACTTCTTTAAACTTTATAAAGTAACAGCGTTTCGATTTGATCATATCAGAAATGATAATAATAATTCTTACGCTACCGGCAAATATAGTTATGATAATCGAGGCAAAAGAAATAACGCACAGGTTTATATTTCGCTTAAAAAAATTGGCAATAATTGGAATATCACTCAACTAACAATTAATTAATGTTAAGGAAACTTATTGAAAAGTTTAAAGGCGATAGAAAATATTTCTCTATCGTCTTTTTTATTTTAATACTTGTCGGGGTATCAGGAATAATTACGGAAAAAATTATTAATGATACCATTAAAAACTGGGATGAACGTTTAACAAAAAAAATTTTCCTGTTGAAAGAATCGGTAACTGAAGATTATAAAGTTAAGCAGGATGATTTACTTTCAAAATTAGATAACATTCGTATAAATCTTAAACAGATACTTAAACCGGAAAATGAATCTTATAAAGAATTAGTTAAGCTGATTAACCGTGAAAGATTTGATAATTACTCGATTGAAATATTTGCTCCGAACGGTAAACTGATCGCATGGAATCAATTGTTAGCCGTAAACCAGAATGAATTGTTTCCTTTGAACTTTCCGCTGGGTGAAACTTATTTCCTTTCTAATTATTTGCTCACTTATTTAACGATAATAGATACTGTCCATATCCAAAGTGATGTTTTTTATCTGGCAATTTCAAATCCGATAGAAAAAAAATATGATTTAGCCAACCAGTATTATGAACCAATAAGTTTTGTACATGAAATATCAGCAAAATATCAAGATGATTTTGAAATTGATTATTCGCCATACGCCGAGAAAAGTAAGGATGGAAGGAAGTATTCCTTTGAGTTAGTAAACAACAAAGATAAAAAGATTGGGGTTGTAACTTTTTCTAAACCATTACTTAATAACACGGTAAATAACATTAAAGAAAAGTCTTCGCAAGTTCAATCCTTATTAGTTTTTGTTGCAATATTATTTTTTGGATTAGGATTAAAAACTGATTTCAAAAAACTTAAATCAAAAACATTAAAATTCTTTCTCTGGTTTATTTACCTTTCACTACTGAGAGCCGTACTTTTCATCATCGGGTTGCCTTCAAATATCATGAGCGGATCAATAACAGATCCATCGTTTTTCTCATCCGCTTTTGCCTGGGGAATTGTAAAGTCACCTCTTGAACTTCTGACAACAAATATTCTGGTTGTTATTCTTAGCATTCAATTTTTCAGATATACAAGACAATATTTTTATTGCGATGAAAAAGTAAAAAACAAGTTTGTTGGCTGGTTACTTTCAGTCGTTTATATGATTTCTATTTTTCTTTTGATAAGAGGAATTAGTGCAATAATAAGAAGTGTAATTTTTGATTCCACTATTCGTTACTTCAAAGAGCCAAATATACTACCGGATTTTCCTGCCTTAATTATGAACTTAAATATTTTATTAATCGGATTTGGTATTGTCTTATTTATTGTCGGTCTGATTAACCTTATTACAAAATATTTTTCCCTTAATCCAAAAGAAATAAACAAAATAAAATTGGCAATGGTTTTCACTTTAATAACTATAATAGTTTTTCTTGCCTTTTTTATAAGTTATGATCCCCTGATTACCCCATTTTTACTGGTAATATTTTTAACTTTAATTTTTCTGCTTTACTATCAAATAATTATAAAAAATAATAATTCTGCTTATAATTATTTGTTTGCACTTTTGATAGGATCATTAATATCAATAACTCTGTTAAACTATTTTAATACAAAATTAGAAAGAGAATCACTAAAAACCACAGCTATCGAGATAAATAGATCTGATGAAAATTTTCTAAATTTTATGATCGACGAAACCCTGCGGAATGCTTTAGCTCAAAGAGATATTTTGCAAAGCCTGGGAAATAGACATGAAAATTTTGATGCACTTGCATTTAGTATCTGGAGCAGAAGTTCGATGCAAAGAGAATCTGTAAATTCTGGAATTAGGTTTTATGACAGAAACCAAAATTTATTAGGAGGATACCAGGTCGGACTAAATCCCGGCAAAGAAATATTTAAATATGTTAAGGACAATGCTAATGATGAGCCGACTATTGTTGAACTTACTTCAAAAGTGGATGAAACAAAAAAATACTACGAAGGAATTATTAAATTAAAAGAAAGAGGAATAACAAAAGGTTATATATCCGCATTTGTTTGTTTTGATATTGAATCCATCGGCGCTAATAACATCCCGGATTTTATCAAATCAAATCTATCGATTTTTAATCGTGTTATTGATGTAAAGCAGTTAAAAATATTTCAATTTACAAATTCTAAGCTAACTCAGGTTTATGGAGATATTTATCCTTCGCGTGATCAGATCAAACAGATTCTTCAAACACAAATAGATTCGGGCTATAATGATGTTTGGTTAAAACTAAAATTTGAAGGCGAAAATTATGAAACATATTTGCTTAAAGAATTTTCAGGTAATAATGATATTATAACAACGGTTTCTGTAGCAGAGCGGGCATTTTCCTGGGATCTTTTTAACTTCTTTAAAATATTTATTGTGCACTCACTAATTATTATAATCATATTTTTTGTGATCATATTAAGCCGGTTGGGAAAATTAAGTTTTACATTTAAAAGCAAGCTACTTTTTGCATTCCTTTTTATATCAATTATTCCTGTTGTCATCCTTGCATTATATAATTCTCAAATTGTAAATGAACGCGGTAAAGAAGGTATCTTTAATGATTTGAGTCAAAGAGGGGATTACGTTGAAAAACAGTTGAAGTCTCAATTAGTAAAAACTAAAAATAAAGACATTTTTACTGTTTGTGAAAATACATCCAAAGCATTAGGTATTTCATTTGCGATGTATAATGGAACTGATCAAGTTTATAATTCTCAAGACCTTTACAATCGAATTGGATTTTTTGACAGTAAGCTTAATGCAAAAACATATTATTTTTTGAATTATCTACGTTACAAAGAATACATTATCACTGAAAAAGTAAATAAATTTAAATATGATAATTATTACAGATACATAAATCTTGGCGGGCAGGATTATATTTTATCTATCAATGATGCTTTTAATAAAATTAAAATTTCTTCTTCAACAACGGATATTAATGTTGTTATTTTCGGAATTTACGCATTTGCAGTAATAATAATTATTATCATCAGCACTTTTTTTGCCAACCAGATTTCGCAACCTATACAAAGATTAACAAAAGCTGCTGAAGCTGTGGGCAAAGGTGATCTTAATATTCAAATTGAACATAATGAGAGAGGCGAGTTAAAGGATTTGCTTGATGGATTTAATTCGATGACTTCGGAACTGAAGAAAAATCAAATTGAACTGGCAGAAATGGAAAGAGAAGCCGCCTGGAAAGAAATGGCAAAGCAAGTTGCTCACGAAATTAAAAATCCGTTAACGCCAATGAAATTGGCTTTACAACAGTTGATAATATCGTATAAAGATAAAAGTCGTGATTTTGATAAACTGTTTGAGAAAGTATCACAAACAGTTCTGAACCAAATTGATAATCTAAATCAGATTGCCTCAGAGTTTTCCAGATTTGCTAAGATGCCAAGCCTAAAAATTGAAGTTGTTGATTTGGTTAGTTCCTTAAATGATACGGCAAATATGTTCATTCATGAAAAAACTTCAATTAAAATTAATTATGATTTATCTGAAGCTGAAATAGAAGCCGATGTAAGCCAATTAAGACGAATGTTTATTAACTTAATCCGGAATTCAATTCAGGCAGGCGCAACAAAAATATCTATTGATCTGACACAGCAAGAAAATAATTATCAATTATTATTTAGTGATAATGGAAAAGGTATTGCTTTATCCGATAAAGAAAAAATATTTGATGAAAATTTTACTACAAAAAAACAAGGAATGGGATTGGGTTTAAGTTTGGCTAAAAGATTTTTAGAAAGTATAAACGGTGAGATAAAACTTTATTCAACTTCAACCGCAGGTACAGTTTTTCAGATTACTATTCCTGTTTACCAAAAGTTAAAAGATAAGATAATAATCAGAAATGAATGAACTTACTCCTCACCAGCAAAAAGCCTTAACAACCGAAGGGCATTTAGCGCTTACCGCAAACGCCGGTTCCGGTAAAACATTTGTATTAGCCAGAAAATATTTATCGATTTTATTAAAAGAGAATATTGAAGTATCTAATGTTGCCGCGATTACTTTTACGGAAAAAGCTGCAAGTGAACTTTATTATAAAATTGCAACACTGATTGATGAAAATATTAAAACATCAACAGACAGGACAGACAAGAAAAAGCTTGAAAGAATTAGAAGGCAACTTGTTTCTTCAAATATTTCCACGATTCATTCATTTTGTATAGACATTCTAAAACAATTTCCGGTTGAAGCAAAACTTGATGCGCGCTTTGTTCCGATTGATGAAAATCTTTCCAGTGAATTGATTGAAATTTCTGTGGATGAGGTTATACGATCATCTTTTGATGATGATCTTATAAAAGAAAATTTAAAGTATCTTATTAGAATTTTTACTTCATCATCAAAATTAGGATCGGAAATTGTAAGATTAATAAAGAACCGGAAAAATGTTTTTGCCGTTCAGGAAAAAATTTATTCAAATAGTTCAGAATATATTCAAAAGTATTTTTCGACAAAGTTTAGCGAATATTTTTCCGAAATATGGGAGAAAAATAAAAATAATTTTCTTAAGAGTTTAGTGAAAATAAATTCTATTGTGCTGGATAATGATATAGAAAATCAATCTGCAATTGAAGTGAAGAATTTATTAGATAAACTTGATAAAGAAAAAGAAATACCTGCAATTATAAAATTATTAAATCAAATTAAGCCATTAGCTTTTACTGAAAAAACTGCAATAAGAAAAAGAGGATATGTAAAGGGTAATCTAATCGAATCAATTTCTTCCGAAATTTTTATCTCTGAAAATTTAATGAGTGATTTTATAAAATTTGATTTGCCTGATGATTACCCAAAAACTGAAAGGGAACTTGCAAAATTTGGTCTGACTATACTTGAGTTTTTTAATCGAGCTCTTAAAAATTATGAAGGTAAAAAAAAGGCGGAAGGATTTATAGATTTTGAAGATATTCTGCTTCACACAAAAATTCTTTTGCAAAATTCTGATGTTCAAAAATCATTAACTGATAAATATAAATTTATTATGGTGGATGAATTCCAGGATACCAATGAAATCCAGTATCAAATATTTCTGCCCATTCTTGATTATTTGAGAAACGGCAAACTGTTTATTGTTGGTGATGAAAAACAGAGTATCTATAAATTCCGTGATGCGGAAATAGAAATATTTAATCAGACAAGAGAAAACATTAAAACAGAATCCGGCGGTAAAAATTTACTTAGCTTGCCAGATAGCTTTAGAATGGCGCCCGCTATTTGCACTTTTACGAACTTTATTTTTAAAAACTTATTTGCAAACCCTGACGAACTGTATGGTGAAGTTCCAAACACCGATTTGGTTTGTGCAAGAATGGATGATGTTCCGGGTAAAGTTGAATTATTAATTTCTAAAATTGATAAGACTGATAAGATTATTGAAGAACCTGAGATTGTTTCAAATAAAATTTTGCAGATTGTAAAAGATGGAAAATATTCGTGGAAAGATATTTGCATTCTCGTTCGCAAAAGAAAAAATTTTGATGAACTCGAAAAATCGTTTTTACAAAACAATATCCCTTACACAATTGTTGGCGGCAGAGGGTTTTATCAGCGTCAAACTATAAGTGATGTTTATAATTACCTGTCATTTCTTGCAGATGAAAATAACAGTCCCGCACTTGTTGGAGTTTTGAGGTCTCCTTTCTTCTCTGTATCAGATTCAAAATTATATGAAATATCGCTTCAAAAAGGGAATGGCTTTTGGCGGAAACTAAAATCATTTGCTTACGAAAAAGAAGAACTACAAAGTTGTTTGACTGCGCTTGAAGAAAATATTTGTTTAAGCAACTCAATAGAACTTCCTCAGTTATTGAAAAAACTTTTAACTGATAAAAACTATCTTGCCGTGGTTGGCTCAAGAATTGACGGGACACAAGAACTGGCAAACCTTAATAAGTTGATTTCTATCGCCAGAAATTTTAATGCAAAAAGTTTTAGAAATTTATATGACTTTATAAACTATTTAAAAGAGTCAATTACAGGTTTAGAAGATGAATCTCAGGCTGCATTATCACAGGAAAAAGAAGCTGTTCAATTGATGACAATACATCAATCGAAGGGTTTGGAATTTCCTATTGTATTTATTTATAAAACATCTGAACCAAGCCTGTCAGGTTCACTAAAATCAGGTCAGATACAGCTTGATAAAAAATTCGGACTTTTGGCAAAAGTTCCCGTTGATAATAATTACCTTGATGATTACAGTATCGCTCCAATAATTTCTGTTCATAATTTTCTTGAAGCAAAAAAGAATTTAGCTGAACTAAAACGATTATTATACGTTGCCGTAACAAGAGCTAAAGATGAACTTTTTATCAGCGCTGCTATTGAAGAAGGAAAAAAATTCAGCAAGGATTCTTTTATCTCACTTTTGAGCTCAAGTCTTAAAAGCCGGTTTGATAGTAATGAAATAGTTATTAAAGATAATCTATATTATTTGATAAAAAAGGAAGGCAAGTACGAAACAAAGAATCAAAAATCTGAAATAGTAATTCCGGTTATAACTGAATTAAGTTCTGTCCAAATTCCCGCGAAAGATAAAAAATTATCATCCGAAGAATTCGAAATAGAGATTAAAAAAGTTACATCAAAAGAAACTGGTGAGATAATTTCAGCTTCCAAAGTATCGATATTTTCTCAATGTCCTTTGAAATATTTATTGACATATGAGTACGGATTTGCCAAATTGAATGCTGATGAATTAAACTATAAGAAACTTTTAAGGAGTGCCGATAAATCATATCTAACCGAAATAAATAACGATGAAGATGAAATATATGACCTGGCAGATGAACAGGGAAAGGCAGCAAATTTTAATTCTGCAGATTATGGGAAATTAGTTCACAGCATTCTTGAGAAAGAAATACCGTTGGAAAATTTGGAAACTTATTTTAACTTGGATAAAAATTTTGATGGAAGTAACATCGAATTTAACGAAGCAGGATTGAGAAATATTAAGAATATTTTATCTGATTTTTTTCAATCCAAGACTTATCACAAGATAAAAAAATATAAAGATTATAGAAACGAATTTGAAATTTATGTTAAAGATGAAGATTATTTTTTACATGGAATAATTGATAAAATAGTCTTTAATAATAATAAAATCATAATATTTGATTATAAAACTGATGATATAGAAGTGACAGATGTTGAAAAACGCGGCGATTATTATTTAATGCAATTGAAATTTTATTTATATATTGCAAGTAAGTTATTTAAAGGATTTGACAATTTTGAGGGGAATCTTGTTTTTATTAAGCATCCTGAAAAACCTGTAACTGTGTCTTTTGATAATCCCAAAATTCAGATGTTGCAAAAGGAAATAAAATCAATAATTAATTCTTTACGACATAAGGAAATAGAAAAGAAATATACACACTGTCCGATGTGTGTCTATTCAGGTTTTACGAAAAATTGTATTATTAACTAAGGGGAATTAAAAAACGGTATATTAAAATGAAAAAACAAATAACTCAGATTAGAGACATAAACGAAATTGAAAAGCTGATACAGGGATCTTCAACAGGCGTGCTTTCTATCCACCTTGCAAATGAAAAAATAATGCAGCTTGCTTGTAATTTTGTATATCTTGATAAAAATATCTATACTTTTTTGGATAATACCGATGAAAATTTTGAGCACATCAAGTATGGTTCGGCTGGAAGTTTTTCAATTTTTAAAAATGAAAGAATTAATACAATAGCGAGTGAGTTTACTTATAAACTTTCACATATAACAATTAATGGCGAAATAAAAGATATCGATGATATTAAGCTTATTGATCAAATTACCGAACTATACAGACTAAAATACTCATCTGTTGCAAAAGTTGAAGATTATAAATTAAGCGAAAATCTTAAACCTATAATACTTGATTCAAAAGAGATTAAATCCGTAATTGAAGAAGGAATTTAATCTTATCAGTTAAATATTTTTTTACTCTAAGCCAAGGAGTTGCACTTGTTAAATTATGTTTGGGTAACCCTTTTGTTCCTTGGAATTGCTTCCGCTCTTTTTATCGATATTTCAGACATTTCCCAAAACGCTTACAGAAATGATGTTCCTTTAAGTGTTTTAATTCAAGAAGACAATGTTAGCGCCAAAAATAGTTCCAATATGGAAGTAAAAGTATCTCCGGAAAACTATAACCGTTTTTGTGATGCAAAAGAAAAGTCCGAAGTGGTAATTAAAGGAATAGGGACATTATCTTCAGATAAAAAATCGGTTCAATTATATTTTTCGGTTGATCAAAATGCACCAAAGTTTTTAAGAACCTTAGCAGGTGCTTCCGGTAATGAAGATGATCTTCTTGCAAATGCTGTTATAAAGTCCAAAGTCGATTCAGTAACGTATATTGCAAATGTTTATTTTGAAAAGATTAGTTTCCTTTCGATGAAGAAAGTAACAAACGATGCAATAAATATTGCTAAAACCGCTGTTGAAATTGCTTTGGGATTAATCGGTATTATGGCTCTTTGGCTTGGTGTGATGAAAGTTGCAGAAGAAGCCGGTTTGATAAAAATTATTGCAAAAGTATTAAGACCTATTACAACAAAAATATTTCCTGAAGTTCCTCCTGATCATCCCGCAATAGGATCAATGGTAATGAATATTTCCGCCAATATGCTTGGCTTGGGTAATGCCGCCACTCCTTTTGGATTAAAAGCGATGGAGGAGCTTGACAAATTGAATCCCAACAAAGGTACAGCAACAAATTCGATGGTAACATTTTTAGCAATTAACACTGCCGGTATGACTTTGATTCCTGCAACTGCCATTGCTGTTCGTGCTTCAGCAGGCAGTGCTGATCCAACAATAATTATTGCTACTTCATTGTTTGGTTCAACTTGTGCTACAATAGTTGGAATAACTGCTGCCAAATTGCTGGAAAAATTTCCAATTAAAAAAAATACATTTGGCGCCTGGCTTAAGAACAATGTTAGATTTTTAATAACGATTATTACTCTTATTGCGATTATCGCCTTAACATTTGTAACCGGATTTTCAAAAACAATTGCTTCATTATTTAGTTTTATTCCGCCTACATTTTTTAGAGATTTAATTACTGCTGTTTCAACTCTTGCAATCCCGTTTTTAATTTTTGTTTTTATCGGTTATGGTGTAATCAAAAAAGTAAAAGTTTATGAGCAATTTGTTGAGGGTGCAAAAGAAGGATTTAACATTGCCATTAGGATAATTCCATATCTTGTTGCTATGCTTGTTGCAATTGCAATATTTAGAGCAGGTGGAGCGATGGATAATTGGCTGATCCCCGTACTTAGAATTGTAACAGATCCTATCGGGATGCCTGCTGAAGCGCTACCTATGGCTTTGATGCGTCCGCTTTCCGGCAGTGGCTCACTTGGTGTAATGGCAGAAATAATGGCTGTTCACGGTCCTGATTCATTTATCGGGATTTTAGTTTCCACTTTTTTTGGAAGCTCAGAAACTACTTTTTATGTGTTGGCAGTTTACTTTGGTGCAGTTAATATTAAAAACACACGTCATGCACTACCTGCAGGTTTGTTAGCAGATGTTGCCGGAATGCTTGGTGCATTGTTTATTGTTAAACTTTTATTTGGGTAAAAAAAAAGCTAACAATTGTCAAATATGTACCTCAGTTAGTTTTATCTTGTCAAAGAGTAATATCTAATTGATTATAAAGATTGAGAAGATAAGATGTGTTAATTTTTACATATTATTCATATCCTTTTAATAAAAAATTATCTTCTTTATTTCACCGTACTTAATTCCCTTAAATCAGATTTAAAAGTTATTTGTGGCAAAAATGGAAACTTAGTCGGATATTTGGAACAGTATTAAAAATAATTTTATAGTTTAATATTACTATAAAAAATAAAACAAATTTTATAATTAAACGTTTAGGATAAAAACTTTATGAAAGTATTTGTAACGAGGGAAATTTCTGAAGTAGGACTGTCACTTCTAAAGAAAAATGGATTTGAAGTTAATGTTTTTAAAAAAGATCATGCTATTCCACGTAAAGAATTTTTGAATCAAGTAAAAGATTGTGACGGATTGATTACTTTATTGACTGAAATAATTGATAAAGAAGCAATAGATAAAATGAAAAAATGCAAAGTTATTGCAAACTATGCTGTCGGTTTTAACAATATTGATGTTGATTACGCAAAAAGTAAAGGTATTGTTGTTACAAACACTCCCGATGTGTTGACGGATTCCACCGCTGATCTTGCAATGTCTTTAGTGCTTGCTTGTGCAAGAAGAATTCCTGAGGCTGAAAAATTTGTGCGTGATAAAAAATTTAAAGGATGGAAACCAAAATTATTTTTGGGTGTTGAACTGCGTGATAAGTATTTTGGTATCCTGGGTGCAGGCAGAATCGGAAGTGCAGTAGCAAAGAGAGCACATGCATTTGGTTGCAAAATCCTTTATTTCTCAGATGTTCAAAATGTCGAGCTGGAAAAGAAGTTAGGTGCAAAAAGAGAATCATTAACTTCTTTATTAAAAAAATCTGATATTGTTTCCATCCATTTACCTCTAAATAAAAAAACTTATAATCTTTTAAATGAAGACAATCTGCACCTGCTTAAAAAATCCGTAATTTTAGTCAACACAGCCCGTGGTGAAATTGTTGATGAAAAAAATCTTATCAGGATTCTGAAAGAGAAAAAAATATTTGCTGCCGGCTTAGATGTTTATGAAAATGAACCAAAGTTAAATAAAGGACTTTATGATTTGAAAAATGTAGTTTTGTTACCTCACATCGGCAGCGGAACTGCAGAAGCACGTGATAAAATGTCGTCACTTGCAGCAAAAAATATAATTGCTGTTCTTAAAGGAAAATCGGCAATTACTCCGGTTTAAATAGTAAATAAAAATTGAAAATCTAAAAGCTCTTTGGTAGTTTTAAAATAAAAAAGAGAAGTTTTAAATGAGATTCAGCATACCAAAAGAAACACTTTATGAAGAAAAAAGAGTTGCATTAGCACCTGCGGGCGTTGATGCATTAGTTCGTGCAGGTCACACCGTTTATATTGAGAGCGGAGCAGGGGCGGGAAGTCATTTTAGTGATGAAGAATACCGGAAAACCGGGGCCCAAATTGTGTATTCTGCAGAGGAAGCTTACTTGCGTGCGGAAGTAATTGTTAAAGTTGCACCACTTCAGGAATTTGAGTCTGATATGCTTCAGGAAAATCAAACACTTTTTTCTTTCCTTCATCTTGCCGTAACAAAGAAAAAAATAATTGATCAGCTTTTGAAGAAAAAAATTACGGCTATTGGATATGAATTAATTGAAGATGAAGAGCGGCTTCCTGTGCTTCATTCAATGAGTGAAATTGCGGGACAATTATCAATTCAGGTTGCTGAAAAATATCTCGAAAGTTTTAGTGCGGGTGGCAGAGGAATTTTGCTTGGTGGAATTACCGGAGTTGCGCCTGCGGCGGTTGTAATTCTTGGTGCCGGTGTAGTTGGTGTTTCTGCTGCAAGGGCAGCATTGGGAAGAGGCGCTCAGGTTATTGTAATTGATAAAAATCTTAACCGTTTAAGACAAATTGATACTTACTTTAGGAAAAAAGTTACAACTGTAATGGCTAATCCCTATACAATATCGCGGGGAGTAAAATTTGCAGATGTACTTATCGGCGCAGTTTTAATAAAAGGTGAAAAAGCGCCTCATCTTGTTACCGAGGAAATGGTTAAAACCATGAAAAAAGGTGCTGTTATTGTTGATGTTTCAATTGATCTTGGTGGATGTGTTGAGACCAGCCATATTACTACGCAATCTGATCCTGTTTATATGTTACATGACATTATCCACTATTGTGTACCAAATATGCCTGCCCTGGTTTCTCGAACAGCAAGTTACGGTTTAAATAATGCCTCTTTAGGATACATTCAGGAAATAGCTGAACACGGTTTATCAAATGCTTTACTTGGAGATTTTGGATTACAGAAAGGTGTTTGTATTTATAATGGATATTGTTGTAACGAATCTATAGCTAATATTTTTAATTTAGAGTACAGAAGACTCCATATTTTTTCAACTAATTAACTTTAGGTTATAATAATTTTGTTAATGCTCATTTAGAAATGAGAAATATATGACTGCCGCAGAAGAAATAACTTTTAAGAATAGCATTCCTACTAATATTCTTAGAATCTATAACCAAAAACTTACCACTGCCGATGAAGCAGTGAAGCATATAAAATCAGGTGATCATGTAGTTGTGCAGCCGGGTTGTGCCTGCCCTAATGAATTGGTTAGAGCAATGGTTAAACGTAAAGATGAATTAAAGGATGTTACATTGTACCATATTTTGGTTGTTGGCGATGTGCCTTACCTTCACCCGGGAATGGAAAAACATTTTAAACATAAAGCTTTCTTTATCGGTTCCAATGCAAGAAAAGCCGTAAACGAAGGTAGAGCCGAGTTAATCCCAATTTTTCTATCAGAAGTTCCGTTGCTTTTTAAACTTGGAAGAATAAATACGGACGTTGCTTTACTTAATGTTTCCCCGCCTGATGAACATGGATTTTGCAGTTACGGTGTTGATGTCGGTACAATTAAAACACCTGCTGAAAAATCAAAGATAATTATTGCACAGATTAATAAACATCAACCAAGAACTCTCGGTGATTGCTTTATTCATATAAATAAAATCAATTATCTTGTTGAATACGATGAAGAACTAAATGAATTACCGCAAGTCGATCCTGATGCAACACCGGAAACATTAGCCGTTTTTGATAAGATAGGCAGAAACGTTGCTGAACTTATTGAAGATGGCTCAACTTTGCAGATGGGTATTGGCGCCATTCCGGATTCTGTAATGAAGTATTTATTTGATAAAAAAGATTTGGGAATTCACACAGAAATGTTTTCTGATGGAATGGTTGATCTTGTTGAGGCAGGAGTTATAAATGGAGAAAAGAAAACTCTGCATCCGGGTAAAATTATTGCCGGATTTGTTTTAGGCACCAAGCGTGTGTTTAGTTTTATTGATAATAATCCGGTAATTGAATTTCATCCGCAAGAATATGTTAATGATCCCTTTATAATTTCTAAGAATAATAAAATGATTGCGATCAATTCAGCTTTAGAGATTGACCTTACAGGGCAGGTTTGCGCGGATTCTATTGGAACAAGATTTTATTCAGGTATTGGCGGGCAGGTCGATTTTATTCGTGGGGCATCAAAATCTGAAGGTGGAAAACCAATTATTGCTTTACCCTCAACAACAAAAAATGAAACCATTTCACGCATTGTTCCTACATTAAAACCAGGCGCGGGTGTTGTTACTTCAAGAGGTGATGTTGATTATATTGTAACCGAATATGGTGCTATAAATCTCTGGGGCAAAACTATACAAGAAAGAGCAAAAGATTTAATATCTATAGCTCATCCTAAATTCAGAGATGAATTGACAAAGTATGCTAAAAAAACTTTCTACATATAATTTAATTTAAGATGATTGCCGTTATCGGTGATGTACATGGTTGTTTTTATACACTTCAAAATTTAGTTGAAAAGGTAAAAGCAAAATACCCGGATATTGCAATTTATTGTGTAGGGGATTTGGTGGATCGTGGAAATCATAGTTATGAAGTTTTAGAATATATGATTTCTGAAAAAATTATTTTTACTCCCGGTAATCACGATTTTATGCTATATGATAGTAATAGAGAACCCGGCAGTCAAATGGCAAAATCGTGGAAACATAATGGAGCAGAAGCCACTTTAGCTTCATACAAAAATAAATCTGAACGATTAAATGAACATTTAAACCTAATTATTTCTTCACCTCTATTTCTTAATCTTGATGATTGTTTCATTTCACACGCAGGAATTTCGCAATATTATAGTGATAAACTTCCTGAAAATTATTTACAGAACAAAACTGAATTAGAAAATATTTTGAGAAATGATTTATATGATCAGAATAGTATTATATGGGCGCGCGGTAGTTTATTAAATATCGGGAAGCTGCAAATAGTTGGGCACACACATCGCCGGGAAGTTTATTATGATAAAGAATCTGATACTCTTTATATCGACACAACGGCTTATGCTAAAAATAAACTTTCTGCAGTTATTGTTGAGAAGAATAAATTATTAGAAATAATATCACAAAAAACATGTGCTGATGATGTAAATAAAAGTTGGTTTTATCGGGGCTAATAATTATTCGTAAAAACTTCTGAAAAATTAGATAAACTGTAATGCGTTATTCCGAATTTATTTCGGAATCTAACAAAATGATCCTGAAATCAATTCAAGATGACCGCTAAAGGTTATTTTTCAGAAGTCTCTCGTAAATACTTTAGAATAAATCACTTTATATATGTAGGGAACTTTATTATACTTTGCGTTATATAAAAATTTCATCAGCAATATTAATTCTAACAACTATTGCAATTACTTTTGCTTGTAAAAGTAATCAATCAAATGCGGTGATAAATAAAATCCAAAAATTACTACTCTCCAGCCAGTTAATGTTATTGATCTTTCTTCCATTTTGATTGAGCCATCCGGAATTGTATATAATGAAAATGATCATTCATTGCTAATAGTCTCAGATGCGAGACCTTACATTTATGTTTTTGATTTAAATGGAAAACTATTGAACCAAATTTCAGTTTCGGGAGTTGATATGGAGGGAATTGCTCTTTCTAAAAATTCCGATACTATTTATGTTGTTGAAGAAACGGCAAAGTTAGTCTCATCATTTTCATATGATGGTACAAAAATAAATTCTATGGTTGTTGATGTCTCAACAAATCCAAGTCATATTCTTGAAGGAATAACAGTTGATAATAATGGTCACATTTATGCTATAAATGAAAAGTTTCCAGCTATGTTATTAGAGTTTTCAGGTTCAAAAGAATTAAGCCGACAAGAAATTACATTTACTTCGGACTTGTTGGATATTTGTTACGATAAATCTTTAGATTGTTTTTGGATTGTTAGTGATGAATCAAAAAAAATAATCAAAATAGATAGAGAAGGTTCATTACTTGGTGAGTGGCTAATACCATTTGAAAAAGGTGAAGGGATTACTTTGGTGCAAGATAAAATGTACATTGTGTGTTATTCGGATTCTAAAATGTATGTTTTTCAAAAACCTTAATTAATAGTCTAAAAGGATTATCGGGAAACATCGTCAAATAATTTAATAAAATATATTAATCTTAAATATCTTTTCTAAATGATTTTAATCCCATCCTGATGGAGATAGAGCTAATTAGTACCGAGAAAATAAACAATAGTAATGTTGTTGTTAAAAGGTTCCATATCGATGTTATTGTGCCTGAAGTATTTGCCTGGAAAAAAATAAAGACAGGAACAAAGAGAATTATGATAAGAAGGATTAAATAAAACAAAGTGAATAAAAATGTTATCGATGCTCCTTGTGAAGAAGCTAATCGAATTGCGTTTTTTTCTTTATAATTTAAAAATACACCGCCCATTCCAAAGTTCATACTTACCAGAGTTATAGTAATTATTGCTGTATTTATTTGAGCTACAACAGCAAGTTGCAAAGGGAATAAATGGTTTGAATAGAAACTAATTGTTTGACCAATCACAAAGATGATTGAAAAATAAATTATTAATCTTTTTAGCAGCAAATGATTAAAATTAATTGGCGCACTTCTGATTTTCCAAATTGTATCCCCTTCAAGACTGATAATAGGAAATACGAATCGCAAAGAAAGGGAAGCAATAAGAAATACATTAAATAATGTAATAACTAAATAAAATATCGTTTTTAAATAATCATTATAAGTTTTAAGTATTAATATATTTATTCCGGAAATGCTTGAAACAAAAATGATAATCAAAATAATAATTACCAGCAAATGTCCCCATTGACTTGGTTCCCTAAAAAACAACCAAAACTCCCTCTTTAAAATCGACTCATCGAAAGAATTTAATTTTGATGTTTTATCAAATCTTAAAAATTTATTATTAAACCTATTTTTGGTTCTTAGATCGGAAGTAATATTAAGTGAAGTTAACCACGTTTTGTAATACCACTTTTTAGCGGCAAGAAGCGCAAAAGCAAAAAAAGTTAATGAACAAACAATATTTGCATAGATGAAAGGAATTGCTCTCTCAAATTTATTTTGAGATATCCAGTAAAGCGAATCTGTAACCCAATAGTTTGGTAAAAATCTAAGCAGCTTATTTTCAAGAAACCCGAAATACTGATTAATATTTGGATAATAATCAAAAACTTTTTGTATCAACTCTATCGGGCTGCTTATGTAATAAAAAGCTATAACACTTGAAATGTAAAGTAAAAAAATTGTAACTATAATTTTTCTAATCCCAAATTTTGAAGCTAATCTTAAAACGATAAGTAAAATTATTGCACCTAAAGACCCGGCTGTAAACACAAAAGGCAGTATTAATAACAACAAAGCTGTGGGATAAAATATCCAGCCAAGTTTAAAATAAACGCCATAACCGATTAAAACCGAAGTGATAATTAGAAGAAGAGTGGTGGAGCTATAAAAAAGGTTATCTAAAAATTTTATTAAAAATAATTTTGTAAATGATAATGGTTTTGTTATTAAATAATTGACTTCTTTTGATCTATAAAGTGTTGAAAATGATACAACTATATTTCCAACATTAATTGTTATAAAAAATATAAATAACACAACCAGAATAAACCTGTGCAAAAGAAATGAGCCTATCTTAACATTTACAAGAAGATAATCAATTGTGTTTTGTGTTAGCAGATAGCAGCCATACGCAAAAACTATATACACTAATCCGGAGCCAAAATTTTTTATTACGCTTGAAAAGTTAAAAGGCGAATTGACTTTTAAAAAAATAATAATCTTATAGTAAAGTATGTGCAGTAAATCCTTCATCACTTTGTAAGATGTAAAAACAATGATTCCAGGTTCTGATGATCGGAGCCTCTGATTGTTTCGATAACTTCCTTTTTGTCTTCAAAGATCATCTGTCCATCTTTAATTATTCCGATTCTTGTACATATTTCTTCCGCAACATTTAAACTATGTGTTGACATAAAAATAG
The DNA here is from genome assembly GCA_049294175.1 of Ignavibacteriaceae bacterium. Taxonomy (GTDB): domain Bacteria; phylum Bacteroidota; class Ignavibacteria; order Ignavibacteriales; family Ignavibacteriaceae; genus IGN3. Next base: position 687 of record JBAQCL010000076.1, on the reverse strand, counting down.
CTGTGCCGTTATTTGATAAATTCTTTAGTATTTTTTTTACTACAACAGCGCTTTGCGGATCAAGTCCGATCATAGGTTCATCTACAACCAACAGTTTTGGGCTATGTAATAAAGCTGAAGCTATCGTTATTCTTTGTTTCATCCCTTGTGAATATTCTTCGGTACGTTTATCAACCCACTCACCGATTTGAAGTTCATCAATTGTTTTTTCAATCTTATTTTTCAAAGTATTTTTATCAATTGAGTATAGTCCTCCGCTAAAATATAAGAACTCCCGTCCGGTAAGTTTTTCGTAAATAAAGGGTTGATCAGGAATATATCCAATCAATGATTTAGCTTTTATCGGGTCTTTTAAAATATCGATGTTATTAATAAGTATTTGACCATTGGTTGGTGTGAATAATCCGGTAACCATTTTTATAGTTGTGGTTTTGCCGGCACCGTTTTGACCCAGAAATCCAAAAAAATCTCCTGCTTTTACAGTGATATTAATGTTGTTAACAGCAGTAAAAGTTCCAAACTTTTTTGTAAGATTAATTAGTTTAAGCATAATAATAATTTCATTACTGTCCGGTTATAAGTTGAATAAAGACAATTGGTTGTCGTTATAGTTAATTTCATTTAAGTAATTGGAATCAGAAAACATTGAAATAATGGGTGTTTTCTCAAAAACTGAGATACTAATCA
>JBAQCL010000075.1:0-20021 GCA_049294175.1 Ignavibacteriaceae bacterium | reverse complement strand
ATCCAAGAGAACCAATGACAATGGAAGACCTTGATAATAAGTTTGAAGCTCTCTCTGAAAAACTTCTAACAGCAGGCAGAAGGAAAGAAATTAAAAACGCAATCTTTAATGCAGAATTAATGACTGCTCAAGAGTTTATGAAGAAGCTCATTGTTTGATTGTTAAATTGATTTAGTAGTCTCTTGTTTTAGAAAAGCATATAGATTATTTTTTCTGTCAGGATAATGACATTTTTAAGGAATACAAATGCAAGCAATTATTTATACAGAAGCGCGAAATAAGCTTAACAAAATTATAGATAAGGTTCATGAAAACAGCGAGCCTTATCTGATTGTAGGTTCTAAAGGTAGAAAAGATGCCGTCTTAATTTCCAAAGAAGATTATGATAACATGATTGAAAATCTTTATATCCTTAGTAATCCGAAATGGGTCAAGAGTATCAATAAAGGATTAAAAGAACTTGAAGAAGGCAAGGGGAAAAAAATAGATATTTATAAACTGCTTGGGAAAAAAAGTGGATAAATTCCTCGAAGTTATTTGGTCACCTGAAGCTTTGCGCCAAAAGGAATTAATCGAAAACACTAAATCTCAAGACCAGTGTGAGATATACTTTTCAAAAATAATTTTGTTGATTGAGAACATAAAACAGAATCCATTCAAAGGTTTAGGAAAACCGGAACCACTCAAATATGAAATCCCACCTTGCTGGTCGAGAAGAATTAATAAAAAAGATCGTCTTGTATATCGGATTCATAAACGAGATATTCACATCATTTCAATTTTAGGACATTATAATGATTAAAAAATTAAACAAATCTTCCGCCGGCAAACGCGGCGATTCAGTTCGCTCTGATTGTTATTTTGAAATTGAGTTAAAAAACTCTGGTGGAATAAAAATTGATCTTAAAAGTAAAGTTGATGTGATGTATGGAGAATCTATCAAACAGATGATTTTCGATATGTCGCAATTCTTTGGAGTGCAGAATGCAAAGATTTTGTTGGAAGACAATGGAGCGTTACCTTTTGTTCTCGCAGCAAGATTTGAACTAGCAATAAAAAGATTTGCCCATCCCCCAACCCCTTCCCTAAGGGAAGTGGAATTTAAATCTTCTCCACTAATAAAAAATTTACAATTAAATAAAGAATACTTACTCCCATTTAATAAAAAGAATCTATACTCAACAAAAAAAGATCAGCTACGAAGAAGCAGACTTTATTTACCTGGAAATGAGCCAAAGTTTTTTGTTAATGCCGGATTGCATTCACCAGACGGAATCATTCTCGATCTTGAAGACAGCGTTGCTCCAACAGAAAAGGATGCTGCTCAACTTTTAGTAAGAAATGCTCTTCGCTCTGTTGATTTTTATGGCGCCGAAAGAATGGTGCGCATCAATCAACTGCCAAAGGGTTTGGATGATTTAAAATTTATTGTGCCTCATAACGTTAATGTAATCTTACTTCCTAAATGTGAATCGGCAGAACAAATTCATCAACTTGAAAAAGAAGTTGATAAACTTAAAAAACAATACAAAGTTGAAAATCCAATTTACTTTATGCCGATTATTGAAAGTGCACTTGGTGTTATTAAAGCTTATGAGATTGCATCTGCTTCAAAAAATAATTGTGCACTTGCAATCGGACTTGAAGATTACACTGCGGATATTGGAACTCAACGCACTAACGAAGGACGCGAAAGTATTTTTGCAAGACAGATGCTTGTTAATGCCGCAAAAGCCACCAGCATTCAGGCTATTGATACTGTATTTTCTGATGTTGCAGATATGAATGCGCTCAGACAAAGCGTACTTGAAGCAAAGTCTCTTGGATTTGAAGGTAAAGGATGCATTCATCCAAGACAAATAAAAGTTGTACACGAAGCATTTGCGCCAACAACTGAAGAAATTGAAAAGGCTAAAAAAATTGTTTTAGCATTTGAAGAAGCTGAAAAAAAAGGACTTGGCGTTGTTTCACTCGGAAGTAAAATGATTGATCCGCCGGTTGTGAAACGGGCTATCAATACAATTGATTTAGCCATCTTAAATAATTTGTTAGATAAAAATTGGAAGAAGAAACAATAGTACGCTGATGACGCTGATAAAACAGATCAGCGCAAATTAGTTAAATCTGTGTGCCATTAAAATTTCAGGAATAAATTATGAAATTAATAAAAAACGCGGCGGGAAGATTAGTCCCGATAGAAGTTAACGGCGAAGTACAAATTCCATTTAAAGGTGTGGATAAGTACAAACCAACCGGAGTAAAAGCAATCCGCCACGGCGGACAAATCCGCACCTGTATTGATTATCCATCTGATGGGAATAAAGTTGTTAAAGATTTAAAGACAGCTTTAAAAAAAGCCGGACTAAAAGATGGAATGACAATTTCAACTCATCATCATCTGCGCAATGGAGATGATGTAACAAATATGTTGTTCGATACAATTAAAGAAATGGGAATAAAAAATATTCGCTGGTTTCCATCGGCAAGTTTTCCTGTTCATTCACACTTAATAAAATATCTTGAAGACGGAACAATTCACCACATTGAAGGAAGTATGAATGGACCTCTTGGAAGATTTACAACAGAAGGAAAAATGAATGGCGTTGGAGTTCTTCGCTCACACGGCGGAAGATATCAGGCAATTCAGGATGGTGAAGTTCACATTGACATTGCAGTTATTCTCGCACCAACTGCTGATCCATTTGGAAATGCAACCGGTGATCGCGGAAAATCTGCTTGCGGGTTGATCGGTTTTGCACTTGGTGATTCCGAGTATGCTGATAAAGTAATTATTGTAACAGATAATCTTGTTCCCTTTCCCTGTGTGCCGTGGCAAATTCAGGGGAACAATGTTGATTATGTTGTTGAAGTTGAATCGCTCGGTGATCCTAAAAAAATTGTTTCAGGAACAACCGAAGTAACAAAATCACCTGATCGTTTGCTGATAGCTGAATATGTTGCAGATTTTATAGAGGCAGCAGGCATTATGAAAGATGGATTTTCACTTCAAGCCGGCGCAGGCGGAACCAATCTTGCCTTTGTGCTTTTCTTAAAAGAAAAGATGAAGGCTAAAGGTGTTAAAGCAAGATTTATGCGCGGTGGAAGTACAAAATATTTAGTTGAAATGCTTGAAGAAGGTTTAACAGATTACATTCTTGATGGTCAAACATTTGATCTTGAAGGCGTGCGAAGTATGAGAGAAAATGCAAACCACGTTAACACTTCTCCGTTTACAAGTTATAATTTTCACGGTAAGGGAAATTTTGCTTCAATGGTTGATACCGCGGTACTTGGGGCAACCGAAGTTGATATAAAATTTAATGCAAACGTTGTTACACACTCTGATGGTTATTTGCTGCACGGAATCGGTGGCTGGCAAAATTGTCTTTATTCAAAATGTACTATACTTGCTATTCCATCATTCAGAGATCGTATTCCAGTTATTGTTGATGAGGTAACAACTTTATGCGGACCTGGCGAACTGATTGATGTGATTATCACAGAAAGAGGAATTGCAATTAATCCAAAACGTAAAGATTTGTTGCAAGCTGTAAAAGGATCAGGACTTCCGATTAAGGACATAAAGCAAATTAAAAATGAAGTCGATGAGATTTGTGGCGGCACGCCTGCAAAGCCAAAATTAAATAAAGAAAAAGTTATTGCAATAGTAAAATGGGTTGATGGAACAGTATTAGATTCAGTCTTTCAAGTTGAAAATTAAAAGAAAAATAACTGATGAAGCTGACCTAACACTTTATACAAACCGGAAAAGATATTAATGATGAAATCGAAATTTGAATCTAGTTCTCCCTCAATCGGGATAGCTTTTGGTGCCGGTGGTGCACGCGGTATTGCGCATATCCTGATGGTTGAAGCACTTGGCGAACTTGGTGTTAAACCTTCTATTATATCCGGTTCAAGTATAGGAGCAATTGTTGGAGCTTTTTATGCTGCCGGATTTAACAGTAAAGAGATGAAAGAAATTCTTAATCAGTTAACCAATCCTAAAAGTGATTCTGTTTTTGATTTCTTACTTAAATCTGATATTGTTAAACTTTTCACAATGTTTGATCCACAGTTTATTAAATCGGGTTTTATAAAAGGTGAGAAGTTTCAAAGATATATGGAAACCCATTTAAAGGTTTCCAGCTTTGAAGATTTAAAAGTACCGCTTACAATAGTTGCAACCGATTACTGGAAAAAAGAGGAAGTTATTTTTGATAAAGGAGATTTGATTCTACCGATTAAAGCCAGTTACTCCCTTCCCGGATTATTTACACCGGTTACAATTAAAAATAAAATTTTAATTGATGGAGGAGCAGTTAATCCTTTACCATTTGATTTGATTAAAAATAAATGTGATATAACTATAGCAATTGATGTAACGGCAGTTAAAACTCAAACAGATAATGAGCTTCCGCCTACTTTTGATTCTGTGTTTACTACTTATCAAACAATGCAGAACTCAATAATAAAAGAGAGATTAAAGTTTTTAAGACCTGATATTTATATCAAACCGGAAATTTATGATGTCCGTGTTTTTGATTTTGTGAAAGCCGATTCTATTTTCAAGCAAGCTAAACCGGCTAAAGAAGAATTGAAAAGACAACTGGATAAGTTTTTAAATAAAAAATAATATTTAAGATGCCGTTTCAAAAAAGAGACAGCATCCTTCAAATATTTCTAACCTATCTTTGAATTTTTATTTCCAACCACTCTTCTAACTTAGAATAGATAAGCTCCTTATCCTTTCCTGAAAAACTTCTTATTCTTGTTCTGTGCGATCCACCCGGACAAACCATTTTGATTGAGTTGGTTTTGCCAGTTAAACAAACACTCGTCGAAGACCAGGGATCATTACCGCCGTATATAAAAATACAATTTGTCGCTTCATTTTGTACCCAGTTTGAAATATCCTTCATTGGTTCAGGATCAAAAACCGGGTTAACTCCTTCAGGAATAAAAAACTGAACATGTCCATCAGCATATTTTAAATAATCTTTAAATGGGGTTATATCGTAAGCATAGTAACCATAATTAGTATAACATTGATAAAAAAACGGCCAATTATCCTTAATACTCGCATCATCAAAATATGTAAAACCACCATTAACATCTAAGTGATCAAATATGTCTTCTATACTTGAAGTTGAATCTGGAATATTTGAACAATCACCATTCCCCCATTGCCAATATGCAAAAGAATATTCCAGTATTGAATATTCATAAGCTCTTTCATTTCCGACAATATTATAAGTTAATTTTTTATCTTCAGCATTTTTTAAAAACATTGGATAAAGTTGATCACGTTTTTTTAAGCATAAGACCTGAAAATCATAAACTTTGTTTCTGCACTCCTGCGTTGAAACATTTTTAATAAACTCATAAACTCTTTGATCTTCAACTGAACGATTTACCGGTCCTACATAAGGAACCGAAACATCAACATCATCCGGATAAATTCTTCTGTGAAAGATTGCCGTCGAACCGCCTTTACTAATACCTGTACTAATCCATTTACCTTTATAAAATTCTTTTAAGAGTTGAATAATTTTATGCTGATCTGCCGCTGCTTGTCTAAAATCCAAATATTGCCAATCTAAAGGTTGTGGCACAGATTCACCGAAATATCGATGTTCAACAACCACTTGATTACACTGTAATATTCTACTCAACTCTGTTGTTCGGTTATTTACTGCATAACCGTCAAGATCAATCACCACCGGTTTATTCTTATCTGCATTTGAAAGAAAAAACTGTTCCTTAAATTTTGGTCCGTCCGGATTATTGTGATCAACAGGTTGAGTGACCATTATCTCGTAAGCCTCAGTAAAAATAGTATCTGCCTTAATTTTTTTTACCTCAAAATCCGGGATAGATTTTAACCAAGTGTATAGCTCAGAATCTTTAGCAGAATCTGTTTGAGAAATTCCGGTTAAGGAAAAAACGATTAAAAGAAGAAATGGGATAATAATTTTCTGCTTCATAGTTATTCGTAATAATTTAGTTGTGATTTTAATATTTTGATTTTCAGTTTGATTTCCGAGAGAATAGTATTTGTATTTTCAAAATTAAATGACTTAATTTTTTTAGTTTAAAAAGAACTGGCGTATGAAATAATTCTCACTAAATAATGGTCAAATTTTATCAAAAAAGATAATATAAACAATTGATATTTAGACTCTATTGACTGATGCACTTTAATCTGATATGTTTGCAGTCAATATAATTTATGAATTCATTAAGAATAAATATAGACCACAGAAACTTATCAGCCTTGCAAAAAGGTGTTGTTTGGTTTACAATCAACTCTATTTTGTTTTTTAGCTTAATAAGTTTTGAACAGGAAAATGTTTCCTCTGTTTCTAACAGACAGGAAGCCATTTCAATTCCCATCCAGAATTTCCTTGAACAAAATTTCAGTGAAAGAAATTTAAGAAATAAAAGTTCTGAGAAATTTAGTTTAAGTGAAACAATTTTTTCTTTTTCAGCGCAAACTTTAACAATCCCAAATGATTATCGGATAATATCATTTACCGAATCATTCTTGGCTGTTTTCACATCAACCGCAAATAACCATTCTTTAAGAGCACCTCCTTTAATTCTTTAATTCATTCTCTCTCTTTAGTAATAAAATAAAAATCAGACCATAGAATATTGGTCTTTAAAATTCCTGCAAATAATATTGAAAGGCTTGGCTTATGAATTTAGGCGGCTGGATATTTTTAGTATTAGGTTGGGGAATAATAATTACATTAACAATTTATTGTTTTTATAAGGTAATGAAAGTTACCGGTAAACGATAAAACAAATATAGAAACAGCTAAAAATCAAGAGGAAACAAAGTGAAAGAATTAAAAAATAAAGAAGAAAAATCTTCAGCAGTTAAAGATTATTTTCAGGGAATTATCTTTTTAGTATTGCCAATAATTATTATCTATCTATTAATTAAGTATCTCTGATACTAAAATTTGATAGAAACGAAAAAGGCTCGATTACTCGAGCCTTTTTTCGTTTAACTATTAACCACTAACTATATTTTAGGGAAAAATTTATTACTTCAACAAAACCATTTTCTTGGTTTGTGTAAAGTTTGATCTACCATCATTTGAAACAGCATTGATTGAATATAAGTAAATTCCAGAAGCCAATCCGTTAACTGAATTTGTATTAAATTGTGCTTCATGCTCACCTGCTGCAAATTCACCATCTGCAAGAACTTTTACTGCTTCGCCATTAATACTATATATAACAACTTTAACTTTGCTGTCAAAAGGCAAATTGAATTTAATTGTTGTAGATGGGTTAAATGGATTAGGATAATTCTGTGATAAACTGAATTCTGTTGGAATTGATCCTGATGCAACGGCAATTTCTTTTGAATAAGTATATTCACCGTTAAGATCAATTTGTTTTAATCTATATGAAACATTTGATGTATTTGGTTTATCTGTGAAAGAATATTGTGTAAATTCTGTCGAGGTTCCTTTACCTTCAACAAAACCAATTTTAGCCCAGCTTCCGCTGATCTTTCTTTCGATTTCAAATCCTCTGTTATTTGTTTCAGTTGCAGTTTCCCACTTTAAGGTTACGCCGTTTTTACTAACTTCAGCCTTAAAAGAAACTAATTCAACAGGAACAACACCACCAAGGGCGATTTCAGTCTTTAATAAAACATCAAAAGCAAATATTGAGTTGTGCATACCGTTACTACCGTCATAAGATATCAGCAAATAGTTCCAATATGCTTTTTTAACTGTCAGGTCATTCATTGCGCCAATTTCAGCATAATTTACTGAATCTAAACCAGTAGGAGGTAATAATACTCTGATATTTGTTAATAAACCTTCAACTTCGCCTTGTACACTTTCAACAGATCCATCACCATCATAATCTGTTACAGCTTCGAACTCATCAAAACTGTTTTTTGGACCGTGGCAGCTTGTACAAGCAGTAGTATGATCATAACCTGATTCAGGATTATGAAGATTCCAGGAGTGTCCGCCTACTTTATCTCTATTTACAGTTCCTGTATCAGCAGTAGCAACCATGTGGCAAGTTACGCAAGCATCAGTAACGGCAAATTGATGTGAATTTGTACGATAATCATCTGTTCCGAATTTAGCTGCATTCTTTCCGAAAAAGTTGTCTGCTTGAACTGAATGATGAGGTCCCCAATGGGAATTTGAAACTGCAGTTTGAACTGTTACTTCATTATTTGTACGGTTTTTATGGCAGTTCATACAAGTTTTACCTAACCCGCCAAGAGTATATTGCATTCCGTTTGCAAGTGTATCAGATCCGGCAGGAGTTGTTCTTAAAGAAGCTGTGTTATCATTTCCGTGTGGATCATGACAGGTTTGACAAGTAATAGCTAAATGTGATCCAACTTTCATTCCTGTGGTATTTGTTGTTAAGCCTTTTGTAAAGTTAATGTATCCTTTTGCATCGTGGCAACGAATACAATTAGCAAGACTATTGTTTTGTGATGAAGCACCCTGCGCAAAAGAATTTGACCAAACTGCTTCTGAGTGACCTGAATTTTCATACATTGAATATATATTATGTCTCCAGGGTTCATCGTGGCATTGAGCACAAGCTCCTGCTGTATATGTAGAATTTGTTAAGAATTGCGAGCCTAGTTGACCTGCAGGGTGATTACTTCCAGCGCCATGACAATTTTCGCAACCAATTACAGCAAATTTAACTAAGCCAGGATAATTGGTTTTAATATTATCCCACATACCTGGATCTGTATGACCTGGATAAACCCAGCCTAAAGATAATGCGACATCATCAAAACCATTGTTTGATGCTGTAACGTTATGATCATAACCGGTTGTATGACATTTCATACATTGCGTACTATAATGTGATGCAGCAGCATCTACATCAATCTGAGTTCTGAAAATAGTTGCATGACCAGATGTTGACCATCTTGTAAAGATATCCTGAAATTTGGGATAGCCTGAATTATTATGACAAGTCATACAGGACGGATAGGCTCCAGTAATACCATCAACATCACCAACGCCAATATAATCGCCGGCGTAAACAGTTAGTGTATCTAAATCACTTCCACCAGCCGTGGTAACTGAAAGTTCGATTTTATAAGCACCTTTTACATCTGCTTTTAAGCCTTTCCATCCAAGTGATCCAACATCTTCTAATACAGCAGCTGATCCACTTGGTTTTGAAAATAAAGTAAATGTTGAAGATGTGATTGCATCTGTGCTACCAACATTGTTTGCAGATAAATAAACATATGTTCCATTAGCAAAGACAGGTAATCCAGGGGAAACTGAATTTGTTGTTAAGCCTAATGTTGTTAGGCTATGCGGTGTAACTGGCTCAAGTTTAAGCTGGGCAACTGGAGCTGTTTGAGCCGCTAAAAAAGTTGTAAAAAAAAGAACAAAGAAGCACGAGTAAATTAAATTTTTCATAAGAGCCCCTAAGTAAATAAATAAATAAATTGATGTAACTTTATAACAAATGGTGTTCCAATGATATTCATTACGCAACTATTTGATTTCTTAAAAATTATAGATTCTTAAATATTTTTTATTACTGATTTTTAGAAATTTCTTTTAGATATTCTCAGTACAGAGAAATGCAGGATTTTTATAAAATCCTTGATTTTTGCTTCATATTTAGCAATTAGTGATAAATGGGAACGTTGAAGAAAATACCTGAAGTTTAGGGATATAAATTGTTAGAAATTTCTAAAACTTTTTAGTATTCCAAAGTAAATTTCAGCAAAGCATAGCTGAGGTTTTCAGAAGTATTTTTAGTAATATTTTTTTGATTTCGATAATTGAAAGAAACATCAAAGATATAACCGCGCACTGGTTCAATCCTAAATCCCGTAATAAAATAATTATAATTCACTCTTTCACCATCAAGAAAGGGTGCGTGTTCGTTAATTATGTTTACACCATGTGTAAGCGCAATATCTCCGCCAACATTTTTTATTAAATTTCCATTGTCGTCATAAACATTGTTCCCTTCTCTAACATAACGGTACTCAAAAAAAAGACGCAGCTTTTCGTTAAAATTATAATTGGCTCTTGTCATAAGTTCATCAGCATTAGGACCAATTCTGTGACCCAAATTAGCTCCGAAAGAGGTATAATTATTTTTTATATCATAATGCGTATAAACATAAGGACGTATTTTTGTGTATTCGCAAATTAATGAAAGATCAGGGATTGAAAATGGCTGGTACCAAAAAGCTCCGACCTGGTATGCGGTTTTATTTGTGTATTTTTCAAGATCAGCAAGATTACCTAAAATATTTTCATCAAGAAGAAATGTTCCCTGAAATTCAAGATTTTTAAGAAATTTTGTCTGTAGATCAAGATAAAGATTTCCATTATCTCTATCCTGTATTCCCATTTCTATAAATTTATAAAAAGCAAGTGGAGTAGAATAACCGAGTTCCATTCCTCTGCCGGAATATACCATAAACTCACCAATACCGACATCAAATAAGTTTTTAAACTTAAGTTTTATTCTGTTAAATGCTATGTATTTTGTATAACGATCATCACGATTAAGACTGAAGTATCCTGTTGTTGAAGCATGCATAGAAGAAAAACTAAGTATTCCGTAATCAAAATTAAATTTTATAAAATCCAAGGTCGGATTATCACCGGATAAGACCAATTTACTTCCGTAACCGTAACCCAATGTTATATCTTCCCTGCCAAGCTGAACCATAATGTTCATATCCTTCATAGGTTCAGCGTGATATTTAAGATAACCATAATTAAAATCATAGTTGCCAATATTCTCAATATTTTCAATCCATTTAAAACTTGTAAGTAAACGAGGTTCAATTACTTCTGCAAAAGATCTGTTACCGCTAACTCCTCCTTTTATAACGGTAAGATTATACCCAAGATGATTAAAAACGGTTCCTCTTATTCTAAAACCAATATCATATAGATCAGAGTTAATCGCATTTCCTTCTAAAAATTTTTGCCCGTGATAAAAATGACCAAGCCATTCAAAGTAAATATTGTTCTCTTCTTCCTGGTAAGCATATAAATATTTTTCTTTATTCGTAAACATCTGCCCCAGATCGGAGAAAAAATTATTGGCAGGATTAAAAAGTTGTGTAGCTGTTTCGTTATCAATCTTATCAGAAAATTCAATTTGATACTTTCTAAGCAATTTATTTTCTGTAGAACTCAAATCGTTTTGGTGATTTGATATTGTATCAAGCAAATCTTTAACCTCAAATCTTGATAAAACCGGGTCATCTTCTCTTATAAACGATAAGAGACCTTTTACTTTCATTTCTTTAAGAAAAGTGTAAACCGAGTTATTTATCGGTACGCTTTCAACTTGCGGGAAAGAAATTGATGGGACAAAGAAAAGCAGGAGTAAAAAGAACCGAATACACCTATTCATCAAATAATCCTTAATTTATATCTTAAATATAAACTTTGATTACGAATTATTCAGAATGTTTTTATATGATAACTACATTTTTAGTTTTTAATGTTTATAACTAATTTTCCAAACAAAAACTGAGTGTTATGAGAACAATTTACTTGAGAGTTGAAAAAAACGGTATTGTTAGAAAAATTGCTATTGATATGGCATTTTTAGCTAAACATAATATTATCAGACTTCAAAAATATTATTATGAAGAAGGTCTGTATTTACCTTATAAAAATTTGAAGAATAATTCTGCAATAGAAAATTATTTCTTAACAAAAGATAAATCCTTTAAGGATGACTCTGATTTTTATTACTTTAAGTTTCCGTTTAAAATGAAACAAGTTATGGACACTGCGTCATAACTTAGAAAACTTAACCGATAAATATTTATCTGATAATTAATGACTGTTAAATGAAAAAAGCAATCATAGCATTACTTTTATTTGTTTCAATTAATTCATTTGCTCAGGATATTCCGGACTCTCTCTTACAAGAGGGCTGGAATGTGACAGGAGTTGTAGGGTTAAATTTAAGCCAAACAGCATTTTCTAATTGGGCACAGGGCGGAACAAATTCACTTGCATATTCTGTATATACAAATCTTGGCGGAATTTATTACAGCTTCCCATGGAAATGGAAAAATAGACTTAATGTAGTTTATGGAAGAACCAAATTAGAAGATGTTGGCTACAGAACAACTGAAAACGATATTTATTTTGAAAGTGTTGGATCAAGAAATATTGGTTGGGCTGTAGATCCGTATGTAGCCGTTACTTTTAGAAGCGCACTTACAAAAGGTTATGATTATTCTATTGAACCTGACACCCAGATTGTTGATTTTGTTGATCCTGGCTATTTAACTGAAGCAATAGGTTTTACTTATGATCAAAATAAAATTATTACAACAAGACTCGGTTTAGCATTCCAACAAACATTTGCTAATAAGTTTCCAAAATACACAGACGACCCAGAAACGGCTGAAATAGAAAAATTTAAATTTGATACAGGTCTTGAATCTGTAACAGAAGTTAAATATGAATTTTTACAAAATATGACTTACTACAGTTTTCTCAGACTCTTTACAAGGTTTAACACTTTAGATGTTTGGGATGTTAGATGGGATAACATTTTAACGGCTAAAATTAATCAATATGTAAATGTTAATTTTAGCGTTACCCTGTTACACGAAATAAGCCAGACAAAAAAAACTCAGCTTAGAGAAGCATTGCAGCTTGGATTATCATATTCTCTGTTCTAACTTTTATAAATTATCTGCTACTATTAGGGTAGTTCTTCGTAAAATAAAGTCCGTTCAATTTGTTTGAAGTACCTGTAGAAATAATTATTAGATCACTTACTTAATTCTAATCCTGGTAATCAAAAGAGCATGCTGCCAAGATTGTTTAAGAAAAAATTTGAGGCAGAAAAATATTTAAATAATATTCTCAACAAAGGAAGTTGATCTTTATAATAAATATTATATCTAAATTACTTTTAGAAAAAGCTTAATATCTTTCATTCATGTTTCGCTAATTTAAAAAGGATTTAATAAATGAGTTCAGCCGATAATTTTACAAATAAAATTACTGAAGGTTATTCATTTAAAGGCGATTCCATAATTCTTGGGACTGCAATTTTTGAAAATCAACCATTGCAAAACGTTCAGATTAAAATTCCGTTAAGCACAATTAACAGACATGGTTTAATAGCTGGTGCAACCGGTACGGGAAAAACAAAAACCGTACAGGTCTTTGCAGAAGCGCTTTCCGAAAAAAGCATTCCTGTTTTATTAATGGATATTAAAGGCGATTTAAGTGGAATTGCAGCTGAAGGGAGTACTAATACTAAAATTGAAGAAAGACACTCTAAAATCGGGATACCTTACCAACCTAAAAAATTTCCTGTCGAGTTTTTAACTCTTTCCGATGCAACAGGCACAAGATTGCGTGCAACAGTTTCAGAATTTGGACCTGTTTTAATTTCAAAAATTTTAGAATTAAATGATACGCAGGAAGGATTACTTGCAATACTTTTTAAATATTGTGATGATAATAATTTACCGCTTTTAGATTTGAAAGATTTTAAAAAAGTTTTGCAGTATGCTTCTAACGATGGGAAAAAGGAAATCGAAAAAGATTACGGCAGTATATCGCCAGCATCCATCGGAACGATACTTAGAAAAGTTGTAGAACTTGAACAGCAAGGCGCTGAAGTATTCTTTGGTGAAAAATCATTTGATGTAAATGATTTGCTTCGGATTGATGATAATGGAAACGGAATTATTTCCGTAATTAGATTAATTGATTTACAGGATAGACCAAAACTTTTTTCAACATTTATGCTTTCACTACTTGGAGAAATTTATTCAACTTTTCCTGAAATGGGAGATAAAGCAGAACCAAAACTTGTAATTGTGATTGATGAAGCTCATCTTATTTTTAAGGAAGCAAGTAAAGCATTGTTTGATCAGATAGAAACAATAATAAAATTAATCAGATCAAAGGGTGTTGGAATTTATTTCTGCACTCAAAATCCTACGGATGTTCCGCAAGCAGTATTAAGTCAACTTGGATTGAAAATACAGCATGCATTAAGAGCATTTACCGCACAGGATAGAAAAATGATAAAGCTTACATCAGAAAATTACCCAATATCTGAGTTTTATAAGACCGATGAATTACTTACTTCGCTTGGAATCGGTGAAGCAGCAATTAGTGCTTTAAATGAGAAAGGTGTTCCAACTCCTTTAGCAGCTACTTTGCTATGTGCTCCAAAATCGAGAATGGACATTTTAACTGCGGATGAATTAAGGGATATAGTGAACGCTTCACAATTAACAGCTAAATACAATGATGTGATTGATAGAGAAAGCGCTTACGAAATTCTTAATAAAAAATTAGATACAGCCCGGGAGTTTGGTTTACAAATTCCACAAGATAGATCAGCAAGTTCTCGGAATTCCGGTGGTTACAGCAGAACTCCCACTAAAACTTCATCTAGTTCAGCACGAAAAGAAAAAAGCACTATGGAAAAAGTAATTAATAGTCCATTGTCAAAACAGGTTGGAAGAACTTTGGCAAGAGAAATTACTCGTGGATTACTTGGTGTTCTTGGTTTTGGAGGGAGACGAAAATAATTTCAGTTATCTCTGTCTTATAAAACTATTCTGGTCATTAAAAATATTTTTTTGCAAGCATTAGCTCTGCACAAAGAATCGCACCGCCCGCAGCTCCCCGCACAGTGTTGTGAGATAATACCTCAAATTTATAATCAAACAAATTACATTCACGTAATCTTCCAACCGAAGCTGCCATTCCTTTATCAATATCGCGGTGCAATCGTGGTTGCGGATAATTATTTTGTTCAAAGTAATAAATAGGTTTTATAGGAGCCGAATATAATTTTAATTTTTGCGGTTCAGAAATAAAACTATTCCACGCTTTAATTATTTCTTCTTTACTTGCTTTTTTCTTTAATCTTATTTGAACAGCTTCAAGGTGCCCGTCTTTAACTGCAACACGATGTGTCTGTGCACTAATTTTAATATTGGCAAGTTTAATTTTATTCCCGACTATACTTCCTAAAAGTTTTTTTGGTTCGCTTTCTAATTTTTCTTCTTCCCCGCCAATAAAAGGAATAACGTTATCAAGAATATCAAGACTTGACACACCGGGATAGCCTGCACCTGAAAGTGCTTGCATTGTAACAACATTGACTTCAGAAATTCCAAATTTATCGTGTAATGGTTTTAGCGCTAACACCATTCCGATTGTTGAACAATTTGGATTTGTTACAATTGCACCGCCGCCAAACTTCTGTTGTTTAATTAATTCCAAATGATCCGGATTAACTTCAGGAATAAGTAATGGAACATCTTTATCCCATCTATGATTTTTTGAATTTGATACAACAATGTGTCCTAGTTTCGCATAATATTCTTCTACTTCACCTGCAATTGAAGCATCAAGACCGGAAAAAAGTAATTTGCTGTTAAATTTACTATTAACAGATTTAACTACAAGATTTGAAACATCATCTGGAATTATCGCAGGTAAAATCCAATTAACAGCATCGCAATATTTTTTTCCTTCGGATCTTTCCGAAGCAGCAACTTCTTTAACAACAAAGTTAGGATGATTATTGAGCAATTGAATAAATTTTTGTCCAACACTTCCTGTAGCACCAAGCACGCCGACGGATATTTTTTTAGCCATTGTCTATCGTATATTTTATTGTGAATTATTTTATGAGTTTAAGTTCAATATTTTTAAATAAATTTCAATACCTTTATTTATGATTTTATCATCAGGCAAAAAATATGGAGTGTGAAGTCCAACCCTTTCTCCTTGTAAAGTTCCAAGCCAAAACATAAACGACGGATATTTTTTTGTAAAAAATCCGAAATCTTCAGCGGTCATTTTTAAACCGCAATCTATAAAGTTATAATCTTTTTCCAAAAAACTTTTAACACTATTAAATAAATTGTCATCGTTAACAACTTCAGTATAAAAAGCATTTAAGTTTATATCAATTTTAGCTTTAGTTTTTTCTTCAATTGGCAAAGCATCACAATATCGGCACGGAATAAAATGTAGTTCCCATTATTGATAGTATATTCAACAACTAATCCTGTTTCAAGTGGTTTAAGAATTTTTAGACCTGGAATAAGACTAAGATTATCAAACAGAATTGATGTTGTCTTAAACTCCTCAAACATCAACTCAGGATTTTGATGCAATAAATGTCTAAGCTCAACAGCATCTAAAGGTTTTTTAAAAATCATTTCAGAGTATTCCGATTCAATTATAATTTAAACTTTTTAGCAAGTGATTTTACTGCTTCAGAAAGATATACCTTTTCAATAAGACAGGATATTTTAATTTCTGAAGTTGTTACTAATCTGATTGGGATATTTTTCATTGCAGTGAAAAAATCAGATGCTACTCCTGTACTTGATTTCATTCCAATCCCAACGACCGTAACTTTTATAAAACCGGAATAAAATTCCATTGTGTATTTTGATAAATCTTTTAACACTTTTTTAATAGCTGTAGCCAGAGATTTTTTACTTTCATCAATAATTGTAAACGAAACATTTAATCCGTTTTCATCTGCTATAATTGAAATCATATCAACATTAAACCCGGCTACAGCAACTTTGTGAAATAGTTTCCGAATAAGTGAGTAGTCCAGCGGAAGATTTTTTAGTACAACCTGCGTCTGATTTTCCTGAACAGTTAATCCGGTAACAACTTCTTTCTCAATTATTTTATCTTCACTCATTACATAGCTCCCTTTCTCATCAGAAAATGTTGAACCGCAGTAAATTGTAATATTAAATTTTTTAGCTATCTCAACAGAACGGCTATGAAGAACTTTAGCGCCTGAGGCTGAAAGCTCAAGCATTTCATCGTATGATAGAAATTCTCTTTTCTTAGCCTGAGAAAAAAGTTTTGGATCCGTTGAATATATTCCTGCAACATCACTATAAATTTCACAATCGGCATTCAAAGCGGCGGCAAGTGCAACAGCCGAAGTATCTGATCCACCCCTGCCAAGTGTAGTAATTTCACCATCAGCAGTTATACCTTGAAAACCTGTAACTACTAAAACATCATTCTTTGAAAAAAGTTGTAAAATTTTTTTTGTATTAAAATCTTTAATACGGGCCTGATTAAAATTTCCTTCAGTCGAAATTTGCGCCTGAAATGCGTTTAATGATTTGCTAATAATTTTAAGTTTGTGTAATGCCATACTTAAAAGAGACGCAGACATTTGCTCACCTGTCGCAAGAAGCATATCAAGTTCGCGTGCATTTGGAGAAGGATTGATCTGTTTTGCTAAAGAAATAAGATTGTCTGTAGTCTTTCCCATAGCAGAAACTACAACTGCAACCTTGTATCCTTCCTTAACTTTTTTTGAAACTTTTTTTGAAACGCCAAGGATTTTTTCTGCATCAGCGACAGAGCTTCCGCCATACTTTTGCACTAAAATATTTTTATTGGATGTTCTGATCTGTTATCCTTAATATCATTATTAAATATCAGAAATATCGGAAATATCGGAAATATCGGATGCGAATATACTGAAAATAAATTTTGTTAATTTATTTCAAATTACGCAGAGCATTTACCAATTGAGTTTTGGATTTTGTTTTATCATCAACGGTTTTGATAATTTTCCCGGGCACTCCTGCAACAACTGAATTATCAGGTACATCAGAAATAACAACTGATCCTGCAGCTATCACACAACCATTTCCAATCTTTACACCTTCAAGCACAACAGCATTTGCGCCCATCACAACATTATCACCAACAATTACCGGAGATGCATGAGGTGGTTCAATTACACCTGCAATTACAGAGCCCGCACCAATATGACAATCTTTGCCAATCATCGCACGACCGCCAATTACAGTATTCATGTCGATCATTGTTCTTTCGCCAATAACTGCACCGATGTTGACTACTGCTCCCATCATAATAACACAATTATCTCCAATCTCTACCATATCACGAATAATTGCACCTGGTTCAATTCGTGCATTAAATTTTGTAAGATCTGAAAGTGGAATTGCTGAATTACGTCTATCGTTTTCTAATTTATATGATCTTATTTTTTTACTATTATCATCTTTAAATTGATTAAATAATTCAAGTTCACCAAAAAACACTCCAAATTTTTCATCACCAACATATTCACACTCTGATGGGATATCCAAACTTTTGAGATCGCCAGATAAATAAACTTTAACCGGAGTTTTCTTTTTACTTTTTGCAATTCGATCTATAATTTCAAATGAGTCCATATTTCCTCAGTCAATTTTATTATTAATAACATCTTTAAAAGAATAAAATCCATTTTTCTTATTTATTATAAAGTCAGCAGATTTCAGCACTCCATCAGCAAATGTTCTTCTTGATAAAGCCTGATGCTCAATCTTTAATACCTCACCCAAGCTGCCAAATTGTACTGTATGTATTCCGGGTACATTACCGAGACGTAATGATGAAACGGGAACATCGTCATTTAAAAGATTTTTAATCATTTTAGCAGTGCCCGATGGTTTATCTTTTTTGAAACGATGATGAGTTTCTTCAATTTCAATATCCCACCCTTCCACATCATTTTTTACTGCTTCAATACATTTTAGAAGCAGTTGAATGCCTATTGAAAAATTAAATGACTGAACTACGGGAATATTTTTACTTAGCTCATACAGATCGCTTAGCTGCTCCGATGATAATCCTGTTGTGCCGATTATAAGAGGAACATTAAAAGATTTAATATATTCCAGAGTTTTGGGAAAAACTACAGGAAGCGAAAAATCAATCAGTAACTCAGGTTTTTCTGTTGCTTGTTCTCCATCAACATCAAATCTAAAAACACAATTATTCCCTGCTTCAATAAAAACATTTTCAATTTCTTTTCCCATTTTACCGGAAGCACCTATTATTCCATATTTAATTTTATTCATTATCATTTACCGAATTTCTTATCTTCCTCTAATAATAATTTTTCCATAGCAGAAGTAGCTTTAACGAGCGGAAGTCTTAAAATATTTTTGCATAACCCTTTTGCGCTTGCTAAAAATTTAACCGGAATCGGGTTGGCTTCAACAAATAATAAATTCATCATCCTTAAAAATTTATTATGAACTTCTAAAGCCTTAGCAAAATCATTTTTTAAAGTTGCATTTGTAAGTTCACTTACGTCTTTAGGATAAATATTCGATAAGACAGAAATTATACCTTTACCTCCCATAGCCATGATTGGTAATGTCTGATCATCATTTCCCGAGAGTACTGTCAGTGAATCAGGTTTAATTGCACATAATTTTGCTATTTGCGAAATATCTCCACTTGCTTCTTTCACAGCTACTACATTTTTACAAACATCATGAATTTTCAAAATAGTTTCCGGAAGCATGTTCATAGATGTTCTTGAAGGTACATTATAAAGAATGATCGGCAAAACTGTATGTTCAGAAATAAATTTATAATGTTCAACTAAACCGGCTTGCGTACTTTTATTATAATACGGATTAACAATTAATACACCGTCAGCATTAAATTGTTCAGCAATTTTATTGTACTTAACAACCATTTTAGTATCATTTGTTCCGGTGCCGATAATTGTTTTTACTCTGCCATTAATAATTGATATAGATTCGGCAACAAGTTTTATTCTTTCTTCATCATCAATTACCGGGGATTCGCCAGTTGTTCCAAGAATTACGATAGCATCAACACCGTTTTTTATCTGATGTTCAATCAGAAGTTTAAGTGATTTATAATCAATACTTAAATCTTCATTAAATGGAGTTATTAAAGCTGTGCCTGTCCCGTTAAACATTTGGTTGTCCCTTCTTACGATAGAATAATATTAATAAATACTTTTTAACTGATCGGAAAAGAGAGTTTACTTTAATAAATATACTAACTCATTACTGTCCGGTTATAAGTTGAATAAAGACAATTGGTTGTCGTTATAGTTAATTTCATTTAAGTAATTGGAATCAGAAAACATTGAAATAATGGGTGTTTTCTCAAAAACTGAGATACTAATCA
>JBAQCL010000074.1:0-171346 GCA_049294175.1 Ignavibacteriaceae bacterium | reverse complement strand
GTTCATCAAGTGTGAGATTATACATTATTTTCGGCTCATATTTCTTTTTACCAAGCATCTGTATTTTTCTTTTAGTTTTTATTTGCTCAGATAATCAAGAAACATGCCGAGTTATGCAACACACCCTATAGAAATTGGGTTTGTTTATAATCAAAATAGGATTTTATTCAGTAATCTTTCCATTCTTTAATTCATTACTCAATCTCTTAAGCTTATAAACTTTATCAATCGCTTCCCACATACCAAGCGAATGGACAGAAACAGTTCTATTTTGTTCAGTTGTAAAAATAAAACTTCCCGGCAAGCTTTCAATATTTCCATCAAATGCTAATCCAACAATTTCTGCATTTTTATTTATAACAGGACTTCCGGAATTGCCTCCAATAATGTCATTTGTAGATACAAAATTAAAAGGAGTTGAAAGATCAAGCCCTGCAGGTGGTGTAGCCCATCTTTCGGGAAGTGTCCACGGAAATTGTTTTCCCTGTCCATAATAACGATCATACAATCCAAAAAAAGTTGTAAATGGCTGGATATAAGTTCCATTAGCCGGATAACCATCTACAACACCATCGGCTAATCTTAAAGTAAATGTTGCATCTGGCGGAATTGAAGTTCCATATACTTTAAATAGTGCAACACCTAATTCCTGAGAGTAAACAGATTCAACATCGGTAAGCTTTTTTACATTTTTAGAGTATTCTTTAGTAAGCTCTTTTGAATTCATCATAAAATAAATAAAAGGATCATCTGAATTAAGAACTTCATCTGGTTCCTGCGCTAATAAATCTTTTAGGCTTTCTAAGTTTGTGATCTTCGAATTTTCCAAAATATATTTTACAGCTTCAGCGCCTTTTTTTCCGCCTGTAAACTTTTTAACCAAGGGATTATCTTCACCAAGATATTGTTCCAATGCCTCAATTTTTTTGGCAAGTAGAACATTATTCATATCGTAATCAAAATCTTCCGGAATTAAAGCTGCTAATGTGTTATTCAACTCGTCGCCAACATATAACTCATCTCTTTCACTTTCAGGCAATTTCAAATTTTCAGCGATAGCAATAACTTCATCAGCAATAAAGAAATACTGCGGTGTAGCAAATCTGTTCATACTTAAAGCAAAGTTTTTATTGGATATTTCACTTAGCTGTTTGCGGGAATCAGCTATTTTATCCCATAGGTCGCCGTATTTTGCTTTAAGTTCCGGATCAGCATCAATAGAAGCACGGAAAGTTTTCTCAAAATCCTTTTTCCTTTGCATTAAGACCGGGTCTCTTAAACCTTCCAGCATTCCGCTATAGGCTTTAATAGAGTTATCAAATCCAAATATTCTATCCTCAAGTTCTGCTTTACGACTGGGATCTTTTTTAAGCATATCCTTATACAGATCAGAAAGAGTTGTTAATAAATCTATTGTTCTGGGATATTGAATATCGCGTGCATATTCCAATTGAGCGACTGTGTTTAATCTATCAGTGTTTCCCGGGTTTCCGACAACAAAAACCGGTTCTCCGACAGCAGCGCCTTTATCGCTCCATTTAAAGAAATTTTCAGTTTTTAACGGCTTACCATTTTCATCATATACTCTGAAAAAACTGAAATCTAAATTAAATCTTGGATAAGTAAAGTTATCAGGGTCTCCTCCAAAAAATCCCATTTGATCTTCGGGAGCTAAAACTAATCTTACATCCGTATATCTTTTATATCCGTATAAAGAATACTTCCCACCATTGTAAAGCGGGGTGATGGATACTTCAAGTCCTGTTTCTTTTGCTTCTCTGTCTTCAATTTCTGTAATAATATCATTCTCAATCTTTTCCCTCTCTTCGTCTGTTGTGCCTTTTTCGATAGCATCAATAACTTCATCAGTAACATCTTTAAATAAAACTAACTGATCCACATACAAACCGGGAACAGGTCTTTCGTCTTCTAATGTATTAGCAATAAAACCATTTTCGTGTAAATCCTCTCCTTCTTTTGAAACCTGAGTTAAGCTTTGTCTTGCGCAATGATGATTTGTCATCACAAGCCCATCTTCCGAAACAAAGGAAGCGGAACAATAATTTGCAAATCGTAAAGCCGACATCCTTACGTGCTCAAGCCATTCATTATCCGGTTGAAAATTATACGCTGATTTGAAATACTCTAACGGTGGATATTCAAATGTCCACATTTTACCATTATCAAATTTCCCCGCTTTTACAGTATCAAGATTCGTCCAATTATTTGATTGGGCAGAAATCTTTAATGAAAAAACAAAACTAAGTAGAATGAGACTAAACACAATCTGTTTAGAGAATTCTTTAACTTGATGTCTCATGGTGTAACCTTAATATGTTGATGTATTTTTTATTAAAAAACAGGTATAAAAATAAACAAAAAATCCTTTTATGCGCTAACATTTACAAGAAACGCATAAAAGGATAAATATTTAAGTTATGTTTAACAATTCTGCTAAGTCATGTAAAAAAACTTAGTTAGATATAAGAATCGGGCTGATAAAGTGGTTCAATTTCCCACTCATCCTCAACTGTTCCGATACAATGAGAACATTTGGGAACAGTAAATACAACCTTTTCTTCATTGGGGGCTGCTCTAACAAAATTTAGAATTGTTTTACAGCTTGCGCACTGAACAATGTGCGATGTTTGCGTCTTCCTACTGCAATCAGGACAAATAAACCCAAGTTCAGCCGGGGTTTCTTCCGGGTGAACTAAAAAAATTGAGTTACATTTAGAATTATTGCATTTAGCGAAGTGCCATTTAATAGTATCAGATGTAGCGATAACCATCTCCGTTTTTTTTATGGTAGCAATGTAATTAGCGTATTTCAAAAAGTCCAATGCAAAATCTTTCTCTTTATTTTTTAATGTTTGGTGCTTTGATTTTCTTTAAATTGCAAAGCAACATATACTAAATAATTTATAAGATAAACCCTTTATTTTTTCAAGGAAAAATTTTTCATTATTAGAGGATTTTTATGGATAAACTAAACAGTTTCAAAGCATACGATATTCGGGGAAAAGTACCTACGGAATTAAATGTAGAAATGGCTTACAAAATTGGTAGAGCGTTTGCTAATTATGTAAATGCAAAAAAAATTGTAGTTGGATATGATATTAGAAAATCATCTTTAGAACTTTCCGAAGCGCTTATTAATGGAATTACAGACTCCGGATCCGATGTAATAAATATAGGATTATGCGGAACAGAAATGATTTACTTTTCAACTTCTTATTTCAATACTGATGGCGGTATAATGATTACAGCAAGTCATAATCCTCCCGAATATAACGGAATGAAATTTGTAAAAAAGGATTCCGTACCGGTCGGTTATGATTCCGGTTTAAATAAAGTGGAAGAAATGGTTGTTAAAAATAATTTAGGGGAAATCAGTAATAAAAAAGGGTCAGTAGAAAAAATTGATGTGATGAATGATTTCATTAATCATCTTGATAAATTTTATGATCCCGATAAAATTAAATCTTTTAATGTTGTTGTAAATGCAGGTAATGGTTGCGCCGGACTTGCTTTGAATGCAATAGAAGATAGACTTCCAATAAAAATGATAAAAATTTTTAACGAACCAAATTCTGATTTTCCCAACGGTGTTCCAAATCCACTGTTAATTGAAAACAGAAAACCAACAATTGATGCTGTTCTAAAAAATAATGCAGATCTTGGTGTTGCGTGGGACGGTGATTATGATAGATGTTTTTTTGTTGATGAAAAAGGTGATTTTATTGAAGGCTACTATATTGTCGGTTTGCTCGCTAAATCTATTCTTAAAAAACATCCCGGGGAAAAAATTGTTCACGATCCAAGACTTGTATGGAATACATTAGATGTGGTTAATAGTAGTAAAGGGATCGCAGTTCAATCAAAAAGCGGACATGCTTTTATCAAACAAAAAATGCGTGAAGTAAATTCAATTTACGGTGGGGAAATGTCTGCACATCATTACTTTAGAGAGAATGCTTATTCGGATAGCGGAATGATTCCATTTTTATTAATTATGCAATTAATGTCCGAAGAAAATAAATCGCTAAGTGATTTGGTTGAAGAAATGATAGCAAATTATCCCTGCTCTGGAGAAATAAATTCCACTATTGCTGACCCTGCTGCAAAAATAGCAGAAATAGAAAAATTATATACCGGCGGTAAAGTTGATAAAACAGATGGCTTAAGTGTTGAATACGATGAGTGGAGATTTAATTTAAGAATGTCTAATACGGAACCAATTATCCGCTTAAATGTAGAAAGCAAAGGAAATGTTTTATTAATGGAAGAAAAAACAAAAGAGCTTTTGGATTTAATTAGAGCTTAAACTTTAAAAGGGCATAGTCTGAATTGAATTGTGCCCTTTATAATTTTCAAATGAAAAAAATTACAGTTTATTATATTTGGCTCACCTTTTCAATTTTATCACTAAGTGCTATTGCAATAATCACGCTTAAGTTTCCACTACATGGAGATGAAAGGCATATTGTAGATACGATAAGATTATTTACCGATAATTATAATCTAGAAATCATTAAAGATTATCCCGAAGTTACTCCACCTTTTTTCTTTTATTTTTATGCTACCTGGTCAAAATTTTTCGGATCATCGGTTGAAAGCTTAAGAATTTTAACACTGCTAATTTCTTTAATAACGTGGCAATTAATTTTTTATCTAAATAGCCTTTTTACAAAAAAAAGCATTCATATATTATTCCTCTCTTTACTTGTTATAGTAAATCCTTACTTTTTAGGAACGAGTGTGTTTGTTTTTACAGATATGCTAACAATTATGTTCTGTTTGGCTGCTGTTATTTTCTTTATAAAGGATAAGATTTTTCTCTTTACAATTTTCAGTGCCTTCGCCATTCTTTGCAGACAATATGCAGTAATATTTCCATTGGCTGTAATTTTTTATTGGCTTATAAATTTTTTATCAGGAAAGGGAATAAACAAAACACATTTGATAACATCTTTAACAAGCTTTGTACCTCTTGCTGTGTTTTTCATTATTTGGGAAGGAATTTCACCTGCAAGCGGAGTTAAGAAGTGGGTGATAGCAAATTCATTGCTTTACAACATAGATTATATAAACACTTATCTCACTTTCTCGGTGGTTTATTGTTTTCCGCTTTTAATTATATTTTTTAAAAAAGTTAAGGTCGATTATAGGGACATAATACTCGCGTTTTTAATCACCTTAGTTCTAAGTTTTTTCCCCGTAAAACCATCATTAGCTACGATAACTCAAACTGATTATAAAACTGTTGGATATGCTCATATAGCGCTTGTAAAAATATTTGGAAGCTATTCTATCATTTTAAAAATAATCTTGTGGATTTTCCTTTTTACCGGGTGTTATATAAATGTAGTAATTATAAAAAGATTTTTATCCGCTCTTATTTCTAAAGACCTTCAAAAGGAAATGATCTTTATTCTTTTGTGGATACTGTTTTTATTTATAATGCCGCTTTCATATCAGGTGTGGGAAAAATATTTAATTTTAATTCTTCCCTATTTTCTTTTAAGTATTTATAATACGACCCCGTTTTCTTATAGAGAATAAAAACGATTATAATTTTACTTCAACCTTAAAAGGAATTTTTAGTTTTTCCCATTCAAGACCTATAGTAGCAGAAGTATCGGATGTTCTTGTTATAGAATAAACAAGCCATTCCTGCCAATTATTCTTTTCAGGTTTCACCTTAATTCTAAGAGCATCTTCGGATTCATTATATTCAAAGGCACCCCATTGATCGGCTACCTTATTAAAAATTATTGTCCATTCTTTTTTCCCGGGAATCGTAAAAAAACTGTATGACCCTTTTTTAAGAAGTTTACCTTCTATATAAACATCAGTACTAAAAATAATTCTTGTAGCTTCATTTGCTCCAGCTCGCCAAACAGCATCATAAGGAACAAGTTTACCCCAAATGGTTCTGCCTTTAACGCCGGGTCTTCCATAAATAATTCGGACATCCGTTAAACCAATCTGTTGAGCAACTTCTGCTTTCGGACTGATTCTAACCTCCGTTTTTCCATTTTGTGCATTAGCTTCTGTATTCAATAAAAGTATTGAAAGGATAAAAAGAGAAACAATAGAATAAAATGATTTCATAAATCTTTCCTAAAATTTTATATAAAGATATTCAAATTTTTTGTAATTCTTCAACAACTATATCAATCTCTTGATGAATGTTGTAAAAATGGGGCGCAAACCTAATTAAACCTTCTCTAAGTGAACATATAATATTTTTCTTACTTAACTCATTAAATATTTTTTCGGGATTTTCAGGTTTATATGTAACTATGCCGGCAAGATTTTCATCAGTACAATTGGTTAATATCGGATTGAGCCCAATCTTTTTAAGTTTCTCCAAAAAATATTTTGTGTTTGATAGGACTTGTTCTTCAACATTATTAAAACCAAAATCACTGAATAATTTTAATGAAGTATTAAAGGCGTAAATACCAAATGTATTTAGTGTACCACCCTGAAAAACATTAGCAGATGATTTTAAATCCAATTTATAATCCAGCAAATTCCACGCATTATTAACTGAAAGCCACCCAACATTTGATGGTGTAATTTTCTTCTGAAGATTTTCATCGATATAAATAAATGCAAGCCCTTGCATTCCTAGCAGCCATTTCTGTGTTCCGCTGGAAAGAAAATCAATTTTGCTTTTTTTCACATCAATGTTTGCTGCACCAACACCTTGAATTCCATCAACACAAAAAATTATATCATTTGCACGGCAGTAATTCCCGATTTTTTCAAGATCAATTTTATACCCGGACAGAAATTGTACAAAGCTTACGGAAATCATTCGAGTTCCTGGTTTTACGGCTTCAATCAATTCTTCAGCAGTAACAATTCCATTTTCGGATTTCACGAAATCAACCTCAACACCAAATCTTTTTAAATTAAGAAAGGGATAAACATTTGCAGGAAATTCAATATCATTCAACAAAATTCTATCGCCTTTTTTCCATTCGATACTTTGTGCAATAATATTTAGTCCGTTTGTCGTATTATCAACAAAAGCTGTTCTATCAGTATCGCAGTTAATTAATTGTGCTAAAAGTTTTTTAGTTTCCTCAACTACTTTTAAAAAAGAAGGGAAATCATCAATATTATTTTCACTTTTTTCTTTGAGTAATTTCGTTAACGTTTTAACGACTAAAGTTGAAACCGGTCCGGTAGAAGCATGATTAAAATAAATAATTCCCTGTTTTAGATAGGGAAACAGATTGCGCACTGATGATTTGTCCATAATTAAATTGATAAAAGATTTTAAGTAATTTTAGTTTTACTGAATTAAATTGTTAATGGTAAATAATTGAATCTGGTTCTTTACCCTCATTCATCTTTGAAAATCGTAATAAGATTGATTAGATTTTAAACATAAAATAAGTATAAAAATATATTTTTTCTTCTAATGTCAAACAATAACAGGCAAAAAATGACAACCCTAAAACCACTCAAACATAAAGAATTAAAACCTGAAGAACTACGCTGGAAGTGTGATCCAAACATTTTTAAATTTGAATCAACAGAGGATATTGAGCCAATTGAGGGAATACTCGGACAAGAACGCGCACTTAAGGCAATACGATTGGGCGTTGATATGCGGAGTCCGGGTTATAATATTTATATTGCCGGACTTTCGGGATCAGGGAAAGCGACAACCGTTAAACAAATGCTTCAGAAAATTTCTGCTAACTGTCCGCCTCTTTATGATTATGCTTATGTAAATAATTTCAAAGATGCTGACCAACCTTTACTTTTAAAATTTGCTAAAGGCAAAGCTAAAGAGTTTAGGCAAGATCTTTTATCAGCAATTGATGTATTGAAACAAAGAATTCCCATTACACTTGAAAGTGAACTTTATCTTGCTCGTAAAAAAAATATAGTTGATGACTATAATCAAAATGAACAGGAATTAATGAGTACCTTTGATGCGGAACTTCGTGAAAAGGGATTTTCACTCGGTCAAATAAAATCAGGTGAACAAATCAGACCGGACATAATTCCACTTATTGATGGACAACCTGTTCCTGTTTTTCAACTTGAAGAACAAATCAAACAAAAAAAACTTACCGTTGAACAAGCTCAGGAAATATTAAAAAAGTATAACGAGAATCAACAGAAACTTCAAACCTTGTTTAAAAAAGGATTAAAGATTAGTCAGGATTTTCAGGAGCGATTATCAAAACTAGAAAAAGAAAGTGCAGAAGTTGTTGTTAAAGGTATTTTTGAAGGATTAAAAGAAAAATACAATTCTAATTCCGCTTTACATCATTTAAATAATGTGGAAGAAAATATTCTTGATAACATCCAGATATTTAAAGGTTCTAAACCCGAAGGTGAAGTAACTCAGGAAGGATATATGATTGATTACTTCCGGGATTATGATATAAATATAATTTTGGATAACTCTGAATCCGAAGGATGCCCGGTAATCATAGAAACAAATCCAACTTTTACAAATCTTTTGGGAACCATTGAACGTGTAAACGATGGAAAGGGAAACTGGTACAGCGATTTTACAAATATTAAAGCAGGGTCATTACTTCGCGCCAACGGTGGTTATCTTGTTTTAAATGTAATGCATTTATCAGAAGAGCCGGGAGTTTGGAAATACTTAAAACGCACGCTTACTTATAATAAGATAGAAATTCAGGAGTCACCTTATCAGTTTTCAATGTCATCAAATTCCCTTCAACCGCAGCCAATTGATATTGATACAAAAGTTATCTTAATAGGTAACCAGATGATTTACGCGTATCTATCTGAGCGCGAATATGATTTTAAAAAAATGTTTAAAATAAAAGCAGATTTTGATTACGAAATCGAAATAAATAAAAAAGTACTTACCGATTATGCAAAAGTGATAAAAACACTTATCAAAAAAGAAAAACTTAAAGAGTTTGATAAAACTGCTATTGCGGAATTAATTGAGATAAGTGCTATGATGGCAGGACAAAAAAATAAACTTACACTCAGGTTTTCACAGATTGCAGATATTGCCCGTGAAGCAAGTTTTTGGGCTAACGATGATGGATTTGAAATTGTGTCTGCCGCACATGTTGATAAGGCTTACAAATTTGCAAGGGAAAGACATGGAATGCTGGAAGAAAAAGTAACTGAAATGTTTAAAGATAAGACACTACTTATCGATACAGATGGTGAACGAATTGGACAGATAAACGGGTTAGCAGTTTATAATGCCGATTTTTATTCTTTCGGCAGACCAACAAGAATTACTGCAACTGTTTCTCTGGGCAGTGGAACAATTATAAATGTTGAGCGCGAAGCCGGAATGAGTGGGCGACATTATAATAAAGGAGTCCTTATAATTTCCGGTTATTTTAGAGAAACGTTTGGACAGGATCTTCCGCTTTCATTCAATGCCAATCTTGTGTTTGAACAATCTTATGGCTTGGTTGATGGAGATAGTGCATCATGTGCCGAAATTTTTGCGTTACTTTCAACGCTTTCCGGTTTACCGATTAAACAATCCATTGCCGTTACCGGATCATTAAACCAAAAAGGAGATGTGCAACCTATTGGCGGAGTTAATGAAAAAATAGACGGTTTTTACGATATTTGTAAATTAAATGGACTAACCAAAACACAAGGTGTTATTATTCCAATTCAAAACGTTAAAGATTTGATGCTGAGAGAAGAAGTAGTTGAAGCTGTTCGAAAAAAAGAGTTCCATATTTATCCAATTTGCCGTGTTGAAGAAGGTATTGAAATCTTAACAGGTGTTAGGGCAGGAAGAAAAACTGCAAAGGGTTATCCGGAAGGAAGCGTGTTTAATCGGGTTGAAACTAGAATCAAAGATCTCTACGCAAAATCGAGAGTACTAAGAACAAATAATATAAATGACTCACCAATTAAAAAGAAAAATAAATAATGTCAGATTGCCCAGAAAAATTTGCGAACACTAAAATTCTTGCAACTTTAGGTCCGGCAACAAAAGATGTAGCAACTATACGCGAATTAATTAATGCCGGCATTGATGCGGTAAGATTAAATCTTTCACATGGTAACTATGAATTTTTTGCGGAACTTTTTGAATCCATACACAAAGCTTGCATAGAAGAAAGCACACCACTCGCAATTCTTGTTGATCTTCAGGGACCGAAAATCAGAATTGGTGATTTAGAAGAGCCAATTATAATTCTAAAGACGGGAGATACGATTGAAATTACCACAAGAGAAATTAAAGGAAATCAAAAAATCATTTCTACATCTTATAAACCTTTAATTCAAGATGCTGAAGTTGGGAATAAAGTTTTAATAAACGATGGTTTAATTAGACTTACAATTAAAGGAAAAAAATCAGATTCTCTCATTTGTAAAATTGATAACGGCGGAATCCTTTCCCCTAAAAAGGGAATGAATTTGCCCGGCATGAAATTATCAACTTCATCAATGACAGATAAAGATTTTAACGATCTGGAATTCGTTTTAAAACATAGAGTAGATTACATCGCATTATCATTTGTAAGAAGTTCTGAAGATGTTATTCATCTAAAAAATTGGTTAGCTACAAAAGGCAAAAACATTCCGGTAATCGCAAAAATTGAAAAACGAGAGGCAGTTGAAAATTTAGATGCAATAATTGAAGTCTCAGATGGCGTAATGGTTGCAAGAGGAGATTTGGGAGTTGAGCTATCTCCGCAAGAGGTTCCGGTTTTACAGAAAACAATAATTAAAAAATGTAATTCAACAGGTAAATTAGTTATAACCGCTACGCAAATGCTTGAATCAATGATTCACTCCCCTATTCCAACACGTGCAGAAGCTTCGGATGTTGCAAATGCAGTTTGGGATGGAACTGATGTGGTAATGCTAAGTGCTGAAACTTCCGTCGGTGAATATCCTGTTCAAACTGTTCAGATAATGAATGATATATTACAGAACACTGAGATACATCTTGAAGACAACAGAAACATTAATTATATAAATCCAAAAGATCTTCAGGAAAATTTGTTTGATTCAATTGGGCGTTCTATTGTTGAAATGAGTAAACAGATTAATGCAAAAGCAATTGTTGTTTTTACTTTCAGAGGAAGAACAGCCAGAATTTTATCAAAGTACAAACCTCAGGCTCGTATTATCGCCATATCAAACAGCTTTGAAACAATGAATAATCTCAGCCTTAGATGGGGCGTAACTTCTGTTTATAGAGAAAATTTTGATAAAGAACATATCGCAATTGATGATGCAAAAGAATTAATACTTAATTGCGGATTAGTAAAAAAAGGTGATTTAGTTATATTTACAGCCGGAGCACCTTACTCAGAAAAAAGTAGAGTTAACTGGTCACGATTTGAAATTATGTGATAATGATTAATTCCAATTTAAAAGAAGCACGGTGGTGGCAAACAAATGAAAGGGGAAAAATTCTTTGCACTCTTTGCCCGCGCTATTGCGAAATTGGCAAAGGACAACCCGGATTTTGTTATATCCGCCAAAATATCAATGGCAAACTTTATTCACTTGGATATGGCAAGCCTACCGGTTTTGGAATTGATCCAATTGAGAAAAAACCTCTCAATCATTTTCTTCCGGGTACATCTGTTTTAAGTTTTGGAACAGCCGGATGTAATCTGGGATGTAAGTTCTGTCAAAATTGGTCTATCAGCAAAGCAAAGTTAGATGAAGTAAACTCATTTACTGCCACACCTGAAGATGTTGTCCAACTCGCAAAAAAATATTCAACTCCGTCAATAGCATTTACATACAATGATCCAACAATTTTTGGAGAATATGTAATTGATATTTCTAAAATAGCACAATTGGAAAACATTAAAACCGTAATGGTTACTGCCGGTTATATTGATAAAGAAGCACGAAAAGAAATCTATAAGTTTATTGATGCAGCAAATGTTGATCTTAAAGGATTTACTGAACGGTTTTATTACAAAAATACTTTCTCTCATCTCAAAGATGTTTTAGATACATTGTTTTGGTTAAAACATGAAACAAACGTGTGGGTTGAAATAACTACACTTTTAATACCAGAAGAAAATGATTCTGATGAAGAATTAAAAAATGAATGTGCCTGGATCGTTGAAAATCTTGGTGAAGATGTGCCATTACATTTTACAGCCTTTCATCCGGATTTTAAAATGCTGGATAAAATCTCAACTCCTCACTCGACTTTAATAAGAGCAAAAAATATTGCCGAATCTACAGGCATAAAGTATTGTTACGTAGGAAACGTAAACGATAAAAAAAATCAGTCAACTTATTGCTCAAATTGCGGAAGTTTACTAATAGAAAGAAATTGGCATTCAACAAAAAAAATAAATTTAGATGAAAACAAATGCGGGAAATGTAAACAAGTTCTTCCCGGAATTTTCTAACAAAATAATTGAAGGATAGTAATGCAAAGTATTGAAGGTAAATTAGTTTTAATTACCGGTGCTTCATCCGGAATTGGAGAAGCATGTTCTATTGAGTTTGCTAAGCTAAAAGCAAACTTAATTCTTGTAGCAAGAAGAAATGAAAAACTTAAAAAAACTGCAAGTATGCTGGAGAAAGAGTTTGATGTAAAAGTTAAAATTTTAAAAGCGGATGTACGGGACTTTGATGATGTTGAAAAAAAATTCAATCAACTTGAGAAAGAATGGAAAGAGATAGATATCTTAATAAACAATGCTGGCTTAGCTCGTGGTTTTGATAAAGTCTATGAAGGTAAGCTTTCCGATTGGGATGAAATGATTGATACCAACATAAAAGGTTTATTAAACATTACAAGAGTTGTTTCACCAATAATGGTTAAAAGGCAGATGGGTCATATTATAAATATTGGCTCAACAGCCGGACATGAAGTTTATACTTACGGAAATGTTTACGCTGCAACAAAGTTTGCGGTCAATTCCCTTACACAATCTTTCAGATTAGATATGCTGGATAAAGGGATAAAAGTCAGTAGCGTTGATCCCGGAATGGTTTATACTGAATTTAGTAAAGTAAGATTTTCGGGTGATGAAGAAAGAGCCGAAAAAGTTTATACAGGAATAACGCCTTTATTTCCCAAGGATGTTGCAGAGGCAATTGTGTTTTGTGCAACCAGACCTCAAAATGTAAATATAAATGAAGTTATAATCACTCCACTGCAGCAAGCTTCATCAACTCAAGTTTTTAGAAAATAAAAAAAGGAGGAATTGCTTCCTCCTTTTTTAATAAACTTATGAAACACACTATTTGAATAAACTCACATCGCCGGCACCTTCTCTGATTATTTCAGGTTCTTCGCTGCTTAAATCTATTACACTTGAAGGTTTAAATTTTATATTATTTGATGCGAGCATTAAATCAACCTGAGAGTTAAAAATATTTCTAATCTCATAGGGATCAATAACCGGTTCGCCTTTTCGTGTTGTGGTACTTGTACTTACAATTGGGTTTCCAAGCTCTTTTACAATCTGGATAGTTACAGAATGATCCGGCACCCGAATACCTACCGTTTTTCTTTTTGTCCATAGTTTTTTAGGAACAACTTTAGCAGCAGGCAGAATAAAAGTATATGGACCAGGTAACAAATGTTTCATGGTTCTGTAGGCATAATCAGATACTTTTGCATAGTGGGAAATATCCTTCAAATCTGAACAGATAAAGCTAAATAATTTATTATCCATCTCGTTCTTAATACGAAATATCTGCTCAATTCCCTCTCTATTGAAAATATCACAA
Source organism: Ignavibacteriaceae bacterium (assembly GCA_049294175.1). Classification (GTDB taxonomy): domain Bacteria; phylum Bacteroidota; class Ignavibacteria; order Ignavibacteriales; family Ignavibacteriaceae; genus IGN3. The sequence continues at coordinate 157,627 of JBAQCL010000074.1, read as the reverse complement.
CCTAATCCATAATATGTATCTGTGGGAAAAATAATGATTCCTCCGGCTTTAAGAACATCAACCGCTTTATTAATATATCTTTGCTGCGGATTTTCGGGGTGTAATTCATAAAATTCCATATGTCTTCCTTTCTCAAAAATCTTAGTGTTTTGCTCTTGGTGTACAAAAGAATGCTTTTATATGCAGATAATCAAGTGCGGCAGGTTAATATTTGTTGCTAACCTCAATTATTTAATTTTATTACAAATAAGATAGAAAATTAATCAGAATAATTTTATTTTTTTTGATTGATTTTCATATATTTGTAGTTCTTAAAATGTAAGATTATAATATTAAGGAGCTAAAAATAATGGCTAGAAGATGTCAAGTAACTGGTGTAGGACCGGTAGCTGGAAGTAGTATTTCACACGCACATAATAAAACAAAAGCCAGATTTCTTCCTAATCTTCAAAAGAAAAGAGTTTGGGTTCAGGAATTAAATAAATTTGTTACACTAAAACTTTCAACTAGTGCAATTAAAACTATCAATAAAAAAGGCACTGCTCATATTGCAAAGCTGATAACGGATAATAAAATTAAAGTTAGATAGTTTAATTTTTAGATAATAAAAAAAGGGAATCAATTACGATTCCCTTTTTTAGTTTTAAAGAACTCAATACTACTCTCGAACAACCCACACTTTAATTTTAGCATTAACACTCTGATGAAGCTTTACACTAACTCCGTATATTCCAAGTGATTTAATCGGTTCTTCGATTTCGATTTTTCTTTTATCAATTTCGTGACCTTTTTCCTTTAGAGCATCAGCAATCATTTGAGTTGTAACTGTTCCGAAAATTTTATCTTCTTCTCCAACTTGAACAGGAATTGTAACAGAAACAGTTTCCAGTTCAGTTGCCAAAGATTCAGCAGCCTTAAGGTCCTGCAAGTTTCGTTTCTCAACTGATTTTTTTTCTTCTTCAAGCGCTTTAATATTTCCATCAAGCGCTGCGTAAGCAATTCCTCTTGGAAGAAGAAAATTTCTGGCATAACCATTCTTAACATCTACAAGATCACCAATTTTTCCTAAAGTCTCGTGGTCTCGTCTTAATATAACTTTCATAATTTCTCCAGCTTAATTTAAACTATCTTACAGTATCTGAAACATACGGAAGAAGTGCCATATGTCTTGCACGTTTAATAGCTTTGGCTAATTCACGTTGATACTTTGAGCTGGTACCGGTTATTCTTTTAGGAATAATTTTACCTTGCTCGGTTATAAATTTTTGCAGAAGTTTCACATCTTTATAATCAATGTACAAAACATTGTTTTGAGTGAATCTGCATACCTTTTTTGTTTTAATTTCTTTCTTCATTTAAAGCGCCTTATTGTTTCATTAAATTAGATTCTTCATCCGATAAAAATTTATCAAACGAATCTTCTGTATAATCAACTGATTCATCGACAACAAAACCCGGATCATCTTCTTCAGCGGATGTGCCATTGGAATCAGAGCCAACTAATCTTTTATTAAGAAATTGAATTCTTCTTGCTTTTATTTCAACAATGCTTCTGTTGTGTCCATCTTCGGATTTCCAGCTTCTGCTCTGCAATTCTCCGTCAACTAATACTGCAGAACCTTTTTTAAGTCTGTCCCGGCAGCTTTCAGCAAGCTTATTCCATGCAACTACACCAACATAGCAAACATCTTCCTGCCATTGATTATTACTGTCTTTGAATTTTCTATTAGAAGCTATAGAAAAATTTACCACGGGGGTACCGTTAGTAGTTTCTCTAAAAATCGGGTCTTTTGTTAAATTTCCCGCTACGATTACATAATTTATTTCCGGCATTTTCAGATCGGCCATTTTAGAACCTCCAAACTATATCAATTTATTATTGTTTATCGTTGTCTTCAATATCTGTCTTTTTTTCTTCAACTTCAGCTTTATCAACTATAGTTTCAGAAACTGTTTCTTCCTTCAACACTACCGAAAGAGTTTTATTTTTTTCGATTTGTTCAAGGGCATCTTTACTTAACTTAAGCGTAACAAATCTTAAAATTTGTTCATCGAGAGAATATGCTCTTTCAAGTTTAGCAACAATATCACCTAAAGCATCAAATCTAAAGATTGCGTAATACCCGATTTTACTTTTTTCAACTGGATAAGCTAAGCGCTTTCTTCCCCAGTTTTCAAGTTCTCGGATTTCACCACCGTTATTGGTAATTAAATCTTTAACACGGGTAATAATAGATTCGATTTGCTGATCATCTAATGCGGCATTTATGAGAATGGCGCTCTCGTAGACACTTCTTCCCATCTGTGAATCACCTCCCTATGGACTTATTGGCTCTTATTATACAAAAATAAGAGCAGGGTTAATAAAATATATTTATCTAAAAAGCGAGCCAAAATTACTTAATTAAGGGCGCAATAACAAGCGATACAACCGCCATCAGTTTTAATAAAATATTTAGTGATGGACCTGATGTATCCTTGAATGGGTCACCTACCGTGTCACCTACAACTGCTGCTTTATGAGCATCCGAACCTTTAAAATATTTTTGACCGTTAAATTCATATCCTTCTTCAAACATTTTCTTTGCATTATCCCATGCGCCACCGGCATTTGCTTGGAAAATTGCCATTAAAACACCCGATACTGTGACACCAGCTATGAGTCCGCCAAGCATTTCCTTACCGCCAATGAATCCAGTAATTATCGGAATAGTTACGGCTAATAATCCGGGAATCACCATCTGTTTGATTGCAGACTTAGTAGAAATTTCTACACATTTATCATATTCTGCAGTTCCTTCGGCAGCTTCTAAAGATTCAAAATCTTCTTTAGACCATTCTGAATATTCTTTGCCCTCATATTTTCTCATTAAAATAAGTGCAGCTTTTAATTGTGGAATTGTATTAAATTGGCGTCTCACTTCTTCAATCATAGCCATAGCAGCTTTACCTACAGCTTGCATAGCAATGGCTGAGAACAAAAAAGGTATCATTGCTCCTATTAATAATCCCGACATTACTACAGCTTTAGAAATATCAATAGAAGTAATTCGAGCTGAAGTCATATATGCTCCGAATAATGCAAGTGCCGTAAGCGCCGCAGAACCAATTGCAAACCCTTTTCCAATTGCTGCTGTTGTATTTCCTACTGCGTCTAATTTATCAGTCCTTGCTCTAACTTCTTTTGGTAGCCCGGACATCTCAGCTATACCGCCGGCATTATCAGAAATAGGTCCATATGCATCTACAGCTAATTGTATTCCAAGAATTGAAAGCATTCCTACAGCAGCTATAGCAATTCCATAAAGCCCACCAAAATTAAAAGCTACTATAATTGCAAATCCTAAAATTAAAATTGGAAGCGCAGTGGAAATCATTCCAACACTTAAACCGGCAATTATATTAGTGGCAGCACCGGTAAGTGATTGCCGCGCAATTCCTCTAACAGGAGCTTTTCCACTGCCAGTAAAATATTCCGTAACAGTGCCAATCAATGTGCCAGAAAAAATACCAACAATAGTAGCAATAAAAATTCCGGTTGAAGTATAATAGTTTCCTTTTACAGGATCTGCCCATTGATACAATGGATCCTGGTAATACCAACTTTCAGGTAAAAGCCATTTTATTAAAAACCATGATGCTATTATCATTAAAATGCCGGCAACAGTATTGCCTAGATTTAACGCTTTTTGTGGATCTCCGCCTTCTTTAACTTTTACGAAAAATGTACCGATAATAGAAGCAACAATTCCTACACTTGCAATTACTAAAGGCAAAAGAATAGCTCCAAGCCCATTATACTTTAGACCGAATTCCGGTGTAAGAAAAAATGCGGCACCGAGCACCATCGTACTAACAATAGAACCGACATAGGATTCAAAAAGGTCTGCACCCATTCCGGCAACATCTCCAACATTATCTCCAACGTTATCAGCAATCGTAGCCGGATTTAGCGGATGATCTTCAGGAATACCAGCCTCAACCTTTCCAACTAAATCAGCCCCAACATCAGCAGCTTTAGTATAAATTCCGCCACCAACACGAGCAAAAAAAGCAATTGAAGAAGCGCCAAATGAAAATCCTGTTATAATAGTAATGATTTTTGTAACATTTTCGTGAGTGGACATTCCATAGATATCACCATAAATTAAAATCAAACTGCTAAGTCCTAAAACACCAAGACCAACTACACCTAATCCCATTACGGAACCACCGGCAAATGCTATTTCCAAAGCTTTACCAATACTTGTTCTTGCTGCCTGGGTTGTCCTGACATTTGCTTTAGTTGCAACCCTCATACCTATAAAGCCGGCAAGCGCCGAGCAGAAAGCTCCGACTACAAATGAAAATCCGACAAGGGGTGAAGAATCTGAAGAGTTTGTGCCACTGTAGGCAAGTAAAATCGAAACAGCAATAACAAAAAAGATCAAGACTTTATATTCTGCTTTGAGAAAAGCCATAGCACCTTCAGCTATATGCTTTGAAATAATTTTCATTTTCTCAGTACCGGAATCTTGCTTAGATATCCATCTTGATTTCCAGAATGTATAAACTAAAGCCAATATCCCAAACAACGGAATAATATAAAATATTAAGTTCATATTTCTCTCCTCAAAACTTAAATTACTCTGATCCTCAATTTAATTTTCTATTTTTTTTAATCGACTATAAGAATTCAGCATTTCTTGAAAACCAGCTTTAATAAAACCATCAACCAGAGTTATACTTACATCGAATGTTTTCTTTAACTCAATCAAATCTTTATCATCAAAATCAGAAAGAACATAATCAGGTAGTTTTCCAGATGCAAAATTTTTCCCTATACCTATCCTCAACCTAGGGAAATCATCACTATTTAAATGATAAATAATGGACTTTAACCCGTTATGACCGCCATCTCCACCGGATTTTCTTATTCTAATTTCACCTGTGGGAATGTGAATGTCGTCAACAATGATTAAAAGTTCACTAAAATAAATTCCAAGTTCCTGCACGGCAGCCAAAACGGCTATACCGCTATTGTTAACATAAGAATTTGGTTTTAATAAAAAGAAGGGAATTTTATAAAGTTCCCCTTCAGCATAATAATAATTAAATCTCGAGGCTTTAAACTTGAGTAATTTTTTTTCTGCATAATAATCAAGGAATTGGTATCCTACATTATGCCGATTATTTCTATATCGAATGCCGGGATTTCCAATTCCAACAATTAGCCGCACTTAAAACTATTCTTCTTCTTCCTGAGCTTTACCTTTGGTGATAACTTCAGGTTCTTTAGTTTCTTCACCTTCCGCAGGTGCAGCTTCTTTTTCAGCCTTTGGATGAGTTACTGAAGCAACTATAGCTTCAGCTGAATTAAGAATATTAAATTCATTAAACTTAAGATCACCAATATGTATTGAATCACCTAATTTTAAAGTTGTTACGTCTATCTCTATATGTTCAGGAATATCCACAGGTAAACATTCAATTTCAATTTTATGAAGTGTGTGTTGAAGAATTCCACCTTCCTTTATACCTACAGCTGTTCCGATTAATTGTACGGGTACTTCGATCTGAATCTTCTCACCTTTTTTAAGACCAAGTAAATCGATATGAACGATCTTCTCGGTAACAGGATCAAATTGAACATCTTTTATAATGCAATCCAAATCTTCCTGTCCATCAAGGCTAAGAGATATCAAATGTGTTTTTGATGTAAACACAAGAGGGTGCAAAGCTCTTTCTGATAGATCAATAGCAAGCGGATCGTGGTGTTTTGAATAATAAATTGCAGGAACTCTTCCTTCTTTTCTTAAAGCACTGCGTGATGCTTTGTCGATTTTTGTACGCTTCTTAGCTTCTAGAACTACTTTCTCCATTGTTACTCCGGGTCTGATTAACCTTTATCTATATTAAATAATGAACTTATTGATTCGTTGTTAAATATTCTTAAAATTGCTTCCGCAAAAAGCGGCGCAGCCGTTAATATTTTAATTTTATCCGAAAGGTTTGGATCAAAATTAATTGTATCTGTAACAAATAATTTATCAACCTCACCACTATTAATTCTTTCAAAAGCCGGACCTGATAGCAAGGGATGGGTAACAGCCCCAAAAATCTGTCTTGCTCCTTTCGCTTTAAGTGCTTTGGCAGCACCTACAAATGTACCTGCTGTATCTATCAAATCATCAACAAGTAAAATATCTTTTCCTTCCACTTCGCCGATGATATTCATAATTTCAGCAAGGTTCTGTTTCGGTCTTCTCTTGTCAATAACAATCAATCCCGAATGTAACATTTTAGCGTAAGCCCTTGCTATTTTTATTCCTCCAACATCCGGAGAAACAACTGCCAAATTATCAGACAAATTATTTAAGTGATCCAAAAAGATTGAAGAACCATACAAATGATCCACAGGTATATCAAAAAAACCCTGGATTTGAGATGCATGTAAATCCATCGTCATCACTCTATCCGCACCGGCAGTTGTAATAAGATTAGCCATTAATTTAGCGGTTATAGAAACCCTTGGCTGATCTTTTCTATCCTGTCTTGCATATCCAAAATATGGAATAACTGCTGTTATTTTTTTCGCAGATGCTCTTCTTGCAGCATCAATCATTATCAGCAATTCTAATAAATTTTCAGCAGGAGGATTAGTAGATTGAATTAGAAATACTTCTCTTCCTCTGATATTTTCACCATACTTTGCCCAAATTTCTCCATCACTAAAACGCTTCAACTCAAGCGAACCTAAAGAAATTCCTATTTCCTCGGCTATATTATTTGCCAACGGAGCGTTAGAACCTCCGGCAAAGACTAAAAAATCATTTGTGGACATTAGAAAAATCGCTTAAGTAATTTAAAATAGGCATCAAATATAACCAATGGGGTATGTTATGTCAATAAATAGATTTTGTAAGATTACACGTTATTTTTAGTCTTTTTTCTTCTTTAGAAGATAAAAAATAACAATTAAAAGCACTAATCCGGCAAGGATATAAATCCAATATGGTGTTTCTTTTAGCTTATAGGGTTTAAATGTAACAGAAATTGTTTTTCCTCTGCCTATTTCAGATAATGAATAAGACCAGGTTAAAAGGTTGCCGGATTTTCCTGTTGCGTTATGAGTTATTATTTCTCCCCTGATATCGTAATTATAAGTAACTCTAAATTGGTCGCCATTTATTCCAAATCCTGTTGTTATTGGTGGTATAAATTGAGTAAATATTTTTTGACCGGCAGCTCCATCCTCAAGTTTAAAATTGGATTGAGCAAAAGCATTAACTGTATTTAAAGAATCAATAAAATTGAATTTTAAATCAATGACGGCATGAATAGTTGAATCTGTTGTATCTGAATAAGTTTGAACGTTTAACAAATCTACAAATTTTGACATAAATTCTTTTTTAACAGAATCAGGATTAAATATTTCAAGTTTTAGAATAGTGGATACATTTGTGGTATCAGAATACTTCATCCAGTAATTCACTTGCATTTTTCCTGATCCATCAGGATAAATTGTTACATTCTGAATGTAATTAATACAACTGGTTAAAAATAAAAATGACAAAACAACAAAAATTATAATTTTTTTCAATGCAAATGCGAGATTTTATTTATGCTAAATGAGAATTTATTGTGCATCAAATTTATAGAAGATTTTTATATTATTCATTATGTTTGTGCGCATAATTTTAAGGAAATAATATGCCTACTTATGAATATAAATGTTTAAACTGTTCACACACTTTTGAAGTTTTTCAATCTATGAATGCAAAACTTATTGAGGAATGCCCCAAATGCGGAGGAAAGGTTAAAAGATTAATTGGAGCCGGAGCCGGACCGATTTTTAAAGGGAATGGATTTTATCAAACGGATTATAAAAATTCATCCAAATCTTCATCAGAAACTAAAAAGCCAATTGAAAATAAACCTTCTAAAGATTCAAGTACCAAAAAATAACGTATTTACATTTTTACTTAATCTTTAACTGACAATATTTCGATTAAAAATCAGCACCTATTGAGAAGTAAAATTTTGGTTTAGTAAACCTATCTATATTATATGCCCAGGCTACATCAAACTTTAACAGGAAATAAAGGAAATATACTCTCGCTCCAACTCCTGTTCCCATTAAAAAGTCTTTAGCTATAAAATTCCCTGTTGTATCTCTACTGAATAATTGCAATGATTTATTACGATTCCATGCTGTTCCCGCATCAATAAAAGCAACGCCTAATATATTACTAAATAATATCGGCAAACCGCCCGGAACAAGATATCGTATTAAAGGAAATCTCAGTTCATAGTTCATTAGAAAATATTTTGAGCCAATTTTTTCCGAATAGTTATACCCTCTTAATGGTAATACAGCGGTTAGAAAAGCATAATCAGTATTAGACTCAATTGGAATTTCTGACGTAGCAAAAGATCTGTTTATCCAATTCTCAACTCCTCCCAAAAAGAATCTTTGTGCATTTGGACCGCCGGAAAATCCACCGGAAAATCTCATAACAAAAGAGTAATCTGTCCAGAACCTAAGGTAGGTTCTGTAATCTCCCGCAAGAGTGTAAAATCCCAACTTACTGTTTCCAATTCCCGGGTTGCCATAAGCATCAAAGCGGTACCGTGTGCCTTCAATTGGGGATGTGTAACCCCATAAAACATTATCGTGTACAAATGCCAATGATGGAACGACGAACGAAGTTTTTTCCTCAGGCATTGAATAATCATCAAGGTTTTCACTTTGCACATTTAGCCAACTTAGTCCGGCTTCAAATCGGTAAAACCGATTTAAAGGTAAACTTGCAAAAAGATATGCGCCGTAATTTCTAAATCTGTATAAGTTAACAAAATCATTTCTAATAAGATTAACAAATCTTGCCGTATGAAATCCTTGTATTCCAAAATCAATTCTGCCGCCAAGGTTATAATAAGCCAGACCATAATCGCTATTCTTTAGATCTACTTGCAAACCGGTTACTCCAATCAACCTATGATTGCCAAGCACATCACTGAACGAAATTATTGTAGTCCCCACCAATCCATAAAAAGTACTATAACCGGCATTAGCGTAAATAATATCCGGACCAAAATTTATTTTATACCGATTAACTTTATAGTTTCCTTTTGAATCTAAATTATCTTTTGGGATAAAAAGCGAATCATTTGCATAGACCTTAGTTTGAGTACTATCTTTTGATCCGAAAACATACTTTGAAAAATCCCCCGATATGCTTTTTTTAGTTGTATCTGTTTCTATTACATCACCAGTAAATATTTTTATCTGGTTGCTTTCATTAGATCCTTTAGCTGTATCATTTTCACTTTTTGAAACTTCAGGTAATTCAACTTTATTTTTTCTTTGTTCACTTAATTTTGAAATGAAAATAGTTGGTTTAAGTGTATCTAATTCTAATTTTTGTTCAAAAGGATTATTCATTAAAAAAAGTGTAAAACTGGATTCATACAAAGAAGAGAAAACTAATTTTTTTGTGTCTTTAGAAAGTGATAATTGGTAAAGTCCGCTTAATGAATTTGTAATAGGTCTAATTGAATTATCAATTACAGAATGAATGCTATCCTCAGGCTCTAAAGATTTTATATAAATATTATTTATCCCATTCAGATCAGAGATAAACATAAGGTTTTTGCCTCCTGCTTCTTCTCTTGCGGCAGTCTCATCACTATTGGGCAAATCTGTAATTCTTACAATATTTTTTGTGCTTAGCACATATTTGTAAATATCTTTTTGTGAATAATTATGATCTTTTATTTTAAAATCGGCAGGTAGATTTTCTTTGGTTAAATATTCACCTCTATCCGATGAAAAATAAATTGACTTTCCATCACTTGACCATGAAGGATCGGAATCACTGAATATATCATCAGTTAAATTAACTGTAGAAGATGCTGCAAAATCATAAAGGTAAATATCCGATTGGCTTGTATTCTGTCCTATAAAAGCAAGATACTTTCCATCGTCAGACCAGGTAATACTTTGAATCGCTTCTAATCTTACTGGAAGTACTTCCTGATCTTTTGTTTCAATGTCGATAATATGGATTGCATCATATCCGCTGCTCTTTGCTGCAAGAGCAATCTTTTTTCCGTCAGGCGACCAGGTTAATCCAGGTGTAAGAATATTTAGTTCCTCAAAATCAGGGGATCTGTTTCCTTCAACAAGTTTATCAATAATTTTACCATCAAGAGCATCCATCAGGTAAACATCAAAATAAAAATCTCTATTGGATATAAAAACTATCTTATCACCTTGAGGAGAAAGTGTTGGTGAAGTATTATAAAAGCCATCATCTTTTTTAGGGTTTGTCATTCTTTTTGCAAAGTTACTTGCATCATCTCTTATAGCAATATCCGGCCAATAATTACGCTTAACTTCTTTTTTCCATCTTTCACCTAATTCTTCAATATCAATGCCTAGAGTGGCTTTAATGGCTTCCTGTACGTTGCCCATACCTTTTATTTTATTTAAAAGTTCACCAATTTTTTCCTGACCATATTTATTGGCTATATAATAAAAAACAGACTGCCCGCCACGGTAAGCAAAGTAACCATCTAATCTATTAATACCCGGAAGGTATTCGCTAATTGCGGCATCGCGAATGAACATATCTGTGTCAACATCCCAGCCTAAAGATTCATATTCGGCTAGACCTTCAGAAAACCATAAAGGAAATTGAATTGCTATGTTGTTTGCTATAACATTTTGAATCGATCCGCCGTAAAACATATCATTCATTACTGCATGCACAAGTTCGTGATGAACAAGGTGACGGAATTGTTTATATGAGCCTGTAAATTGTATTACAACCCTGTTTTTAAAAAGTTCTGTAAAACCTTGTATTCCCTCACTTAAATAATCATCAACAATATTTGTTTCCTGAAAATCATTTTGTGAGTTATAAACAATAATTGTAATACGACTATTGATTCTGTAGTTGAATGAGTTTTGAATTGAAACAAGCGCTTTTTCTGCAGCATTGGCTGCAAATTCCGTCAAAGCTTCGCCACCGTTTGCAAAGTAAATATCAAAGTGATCGGTTTGAATAAAGCTCCAATCAAATTCCTTTGTATGTACTTTATTTTTACCAAACTGGGCAAATACAACATTCGCCAAAATAATAACAAGTATAGAAACTATTTTAAAAAGCTTCATCTTTTATCCTCTATTCAAGAATTATAAAATCTAATTCAGATCTTTCTTCGTCAACACGAATTAATTTTACATGAATTTTATCTCCAAGCCGGTATTGCTTTTTTGTACGCTTTCCGATAATCGCATATTTTTTTTCATCATATAAATAGTAATCATCATCAAGATCGCGTAATCTTACAAGACCTTCGGCAAGTATATCGGTAATTTTAACAAAAATTCCAAAATTTGTAATACCAGAAATTATTGCCGAAAATTCATTGCCTGTATGATTTTTTAAATACTCAATTTGTTTTTGTTTAATGCTGAATCTTTCAGCATCAACAGCATTTCGTTCACTAACAGAAATATTATTACAAATTTGATCTAATTCCGCAAGAGAATAAATATTCCCATTCGCTTTATTTGAGTAAGCAAATAGCAGCCGATGTACAATTAAATCACTATATCTTCTTATTGGAGAAGTAAAATGTGTGTAATGTTTAAATCCTAAACCAAAATGTCCAATATTTTTAGGTGAATAAATAGCTTTTGCCATTGAACGAATTGCCAATTCATTTATCAGGGCTTCCTCTTCTTTACCTTTTGCCTGATTTAACAAAGCCTGAAACTGATTTGATTTTGATGCTGAATTTGGATCGAACAAATACCCGAGCGTTTTAACAAATCTTGCAAACTCATTAATTCTTTCGGGATCCGGATAATCGTGAATTCGATATATAAACGGTTCAACGGGTCCGGTTTTAGGCATAGCAATATGTCTTGCAACAACTTTGTTTGCCAAAAGCATAAACTCTTCAACAAGCATATTACTTTGTTTCATTTCTTTTAATACATAGGAAACGGGAACTCCATTTTCATCAAGAGTAAATTTCACTTCAGGAGTAACAAAATCAAAACTGCCTTCACGCATTCTTTTGCTTCTTAATATTTCTGCAATTTTATTCAGTTGTAAAACATCTTCTGCAAAATCACCTTTCTTATCGGTTATTATTTGCTGAACTTCTTCATAAGTAAATCTTCTTTTACTATTAATTATTGTTTTATGAATTTTATAATCGATAACTTTTCCGCGTGGTGTAATTTCAACAATAACAGAATATGTTAACCTATCTTCATAAGGGACAAGTGAACAGATTTGATTGGATAATTTTTCCGGCAGCATTGGGATAACTTTTCCAACAAAGTAAACGCTGTTACCTCTTATAAAAGCTTCTCCATCTAAAGCGGAATCTTTTTTAACATAGTAAGAAACATCAGCGATGTGAATTCCAACTGAATAGTTTCCATTGCCCAACTTTTCAATTGAAAGAGCATCATCAAAATCTTTAGCGTCATCGGGATCAATAGTAAAAACAGTTTTGTCTCGATAATCCAATCTCTTTGTTATTTCTTCTTTAGGAATTTTTACGCTAATGTGCTCGGCTTCAGATAAAACGGCGGGATCAAATTTATATTTGAGATCAAACTCACGGGCAAGCGAAAGTATTTCAGTATCATGCGAACCCGATTTTCCAAGAACCTCGATAACTTCACCTTCCGGATTAATCATAGAAGTTTCCCAAATTAATTTTCCTACAACAACCTTGTCCCCTGCTTTTGCGCCATTAAGTTTTGATTCATTAATATAAATATCGCGATGAATTCCAGGATCATCTGTTGATATAATATAAAATGATTTTGATTTTTTTATAACACCCACGTACTCTTTACGTTTTCGTTCAACAACCCGGATTATTTGTCCTTCAAAGTTTTTGCCTTTTTGTTTGGCAAATAATTCAACTTCAACAATATCACCATCAAACGCAGTTCCGATGTTTCTAGCAGCTACAAAAACATCTCCGGATTTTTCATTATTAATATTTACAAAACCATAGCCGTTTCTGTTTATCTCCAAACGTCCTTTTAAAAGATTTGTTTGTGGTAATTTATTAAGCTGATATCTTTTCCCGTTCCTGATAAGAAATGATTCTTCTTCTAATTTATGAAGTGCCGCTTTTAAAGAAGCATATTCATGCTCGGCAGTAAAGCCAAGTTTAGTTGCAAGGTCTTTGGGTTTGTAACCACGTCCCTGATTTTTGCTAAAGAAAGCTTTTAATTCTTTTTTCATTAAAACTCAAAATTATATTTTAGACCAAGTTGATTAAACAAAGGGTTGTTGATAGAATTCAATTGGTTTTCGGATTCTTTTCTTTCAAGTTTCAACTGTAACCTTTGTGTAATTGGATATTCAATTTTAATGTTTGCACGGCTTAGATCCTGAAAAACATCTGTTGAACCACCAATTTCATATTTAAAATCTCCGGCTTTACCAAGCAAACTAAATTTTGTTTCTGCCCCAACCTGCCTTAGCTGAACACTTTTTACATAATCGCCAAGATATTGATTTAGAAATCCACCCAAAACCGAACCAGCCAGAGATGTTGCTGTTGAAGCAACGGCATTTTTATCCTGCTGTGTAGCGTTGTCTGCAAAGTTACCTGTTATAATAAAGAAAAACGCATCTGAAGCAGACTTAGAAGCATCTTTTTTATCCTCTTCAATATTTTGCTTGCCAATATAAACACCAATATTATTTTCATCCCTTACAAAATTTTGATTCAATTCACTTAATGGACCTTTAAGTTTTATTTTTACGGCAACCTCTTGTTCAGTGCCACCAGTCTTTTCATCACCAGTATAATAATCTTTATAAGTACCGGTAATATCAATAATAGGATTATTTAGTTTTTCAAAACTTACATTGCCTGTAGCTTCAAATGTTTTTATAAAAGATAATTTAGATCCTTCAAGCAGTTTAAGAGCACCGCCGCTCTTTGTTTTTCCATCAACGGATTCGAGAAAGAAATCACCTCCTAATATCAAATTTAAATTCTGGTCAAGTTCTTTGGATAAAATGATTGCCACTTCCGCTTCGGTATCCAATTTAATATCAATTGTATAATCAAACTTTGATGGTTCTACAACAACTATTCCATTAATATTTTTTTTGTTTGATAATTGGATAAGACTATCCAGCTCAACAGATAATTTATTATAATCAATATTATAGTTATTGTACTTGTAAATAAACCCAGAAGAACTGGCGTATGCTGATTTATTAAGCGGGATTGTAAGTTCAGCGACAGTAACATCAACAGGTAATGACAAATATGCCTTACCTTTGTATTCGGTATAAACTATATCTCCCCTCGTTTGCAAAGCAAGATCACCATAAGCGTATGGGTTTGCTGATTTTGAAATATCATCTAAAACTTTAAGATCACCGCTAAGTTTAACATAGGATGAATCAGGTCTAAAGTTTTTTAACTTAAAAATTCCTTCACCCTTAATTGTACCTCCGTATTTTGTACCCTGTACATTTTTAAGTTCAACGCTTTCAATTGTTATAACTTCATCATCTATCCAGATTTTAGTATTAAGATCATAATCAAGATTATTGTTACCTATTTTAAACCTTGCTTCTTTAATGCTAAAATATCCTATGGCGGCAGGTTTGGAAATTGTACCTGTAACATAAATATCTGTTTCAAGTTTTCCCTTTTGAAATCGAACATAAGGGAATATATCCGACAAAGCACTTAAATCATAATCGAAGGACTGGATAGTTAAATCAAGTTGCTCGTTCATCTTTTTTGTTGAATCAACATTGGAAGAAAGTTCTAATGGCACAAATCCGGTTACAAGTATTTTAGGAGAATCAAAATTGTTTAGTGAGTCTATAAATCTTATATCTGTTTTAATAGAATTATTTGCGTAATCATATTTAGAAACCAACGATCCGAAACTGCTGTTTGCATAAAAAATATCATTTGCATTTGCGCTGATAGAAAACTTGGGATCCGAGAAATTACCGCTTAACAACCCTTTAATATTAATATCAGCTTTAATTTTATTTTCGCTTGGAAGCCCTATTAAATCTTTAGCTATTTTTTCTCCACTTACATTGTCAACCGAAAAAGTTGCACTACTATCTCCATTTGCTCCAAATGATCCATCCACTTTAATTGTTCCGCCAGCCGCATTAAGTAAAAAATCATTGAAGGTAACGGCTTCATTCTTATATGAAAGAACCAGATTGCCAGGGTTGTAAATTTTTAATTTATTATAAATTAAATCGAGAGTATCAATTTTAATAGTCATCACATTCTCGTTAAATAAAGCTAATGCATTTATTTTGGCATTTGCTTTATCTTCATAATCTCCGTGCGTATTAAGCGAAAGTTTACTTCCGTCAAATAAAATTTTTGAAGAGAGATTATAAATATTACTGCCTGCATATAACCTTTCTGAATTAAAACTAATATCGGCATTAATATTTCCCCTGTATCCATTAATCAAATGATTATTAAGTACACAGGCAAACTTTGTATTGACAACAAATAGTACTTTTTCTTCACTCCAAAATTTCAGATAGTTAAAATCCGCATTTAGAACAAACGCTAAAGTGTCTGCTAAAGAGTTTATGTTTCCTTTCATTTGACCATCAATCTGTAAATAATACGGATTTAAATAAAGAGTAAGCGATTCTTTAAAATCAAGAAGATAATCTAAATTGAAATCAGGAACTGAATTAAGATTATCAAGAACAATTGTGTTGTTCAAGTTGGTTATAAGAGAATCATTTGAAAAGACGGGATTAATTTTTTCGGAAATTGTTTTATCAAGTATCTCTGCTTCGCGAGAAATAACATTTCCCAGAGTTGCGATGGAATAGTTTCCGCTAATTGTAAAATCAGCAATATCCGAAACAATATTTATTATTTTTTTTCCGTTATCGTTTCGGCGTACATCAAGAATTAATCTCGTGCTGTCTATATTAAAATCACTAAAGCTTGAATTTTTAATATCAGTAACAAGAAATATATCCATACTATCAGGATTAAATCCCTGTCCGCTTGCTTCAATTGTTAAATTTATTTTTGATTCCAATGATTTATTTTGTAGAAGCCTGCCAATATTTAACTCGTTAATTTTTCCATTTAATTCATACGACGGATCATCAGGCACCTCAAAATCAATATCTGCATTTAGGTCAACCGATATTGAATCTGAAGCTATCTGAAAAGTTGTTTTTATCAACCCGTCTTTAGCAGTTGAGTTCAACAAAATTTCTTTTAAATATGTGTTGCCAAATTTTGATTCCCCTGCAGCCAACGACATTTGCATCTTCATATTTTGCGGATTTGTTCCGGTTCCCGAAATTTTAATTTCAGAATTGAAATTTGTGGGAATCGAAATGAATGAACTTAAATCCATTTTTTTTGTAAATAATTTTACGTCGTACTGCATTTCAGACTGTAAAAAATTGAGGACAGCACCGCCATTCAAATCTCCCTTATCTGTTCTGATGGCAAACCTGGAATTAAACTTACTAAGAGTACCCGCGTATGTTAAGGTATCAAATTTTATAATTCCAAACTCTTTATACTCGGGAAGATTTGATTTTTTGAATAACTTAGATGGGTCCGATGGATCAAGATATGAATCGCTAAAGGAAATATTAATAAACATATTATCAGCATCAAGCAAGTTTTTAATATTTGCAATTGCTTCAAGCGATGTGTTATTATAATTAACAGCTATCTTTTTTACCTGCAAGTCATTCAAAGTACCTGAAGCTTCAAAATTTGTCGAGATAGTTCCGCTTAACATTTCCATTGGCGGAACGTATGTAGTTATTTCTTCAAAATTAATTTTGTCTGCATTAAGCGAAAACCTGATAGGGGCTTCTCCTAATTTATCCATTGAAAAATCTTTTAATAAATCTATACCTAAAACGCCGGCATTTAATTCAAAATCCGATTGATCAGTTACCAGGTGTAGTTTGTTTATTCCCGCAATTTTTGGTGTTAATAAAATAGTGCCGCTAAGATGTTTAAGATTAAAAAACTTAAAGTTGGGATTAAAGGAGATATCTTCGACAGTTAGACGATATTCATATTTATTTAGATCTATATAAGCATTAAATGAAACATTAAGATCGTTTATTCTAAGATCATCCATATTTATGTTTGGATATGATTCAGTGCTGCCGACTTTATCATATTTTTGCATTGAAAGATTTACATTCTTCAACCGGAAATCTGCAACCTCAATTGCAAATGGAAATTCTGAACTCGTTGTATCTGTATCTGCTGAAGATGGAAATATTTTTAACAGATTTAACTGTCCATCGCTTTCTTCCACCAATTTGATTCTTGTGTCACTTAATTCAAATTTTCTTATATAAATATCTTTAAAAAGTATTTTAAGCGGGCTTGTTTTTAGTTCAATATTCCCGGCATAAACTACGGTATCATTTTGTGCAGAAGTTAAAATTGTATTTTTAATTTTTAAGGATGTGAAAATTGTTCCTTCTATTTTATCGATAGAAAGTTTTCCGTTAATCTCTCCGTTTACAACTTCAACTACGGTATCACGCAGCCAATCTTTGAATACCTGAGTTTGAGAAATTCCAAAAAATATCATCAGCAACATGAAAATACCTACAAAGGTGAAAACAAAAATATTTACACCTATCCGTAAAGCTCTTCTGCCCCGACCAATGATCTTTACTTTCTGTTCTTTTTCAGTTGCTTCAGACACTAATCTTTATAACTATTTAAAATGGTTTGTATAATTTTAGATGTTGATTGATCATTAACAAATTTAATTGTTTTAACTTCACCGCCGTTAGATTCAACAATTTCTCTTCCTACAATTTTATCTAAAGACCAATCAGCGCCCTTAACTAAAACATCGGGAATCAATTCACTTATAATTTCTGCAGGAGTATCTTCTTCAAAAAATGTTACGTAATCAACAGGTTTAAGATTTGAGACAATAAATGCTCTTTCATCCTGTTTAAGGATTGGACGTTTGTTTCCTTTTATTCTTTTTACCGATGTATCGGTATTTAAGGCAAGAATTAAAATATCGCCCATCTCTTTTGCCTTAACAAGATAATCAACATGACCGGAATGAATTAAATCAAAACAACCGTTTGTAAAAACAACTTTTTTGCCTTCAGCTTTCCATCGCTTTCTTAAAGCTTTTATGTCTTCTATTGTTTTAATATTACTCATTTGGGTTCTTTCAATATCGTATCAAAAAGTTTATCAATTTCTATTGGTATAATTCCAATTTCTTCACAAACGATTCCACCCGCATAATTAGCAAGGTATGATGCTTCCCAAATATTTGCGCCGGCAGCAAGAGCCATAGTTAATGTTGAGATAACTGTATCACCTGCACCTGAAACATCTGCAACTTTTCTTGCTTTGGTCGGCATTCTCTTTTCAGGTTTTCCCTTTTCAAAAACAGCAATTCCATCTTCTCCAAGAGTTAATAAAATATTTTTTGCATTTACCTTTTTTAATAAAGTATTGCCGGCATAAGAAATATCCTTATCCGTTTTGATTTTTATGCCAAGAATATCTTCGGCTTCTTTTCTATTCGGTTTAAACACAGTAACATTTTTATAAGAAAAAAAGTTATTGAATTTGGGATCAACGGTAACAAGTTTTTTATGTTTCTTTGCCAGTTCGATAATTTGTTTTATTAATAAATCCGATAACACGCCTTTATTATAATCCTGAAGAATAATTCCATCAATACTTTTAATAATACTTTTAAGATGATTAATAATTTTCTTTTGGATGGATAGATTGATTGTTTCTTTACTTTCTTTATCAATACGAACAATATGCTGGCTATCTGCAATTACACGTGTCTTAGCCGTTGTCGGTCTGTTATCATCTTCAATTATTCCCTGATGAGAAATTTTAGCTTTACGAAGTAATGACCTAAAAATATTTGCAAAATTATCAGAGCCAATTACGCCAATGGATTCAGGTATTCCATTAAGCTTTGCGATATTTAATGCACAGTTTGCTGCTCCCCCAAAGCGGTATATTTCATTGCCTACTTCAAGCACCGGAACAGGAGCTTCGGGTGATATTCTTTTCACATCACCGAAATAATAAATATCGAGCATCATATCGCCAACTACGGCAATACGTTTATCTTTAAAATTATCTTTTAATTCTTTTAATCTCTTTTCAGAAATATTAATCATAAACAAACCAGATGAGTTTATAAATTTGGCTTAAAAATAACTATAATTATTGAGGGTAAAAAGTGGGGATTAAATGTTCTACTTTTTAAGTTTTGCCAGTTCATTACCTATTTGAAGACGCACTAAACCAGATGAAGTTCCTATCCAGAGATTTGTTCCATCGAAAAAGAGAGATAATATGTTTGATGTAGTTGTATTTAGTTGGTTAAGATCGATCGGTGTAACTTTTTTTGTTCTGCGATTAATTAAATATAATCCTTTTCCATATTCTTCTTTATCATTTTTTTTGAATTCATAAACTCCTGCCCAGATGTAGTTGCCCGTGCGTGCAAGACAATAAATTCCGTTACCGCCCAAGCCATCAGCTTTTGAAATTCTATCCCATTTTAATTTTCTATCCCAGATGTAAATCCCGCCCACATTATATTCGGGTTGTTCCTTTGATATAAATTCATCAGTACCGAGCCACACATTATTTTTTTCAAAAACAAAATCCGAAACCGAAACGGAATTACCTTCTCCATTAAAACTTCTGCCTTTATTATTTATAAACAGCCAGGCAGATTGATCGTCAATCCTTTTCTTAGCATTAAATTTATGCAAGCCAGATTCAGCACCAAACCAGACAACACTGTCACCATCAAAAACTATGTTGTTAAAATTATTAGTCTTCTCATCACCATTTTGAACTTTGTTGTAATCTGTAAATTTATTTGTCTTTAAATCAAACACAGTAATGTTACGAAACCTGCCGATCCAGAGCCTGTTTCTTTTTTCATCAAAGTTTAAACTTCTAATCCAATTACCAAACTCACCACCCTGTGTAAATTTTCTTTTAGTCCATTTTTTTGTTCTGCGAGAATAAATATATAAGCCTTCATTAGCTCCTGCCCATATATAATCTTTACTTGCAGCAACACAATGAAAAAGATCATTTTCAAGATTTCCGCTTTTACTGGAGTAATTTGTCCACTTACTGTCTTTTAACGAGTACTGATAAATGCCCTGCCCATAAGTTGCTATCCAAAGAAATCCGTTCTGCTGTTTTATGTCGGTAATTTGTGCACCTTCAAGAAACTGCTGGGATTCAACCTGCGCAAATGCAGAAAAGGTTAATAAACAAAATATTATTACAACTAATTGTTTTGCAGACATAAACAGGAATGATTTTATTTGTGTGTTTTTAACTGGCAAAGTGAATTTCTGAAATATTGTTATAAATACCTTCCGGATGATCGACAATTTCAAATTTTTCTGCAAAATGATTTTCAAATCCTTTTAATATCGCTGTTGCTAATTTAGAATAATCGATTTTATAATTCAGTGCAGTTTTAAGGTCTATAGTTGTATTAGAAATTTCAGAAAGTATATTATACTTTTTTGACTCATCAACATTTAAATAATTAACAATTTTTTTATGAAACCCGCCGCAAAGAATTGATCCGTGCTGTAAAATTACATTGCCAATTTTTCTCTGAGCGCTTCCAACAATTTTTTTCCCTCTATAATTAAGTTCGCTTTTTGCAGATACCGCAAAACAAATTCCACCTGCATCAGATTTATAAAATTCTTTAAAATCTGGTTGCGTATGTTCGAGATCTATTTCAGATAGTTTGGAATCAAATTCTATTAATCCTTTACGCAAAGCAAGGTTTATTTCATTATAAATATTTTTTGCAGATGTCGTGGATTCAATAGGATAAACAACGGAATAAGTTAATTCTTCTGCATGAAGAATTGCTCTTCCACCCGTTGGTCTTTTTACAACATCAATACCATCAGCCTTAACTTTTGTAAGATCAATATCATTAAGAGGTTGATTAGCGCCAAGTGAAATGCAATAAGGATTCCAGCGATAAAGTCTTAGAATTGCATTTTGAGGTTTAAAACTTTGCGCAAGATGGATATCAAAATCCATATTGTACTTACCATTATTACTTCCTGAATTGATAAAATTCCATTTCATCTACCGATAATCCCGCGTTTACTTGTACGGATGAATGAAATAATATCTTGAACATATTGATTACTGCCAAGTTCAGGTTCAACCCTCGAAAGCGCCTGAGTAACATTAAGACCGGAATTATAAATTAAATCATAAGCTTTTTTAATTGTTTCAATATCATCGTTGCTAAAACCGCGTCTTCTCAGCCCAATTCTATTTAGTCCCTCATACTTTATCGGGAACCTGCCACTCATAACAAAAGGAGGAACATCTTTAACGACCATAGAATTTGCACCAACCATAGAGTGTTTTCCAACAAAACTAAATTGATGAATAGCACTTGTGCCGCCCATTATCACCCAATCATCAACTGAAACGTGCCCGGCAACCTGAACCCCGTTGGAAAAGATCACGTTATCTCCAATTACACAATCGTGCGCAATATGAGTATATGCCATTAGCAGGCAATTTTTTCCTACTCTTGAAAAACCGGTTTCTACGGTACCACGATGAAGTGTAACAAATTCGTGTATCACAGTATTATCATCTACATAAAAATAAGTTACCTCGTCCCCAAACTTAAGATCCTGGGGTTTGTGAGCAACAGAAGCACCTTGCCTTATCTTTACATTATTACCAATCCTTGCACCATTATATAAAACCGCACTCGGTCCAATTTCACAATTATTGCCGATTTCAACATTGTCTTCAATTATAGTAAATGGATAGACAATATTATTATCACCAATTTTAGCTTTACTGCTAACAATAGCTGTTGGATGAATTGTATTCATATTTATTCTTCTTCGTTTTTTGGTCTATCAACTATACCAGCCATAAAGTCTGCTTCTGCTACAAGAACATCATTAACAAAAACTTTACCTGCCATAGTAAATATTTTAGATTTTTTTTGCAGGAGTTCAACTTCAATAAAAAGTTGATCACCGGGAACAACTGTTTTTCTAAACTTAGCATTATTTATTTGCATAAAGTAAACTAACTTTTCTTTGAAATCGGGCAATGAATTTAAAAGTAGTATTCCACCTGTTTGAGCCATTGCCTCAAGAATCAAAACTCCCGGCATAACAGGTTGCCCCGGAAAATGACCCGGGAAAAAAGGTTCATTTATAGTTACTGATTTAACGCCAATAACTTTCTTTTCAATTTCAAGGTGTACGATTTTATCAACAAGTAAAAAAGGATATCGATGAGGAAGAATTCTTTCAATTGCAGCCGAGTCAAAAACAATTCCTTCCTTTTTGACATACTGGAATTTTTTAACAAGTTTTTTCTGTTGATATAGTTTTCTAATCTGCTTTGCAAATTCAACATTAGCTTTATGCCCGGGTCTAGCGGCAAGAATTTGTGCTTTAATTGGAACACCAATTAGTGCAAGGTCGCCAATTAAATCAAGCAGTTTATGTCTTACAGGTTCATTTCTGAATCGTAATTTTTTGTTATTAAGAATGCCATCATCACCAAGAACAAATTTTTCTTTTAGCTTTATACGTTTTCCTAACTCATCAAGCTGCTCCTGATCTAACTTATGATCAACAATTACAACAGCATTATCTAAATCTCCGCCTTTGATTAGACCCTGATCAGCAAGGGCTTCCACTTCACTTAAAAAACAAAAAGTTCTTGCAGAAGCAAATTCGTCAACAAATTCCTTATCCATATCAAACAAACCTGAGTGCTGGCTTCCAAGTGCGGGATTCTGATAATCAACCATAACAGTTAATCTATATTTATCGAGAGGAAGGGCTACAATATCAACCTGCCTGGATTGATCTGAATATGCAACTGTTTCTTCAATTATTAAATAATCTTTAGGCGCATCCTGTTCTACAATACCGGCTTCTTGCAAAGCTTTTACATACGGCATAGCGCTTCCATCAATAACAGGCGGTTCAATTCCATCAAGTTCTACATATATATTATCTATTTGTAATCCGGCAATAGCAGCAAGTACATGTTCTACAGTATGAACTTTTGCTTCACCAATCCCAAGAGTCGTTCCTCTGGAAACATCAACTACATTATCTGCAAGAGCAGGAATTTCAGGAGCGCCGCCCAGATCAACCCGGACAAATTTAATTCCCGAATTAATTTGTGCGGGTTTAAACGTCATAGTACACTCAGTTCCGGTATGAAGTCCGATCCCACTTATTGAAACAGGCTTGCTAATAGTTCTTTGTAGTTCTACCATTATTATTCCATCTTTTTTGCATTAAAATTGTTTGAAAAAATAGTAAGATGAGTGACTAAATACAATTGGGGAAAGATAATCAAAACTTACCACAAGGTAATCTAAAGTAATTAATTTTTATCAGATATTTCTTTTAATAACTTAACTTCAGCCTCAAGGTTTTTTATTCGCTGTACGTAGTCTGGGATAAATCTTACTTGAGCCTGTATTTTTTGATGGGCTTTAATTTCCATAGCGGGTGAACCCATATAAAAACCAGGTTTAGGTATTGATTTTGAAACGCCTGATTGTGCTGTTATCACCACATTATCGCCAAGCTCAATATGACCGACGAGACCGGCTTGACCTGCTAAAATACAGTGGTTACCAATTTTTGTACTGCCGGAAACTCCGGCTTGTGCCGATATAACTGTATCCTCGCCAAGTATAACATTGTGAGCTATTTGAACAAGGTTATCAATTTTACAACCACGTTTGATTATTGTAGAACCGAGTGCAGCTCTGTCAACGGAAACATTTGATCCAAGTTCAACATCATCTTCAATAACCACATTGCCTATCTGTGGAATTTTTTGATAAACTCCTTTTTCGTCTGTGTTGTAGCCAAAACCATCACTTCCAATAACAGTTCCCGAATGAATAATAACATTATTTCCTATTTTGCATTTTTCTCTAATGCTTACATTAGGAAAGATTATACAATTATTTCCAATTTTTGTGTTTTCCATAATTACAACATTATGGAATATTTTTGTGTTATTGCCAATTGTACAGCCGTCAGAAATAACTGCATTTTTACCCACAGCAACATTACTTCCAACCTTTGCAGTTTTATGTATAAAAGCAGATTGGTCGATACCTTCTAAGGAAAAATCGGGATTAAAATATTTTCTAACAATTGTAAAGAAAGCTTTTTCCGGTGACGTGACAACAATATAAGTTAGATCATTTCTTGATCTCTTAAAATCAGGTTTTATAATTATGGCAGAGGCATTAGTGACAGCAAAAAATTTCTCGTAAGATGAAAGATAAAGAAATGTCAAGTCTCCAGGTTTTGCTTCTTCAATCTTTGCGATATTTTCAATTTCTAAATTTTTATCACCATAAATAGTTCCATTAATAAAAGAAGCGATTTCCTGAATTTTAATTCTCATCAAACTTTTCTCTATTTTAATTTTAGTCGGTCAAGGACCTGGGAAGTAAGATCGTATTGTTCTTTTGCGTATAGAATCATAATATCGCCGCTTCTATCAAAAACAAAATCATATTTATCTTCTTCAGCAATCTCTTTAAGTACTGTAAATATTTTATTCTGAACCGGTTTCATTAGTTCGTCTTGCTTTTGGAAAAGCTCTCCGTTAGTTCCAAATTTCTTTTCACGGTACTGTGCGATCTGTGTTTCAAGCTGCACAAGTGCCGCTTCTGTTTCTGATCTTGTTTGATCAGTCATAATTAACTTACGTTTTTCATAATCATCATATTTTGTTTTCCACTCATTCTCAAGCTTATTCAACTCTCCCTGCCATTCCTGAATCAAAGCATCCAACTTTTGTCTTGAATCCTGAACATCCGGAAGGTTATCCATTATGGAATCAGAATCGATGTATCCGATTTTAAGCTGTGCTAAGGCAAATGAGGAAGTAAATAATAGAATGGAAATGAATATTAGCTTTTTCATCACAAAACCTTTTTATAAAATTTCTTTACCAAATATGTAGAATAAAAGAATAAAGTTCTCCCCAAAAATAAGTGGAGAGAACTTTATTAAGTTGAAAATTATTGCATGCCTCTTTTTAAAGTATCCAATACTTTAAATGTTATATCAAAGGAAGAATCAGCATATAAAAGTATTATGTCACCGCTTTTATCAAATACAAACTGCATATTTTCTTCTTTAGCTATTTTTTGGATTGCAGCATAAATTTTAGTTTTGACAGGGGAAAATAGTTCTTCTTGTTTTTTATAAATTTCGCCGGTACCCTGTGTAAATTTAGCTCTTCTAAAATCCATTATATCCTGTTCCATTTTTACAATCTTTTGCTGAGCTTCTGTTTTTTTAGCTTCATTCATTGTTTCAGATTGCTTCTGGTAATCAGCAATAGACTGCTGGTAAACCTGGGTCATTGAATCTACCTGGGCAGACCATCTATTGGTTAAAGCATCCAAATCACCTTGTGCTTTTATAGCTTCAGAAAATTGTGTTAATATAACTTCTGAATCTACGTAACCGATTCTTAATTGTGTTTGAGAAAAAGCATTTATACTAAGTAATAAAAATGCTAAACCAAAAATGTAACTTTTCACTATCTTCCTCGTTCTTTATGATTATACAAATTAATTAGAAACCTTTACCAAATTGAAAATGGAATAACCACGATGGATCTTTACCATCAGTAAGTTTACGGTCAAAACCATAACCAAGATCAAAACCTATTAAGCCTATTGGATTTATTATCACCCTGGCTCCAAACCCCACAGATCTGCGGAGATCAAAAATATCTGTTTTTTGAAAATTTTCAAAAACATTTCCTGCTTCGGCAAATGCAATTAAGAAAAGAGGAATTGGTTCAAGTGTAAGTGCAAATCTTAATTCTGTACCAACTTTTGCCATTACCCGCCCACCGATAACATTTCCGGCAGCATTTCTTGGGCCCACCGTTCTATCATCATAACCTCTTAATGAGGTTGTAGCAATAATTAACCCATTACCACCCATATAAAAGAATTCAAATGGTTGAATGTTTGTGCCGGGAACAATTTCATCAATGTATCCCATATTAGCGATGGTATAAAATGTAAGTCTATTTGTCTTAAACAATCTTCGGTACCATTCTGCCGTAAACCCAATTTTTAAATAATCAACATCACCAGGTAAAGGTCCGCCGGAAAGTTCAGCATCCAACGCTAAAGAAGAACCTGTCGAAGGGAAAGTAGGGTTGTCGATATTTTTTCTTGTAATTAATGCACCTAAAGACACTTGATTGGTTTTGCCTTCTTTGTAATAGTTTAGTCCTTCAATTACATCGTTATATTGATACCTTACTCTTCCCTGAACATAAAAGAAATCATCAGGCCATTTTAATTTTCTACCAACTCTAACTGTGGCTCCTGATTGTCTTAAATCGTAATAATACTGCTGACGCGTATCAAAAACTTCGGCTCCGACAGAAGTTGGTGTATCATAAAGCCATGGTTCTGTAAAACCAAGTGTAAATGTTCTATAATAATTACCCACACCAAACTGCCAGCTAAAACTTAATATTTGTCCCCCGCCTAAACGAAATGGTTCTGCCATTGAAAAGTTGGATAGTGTAACACCAACCGAGCCGCTAAATCCGTAACTGCCGCTATAGCCAACTGAAGCATTTAGATAATCGCTGGATTTTTCTTCAACATTAAAGCCTACATTTACTGTGCTGTCACTGGAAAGTTTTGTTGTAATTCCATCAGCTCCGTAAAGCTTTTCACTATTAAAATATTGAAGATTTGCTAAATTTTGTACGCTTCTAAAAAGTAATGCACGATTAAAATAATCACCCGGTACTGTGTATAATTCTCTTCTTATTACTTTTTCTTTTGTTTTATCATTTCCATAAATATCTACTTTATCAACTTTAAATTGATTTCTTTCTTCAACCCTGATATTTATATCTATAGAATCTTCCCCGACTTTAGTTTCTTTAGTTTGTAGATTAAACATCAGGTAGCCGTTATCAAGATAAAGCGCCGAGACATCGGATTGTTTTTCGTTTCCATGTAAATTCTGTTCAAACTTTTCAAGATCGTACACATCACCACGCATAAATTCTAATCTCTCACTTAAAACATACGCCGGATAAACTGTATTTCCGTCCCAGGTAATGTTTCTTATTTTATATTGTGGACCTTCATAAACATTCATTACAATATTAACGTCTTTTTTATCATTAGAATAAATTAGTGTGTCGGATAAAATTTCAGCATCACGATAACCGTTCTTTTGATAAAATTTTAAGATTAGATTTTTATCTTCTTTATATTTTTCGGGATCAAATTTGCCGCTGGACCAAAACTTCCACCATCTTGCAATAGAAGTTTCATCCATTGCACCTCTAAGATCTCCATCATCAAAAGCATCATTACCTTCAAAAGATATATCTCTTACTTTAATTGTATTCCCTTCTTTAACTTCAATCTTTAGCAATTTCCGGTCTTTAATTTTTCCGATTAAGTTAGAAGATTTATTATCATCAATACTATATTCCATTTCATATTCATCAGCCAGATCACTTGTGTTTCTCCATCTTACTAAAATATTATCTTCCGTAGTATCTGCAGAAAAGTAAGTATAATATTTTGTATTAAATGTTGTATTAAAATATCCATCTTCTTCATAAAGTTTATTTACACGTTGCATTAACTTTGTTACTTCTTGCGGTTTAAGAATTGAGCCTCTGAGAAATGTTATTTTTTTCTCTATATCATCTGTGCTAATTTCATCGTTACCTTCAATAACAACTTTTTCTATCCTAGGATATTCTTCAACTTTAATCAATAAAAAAACACCGTCTGCCAATTGTTTATCAATTATAATTTGAACATCTGAAAATATATTAAGTGCCCAAAGATTTCTTATCGCGTTTATAGTTTTATCGCCCGGCACTTGTATCTCATCACCAACCTTTAGTCCTGAAGAAACAACAATAGTATTTGCATCGGATGATTTATTACCTTCAACTGAAACTCCTAATATCTTATATGTAGATCTTTGCTGTTGAGAAAAGACGCTTACTGAAGTAAAAAAAACGATAATCAAAAGAAGAAATTTAAGCAATCTTATTGGGGAGGAGATGAACATTCTCAGGACCTTTTTCCTTTTTATTCTTTTTAATTTGTTCGCTTACTTTACCGAATCTTCTTTCTCTTTTTTGAAAAATTTGTATTGCTTCATACAAATCATTTTTAGAAAAATCCGGCCAAAGCGTTTCTGTAATTATAAATTCAGAATAAGCAATTTGCCATAGTAAAAAATTACTTACTCTAAATTCTCCGCTTGTCCTAATAACTAAATCAGGGTCAGGAATATTTTGGGTAGTCAATTTCTGGGATACTAAACTTTCACAAATATCGTTTGTTTCAATCTGCCCATCTTTAGCAGCTTTGGCGATTTTTTTAATTGCTTCAAGCAACTCCCATCTGCCGCTGTAGCTTAAAGCAAGATTGAGCACCATTTTTTTATTATTTTTTGTCCTCTCAATATCAGCATTAAGCTGATTTTGTACTGCTATCGGCAAAGATTCTATATCTCCAATAGTTGTAAGACGTATATCATTGTCATTAAGTTCATTAACCCTATCCCGCAAACTGTTAAGCAAAAGCCTCATAAGGGTAGAGACTTCTTCTTTGGGTCGTTTCCAGTTTTCTGTGGAAAAGGTGTAAAGGGTTAGATATTTAACTCCAATCTCAGAACAGGCTTCGACAATTTTTTTAACAGTATCGACACCTCTTTTATGCCCGGCGACTCTTGGTAACCCTCTTTTCTTTGCCCAACGTCCGTTCCCATCCATTATAATGGCTATATGAATAGGAATAACACCCGATTTCTTTAGTGCTTCCACTAAATGCTCATCGGATGCCGAGCTTTTTTTCTTCAAATCTAATACCTGTTAATGATTGAGCGCCCAAAGTTAATTTTACCACACATGAATGTCAAGGTAACTTATTCTTGCTAATTTTGGAATACAGCTTGAAAACAGGGGTTTTGACTACGATAAGTTGATTGTAAAATATGAATTTCTAAGAGTTGCAGAAAACAGTAAGCTAAAACTTTATAAGATAGAACTGATTAAATAAATTTTGGGGATTCAATTTTCATCATTTTTATTATTATTAAAGACGCCTGAAAAATAACTTCTAACAGTCATCCTGAATTTATTTCAGGATCATTTTGTCAGATTCCGAAATAAATTAGTAATGGCGCATTACAGTTTATCTAATTTTTCAGAAATCTCTATCAGTAAATATAAAATTGGATTATGAAAACAGAACTTTCTTTGTCCGTGGTTCATTTCTGACATTCAAACCCTGTTTTTCCGAAATCTGGAATAGCCGGATGTTTTTTCTTGTATCAGGGTCTAAGCTATCAAGTAAAGTTTTAGCATATTTATAATTTATAACCGATACCCCGACAAACAACATAACTTTTTTATTAGAACCTTTTGTTTGCCTATGGGCAAGATAGGACAACTTATTCTTTATAAAAAATTGATCTTTAAAATCCTGGTCAGATAATGTAATTCCGATTGCATAATTATCTTTTTGTTTTGCAATTACATCAATATCAAATCCACCAATATTAGACGGTTCAGGAAGATAAGTGCCGTATTTTCTAAAAACAGTTAAATAACCCTTTTTCCAAAACTCTTCAATCAATAAATCAACATCTCTTCTTCTTTCGGTATCCATTTCATTTTCTCCTTTAGGATGCAAGAGAGATTATCGGAATGATTGGTGAGAACCTCTTTTTGTCCATAACCTTAATGTTAGCAATCTGGTTGTACTTAAATTTTTTTATTTCACTGGAGTGAAATACTTTTCCATAAATAACTTTTGAGCCATTTTTTTCGATTGTTATATAATACGGTTCAATTAGTATTTCGTTTAGTCCGTATAAAAATCTTACCCTGCTTCTGTTTTTTATTGCTGATTTAAAAATCTCTGTTTTCATTTTTTCTCCATTAATTAAGCCACCTTAAAACGCCCGTTACTTTTCCAACAACTGCAAATTCTTCTTTGTTTTCTACAACTATTGGAGTGTAATCCTTATTCTGAGGAATTAATTTTATAACCTGATTTTTAAATTCGTAAATTTTAACTGTAACCTCGTCATGAATACGGGCTACAATTATATCCCCATTATTTGCATTTGATTGCGGTGTAATAATTACAAGATCACCTTCAAAAATTCCGGCATCAATCATACTATCGCCCTTGACTTTTAGGGCAAAACAATTTTCAGATTTTTTCATAAAAGTGGGATCAATTAAAACTGTTCCTTCAATATTTTCTTCAGATAAAATTGGAAAACCCGCAGCAACTCTTCCAACAATTGGAATTTTATTTGTTTCATTCTCCGAAATATTAATTGGAATTAAAGCGAGAGATTCATCTTTATTGATGCTTATTCCCCTGCTTGTATTGCTAAGTATATTCAAATATCCTTTTTTGGAAAGTGCATCAAGATGTCTTTTAACTCCAAATGTTGAGGAAATATCAAATCTTTTCCCAATTTCCCTGAGAGTCGGCGGATAACCGCTTTCCTGCTGGTATTGCTGGATGAAGGTTAAAATTTCTTCCTGGCGATCTGTTAATTGTTTTTTCATTGTAAAGTAGTGCTCATTTGTTCATCACAAATATAGTGCGCAAATGTTCACTTGTCAATAGACAAGGATTATTTTTTTAACATTTTATAAATTTCATTGTAATTCCCGAATAATAATGATTTACATTTTACTTTATAGTAGACAAATACTTTAAAAAAATTAGAAAAAATCCAGTACCTAACCATAAAATCAGCCCCCGCTGAATGTGAAGTTAAAGAAGTAAGTATTTATAGAGTTACTATTGTAATTACAAATTCGAGTTTAACTTAAAATAAATTTTTAGAATGTTCAATTAACAATCGGCAAATTATATTTTGTTGACTTAACTTATTAAAAACAAAACAGGCATCAGATTTATTATCCGATGCCTGCTTTATTCAAATTAAATGAATTGTTTTAACTTACTTCAACACCTTTGTTTTCAACTTTTACAATCCATCCATTTTTATCTTCTTTTTCGCCATATTGGATTGAAACCAATTCATTAAACAATTTAAGATCAAGTTCCCCGGGTTGTCCGTTATTGAAAAGCATATTTTTATCTTTATAAGTAAGCGAACCGACAGATGAAATTATTGCGGCTGTTCCCGTTCCAAATAATCCAAGAAGATTACCTTTTTCATAAGAGGAGATAATCTCATCAACAGAAATGGCTCTTTCAACAACATTCATTCCCCATTCTTTAAGAATCTGTATAACCGATCTTCTTGTAACGCCGGGTAAAATTGAACCGTTTAGTGCGGGCGTTGCAATTTCATTTTTGAAGTTGACAAAAATGTTCATGGTTCCTACTTCTTCTATATACTTTTGTTCAACTCCATCCAACCATAAAACCTGGGTAAAACCTTTTTCCGCAGCTTCTCTTGCTGCCAACAAACTTGCCGCATAATTTGCCGCAGTTTTACATTCGCCCAAACCTTTTCTTACCGCGCGCACATAATCATCCTGAATTAATATTTTTACCGGTTTAAATCCTTCGGGATAATATGCGCCAACGGGTGAAAGTAAAATAACAAATTTATACTCATTGGATGGTCTTACTCCCAAAGCCGGATCAGTGCCGTACATAAACGGTCTGATGTAAAGTGCTTCACCCTTCTTTGTCGGAATCCAATCACCATCAATAGCCACAAGTTCTTTAAGAGCACCCAGTACAAAGTCAATATCAACTTCGGGCATACAAATTCTTTTTGCGGAGTTATTAAGTCTTTGCAGATGAACTTCGGGACGGAATAGAACAACTTCTCCCTGAATATTTTTAAATGCTTTTAATCCTTCAAATATTGTTTGTCCATAATGGATAAAAGAAGTTGCAGGATGCATTTGAAGAGAATCAAGTGGTCTTATTACCGGGTTGTACCATCCTTTTATATTATTATAATCCATCTCAAAAACGTGATCGGTAAAATATTGTCCAAACCCTAATTTTTCGGGAAGAACAACTTTACCGGTTCTTTCTTTAATTTGATATTTAATTTGTTCCATAATATTTCCTTCCATCAGATTGAAGGGTTTTCTGATTTTTTAATATTTAACATCTAATATAATTTTTATTTATTAAGATACAATTGTTAGTTGATAATTATAAACCTTTGGTACATTAGAAAATCAACATCCAGAGAATATAATCTAAAATTAAAATTAAAGCTGCCGAAATAACAAATGATCTGATAGTAGCAAGACCAACACCTTCTGCACCACCTTCGGTTTTAAAACCAATATGGCAGCCTAACAAGCTGGTAACTCCGCCAAAAAATACAGTTTTAATTAAACCTGCAATTAAATCAGACATTGAAAAAAATTGTTTGACAGAATTAAAAAAAATAGCATACGAAACCCCAAGGAAGTAATTAGAAACCAAGTAAGCTCCCACTATTGCAATAAAATTTGCAAATATCACAAGGATTGGTAACATAATTACTGAAGCTAAAAATCTTGGCATTGCTAAATATCTAACGGGACTTATTGCCATTGTTTCAAGAGCATCAATTTGTTCTGTAACTTTCATTGTTCCAAGTTCAGCGGCAATTGAAGCGCCGACTCTGCCGGCAATTACAATTCCGGTTAATACAGGTCCAAGTTCAGTAATAATTGCTCTGGTTGCAGCGCCGCCTAAAAAAGATAATGGAGCAACTCCTTTCAATTGATAAGCAGCTTGCCATGCGGTAACTGCTCCCGTAAAAATTGCAATAATAATAACGAGTGGTAAAGAATTAACTCCGATATGTTCCATCTGGAAAAGAATAATTTTTTTGCTTTTTATTATCTGCGGAAAACTTTTAACGATGCCAAAAAAAAGATTAGCTATTTGCCCAAATTCCTGCAGAAAGTTTAAAGTTTTTTTACCAAGTTTTTGAAAGATTAAAGCTATCAATTCTCTTTTCCAAATT
Source organism: Ignavibacteriaceae bacterium (assembly GCA_049294175.1). GTDB lineage: Bacteria > Bacteroidota > Ignavibacteria > Ignavibacteriales > Ignavibacteriaceae > IGN3. Next base: position 124,505 of record JBAQCL010000074.1, on the reverse strand, counting down.
TCGTATTACAAACTTAAACAATTTTGATTCAATTGTCGGCTAAAAAGAGGTTCTGAAATTTCTATTACTTTTATATCTGTTATATTTAATTTTTATTTATTACAATACAGAAATTCAAAACGAGACATAAACTAAATTATTTAAGTTTCGGAATGGCAGATAAATATCGTTTTTTGAAACAATAATTAACAAATGATGGCACATTAGTTATTGGTACTTTGTGGCGAAATTCTATTCATTAATTTTGATATATGAGTTTTAATCAAAATAGCGGATTTTGTTTTTTAAGAATTTAACAGAATAAATCAGAGAAAATGGTATTGGAAAACAAAACAATCAATCTTGTTGATTATGCTCCGGTTGCCATCCTTACATTTAATAAGGAAGGCGGGATTGAGTACATAAATAAAACATTTAATGATCTCGAAATACTTTATGGATTTGAAACTTCTACAAATCTTGTGGGCTCAAATATTAATTCAGCAGATACTTTCCCAAACCTATCTATACAGAATGAAATTAATGATGTCCTAAAAGGTTTTTCGTTTGAGAAAGAATTAGATTTTGTTGAGACAAAGTCAAAAGGATTAGCTCACCTGATCGTAAAATCTTCTCCGATTTATGAGGGAGAAACTATAACCGGCGGAATATTGATAATTGAAGATATAAAAATTCTAACCAAATCTCAGAAAGAATTTGCGCTTAGAAATGATTTTATGGAAAATGCGATTAATAATGTTTCTGATTTTTTTCTTGTTATTGATCGGTTTGAGAGAATCCAGTTTTTTTCAAAAGATATTCTTAATTATTTAAACGTTCCGATAGAACTAATTCAAAACGTAAGCGTTGGCAGTCTATTCGATTCGGAAACTTCAAAAATAATTAAAGATCATATTGATTACGTAAAACAAAACCGTATAGCTGTAACCGAAAAAATTATTTATGAATCCAGAGGGAATAAAAAAATATTTGAATGCAGATTTGTTCCCCAGGAAAATTACAGAAAAGATTTAAGCTTTGTTTATTTGTTTTTTAAAGATGTAACGGCAATAGAAAGAGAGATTGACACTCTTTACAACAACTTAAACCAGCAAAGTTATTATCAAACCATCACGGCAAAATCCAACAATGCTTTATTTGTAATTAACTTAGAAAATAAAATTGAATACTGGGATGATATTGCAGAAAAACTTTATGAAACAAATAAAGACCGGGCTTTAGGCAGCAAAGCCGGTGATGCGGTAAGCATTTTATCAGATGTTTTTTTAGATTCTGTTCGTGCAAAACTTTCCGATAAAGAAATCCATAGAATCATTCTTACATATTTTGATAAGAACCGCGAAAAGAAAACTTACGAAACTTACTTTACTTTTATTGATGAGAAAAAAGAAAAGTTAATTGTAAAAAGTGTTGACATTACAGATAAAATTCATTTTGAAGAAGAGTTAAAATTATCTTTAAAAAGTCTTAGACAAATTTTGGCTAAAGCGCCATCGATGGTTTGTAATATAGATCAGCATGGACAAATAATATTTACTAATCAATCGTTTCAGCAAGCGGTAGGATATTCTGAAGATGAATTGATTTCAAAAAGTCTATATGAATTAATTGATCCGCTTTACCTTGAACACAATATTTTAGATTTAAAGAATTTTGTCGGCGATGAACCAAAACTTATCGATCTGCCACTAAGGACAAAACAAGATAATATACTATCAGTACATACCGCTTTTTATTTTACAAGAGATAAAGAAAATAAAATCCAAAGTTTTAATTGTTTCTTTGAAGAAATAAAAGAACAACAATACGAAGAACATACCTCAAGCCTTTATCAATCACTTGTAGATTCTGCATACGATGGAATTGCATTGGCTTGTGAAGGAAGAATTATCATTGCAAATAAATCTTTTGCAAAAATATTTGGATATAGTGAAATTGATGAGTTAATCAATAAAGAAATTATTGATTTAGCTTCTAATGATGACATTCTGAAAGTAGCCGAATATCTTCGTCCTTTTGAAAGAAAAAAAGGCGCACAGGTAAGATTTGATTTTCTTGGAAAGAAAAAAGACGGTTCAAACATTCACACTGAATTATCTATCGGTACATTTGAAGCAAATAATAAAAATTATATTATAATGATTGCACGTGATGTTACAGAAAGAATAAGATCGCAACGGGCAATCAGGGAATCAGAAGAAAAATATCGCAACATAACAGAAAATATAGACGACTTCTTATTTACCTTTGAGAGAATCGGTCTAGTCTTACGCCCGATATTTTCTACCTCTTCAATTCAAAAAGTAACAGGATATACACAATCTGATTTTCTTACAGACTCAAAATTATTTTTAAAAGTTATCCATCCTGATGATTTAAAGACAGTAAAGCCAAAACTTATAAATTTACTTAAAAGCCGTATTCAACTTTCAAGCGAGTTTGAATTTAGAATAATTAACAAGCAGGGTAACATTGTTTGGGCTAGAACAAAAATAAATCTTGTAAGATCCGGTACAGGCAGAATCCAAAAAATATTTGGTTTGGTTAGCGATGTTACTTTTAGAAAAAGAGCCGAAGAAGAATTAAAGAAATCAACACAAAATTTAATTAAGCTTAACGAAACCAAGGATCGTTTTATTTCCATTATTTCACATGATCTTCGTACGCCGTTTAGTTCGATCCTTGGTTTCACCGATTTGCTTGTTAATGATGATGAACTTACTGAAGAAGAGAGAAAACAGTACGTAAAATATATCCAGGAATCATCACGCTCTATGCTCGCTCTGGTAAATTCGCTTTTAGATTGGACAAGACTGCAAACCGGCAGAATAAAGTTTGAACCTCAGAAAGTTGATGTTAGTAAAATCATTATTGATTCAATCAATGCACTTTCAGGCACAGCGATACAAAAAGGTATTGAGCTCGATTCAATGTTAAACCAATCTCTTTATCTTTTTGTGGATAAGAATTTGATAACGCAGGTTTTCAATAACTTAATTTCAAACTCTATTAAATTCACAAATAGAGGCGGTAAAATCACTGTTTCTGTTAAGCCTGCAAGTAGCTCACGGTTTATTCAGTTTAGTATAAAAGATACCGGCATTGGAATAAAAGAAGAGGATCTTCCAAAACTTTTTAATGTTGATTCTAAATTTACTTCCGAAGGTACTGCCGGCGAAAAAGGCAGCGGATTAGGTCTTTCGCTTGTAAAAGAGATTATTGAAAAACATGGCGGTTCAATAAGCGTGGAAAGTAAATACGGCGTTGGTTCAGAATTTAATTTTAATCTTCCAATTGCATCATCAAATATTTTAATTGTGGATGACAGCAAAACCGATAGATTGCTTTATTCAAAAATTCTTAAAAACATTACTCCTGATTATAATGTAGAAGTTGCATCGGATGGAAAAGAAGCAATTGAAAAAATATTGCTTTCACCACCGGCGTTAGTTATTACCGATCATGCTATGCCGGTAATGAACGGGTATGAATTTGTAATGGAATTAAAAAAGCTGGATATAAAAGGAAAGCCGCCTGTAATTGTTTTAAGCAGCGATATTGATCGTGCAACTGTTAACGATTACAACGAACTTGGAATTGAATTTGTATTTCAGAAACCTGTTAATCTTAGCAGTTTCAAACAAGCAGTTGAAAAATCATTACAAAAGGGATTGAGTGGAAATTAAAAGTAACTCTTTATTTATTTAATAAAAAATTATAGCCACTGAAGAGCAAATTGTTCACTTTTCTTTTTTGCTTTAATACTATGATTATGCTTATCAATATGGCTCATCTCAAAGTTGCAAACAAGTGCTTCTACAATTGTTCTTCTATTCTCAATTTTTCCACCACTATGGTAAAAGTGATCTTGAGTAACAATGTTAAACTTATCCCAATATTTTTTTACCATTTCATTTTCTCTAAAATCATTATGATGCCAAGTAGAAAGAATAAATTTTGCTTTAGTTTCATTTAAGAGTTCAAATAATCTTTCTTCATCTTTTTCTGACCATCCATTATAATAATCGACATATCTTCCAAAATAAGGCGGGTCACAATAAATAATATCATCAGCATTTGCTAGTGGTATTACTTCTGTAAATGACTTGTTTACAAATAACCAACTATGCTCTGGTTGAATGATTTTTGAAACTAATTCAACTTGATTTACTATTTTTGTAATATATGACTGTGAAAAACGGTTCGGCTTTTTACAAAATGGGATGTTCCAATTTCCCTTACCTCCAAATCTCATCATACCATTAAAACCAGCGCGGGAAAGAAATAAAAAATCTAACGAAGCAAAGCTTTTATTAAATCTGTCTCTAACTAACCTAAAATGAGAATAACCATTTTCATCAGCTTCCCTTAATATCTTACCCTCATGTTCAAGATATTGTCTAACAATGCTTGGAGTTATTGTTTTATTTTGTACGCCCCTATAAAATTTAATAAGATGCGGATTGGTGTCATTAAGAATTGCTCTTTTAAATCCGGAATTGAAAGCAACAACACCAGTTCCCAGAAAAGGCTCAATCCATATCCCGGAAGAAACAGGTATAATTTCTTTAATCCATGGGACTAATTTTGTTTTTATACCTTGACTTTTTATTGGGGGAACTATCACTTTCATAAATTTTATCACTTATTCTTAGATTTAATTTTAGACAGTAATTCTTTTTTACCTTTAAAGATAAGAAAGTCTTCTAATGATCTTATCTTTTCAACTTTTTTATTTTTAATAAAAGTTACCGAACCATAATTAATCCAATATTCATCAAACCATTCCTCTCCCAAGTTACTAAAAATACCATTCTCATTTTTCAAATCATCAATATTTGTTACTGAACCAATATTCGCAGTATTACCTGAACCTTGTTTATCACTCGCAATTTTCCATTTTTCTGCGGCAAAGAAATCAAAATCCTTTATTATAGAAGTAATAGAAATTAAACTGTCAACATTTGTTACTGCTCTGGGACCTATTTTCATATCCTTTTTTGAATATCCTTCACTTAATTCTTTAACTTTGAATACTTTAGTATCCTCTAAATCATCAGTAAAATCAACTCTACTATAAATGATTCCAAGACAATAGTGTCCCAAATACTCGGAATATGGGAATTGAATATTTTTTGATTTATCTCTTTCTTTAAAATAATTGCCGTGACTTCCCAAAGTAAAACCAGCAGTATTGTTGTTTCGTTTGAATGCAGTTTTAATATCTACAGCAAATTTCATTAATCCATCTTCTTTTGAAATGAAAGTTAAATCCGGATACCAATTTTGTTGTTCTGCTAATATTAATTTGTAATTGTTTTTTTCTGCAAATTCTAAAATTTTAGGGAAAATATGAATTTCTAAAATCTTAGATATAATTTTAGTGTCTGATGATATTGTGTAAATATTTTTATAAACGTCTATAAACCCTTTTACCGTCCAATCACCATTCTCAGTAGATACATAATCTTTTAGTTCCTTAGCAAAAGAATCAAGTTCTGCTTTGAATCTGTTTTTAAACTTCTTTTTTTCATTTATATTCATAAAAGTTATAGACCTAAAAATATTGAATTGTTAAAGTTCATAAAGTTCATAATAAACGTAACACTATTTTATTTTTTCATCAACACGTAACCGCTTGATGGTTCGATTGTAATTTTGCTATCTACTTGACCAAGAGATTTAATTCCTGCTTTTTCAGGATTAACCAAAACATCCCACTTCCCTTCCGGTAAATCATATACAACAGACTTTTGTGAATTAGCATTAAGCAGCACAATAAAATTTTCATCTTTATGTTTTACTTCATAGCCAAGTGCAAAATCATTATCATGAACATCAATAAATTTCACTTCATCATAATTCGCTCTACGGAATGATTCATACTTTTTCCTTAAATCAATCAATCCGCTGTAATAATCTAAAAGATCTTTATTGGCTTTTGCATATTTATAGTTAATGTAATTTGTTTCATTATCCTTATCATAAGTATTATGATCTATCATTCCTTTTTGCGGGTCATCCGCTTTAACATTTAATGGAATAACTTTGCTTCGTGCAAACTCCTGCCCGCTTTGGATCATAACTATTCCGCGTGAAGTAAAAAGAAACAAAGCACCAAGTTTATTAAGTTTTAATTGAGTTGGCGTAAGCTTTGCATTTTTATCAACATTTTTAATAATCTCATTTGGTTTTACGTCTCCCAAGCCAATTCTGATAAAATCGCCCAAAGTATATCCATCGTGAGATTCAAGATAATTTACAGAGTGTCCCGGTTTCTGAAATATACCAAGTGAATCTTTGGTAAGAGTCCCATTAACATAACTTTTAATTCTCATTGGTGAATTATTTCCGTACCATTTCCCAAAAATCCAGCCAAGCCCATTTACAGGATTTTCACCTTTAATTCCATTTCTTATCTGATCATTCCAGGCACCCCAGCCACGTAAAGAAAATCCCGCAGGATCGTATCCGCCGCCCCATGGTTCGCACACAAAAACTACATCGGGATTTATTTTTTTAGCTTCATAAATTATTGTTTCAATTGTTTGCCAATCAATTAATTTCCCAAGATCAAAGCGAAAGCCATCAACATGATATTCTTTCATCCAGTAAAGAATGCTTTCAACAATTAATCTGCGCACCATTAGTCTTTCGGTTTTAAGATCATTACCACATCCGCTAACCGCACAAAAACTACTATCAGGATTTAACCTGAAATAATATTCTTTATCAATCTCCTTTAAATTTCCAAATTCATATTCCGAAAGATGATTATATACAACATCCATAATAACTGCAATATTTTCTTTGTGAAAAGCTTTAACCATATCTTTAAAATCAGTTACAGCTTTTGCGTCAACACCGCTCCAGGAGTTTGGTTTTATTTCTCTTACATTTTCTGAGTAATAAGTTTCCGGTGCAAAGTAAGCCGCAGTCATATATCCCCAATGATTTCTTTCGTAAGGATTCCATGTATTAAATTTTCCCCTGAAAGATTGTTTGTATGGAATTTCAATGTTTGCAAATTCCTGCGAAGGTAAAAGTTCAACTGTGTTAACACCTAAATTTTTAATGTAATCAATTCCGCCTGTTTTGCCTTTTTCAACCAATCCTTTATAAGTTCCTCTTTCTTTTACGCCGGAAGAAGGATGTTCTGTCATATCACGAACATGCATTTCATAAATAATTAAATCACTCCAGCTTCTCTGAATCCAATTATCATTTTGCCAATTATAATTGTTATCCTTAATTATAATGCCCCGGCGCGGAGTAAAATAATTATTAAAGCTTGCAACAGCTTTAGCGTAAGGATCAAGGCAAAGAACGGGTTCCTGGTTTTTATGTTTTACATTAAATCCATAAAACTTACCGTAAAGTTCTCCGTCAACAACTGCTTCCCAGACAGCATTTTCATCACGCTTCATTTGGTATTCAGTGCCTTCATTATCTTTAGGATTATTAAAAATTTCTAAAGAAACTTTTTCAGCGTTTGGTGTAAACAATCTGAAATATGTTTTACCGTTTTCAACAAAAGCGCCAAGTTTTTTATCTGAATAATATTTATCAAGTTCATTTTGCTTTGTCAAAAATTCTGATTTTTGTTTTGCTATTGTTGTTTTGGATTCATCTGATATATACAAAGTGCTACCCAAAAATGTTAATGTAATTAATATTATTAAAAAAATTAAAAAAAATTTATTCATTGTTTGCCCTTACTTTAAAATTTAGCTGACTTTGATTTTAATAAGTTTTTAAAATCAATGTACAAATTATTTTAGCTGGAATAAATTTCACCATCCACTACCGGCGTAACGCAGATCAGAGGATTTGCCGCAACACTATATCGCTGAAAGATTTCTTCAAACAATTGAAAATGCATGCCACGTTTTTCAAGCTTATGGAATTTACTATAACTCATAAATTTCCCTTTTTCATCTGTAGGTGCATCAAACCGAACTGCTTTAGAAAAGTCTTCTTTGGCATGACTTTTAAGAAAATCAATTTTCTTATCATCGCCGCCTTCCATTTCATAGGAAACAACTCTGAATTCTTCTACCAATCCGTTATTTATTATTAAATAAATATTTAAAATAATTTCGTTCATCATTAAAAGGTGAATTATATAAACATACAAAACTTAGAACTACTGCATACAATATTGCAAATTTACACATAATGCTTTCCATTGCAGAAATAATTGCATAGTTGCCTGCAAACATTAATGAAAATCCTAACACAACAGGTAAGCTTATAAAAATTGCTCCTGATAATAAAACTTTGGCAATAAGTTTTTTCCTTTTGTCCTTTTCTTTGATAATAAATTTTATCAGCAAAATAATTGAAATTAAAATCGGCAAATAATAAAATACTCCGTATAAATCTCCCAATGGATAATGGTAACTGGCATAAAGAACCGTGCACTTTGCAACTACAAATTTTGGAATAACAAACAGGTAATAAATCAAAAAGGCAACTGGTGGAATAAAGATTAATGAAATTTTTAAATCCAATTTTAAATTATGAGTATGACTAAGAACTAATAATAAATTAAGCGGTGGAAGAAAACTTATAATTACAAACGCAAGGTAAGGATAAAATGATTCCTGCAAATCAAACTGGCACATTAAAAATTCCATTGCTTGATAAGATGCCAGTAGAGTAATCATTATCAAAGCAATAACATTTATTCTATTCTTTTCAACAAAAACTATTAGATTGAATAGAAGAAGAAACTCAATGCACGCAAAAAGAAGCGATACTATTCCATTCCAGTTTTCCAATTTTTAATCCTTAAACTGAGAAACACAGAGAAATCTCGAGTTCCACAGAAATTTATAAGACATATCTTTTTAGACCATTTTTAAGTTTTGTGACATTAAAATTAATAAGTAGTTCAATTTTCTTTTCAGAGAATTTCAGATATGTTAGAATTTGAGATGTATGGATTGGCGCTAAAATATCAATTGATTTTGATTCAATAACCACCAATTTTTCAACTAAAACATCAATCCTATAACCAACATCAAGTTTAATTGATTTATAATTTATCGGAATGGGTTTTTGCCTTTCATAAAAAATATTTTTTTGCTCAAATTCATAACACAAACATTCTTCATAAGCTGATTCTAATAAACTGGGTCATAAATATTTATGAACTTCAATTGCACAGCCAATTATTTTGCCTGTAAGCTCATTTAAATTTTTCATTACTTCCTCAGTGTTTCTCTGTATTCACTCAGTGGAACTCTGTGTAAGGATTGACTTACTTTCCTGGTCCAATCATTTTTTCCGGTTGTACTGCTTCATCAAATTTTTCTGCTGTCATTAATCCTAATTCTAAAACTGCCTCTTTAAGTGTTTTATTTTCCTTGTAGGCTTTCTTAGCAACCTTTGCCGCATTATCATAGCCAATTATAGGGTTCAGAGCAGTAACAAGCATTAAAGAATTATCAAGATTGTATTTAATTTTTTCAAGGTTTGGTTTGATACCAACAGCACAATTATCATTAAAAGAAACGCATGCATCTCCTAATAATTTTGCTGAGTTTAAAAGATTAAGAATCATTACAGGCTTAAAAACATTCAACTGAAAATGTCCTTGCATTCCGGCCATCGTAATTGTAATATCATTACCAACAACCTGCGTACAAACCTGAGTCAATGCTTCATTCTGTGTTGGATTAACTTTACCAGGCATAATTGATGAACCGGGTTCATTTGCAGGAAGTATTAATTCACCAATACCGGATCTGGGACCCGAGGCATAGAACCTTATGTCATTTGCAATTTTTGTAAGTCCTGTTGCTAAAAGCTTAAGTGCTCCTGAAATTTCAATTATGGAACTATGAGCTGAAAGTGCTTCAAACTTATTTTGAGCTGTAACAAACGGGCATCCGGGAGAAAGCTCAGCTATTTTTTTTGCCACTAAGACATCAAATCCTTTAGGTGTGTTCAAACCGGTTCCAACTGCAGTTCCTCCCAGGGCTATTTCATGCAGATGCACTGTTGAGTATCTTATTGCTCTCACTCCATGTTCTACAATAGCAGCAAAACCTGAAAATTCCTGTCCGAGAGTTAGTGGAGTTGCATCCATTAAATGAGTTCTGCCTATTTTAATAATATCTTCGAATTCCACTGCCTTCTTTTTCAAGGTATTAAGCAGCTTGGTAACTCCTGGAATTGTTCTATGTGTAATTATATCACAAGCAGCAATATGCATTGCCGTGGGAAAAGTATCATTCGAAGATTGAGATTTATTAACATCATCATTTGGATGGATAAAATGTTTTCCTTCTCCAAGTTTTCCGCCCAATAATACATGAGCGCGGTTGGCTATTACTTCATTTACGTTCATGTTAGACTGTGTACCCGATCCTGTTTGCCATACGACCAGCGGAAAATGTTCTTCTAGTTTCCCTTCAATTATTTCATCACAAACCTGACAGATTATTTCTGCCTTTTCTTTTGGCAGTACACCTAATTCGGCGTTAGTTAAAGCAGCAGCTTTTTTCAGGATTCCGAATGCCCTGATAATTTCAAAAGGCATTTTATCCCCACCAATAATAAAATTTTCTTTTGATCTTTGGGTTTGAGCACCCCAGTACTTATCCGCAGGCACTTTAATTTCACCCATTGTGTCTTTTTCAATTCGGTAATTCATTTTATACTCCTTGAATAATTAAGAATAAAATTGTTTTCTATTGTTATAAAAATACTACAAATTTTTTTGATAAAAACTTTTTAAAATTTAAAACTAAAACCGAACCTGGTATAAGTATCCGTATTTTTTATTGTTTCAGGTGGTTTAGAATCAAACCTTAAGTTTAAGCCTACATTCAAATCAACAAATGAACTTAGATTCACAACTAAAGAATTATCCGAAAGTATTTTATAATCATTCCATTTACCGATTTGCGGCTGATAATACGTTGTGCTTACAAATTGCACATCATTTTTTATCTCGTATTCAAATGTGAAATATGTTGATAAGCGATTGGCAAACAAATTATTTCTGTGTACTGAATTTTTTTCAACATCATATCTTTCGTGTTCATAAAAATATGAGATACCAAATCTTATTTTCAGATGATCAGATTTTAGAAATCTAAATCTTAAACCTCCGCCAATTAGTTCTCTTTCATTCAGCAATCTTTTTTTATTAAAATCCGTCTGGAAAAATGCTTCAACCTGAACAAGTTTATTAAGCGAGTGAACATGCCTTAAATGAGCAAGAGCCTGGTTAAATATTTTTTTACCGTCGTCCCATCCCAGCCCGCCATCTACAACCAAAAATGTATAATCTTCACCCCAATTATAATTTAATCTTCCACCGACTTTAATAAATTGAAAATCAGTATTACCGGTTATTGCAGTAACGTCAATGTCTGCTGTTCCGGTAAATCCAACAGAATCTACATCTGTTCTATATCTTTCCGTATTTATCTGTGCAAATAAGTTGAAGTACGTAGTAGTGAATACTAATGTGACAATAATCAAAAACGGCTTCATATTACTCCAATAATTTTATAAAGAAATTCTAAGAATATTTTAAAGATAGTAATTATAAAAAAATTTAGTTGTTAAATATTTCAAATATTTAAAACTGTTATATACAAGTGTTCATTTGATATTTTAATTTCCGAGATTGGAAAACTGAATTATTCTATCCAAGGCTTCTGAAAAATACCGACTTATACGGAAATTTTGTTTTATGTTGCAACAGATGAAAAAAAAATGAGTAGAAAAGAAAGTCAAAATCAAAACTTAAATTATGTTTTTACCCAAAATCACTTGGAATGTAATTTGATAAGTGTAATGCGTTTCTTTTAAATGGATTTTGAACAGAAATAGAAAAAACTGGACATATTTAACTGATTAATAATGAGAGAGACTTCTATTTACATAGACTTTAATGAAAAGAATAATATCTTAGTTTAAGAGTTTTGAAAATATTTTAAAGGAATTGTTATAGAACTTTTATACTATAGTACAATTAAACAAAGAGAAAAAATGAATATCCCACTTCTTGATCGCAGTAACTACTTAAAAGGACTTTTTATAACCGCCAAATTAGATAGACAATTAAGTGAAAAAGAAAAAGAGATTTTAAAGAAAATATCAGATAAACTTGGTTTTGCAAAAGATTTTTATGATGAAACTGTCCGCGGTTTATTGTCAAATAAATACCTTGCTGAAGATCCAATAATATTTTCAGACCAAAATATTGCTAAATCATTTGTTAGCGATGCCGTTAAACTTATCTATGCAGACGGAAGAGTTACGGAAAGTGAAATCGATTGGCTAAAAAAAACAGCAAAAGCAAATTTAATTGATGATGATTTTTTGAAAAACGAAATCAAGATAAGTGAGAGTTCTCCAAAACTATTAATTAATAACAACGATTTTGCACTTTTCTCGATAATTTAGCTAAATATTTTTTTGCCTCTTCAATTACTAAAATGTAAACGGCAAAATTATTCTTATTGTTGTTTACATCCCCAGTCTCTAATTTTGAAGTAATGTTTATTTCAAATTTACTTCTTATTAAATACCAAAAGTTTTACTTTTCTAAAGGATATTACCATGAAAAAAATGAAAGCCCTTGTTAAAAAATATGCCGAGCCGGGAATATGGATGGATGAAGTTCCCATTCCCGAATATGGACCTAACGATGTACTGATTAAAATTCATAAAACTGCTATTTGCGGAACAGATATCCACATCTATAATTGGAATGAATGGGCACAAAAAACTATTCCCATTCCAATGCATGTTGGACATGAATATGTTGGAACCGTTGAAGCTTTCGGGAATAACGTTCATGATGTTCGAGTTGGAGAATTAGTAAGCGGCGAAGGACATATAGTTTGCGGAACTTGCAGAAACTGTCGAGCAGGACGTGGACATCTTTGCCCGAATGCAAAAGGAGTCGGAGTAAATCGTCCAGGAGCATTTGCAGAATATCTTGTTATTCCTGTTCAAAACATCTGGCATTGTGATCCCAAAATTTCCACAGATGTTTTAGCTGTGTTTGATCCGTTTGGAAATGCAGTTCACACGGCATTAAGTTATGATTTACTTGGCGAAGATGTTCTAATTACCGGCGCCGGTCCAATTGGAATAATGGCTGCCGCTGTTGCATTACATGCCGGTGCAAGAAACCTTGTAATTACAGATATGAATACTTACAGATTAGAGCTTGCAAGAAAAATTGGAGTTACACGTGCTGTTGATGTTTCTAAAGAAAAATTACCTGATGTTGTAAAGGAACTTGGAATGAAAGAAGGTTTTGATATTGGATTGGAAATGTCCGGAAGCATCAAAGCGTTTAATGATATGATTGACGTAATGTTCCATGGCGGAAGTATTGCTTTGCTTGGTTTACTTCCATCTAATACAGCAGTAGATTGGTCAAAAGTTATTTTTAACGGGCTAAACATTCGTGGTATTTACGGCAGAAAAATGTTTGAGACGTGGTATAAAATGCAGGCAATGATACAAAGTGGATTAGACATTACTCCTATTATCACTCACAAATTCAAAATTGATGATTACAAAGAGGGTTTTGAAATAATGAAATCCGGTAATTCAGGCAAAGTAATTCTCAACTGGTTGGATTAGAAAGGAATTAACAATGAACACATCAACAAAACAACATTACTCTGAAATTTTGACAAGCATAGAAAAAGAAGGACTCTATAAAAAAGAGAGAGTCATCACAACTCCGCAAAGCGCGCACATTGCAGTTACAACCGGGCAACAAGTTTTAAACATGTGCGCAAATAATTATCTCGGTTTGGCTGATAATTCTGAAATAATCAAAGCAGCAAAAGATAGTTTTGATAATTGGGGATTTGGAATGTCATCCGTTAGATTTATTTGCGGCACACAGGAAATTCACAAAGAATTGGAAAAGAAAATATCAGAATTCCTTGGGATGGAAGACACTATTCTTTACACATCCTGCTTTGATGCAAATGGCGGTTTGTTTGAAACTTTACTTGGGGAAGACGATGCAATAGTAAGTGATGAATTAAATCACGCAAGTATTATAGATGGAATAAGGTTATGTAAAGCACAACGTTACCGTTACAAAAATTGTAATATGAATGATCTCGAAGAAAAACTTAAAGAGGCAAAATCCAACAATGCAAAAAATATTTTAATAGCAACAGACGGCGTTTTTTCTATGGATGGATTTATTGCCCCGTTAAAAGATATTTGTGATCTTGCTGAAAAATATGGGGCAATGGTTATGGTAGATGATTCTCACGCAGTAGGATTTATGGGTAAACATGGAAAGGGAACTCACGAACACAATGGAGTGATGGGACGAATTGACATCATTACCGGAACACTGGGAAAAGCTCTCGGCGGTGCAAGCGGCGGATATACTTCCGCAAGAAAAGAAATTGTCGATTTATTACGTCAAAGATCACGACCTTATTTATTTTCAAACACTGTTGCACCAAATATTGTAGCAGCATCTTTAAAAGTTTTTGAAATGCTAAGTGCAACTACTCATTTAAGAGATAAACTTGAAGAAAACACAAAATATTTTAGAGAAAAAATAAAAGCAGCAGGTTTTAACATCAAAGAAGGCGTTCATCCAATAGTTCCAATTATGCTTGGCGACGCTGCACTTGCTCAAACAATGGCTGCTAAGTTACTTGAAAAAGGTGTCTATGCTGTTGGCTTCTTCTTCCCTGTTGTTCCAAAAGGTACGGCAAGAATAAGAGTGCAAATATCTGCAGCACATTCTAAAGAAGATTTGGATTTTGCAGTGGATAAATTTTCAGAAGTAAAAAAAGAAATGAATATTTAATTATTTAAAGGAGTATATGTGAAAAAAATATTGTTCGCGCGTTTTGTCTTTATTTTTGTTATAACATTGCTTGTTGTTTCCTGCTCAAGTAAAAAAGATTATCTAACCCCTGAAGACACAATTAATGCAAATGCTGAATATCTGAATAAGGAAGATTTGGACGGCGCTATGTCAACAATTCATCCCGAAAGTCCTGATTATGAAGGCACTAAAGAGTTAACAGAAAAAATATTAGAACGCTATGATTTAAGTTACAAGATAGAGGATATTAAAGTTATTGAAGAAAATGATAATGAAGCAAAAGTTAGGTTTACACAGGTTGTAAAAAAAATCAAAGGTCCTGAATTTAAAGATAACCGAACAACTGGAATCCATACTTTAAAAAAAGATGGCGATTCATGGAAAATTTATTCTACTGAAATGGTAAAAGTAGAGTTTCTAAACAAAGATGAAGCAAAGAATTGAAATAATTAAAGCAGATATTACTAAACTAAAAGTTGATGCAATAGTAAACGCCGCCAACAATTCACTACTTGGCGGCGGCGGCGTTGATGGAGCAATTCATCGTGCTGCCGGTTCTAAACTTCTTGAATACAATCGCAAACTTGGCGGATGTGAAACGGGAGAAGCAAAAATCACTCCCGGATTTAATCTTACTGCAAAATTTATTATCCACACTGTTGGACCTATCTGGAATGGTGGAGATTCTAATGAAGATAATTTACTTTCAAATTGTTATCGCAATTCATTAAAACTTGCAGTTGAAAACAAGATCAGAACAATTGCATTCCCAGCTATTTCAACAGGTGTTTATAATTTTCCACTGGAACGCGCGACAAAAATTGCAATTAAAGAAACAAAATTATTTCTTTCAAAAAATCAACAAATTGAAAAAGTAATTTTTGCTTGCTTTGATAGCAGAACTTATGATGTTTATGAAAAGACAATGAGAGAAATTAACTGACTTACTTATCTTTAATTTTTCTTATTCATTATCCGGTTTTGCAGGTGAAATGTTTTCAGCACCATCAAGTTTGCCAATTAATTTTTGCGGTTGATGTATCAAAACCGGCAAACAACTTGAACAAATAAATGCAGACTTTCCCGAATAAACCAAACTGACTAACGGTATATTATTTTCAGAGGCATTGCAATTAAGGCAATAATTGATTTTAAAATTATCACTCATTTTTATTCCTTCTTGTTTATAAAATTATCTTAAAAAGATTAATGCAACACCGATAACTGAAATCACGGCACCGGTTATTGCCCGCCAGGAAAGTTTTTCCTTAAAAATATATCTAATCATAGGAAGCATTATTATCGGCATTGTTGACATAAGTGTAGCGGCAATTCCAACTTTTGTGTTTTCAACAGCAATTAAACTAAAAGTAATACCGAGAAATGGCCCGAGAATTGTTCCAATTAATGTTGCACCAAACGCAGATTTATTTTTATTAAAAATTTTGTAAGGATTTTTATAACGCTTTAGTAAAAGCACTACTGGCAAAAGAATTATCACAGAAGAAAAAATACGGATGAAGGTTGCCACAAAACTTGCTATGTGCCCTTCTTCAAAAGCAAACTTTGCAAAAATTAACCCGCCGGCTTGACCGAGTGCACCCAGCAAACCATATGTAATTCCCAATGCAGTAATTTTATATTTAGAATCTGTATTTTTTTCAAGAACAACGAGTGCAATTCCAGATATTGTTATAAAGATTCCAGCTATACCCGGTAAAGTTATTCTTTCGTCAAGAAAAATAAACGCGAGCAAAGTTGATATTCCAGGCGAAAGCGCCATAAGAAGCATACTTATTCTTGCCCCAATCATTTGAAAACTTTTAAATAGAAATGAATCTCCGATAATCAATCCAACAATTCCGCTTATAATCAAATTGATATATTGAGACATTGATAAGTCAAAGCCATATCCCATAATAAAAATTGTAGAGATAAGAAAAACAGAGGCAAGTATCATGCGGTCAATATTGAGTTGAAGTGAGCCGATTTTTTCTGATGCCGAAGAAAATGCCAATGATGTTCCTGACCAGAGGAAGGCAGTTAAAAGAGCACTAAGTTCACCAAGGTACATCATTAATTAAAAAAGTCTTGATAAAAAATAAAAATTCGGTTAAAAATTATTCATGAGTTTTAAGAGAACCATGAATTGCAACTAATTGAAAATCAGGTCGGGATGAACTATCGACCTATTTCTGTAAAATCATTTTTTTTGTGCTTATAAAATCTCCAGCCTGCAATCTATAGAAATAAACTCCGCTGGCAAGCTTATTAGTCTCCCATATAAACTGATATTCACCCGCAGGTTTTGTTTCATTCACTAATGTTTCAATTTCATTTCCAAGTACATCGTAAATTTTTAGAGTAACGAGCTCCTCACTATTTATTGCAAATTGTATTTTTGTGTTCGGATTAAATGGGTTTGGATAATTTTGTGAAAGATAAAATTCTTTCGGAGTAGAGTTTCCATTTGTTTTCACATCGGCGTATGTTATACCTCCGTTTGTTGTGTGTAAAATAGTTCCATTTTTTCCGGTTGTCCATCCTGTATTTAAATCAGTAAAACAAACAGAAGTTAAATCATAATTCATTTTTCCATCTTGCAGTACCCAGCTACCGCCGCCATCGGTTGTTTTCAAAATTGTACCATTATTTCCTGCAGCCCAGCCTGAATTTTCATCAATTAATTGAATTGAAGTTAAATTATTGCTTGTACCACTTGACTGAAATGTCCAGACACCACCACCATCTTCAGTCTTTAATATTGAGCCCAAGCTGCCTACGGTCCAGCCTAAGTTTTCATTAAGAAAATAAACGGATGTCAGGTTGCTGCTTGTACCACTTGTTAAAGCCGCCCAATTTTCTCCGCCATCTGTTGTATTTAATATTGTTCCATAATTACCTGTAATCCATCCCAAACTTTCATTAACAAAATAAAGTGATAATAAATTATTACTTGTATTACTTGTTTGGAGTGCCCAGTTAGTTCCTCCATCTGTAGTCTTAAGAATAGTTCCCAAACTCCCAACTGCCCACCCAATATTTTGATCAACAAAATAAAGTGATATTAAATTATTACTTGTGTTACTATTTTGGGAAACCCAATTATCTCCGCCATTTGTTGTCTTTAAAATTGTGCCGTAATCGCCTGCTGCCCATCCATTGGATTGATCAACAAAGTAAATTGAATATAATGCATCTTCAGTTCCGCTTACTTGAGTTATCCAATCACTTCCACTATTAGTGGTTTTTAAAATAATCCCGTAGTTTCCAACAGCCCAACCAATATTTTCATCTACAAATTTAACAGCATTTATATCGCTGTAAGAACCGCTTGACTGAGAAATCCAGTTTATGCCGGCATCAGTTGTTTTAAGTATAGTTCCATTATACCCTGCCGCATAGCCTATATTCCGGTCAAAAAAACTAACTGAATATAATCCGCTTGTAGTTCCGCTTGATTGTACAGACCATAATTCACCACCATCTGTTGTTGTTAAGATTCTTCCATTTCCGCCAACTGCCCATCCAAAATTTGGATCAATAAAGTTAACTGACCATAAATTACTACTTGTACCGCTTGATTGGGGCAGCCAGTTTACTCCGGCATCAGTAGTTTTTAAAATCATTCCCGGATATCCAACTGCCCAACCTGTATTTTCATCCACAAAATTAACGGAATAAAAAGCTTCTTCTGTTTCACTTGTTTGGGGAAGCCAGTTTACTCCGGCATCAGTAGTTTTTAAAATAACTCCAACATTTCCAACAGCCCAGCCAATAGTTTGGTTTACAAAACAAACCGAAAATAAAGCATAGCTTGTCCCGCTTGCCTGGGGAATCCAATTTTCTCCACCGTCAGTCGTTATTAGAATTGTACCATAATTACCGGCAATCCATCCTGTGTAATCATCCGCAAAACTAATTGAGTATAGGTCAGTACTTACGCTGCTGTTTTTAGATGCCCAAACAGCCCCGGCATTAGTTGTTTTAAGAATTGTACCTGAATTTCCTATAGCAAAGCCAACTTCACTATTTAAAAATTTAACTGCTAATAAATTATTATTTGTACCACTGGATTGGGCAGTCCAATCTTCCCCGCCATTAATTGACTTTAATATTGTACCATAATATCCTACAAGCCAACCGTTATTTGAGTCAATAAAATCAACACCAGATAAAGTATTGCCTTGCGGAAGAGGGTTTTGCCAAAACCATTGTGCATTAACAGCCTGTGACAAAACAAAAAAAAGCAATAAAGATTGGAAATATGTTTTCATTTTGTGCTCATCTAAAATTAGAAAATAGTTTGTCTACCTCGCTATAAAAATAAGGTTTGATATCAATTTTTCAATCAGTAAATATATTACAAATTAAAGTACATTTTATATTCAAATGGATGAGGCATTGTACCTATTGAATGAATTTCTTCTTCCTTTGTTTTAACCCATTGGTCCAACAATTCATCTGTAAATATATTGCCGCGTTTTAAGAAATCGCTGTCTGCCCTAAGAGCATCCAAAGCTTCCGCAAGATTTCGCGGCAAAAAATTTATATGCTCATTAAAATCATTATCTAAAAAGTTTTTATCAATCGGTCCGTATCCTTCTTTAACCGGATCAATTTTATTTACAACGCCATCTATCCCTGCAAGCAGCATAGAAACTGTAGCAAGATATGGATTTGCAGTTGCATCCGGCGGACGATATTCAAATCGTGTTTCTTCCGGATTGGAAATATATTTTGGAATTCTAATCGCACTTGCCCTGTTGCCCTGCCCATAAGTTAATGCAACAGGAGCTTCAAAACCGGGAACCAATCTTTTATATGAATTTGTACTTGGATTTGTAAATGCCGAAAGAGCCGGACCATGCTTTAGCATACCACCAATAAAAAATCTGCCAAGTTCATTCATATTTCCATATTCACCTTTTTTGTAAAAAGCATTTTTGCCTTTTTTTGTCAGGAAAAGATGTAAGTGCATCCCATTACCCGCTTGCTGATACATTGGTTTTGGCATAAATGTAATAAACAAACCCTTCTGCTTTGCAAAATTGAAGAGTATATATTTGGTTGTAATGATATTATCAGCCGTGGTTAACAAATCACTAAAATAAGTTTCAATTTCCTGCTGCCCTCGTTCACCAACTTCGTGATGATGATATTTAATATTTATTCCCTGTGCCTTTAATAATTTGCAAGCTTCATCACGAAAATCATCATATTCATCAAAAGGATTTGCGGCGTGGTATGCTTTTTTGTAAAACTCTTCTGCATGTTCAACTCTATAATATGATGAAGCAGTGCGTGTGTCATATTCAACTTTGGAGAAAATATAAAACTCAAATTCCGGTCCCCATAAGGATTTATCTGCCCCTGTTGTTTTCTTCAATAATTTTTCTGTCAGTTTTGCCAGGTATCTTCCATCCTGATTAAAGGAACTTCTTTTTTCATCAGTTAAAAGAATGTGAGAATAAAAACTTAAAGTTGGCGCGTCACGAAACGGATCAACCTTAGCAGTAGCAATATCAGGCACCATTATCATATCACTATTTTCAACTTTGCGGAATCCATAGCTTGACCCGTCAAATCCAACTCCTTCTTTTAAAAGTTTTTTTATAATGTCCGGATAATATGGAAGTGTTATGTGATGTAATCTTCCGGTAAGATCGATGGCTTTTAAATCAATAAACTCAACTTTAAATTTTTTAATTAAGTTGTTACAATTCTGAAGATGATCATTTTTCATATTAGCCTTTGTTTGCTTAGTAAACGGTTTTAATTACATTTAAAGACAAAAAAGCCCGACTGAAAAATCAATCGGGCAAATAAAAAATTAACCGTTATAATTTAGTGCGGCAACACCGGGAAAAATCGATGTTGTATCGAGTTCTTCTTCTATTCTTAAAAGTTGATTGTATTTTGCAATACGATCTGTACGGGATGCCGAACCTGTTTTAATTTGTCCTGCATTAGTAGCAACAGCAATATCTGCAATTGTTGTATCCTCAGTTTCACCAGAACGATGACTTATAACGGATGTATATCCATTGATTTTTGCAAGTTCAATAGCATCAAGTGTTTCTGTTAAGGTTCCGATCTGGTTTACTTTTATAAGAATTGAATTTGCAACACCAAGATCAATTCCTTTTGCCAGTCTATTTGTGTTTGTAACAAAAAGATCATCACCAACAAGCTGAATTTTTCCACCAAGTTTTTCGGTCATCAATTTCCATCCATCCCAATCATCTTCAGCTAATCCATCTTCAATTGAAACAATCGGATACTGCTTTGCCCAGCTTGCCCAGTAATCAACCATTTTTTCAATACTAATTTCTTTATTCGGTGCTGATTTGAACAGATGATAAGCGTTTTTCTCTTTGATAAAAAATTCACTTGCCGCGGGATCAAGAGCAATACCGATATCTGTGCCGGCTTTATAACCAGCTTTTTCAATAGCTTCAAGAATTACTTCAATAGCTTCTTCGTTTGATTTTAAGTTAGGAGCAAAACCACCTTCATCACCAACGGCAGTGTTGTAACCTTTTTTGCCAAGAACTGATTTTAATGCATGAAATGTTTCAGCGCCCATTCTTAATGCCTCTTTAAAGCTTGGGGCACCAAAAGGCATAACCATAAATTCCTGGAAATCAACATTGTTATCTGCATGTTTACCACCGTTAAGAATGTTCATCATTGGAACGGGAAGTGTGCGAGCATTTACTCCGCCTATATAACGATATAACGGCAATCCAAAAAATTCAGCGGATGCTTTTGCACAAGCAAGTGAAACACCAAGCATTGCATTTGCACCAAGGTTGCCTTTATTTTCGGTTCCATCTAATTCAATAAGAAGATTATCTATTTCAACTTGTTCTGTTGCATCAAGATCAATAAGTTCATCCGCAATTTTCTCATTTACATTTTCAACGGCTTTAAGTACGCCTTTTCCGTTGTAACGTGATTTGTCTCCATCTCTTAATTCCACAGCTTCGTGTTCACCGGTTGAAGCACCGCTTGGAACAGCAGCTCTTCCAATTACTCCGCTTTCAAGTACTACTTCAACTTCTATGGTTGGGTTGCCTCTTGAATCCAATATTTCTCTTCCAAAAACATCAACTATTGTAGTCATTTTATTAACTCCTGATTTTCCTAAAAGTAATTCTAAATTTTAATTAATTAGCTTGTCAAAATTAGTTAAATGGCACTTAGAAGTGAAATTGTTTGAACCAAAAAAAGGGCATTTATTTTACTTACTTGACAATAATTAACTATTTAAGAGTTAAAGATTATAATTCGGCGGAACTATTTTCGTTAATCGTTTCAAAAGTTTTTCAACAAATTTTGATAACAAAGATTCTTCTTTATCAGAATGCTTTGTGCTGTAACTCCGTATAGCGGAGTAAATCCCGACATCCTCTCCTTTTTCTAAACTCAGATAATATTTATGCGCCATAATATCAGTGTATAGTTTTACTGAATTTGTGTTTGGGAAGTAATCGAATATTTTAAGTTTGTTAAACTCTTTAATTATTGGCTTATAAATTTTTTCAATCCAATCATTAGCGGCAAGCGTGGTTTCCACTTCACTACCGTTTTTTTCACTTAAGTACCATTTGTGTTCTTCAATTTGTTTTAATATAGATTCAATCGAGTACTGATCTGTAATTCTAAAAAAATGCTTGTGAACTTTTAAACCGGTTGAATCTTCAAATTCCTGAATCTTAACAAGCAGGGTATAATTAGTTTTATACTCTTTTTCAAAAAAACTTTTATCAGTATCCAAACTGCCAACAGTTTTATCACTTTTTGCTTTGGGAAATTCTTCATCTATTGTTTCCATAGAATTAAAGAAACGTTTTAGATCCTTCTTAATGTGTTCGTTCCCAATTTTTTTGAGTATTTGAATTGTTTCAGAATCTGATAAAAAGGCTTTAAGCTCTGTGTGTAATTTACCTTTCTCATCCTGAACTTTAATAAACTTTATCAGAATATTTGATAATGAAGCATCACCCCAATAAACATTCTTGAAGTGAAGATTAGCAAGCAGTTCCGCCGCGGCTTTGTATATTGACTTTCGGCTTTCCTCTGAAAAATCCCATTTAAAAAGAATTGAATGCGGAATTGATTTTGTCTCAAGAATTGTAACAATAAATGCCAGATCTTCAGACTCTTCAGAATTCATTTCAAATAAATTCTTTTTATAAAAAACATACCCGGCAGGAATAAGAGTGTGGATACCTTTTTGCAACAATTTTGTAAACGTTTCACTTTCAAAATAAGCGCTGATTGGATTAGTTTGTTTAACAGCAAATGAATAATCTTTTGTCTTAATAAATCTTACTATATGCTTTGATATTCCTTTTCTGATGTCTAAAAAATTTACATGGCTATCATCCCACTTGTTTAAGGGAATATCCCATGGCAAATTTTCCAGATCGGCACGGTATTCGGGTTCCAAATTTAATACAAGGTATTTTTTGTCCATTTTAATTTCAATTAGTTATTCTGATCACAATATATATTATTCAAACACTTCTAAAAACATTTTAGAATTATGTTTGTGTAATTTCTCTTCGTTTCTTTCACATTACACGTATGTATTTTGATGTTTAAAGAAACTATCTTATAAGTAAAATAATAACAAATTATTAATTCTAATTTGCACTACGATACACTAATATTATTAATCCAGATTGCAGGTTTATTATTAGCCGCAAGATTGATGGGCGAAATTGCGCAAAGACTTGGGCTGCCATTAGTTGCCGGTGAAATTTTTGCAGGAATAATTTTAGGTCCTTCCGTACTGGGCAATATTCCTTTTATTGCCGAGCATATTATACCCAACGTAACAGAAAAAAATTACATAAACATCATAAGTATGATCGGGGCAATGTTTTTACTTTTTATAGCGGGAATGGAAACGGATATTAAGTTAATAAAACATCAGTCAAAAAAAGCGATTGTTATAGCAAGCACCGCATTATTGTTTTCTTTTGTCAGCATCTTTCTGTTCAGCTTAAACTTACCAGAAAGTTTAATCCCGAGTTCGATAAACAAATATTTATTTGCATTCTTTGTCTCAATCACAATTTCTGTTTCGGCAATATCTGTAATTGCAAAAGTATTGTTAGATATGAATGTAATCCGCAGGGATTTTGGACAGCTTTTTGTAGCAATTGGTTTGATTGATGAGACTGTAGCCTGGATATTGATCTCTGTTATTATCGGCTTAGTTGGTGGTTTTGCAACAAGTTTTGGTGGAATCTTATTCTCATTCATAAAAGTAATCTTGTTTTTAGTGCTTGGTTATATTGTAGGGAAATTTCTGATGAAATACCTTATCACATTTATGCAAAACAAAATCAAACTAAGAGATAAATTTTTATCTTTGGTTGTGTTTGTAATTTTTGTTTACGGTGCAATTGCCCAAGCATTAGAATTAGAAGCTGTTTTAGGAGCTTTTGTTGCAGGGATAGTATTTGGGCAAATCCCCTATCTTTCAGAAGAAACGATTGAAAAAATTGAAAGTATGACATTTGCAATTTTTGCTCCAATCTTTTTTGCTTCTGCCGGATTGCAGGTTAATGTTTTAGAATTTACAAACCCAACAATTCTATTTATAACTTTAGTTTTGATGTTCGTCGCATTTTCTTCAAAAGCAATTGGAGGCTACGTTGGAGCAAGATTTTTTGCTAAAACTGATAATTGGTCTGCAATTGGATTTGGCGTTGGGCTTAATACAAGAGGCACAATACAAATTATTCTGGCAACAATCGGGTTAACAATCGGAATAATTTCCCAGAATATTTTTTCAATAATAATTATTATTTCTGTTTTCTCTTCATTGATTTCCCCGATACTTATAAAATCAATAATTAAAAAAATTGATCCGAATACGGAAGAAATCAAAAGGATACAACTTGAAAAAATTTACTCCGAAAGTATTATCTCAAAAATAAACCGCATTCTTTTACCGGTCAGAGTTAGAACAGATTTAGGAGTTGATTCGGCTAAATCGATAGAGACCACAATCCTGGAAGCGTTGGGTTCAAAAAAGGAACTTGATATTACACTTTTAACAATCACAAATGAAACTGATAAGAATCTTGCCCAAAAATTTTTAGATGATCTTGCAAAATCATTTAAAAAATCTGTCATTACAAAAAGAGTAATTGTATCCAGCAATGCACTTGAAAAAATTCTTGAAGAATCAAAAAAAGATTACGATTTGCTTGTAATTGGCGCAACAGAAAAACAAAAAAATTCCGAAATGGTTTTTAACAAATTTATTGATAACCTTATCAGATTTTCGCCCTGTCCTTCTATAATAGTTCAAGGTCACAAAAAACTTAGCGTCAACAGCGGCAAAAAAATTCTTGTCCCCACTGACGGCTCAAAATCATCCAAGCGCGCAGCAGAAATTGCTTTTGCACTTGCGACTAATGAAAATGATGAAGTTCATATTTTACGCGTGATTGAAGAAAAGAAAACTCTTGAAGAATTTGATATGAAAAATCATTTACTTGAGAGACAAATTAGTTATGCTCAGGAAATTGTAAAAGAATTTAAAAGTATAGGAGATTCACTTTCTGTAAATACTTTTACTAAAGTTGAACGGGGTATAAATCCCGAAACAGTCATAATTAAGGTTGCAGAAGAAAATAATTTTGATATGGTAATTTTAGGCTCGGATGTCAGACCTGGATCAGATAATCTCTTTCTCGGTCCCCGTGTAGAACAGATTCTTGATAATTGCAGTTGTCCTGTTGTAGTTGTAAACTCATTTTAATCCAACCGGAACCGAAACCTAATTCCTTTTTTCTAATCCAACCGAATAAAATTTATAAGATTTATTATGACACTAAAAGAAATATTTAATAAAGCTGTTAACACAAAATATTTGATCATCGAAGAAAATGAATTGAACTCTTTATTAAAAAGCTCGGAAACAATTAGAGAAGTTGATACTCATTTATCTGATTTTATCCGGCTACTAAAATTTGAGAACAAGTTATTTGTGCAGGAAATAAATTTCAAAAAAGAAATAATGCTTAGAAAAATGGAATCGCTGAATGGAGCAGAAAAATTTATTAACGATAGATTAGATTATTATGAACGAAAATGGGATGGCTGCGGCTGTAAAATCGATTATTATGAGTAAATATTTCTTATTTACTGTTTTTTTACAGGCAGTTTTTATTTAGAGGCATGAAAATATTTAGATATAATATAATTTTTGTTCTATATTACAAAGGAACAATTTTTGATGTATAATTATAGTCAAATTTAATCAATTATAAATAAGGAGATGCTCAAATGAAGAAAATTGTGATTTCGCTTGCCTTAGTGATGGCATTTATTTCAGGTTGTACAAATAATGATACTTCTATTAATCCATCTGTTGATTCATCATTAGAAGGAAAAAGTAATTTAAAAGTTTATTTAGTGGATTCACCTGCCGCATTAGATTCGGTAATAATTTTTGTTAAACGTGTGGAAGTTCATAAAGCAGATTCCGATAGCACAGCAAGCTGGTATGTTATTAATGATAGCTTAAGATCATTTGATTTGCTTGAATTAAGGAATGGCGCAAGTGCCGTGCTCGGAGATTCAATTTTAGAACCCGGACATTATACACAAATAAGATTAATTCTTGATGACGGATGTTACGTTGTTGATAATGGAGTCCGATACAATTTGACAGTTCCAAGCGGATTACAAACCGGGATTAAGTTAAACCACGAGTTTACACTTGAAGCAAACAATTTGTATGAACTAGTCCTTGATTTTAATCTAGAAAAATCAATCCATGTTACAGGCAATGGTAAATATATGATGAAGCCTGTCATTAGAGTTATGCCGATTATTACTTCAGGATCAATTTCAGGTCAGGTTCTTCCGTTAGACGCACAAGCTACTGTATTTACTACAATCGGTGACGATACAGTTTCTACTTATCCGAATACTGATGGCTTCTTCAAACTTATGGTATTACCTCAAGGTTTATATAATGTGGAAATAGCATCAGGAAACGAAGCTTATAAAGATACAGTGTTAACCGGAGTTAGTGTTTCGGCAAATCAAAATAATGATTTGGGAACAATTGAGCTTGAAAACAAATAGTTAAAAGTTTAAATAAATAATAATAGAAAAGCCCTTTAATTCTAAAGGGCTTTTTATTTGGAAAAGATTCATTCTTAAATCATCTTAATTATTAAGCAACATTTTCAAGTTCTTGTGTTTCAGTATTATGTTCAATACTAAATAAAAATTTGGCTTTAGGATTTTTATCTATTGCTGAGTTAAGAGAATAAACTGATTCGGCAAGATAGACTAAACTTCCATGTTTATCCTGAAATAAATGATGAGAGCGTAATCTTAATAACTCGCTTATATCATCATCTTTTTCATAAACAACCCAGCAAGCTTTATAAAAATTTAACGGTCTAAAACTACATGCAGCGCCATATTCATTAAGTAAACGATACTCAAGCACATCAAATTGGAGATCACCGACAGTTCCAACCACTTTTCTGCTTCCAAAGTTTTGGATAAACACCTGTGCTAATCCTTCATCCGTTAATTGTCTAATACCTTTATCCAATTGTTTTGATTTAAATGGATCGGTTAAAATAAGTTCCTTAAATATTTCGGGAGAAAATGTAGGAACACCTTTGTACATAAATTGTTGACCCTCGGTAAGTGTATCGCCTATTTTAAAATTACCAACATCATAAAGACCAATCACATCACCGGGGAAGGCTTCATCTATTGTTGTTTTATCCTGCGCCATAAATGAGGCTGGATTTGGAAATTTTAATTCGCGCTTTAGTCGTACATGATAATAAAATTTATTTCTCTCAAACTTTCCGGAACAAACTCTTAAGAATGCAATTCTGTTGCGATGTTTGGGATCAAGGTTTGCATGAATTTTAAAAACAAAACCTGAAAATTGTTCACTTTCAGGGTTAATAATTCCCTGTGTGGTTTCACGTGGTTGCGGTGAAGGTGCAATATTAACAAAACTATCCAACAATTCTTTAACTCCAAAATTGTTTATCGCACTTCCAAAAAAGACTGGGGCTGTTGTGCCGTTAAGATAGTCTTCAATATTAAAATGATCATAAGCACCATGAATAAGTTCGATATCTTCTTTAAGTTTTAAAGCATCATCACTAAATCGTTCTTTTAATTTGGGATCATCAACACCTTTAAATATTTCAACCTCGTCTTCGATTCTTTGTTTATTCGCTTTGAAAAATGAAAATGTGTTTTCATACAGATTGTACACGCCCCTAAAACTTACTCCTATCCCCATAGGATAACTTAGCGGACGAACTTTTATATTCAATTTACTTTCTATTTCATCAAGCAATTCTATTGGATTTTTACCTTCCCGATCAAGCTTGTTTATAAAAACTATAACCGGAGTATTACGCATCCGGCAAACGTTCATAAGCTTTTCTGTTTGCTCTTCAACACCTTTTACGCAATCGATTACAAGAATTACGCTATCAACAGCAGTAAGAGTACGATATGTATCTTCAGCAAAATCTTTATGTCCAGGTGTATCAAGCAGATTTATATTATATCCGCTATAATGGAAACTCATTACCGATGTAGCAACTGAAATTCCTCTTTGTTTTTCTATTTCCTGAAAATCAGAGGTAGCCGTTTTTCTAATTTTATTTGATTTTACTGCGCCGGCAATTTGTATAGCTCCACTGAACAAAAGTAATTTTTCAGTTAGTGTGGTTTTGCCTGCATCAGGGTGACTTATAATTGCAAAGGTTTTTCTGTTTTTAATTTCTTTAAGAATACTCATAATTCAATTTTATTTTTTAATAATAATTTGGGAATAAAACTTATAGAGAACTTTGCCGTGCCTGGCAAGCCTCTGGTGAAGATAATTTGGAGTGGCTAATAGTTTTTATTCTTATACATAACGGGTGTAAATATAAAGAAATAAAAATTAATTATTATAGATATTTATAGTGTCCATTATACATCTCAACAAATCATCAGCATAGTAAGGTTTTGAGATGTAGTTATCAAATCCGGCAGATAAAAAGACAGACTTGTCTCCAAAGTTTGCATAAGCAGTAATTGCAATAATAGGCATTGTTTTACCTTTATCAGTATCACGGATTTGATTCATAACTTCAATTCCATTAGATCCTGTTCCAAGATTTATATCCATTAAAACCAGGCTGTAATCATTTTGCAAAAACAATTCCATCGCTCCTTCTTCATCTTGTGCCAGATCAACCTGATAATATTTTTTAAGCTGCAAATCCATTACTTTTCTATTTACATCATCATCTTCAACAATAAGAATTTTTTTTAACGATTTATTTCCCTCATTAGCCATACGAATATACCTCTCCTTTAAAATTAAATAAATAAAGTTTTAAAATAATCTATTACTTTATCTGATAAAATCATCTACAATAACTTACTTAACGTGTTTAGCAATAAATTTTTAGAAAACGGTTTTGATAAGTAATCTTGGCAGCCCGCATCCATTGCATTTTGCCTGTCGCTTTCAAATGCGTGCGCTGTTATTGCTATTACAGGAATATGTGAATAATTTTTTATTGCCTTTAACACTTTTGTTAGCTCTAACCCGTTTTTACTTCCTTTAATCGAAATATCCATTAATATTATATCAACTTTATTGCTTTCTAACAATTTAAGAGCTCCCTCCGAGGAATCAGAAATAATGGAATTATAGTGTAACTCAATAAACTTTTTTATTGTCATCTGGTTAGTTACATCATCTTCTACAATTAACACCAATGGTTTGTTTTGTGCTGATTCGTTGGTAAAGATTTTCTCACTTTTTGTTTTAATTACCTCTTCATTCGATTTCTTTAAATATTTCCCAAAATTTATTGTAAACGTTGTGCCGCTTCCTTTTAGACTTTTAACAGAAATATTTGCATTATTTAAATTTAAAAACTTAAGAACCGTCGGTAAACCCAAACCAACACCTTCATAAGCTCGTCCGTACCCCATTTGTTCTTGCTGGTATGGCTCAAAAATATGCTTTATATATTCCGCACTTATTCCAATTCCGCTATCTTTTACATCAAGTAAAATTTCATCGCTATCTCCATTATAAAGTACAATTTTTATAAAACCTTCGTTTGTATATTTTATTGCATTATCAATTAAACTGGAAATTGAATGTGTTATAGAATATTCATCACCCCAGATTATTGTATTATCTCTCTTATTCTCAAAGGAAAGTTGCAGGGATTTACTTTTAGCAGCAGTCTTAAATTCCTTTATCAAATTTTGGCAAATAACAGAAAGTTCGATCTCTTTAGGATTGACAGGAAACTTCCCGGTTTGAATGCGTGAATAATTTAATATCATATCCACAGTTCTAATTATACGCTTGCTTGAATGATCAATTCCGGAAAATAGTTCTTCATCTTCTTCTTTAATATATTCTGCAAAAGTATCTTTTATAATACCTGTAAGCCCTAAAATCCCGTTTAGCGGTGTTCTTATTTCGTGGGACATATTTGCAATAAAAGCATCTTTTAATTTATTTGATGATTCAGCATTTTCTTTTGCCTTAATTAGCTCTTGTTCAACGCGTTTCCGTTCCGTAATGTTACGAACTATTATAATTAAATAATCCCGCTCAAGCTTAACTATACTAATGCTTATTTCCACAGGAAATTCAGATCCATCCTTTCGACGATGGAGGCTTTCTATAAGTAAGTTGTCAGTATTGCGCAGCATTTGTGTATTTTCAAAAAAATCAGCTTCAATTAAGCTTGGATCAATATCAAATACTTTCATTGATAAAAATTCTTCCCGTGTGTAACCAAGCTCCTTAAATGCTTTTTTATTACAATCGAGAAAACGACCTGTTTGAGGATCAAGAAGTTCAATTGCATCTTCTGAATAATCAATCATTGTGCGGAATAGTTTTAGTGATTCATCAGCGCGTTTGCGTTCGGTAATATCTTCCTTAATAGCGATAAAATTGGTTATATCACCATCCTTATTTAATAATGGGGAAATTTGTGCCGATTCCCAATATAATTCTCCGTTCTTCTTCTTGTTTAGTATCTCGCCACTCCAATCTTTACCGGATAAAACATAGTCCCAAAGACCAGTATAGAATTTTACATCATGATGACCGGATTTTAAAATACGCGGGTTTTTGCCAATTGCTTCTTCTTTAGAATAACCTGTTACCTGAGAAAACTTTTGGTTCACATATTCTATATCACCATTTTGATTAGTTATAATTACAGAAGCCGGGCTTTGTTCAACTGCCCTCGAAAGTTTTTTTAATTCTTCTTCTGCTTGTTTACGTATAGTGATATCGTGTAGACTTCCAATAATTTTTTCTATTTGTCCTTCACTATCAAAACTCAATTTTGCAGAAATCGAACAATAAATAAATGAACCATCCCGGTTTTTAAGTTGTACTTCAAAACCAACCACACTGCCAGTTCTCTTCATTGTTTCTATTAGAACATCTCGGTCTTTTGGATTAGGATAAATTCCATATATCGATTTTCCTATCAAATCCTCTCGATGGTATTGCCCTTTAGAAATAATTTCAATTGAAGGACTTATCTCAATTATTGTTTCATCCAATGATGTTTCAAAGTACACATCCTGCACATTCTCAAAAATGCTGCGGTACTTTTCTTCACTTACCTGCAGCGCATTCTCTACTTGTTTGCGTTTTGTGATATCAAATACAATCCCATAGATATGAATAAGTTTTCCATTTGCGTCAAGTGTCGGTTTTATTTTTGCTTCTATCCATCGTATTTGCCCATTGAAATTAACTATTCTTACCTCATGTTCAGCGTTCTCCCCAGAGTTAAGAACAGAAAAACCGGCATCAACAATTGGTTTATCTTCAGGAAGAACAAGTTCATACCACAATTGAGGATTCTTAAAAAATTCTTCCAGTGGATACCCAGATATGCTTTCATGTGCAATTGAGGCTTGAAGCATCTTGTTTTGAACTACATCGACTGAAAATATAGCCTCGTCCAAATTATCATGGAGATTTTTCAATTCATTGTGAGCAAATTTTAATTTTTCTTCAGCATCTCTACGCTCGGTGATAACTTCAGAGAAGAGAATGAGTCCACCGATTTCACATTCATGTTCATACCAGGGGCGGACTTCCCATCTAATCCAATCTAATTGTCCATCAGCACGTTGAAAACTATCTTCATTTGCACTATCAACATAACCTGAAAGACAACGCTTGTGAATTTCCTTCCATCGTTCGGGTATCTCTGGAAAAACATCATAATGAGTACGTCCAACTAAATTTTGATTGGGTAATTTGTAGTCAACAAGATAGCGGTGGCTTGCAATGATGTATTTCATATCACGGTCAAACATCGCAATTGCGGCAGGAGAATGCTCAACAAAAAGTTTAAGGATTTGTTCGTTTCTTTGAATCGCTTCTTCCGCATGCTTACGTTCTGTTATATCCTTTGCAAATGAAAATGATATTTTCTTACCGCCGTACTCTAAATAAGTAATAGTAACTTCTACAATAAATTCTGTTCCGTCTTTTCTTTTATGAATAGTTTCTATTGTACCGGAGCCTTTTTGTCTTATATTTTTTCTATGTCCTTTCCATTTTCTAATGGAAAAAGTAGGATCAATATCCAGCACACTCATATTTGTCAATTCATCATAAGTATAACCGAGACTTTTACATGCCTGCTCATTAGCATAATATATTTTCCCATCTTCTTCAATTTGAAAAACACCTATTTGAGAATGGTCGATTCCAAATTGAGTTAGTTTTAGAATATCTTCCACTTTTTTTCTTTCTTTTTCCTTGTCCATAAACTCTAAAGCAAAGGAAATATCCATTGCCATCTCATCAAGTAGTCCTATTTCTTCATCATCAAAAAATTGTAGAACTGGTGAATAAAGATTTAAAACACCAATAATTTTTTGAGAGACTTTAATTGGGAGAGATGCTGAGGAATTATAACCATTTTTAATAGCTTCTTTCCGCCAGAGAATCATTTTTTTATCGTTTGTAATATCATTTGAAATTACATACTTGCCGGTTTTTATAGATGTGCCGGTTGGTCCACTACTTCTATTTTTATCATTTAAATCAATGTTGATTTTTTTCAAGTAGTTTTTAACCGTACCATCTGAAGCTACAACTTTTACTTTATTACTTTTTTCATCAATCATTCCAATCCACGACATAATAAAGCCACCTTTATGAACAGCTATGTGACATATTTTCTTAAATAATTCTTCTGCATTTCTTACCCGAACAATTGTCTGATTAACATCGCTTAAAACGTTATAAATTCTGCTTAGTTTAATAATTTTTTCTTCAGAACGTTTTTGATCTGTTATGTCTTTTGCTGTTACAAGAACTGCTTTAGTCCCGTTGTTATTTAATGTATGAGATGTTATTTCAACATCAATAATTTTTCCGCTTTTTAATTTGTGTCGCCAATTGCCCGATTGCTGAAATGCAGGTCGCTTTTTTGAAACATCTTTAATTAATCTTTGTATATCTTCTTTAGGTCTTATATCTTTTATTGTCATCGAAAGAAATTTCTTGCGTGAGTAACCATACTTTTTTACAGCCGCATCATTTACGTTAAGAAAGGCAAGAGATTTGAGATCATAAATCCACATTGGCAGCGGGTGATTTTTAAAGATAAGGTTATCATTTAGCTGGTTGGAAGTTGGTTTGGTAGCCATAATTTTACCCAGTTTATTATTATTTAATAATGCAAAAGAGTTATTAGTTTTTGCCGTAAATAATATAATAATGAAATATCTGCATTAAAAACTTAGTTGTGTAATTTTAGGTACTGAATGTTAAAATTAAAATTTAGGAAGGTAAACTGGTTTTATATCTCTTCCAAAAAAATAGCGGGTTGAAATTTTAAAAATTTCTTTGTGCGATGTTGAACCATCTGTACTTGCATTATAAGTATCAAACTGCGGAAGATTGTCTGAACTTTCAATAATAATTTTAATTATCTGGCATAGGTCACAAATATGAATATATGAGATTGCAGACCCGCCGCTTCCTCCGACAACCCTGGATTACAACTTTCTTGAAAGCCAGCTTGACAGAAATTTGTAAAGAGGCGCATATTCACACCAGTCACTGTAAACAACCGCAAACCTTATTACAGTACAAGGGAATTTGTTTGAGTATTGTTTAACTAATTCTTCACCTATCTTTTTACTAACTGCATAATGATATTTGGCATCGGGTAAACTTTTTTCGTTTATAACATTTCCATTGGATGGAAACTCACAAGCCGCTATTGAGCTTGCAAAAATAAATCTTTTAACACTAATCTTTGTGGAAAATTCCAAAATGTTTTTTGCTCTGCCATAATTTACAATTCAATTGATATTAAATAAATACCACCCAAAATTACAAAGCTTATAGTGATTTGCCTTAAGTCTCAGAAAAATATTTTTTCTTTAGCCATAAAGACACACTAACAAGCGATATTAAAACCGGAACTTCAACCAAGGGACCAATAACGGCGGCAAATGCTTCCCCACTATTTATTCCGAATACTGAAATTGCAACTGCTATTGCAAGTTCAAAATTATTGCTTGCAGCAGTAAATGAAAGTGTTGCAGATTTGCTGTAATCCGCTCCAACTTTTTTGCTCATATAAAACGAAACGAAAAACATTATAACGAAATAAATAACAAGCGGAATTGCAATTCTTACAACATCAAGGGGTATTCTTACAATATACTCTCCTTTTAACGAGAACATCACAAAGATTGTGAACAACAGTGCGATTAAAGTTATAGGTGATATTTTCGGTATGAATTTTTTTTCATACCACTGTTTGTTTTTTAGTTTAATTAAAACAAATCTTGTAATCATGCCGGCAAAGAATGGAATTCCAAGATAGATAAAAACACTTTCTGCAATTTGTCCAATCGTTATATCTACAGCAAAAGTTTTTAAGCCTAACCAGGATGGGAAAACTGTTAAAAATACATAAGCGTAAATAGAGAAGAACAAAACTTGAAAGATGGAATTGAATGCTACAAGTCCAGCGGCATATTCAGTATCTCCTTTTGCTAGTTCATTCCATACAATTACCATAGCAATGCAGCGAGCGAGACCAATCATTATTAGTCCCGCCATATATTCCGGGTAATTATGCAAAAAAATTATTGCAAGAAAAAACATAAAAATCGGACCTATAATCCAATTCTGTAAAAGTGAAAGCGAAAGGATTTTTAGATTTTTAAAGACATCCGGCAATTCTTCATACTTAACTTTTGCAAGAGGCGGATACATCATTAAGATTAAACCAATTGCAATCGGGATGTTTGTTGTACCACTACTTAGTGAATTCCAGAAATTGGCAACTGCCGGAAAAAGATACCCGCAAAAAACTCCTATGAACATTGCAAGAAATATCCACAATGTAAGGTACCGATCAAAAAATTTTAAACGTTTCCTTGAAGGACTCATTTCCTTTCTTTCAGTTCTTTTAGATAAAAGTCTTTAAAGTCTCTTAATATTTCATCTCTTACTTTACGATATATTGGCAATACTTTTTCCTCAGTTCCAGTTGCATCTGCCGGATCTTCAAAACCAATATGAAGCCGATGTTTTACTTTACCAATAAAAACAGGACAGGTTTCTTTTGCATTGTCACAAACTGTTATTACATAATCAAAACTCTCATTTAAATATTTATCCACACTTTCTGCTTTGCCGTCGCTGATATCGATACCAACTTCCTGCATTACTTTAACTGCAAATGGATTTACTTTTTCGGCTGGTTTTGTTCCTGCAGAATAAACTTCAAGATTTTTATCAAACGATTTTAAAAATCCTTCCGCCATTTGGCTTCTGCAGGAATTACCTGTACACAAGACTAATATTTTTTTTCTCATCTTATAAATTATTTTTGTATCCAACTACGGTTATGCTGAAAATCCCGACTTTTTTTTCCTTAAACTCATTTACCTGTTGAGCGTTCAGATACTTTAGAAGAACATCATCAGGTAATTTGATTGTTTTTGTTTTTTTGATTTCAACATTAGTAAAGCCGGTTTCTTCAATTATTTTAAGATACTCTGTCTGTTGAACTGCACCGGCAACGCATCCTGCATACATTTCTGCAGATTTTCTCAATTCAGTTGGAAGTTCTCCTTTTATAACAATATCAGAAACACAGAAATGTGCGCCGGGTTTTAGAACACGATATATTTCCTTAAATGCTTTTTTCTTATCAGGAACAAGATTGAGAACACAATTGCTTACCACAACATCTGCTAATTGATTTTCAAGAGGTAAGGCTTCTATTTCTCCGAATTTAAATTCAATATTTTTATAACCAAATTTATCAAGATTAATATTTGCTTTTATTATCATCTCATCTGTAAAATCAACTCCAATTACTTTCCCCTGATCACCAACAATTGCCCGGGCTACAAAAACATCATTGCCGGCTCCCGAACCAAGATCAACAACTGTGTCGCCTTTTTTTATCCCGGCAAACTCCGTTGGCAATCCGCAGCCCAATCCCAAATCAGCTTCGGCTATATAGCCTTCTAAATTGGAATAATCATCTTTCATAATTGTATAATCAACAACTTTGCTGTTTGATGAGCCACAGCAACATTTTTTTGTAGATGCAACGGCAATCTCTGCGTATTTTTCTTTCACTATTTCTTTCACATTTTTTTCTTCGTTCATTATTCCTCTCCTTTGTTTTAGCAGGTACAAACCTGGTTAAATAATTTATCTAATTCTTTTTTTGCTTTTTGAAGTGTTTGATTATTTACACAATAACATACTTTTGGTCCTTCAATGTCCCCCTTAATTAAACCTACTCTTTTCAATTCTTTAAGATGTTGCGAGACAGTTGATTGAGATAACGGAAGGAGTTCCACAATATCGCCGCACATACAAACGTTCATTTCAGTAAGGATTTTTAATATTTTAATTCGTGCTGGATGTGATAAAGCTTTTGCAATATCTGCAAGCCAAATATCATCAGTTTTGAATTCTTCTTTTTTGGATAACGCCATTTTATAAATCCCTTAATCGTTCATCGCAAATATACGATTAAAGAACTTTTGCACAAATACGATAACAAAAATTTATTAGATCAAATTATTATTAACAGCGTTTTTTGACTGGACTCTTTTCTGAGAAAAAGAGAAATTAAGCTTGCGTTTAATCACAAACAAACATTTTTACAGAGTCTCATCTTTGTTGTTATTCCCATTGTTCATATATTTCAAACAATTAATTCAAAAGTTTGATAAAAAATGGATATACAAGTAAGCGATACAAAAAAAGAACTAATTTTACAAACAGCTCGTGAACTTTTGGCTAAGCAAGGTTTTGCCAAAACCACACTTGATGATATTGCAAATGTATTAGGCATGAAAAAATCTTCCCTCTATTACTATTATAACAATAAAGAATCACTGCTTGAAGATGTTATAATGCATGAAGGTGAAAATTATTTTTTGTTGATGGAACAAGCTTTAAATAAAACTTGCTCAACGATGGATATATTGATTGAGTATGAAATTGCTAAATTTAATTATGTAAAAGGAACTGTTAAACTTCAACAGGTTTCAACAGATGTCATTCTGGAAATCAAAAGCAAAATGGTTAACCGTATAAATATCGTAAGAAAAAAAGAAAACGAAATGGTTAAAAAAATTCTGGATAACGGCATCAAAAAAAAGGAAATAAAAAAATGCGATACCGAAAGAATTGCTGAGTTAATTTTAACAATATCCGAAGCGTTAAGGCATCGTGAATTTTATTTAGCTTCGTTCACTATCAGCAAAACAATCGATTTTACAAAAGCAATTGATGAAATGGTTTTTGCTATCAAACTGATTATGAACGGACTTTTAATAAATCAATTGAATATAAAATATTTAAATCATTCGGAGGATAATTAAGTGAAAAAAGTTCTCGTTTTTATCATAATATTTTCAGCATTATTATTTGCTCAAACCAAGCAGACAACAGTGTTAACATTAAATCAAGCAGTTAATCTTGCATTAGAAAAAAATGCTGATTTAAAAATTGCTTCGATGGAAGTTACTAAATCGGAAGAAAAACTAAGAGAAGCAAGAAGCGGTCTCTTTCCAAATCTTGATCTTTCCGGGCAATATCAACGTTATATTGACAAACCCGTAATTTTTTTACCAGCCGGGTCACCTTTAGGAAGTACGCTTACTATTGGTTCCGATAATTCTTATACCGCCGCAGTATCACTGTCAGTACCGTTATTTGCGTGGTCATTATACAAAAGTATTGGGTTAGCTTCGGATGCTTTGGAAATAACCAAACAAAATTATATTAGCGTTAAAAACAACATCGTTGTTGATGTTAAGAAAGCTTTTCTTTCTGCAATCTTAACGCGTGAAACAAAGATTGTAATGCAGCAAAGTTTAACAAATGCTGAAGAAAATTTTGAAAATATCAAAAAATTAAATTCCGGCGGAACACTTTCCGATTACGATGTACTACGTGCCGAAGTGCAGGTTGAAAACCTAAAACCGGTTGTTCTACAAATGGAAAATAATTATACTCTTTCACTTGAAGCTTTAAAAGTGGCAATCGGGTTAAATGCTAATGAAGATATTGAGATTACTGACGGAATAGATTTTCAGGAGCCATATCAAATACCAACAGAACAGGAAGTTATTGATGAATTGTTGATAAATAACCCCCTGCTTTCCATACTTGATAGCCAGGTTAAGCTAAATGATAGAGCAATTTCGGTGGAACAATCTGCTTATTTACCCACATTATCAGGCTTTGGTAACTACCAGTATCAATCGCAGGCAAATGATTTTAATTTTTCAGAATACAACTGGGTTAAAACATTTGTGCTTGGATTACAAATCCAGCTACCGATTTTTAATGGATTCAAAACTCAAGCAAGAGTAAGCCAGGCAAAAATAGGTTTAAATCAGGCAATTGAACAAAAAAGAAATTATACTGAAGTACTTAAAACCCAGGCCTTAAGTGTATTATACAGAATTGAACAAGCTGTTAAAAGAATCGAAGGTCAAAATAAAACCGTTAGCCAGGCAACAGAAGGTTTTGAAATTGCAAAACGCAGGTTGAATAACAGTCTTGCTACTCAACTTGAAGTTAACGATGCAGAGCTTGCACTAAGACAGGCAAAATTAAACAGACTTCAGGCAATATATGATTTAAAGATTGCGGAAGCTGATCTTGATAACGTGCTAGGTAGAATAAAGTAAACGAAATTTAGGAGATACATTAAATGAATAAATTAAAATTAATAGCAGTACTTTTTATTACAACTATAGTATTTGTAAGTTGTTCTGGCAAAGAAGAAAAACCACAAATAACTTCTAATGCTGCAATTCCGGTTGAAGTAACTTTAGTTAAAAAATCAACAATTCAAAGAGATATTGAACTTGTCGGAACTCTTGCTGCATGGAAAGAAGCTAACCTTGGCGCACAAACAACCTCCCGGATTGAAAAAATTTATGTCGAAGAAGGCTCACGTGTAAAAGAAGGTGATTTACTTTTTGATATGGATGATACACAGCTTGCACAGGCAAAAATTCAATACCAGGTTGCAAAAGATAATTACGATAGATTAAAACCGTTATATGAAACAGGATCAATCTCTCAATCAGAATATGATCAAATTAAAGCGGCTTATGAAACTTCTGAAAAATCATACCAGCTTTTATTAACAAACACACAATTTCGGGCGCCGTTTAGTGGGGTAATAACCGATAAAAAACTGAATGATGGTGAAGTTTTTCTACTTGCACCCGGGGGAGCCGGAACACCAACTATCGTTTCTTTAATGCAGATAAATCCTTTAAAACTTTTATTAAACGTAAGTGAATTAAATTTTAGAGATATAAAACCCAATCAATTGGTCCAACTTCAGTCTGATTTATATCCGGGTGAAGTTTTTAAAGGAACTATAAGCAGAATCAATCCTACAATCAATTCAGCAACCCGAACATTTGAAGTTGAAGTAAAAATTCCCAATTCCAACGAAAGGCTTAGACCGGGAATGTTTGTACGTGCAAAAATTTTAGTTGGATTTACTAACGGAATAATTGTTCAGCGTTCTGCCGCTCTTAAACAATTGGGTTCCTCTGCTTATTATGGTTTTATTGTTAAAGATAATATTGCAAAAAGAGTTGATCTTACTTTGGGTAAAGAATTTGATGCACAATTAGAAATTACAAATGGTTTGTCCGATGATGACCTTCTGGTTACAAAAGGACAGGGATTGCTAAAAGATGGAAGCAAAGTAGAAATTAAAGCTAAAGCAGAATAAGGAGATAAGGATGAATTTATCAGAAGTATCGGTTAGAAAGCCAATAACAACCATAATGCTATTTATGGCAATCATTATTATTGGTATGGTATCATTTGAAAGGTTGCCAATTGACTTATTTCCTGAAATAGAACCGCCGATAATAAGTGTTCTTACACAATATCCCGGCGCAAGTGCACAAGATGTGGAACTTAATGTAAGTAAAAAGGTCGAAAGCGGATTAAGTTCTGTTACCAACCTTAAAAAAATAAGTTCAACCTCAATCGAT
Source organism: Ignavibacteriaceae bacterium (assembly GCA_049294175.1). Lineage (GTDB taxonomy): Bacteria > Bacteroidota > Ignavibacteria > Ignavibacteriales > Ignavibacteriaceae > IGN3. The sequence goes on along the minus strand of JBAQCL010000074.1, from coordinate 84,043 downwards.
AATATTTCAGTTGTTTCTCTTGAGTTTGAATATGGCTCAAACCTTGATGAAGCATCAAATGACATTAGATCTGCGCTTGAGTTTACGAAACGGAATCTTCCTGATGATGCTGAAGATCCGGTCATCTTTAAATTCAGCACAAATGTTTTCCCTATAGTATTTCTTGCTGTACAGGCAAACGAAAGTTATATAGGATTAAACAAATTAGTTGAAAACGAGATTCTTGATCCATTAAAAAGAGTTAATGGTGTTGGTACTGTCCAGGCATTTGGCGGACCAGTAAGGCAAATACTTGTTAATGTTGATGCAAAAAAATTAGAAGCCTATAATATTTCTATTGCACAAATTGGGCAGGTGCTGGAAGCTGAAAATATCAATCTTCCTTCCGGTTCAATCAAAATGGGTGATATGGAGTATAATCTTCGTTTACCTTCTGAATTTGCAGACGCAAACGAAATAAATAACATTGTTATTGGTTCTCAAAACGGCAGGGCAATTTATCTTAAAGATGTTGCAGAGGTAAAAGATAGTTTAAAAGATCGTACAATAAACGTTAGACTTAATGGTAATAAAGGATTACAAATAATTGTTCAAAAGCAATCCGGAGCAAATACTGTTCAGGTTGCTAAAGATGTAAAAGCAAAACTTGAACAGCTCAAAAAAAACTTACCTTCGGATGTTAAGGTTAATATAGTACAGGATTCATCGGAATTTATTGTACAATCAGTTAGCAATCTTACAGAAGCCGTTTTGCTGGGTGGATTATTTGTTGTCATAGTTATTCTTCTTTTCTTAAGGCAGTGGCGGGCAACAATTATTATAGTATTTACTCTTCCTATTTCATTAATCGGGGCGTTTATTTACCTGTATTTTTCGGGCAATACTATTAACATCATTTCACTATCATCCCTTTCCATTGCCGTTGGATTAGTTGTAGATGATGCCATAGTAATACTCGAAAATATTTCGCATCATGTTGAAAGAGGTGCGCGTCCCAGAGAAGCTGCTATTTTTGGTTCTTCTGAAGTAGGTCTTGCAGTTGCTGCTTCTACCTTTACAATTGTTGCTGTATTCTTTCCATTAGTTTTCATTTCCGGCGTAGCAGGAATTTTGTTTAACCAGCTTGGATTTTTAGTATCTGTAATGATACTCGTTTCATTATTGGCTGCTCTTACTTTAATTCCTATGCTTGCATCAAAGATATTAAAATCCAAAAAGGAAATGAAACCAATAAAAAATCCTTTGCTCAAAAAAATAGATTCTTCATTAGCCGTTATGCTTGATAAGTTAGATGATTTTTACAAAGGAATATTAGGATGGGCTTTAGGACACAAAAAGTCCGTTATTTTTATTGCTTTGCTAACCTTTGCAGGTTCATTAATGCTTATTCCTGGACTAGGGACAGAGTTTATGCCAAAGTCTGATTCGTCCAGCTTTCAGGTATCCTTAGAACTTGAACCTGGTAAAAAATTAGAAGAAACAATTAAATATGTTAAACAGATTGAACAAATAATCGAGAAAGATTTTCCTGAGGTTGTATTTCTATCAGTTCGTTCAGGTGTTAACGATCAGGGATTTTCATCAATTCTCTTTGGGCAAAGTGAAGGAACAAACATTGCGTCACTACAACTAAGAACTTCTAAACTTAAAGATAGAAACAGATCTATATTTCAAATGGGAGACGCCTTACGTGAAAAATTAAAACCTTTTGTCGGAATTAAAAATTTAAGCGTAAATACTTCCGGTGGAGGATCTTTCTTAACAGGCTCAAGTGGTGCCCCAATTGAAGTTGATATAATAGGACCTGATCTGGATGAATCTTATAAGGTTGCCAATAAACTTAAAGATTATATGGTAAATTTAGACGGAACCAGAGATGTTAGAATTGATATTGGTGACCCACGCCCTGAACTTCAGATAATTTTACAAAGAGATAAAATGGCTCTTAGCGGTTTAAATACTTCTATTGTAGGAAATACCCTAAGAAATAATTATTACGGCTTAACTCCTACTAAATACAGAGAACTTGGCGATGAATATGACATCTTTGTAAGCTTACCACCCGATAAGAAAAACAGTATTTCCGATATAGAAAATTTATCTATTCAAACTTTGTTAGGCACTACGGTAAGATTAAAAGATGTAGGTTCAATTGTACAGGCATATTCCCCGCCAACAATAAAAAGAAAAGAACAGGAAAGGGTAATTGCCGTTTTATCAGATCTAACCGGTCGTTCACTTGGAGAAATAACTGCCGATATTCAGGGCTTTGTTTCCAAAATGGAACTTCCTCCAAATACTACAATTGATTATGCAGGTCAAATTGAACAACAAGGAGATACATTTAAAGATTTAACTATGCTGCTTATTTTAAGTGTTATACTTGTCTATATGGTAATGGCAGCACAATTTGAATCGTTGCTTGATCCGTTTATAATAATGTTTTCCATTCCATTTGCATTTACCGGAGTATTTGTAGGTTTATTCATAACCGGAGTTCCATTCAGTGTAATTGCATTTCTGGGAAGTATTATGTTAGTTGGAATTGTTGTAAAGAATGCAATTGTACTTGTTGATTTTACAAATATTACAAGAGCCAGAGGTATTGCTCTTCATGAAGCAATTATGTATTCAGGACGAAATAGATTGAGACCTGTTCTTATGACTACCTTAACAACTTTACTTGGTCTTTTACCTTTAGCAATAAGCACCGGTGAAGGTTCGGAAATATGGAAGCCTCTTGGTATTGCAACCATTGGTGGATTGTTTTTTTCCACTTTAATTACATTAGTATTAGTGCCGGTGTTATATTCAGTATTTGAAACAAAAATTAAAAAGAAAAAAGAAATCGATTAAGGAGACAAAATGAAAGCAGTAATGATTGTTTATAATCACGGAATTGCTGAAGAAATCGAAGAAGTTTTAGAAGATCTAAACATAAAAGGATTTACCAGATTTTTAAATGTACACGGACAAGGGAGCGAAAAAGGTGAACCTCATTTAGGTACGCATATCTGGCCCGGCCTGAATGCAGTTGTGCTGACTATTGTGAGCGATGAGCTTGTTGATCCGATTCTCGATAAACTAAAAATTATAGACAAAGAAGCCGAAGAGCAAGGGTTACATGCTTTTGTAGTCCCTGTTGACAAAATGATATAATCTGAATGATTGTAGAGACGTTGTTTTCAACGTCTCTACTTTATAACTACTATCTGTACCAACCTATTATACTAATTTTTTCACTTCACATTTATTGCACTCAAACTGAAGTGTCGTATGATTAATTTCATACTGGTCAAAAAGTTTGTGCTCAATTAGCTTTTGAATATTTTCAGTTTTACTTACTGCCATATCTTCAACTTCGATGTGCGCCTCAAAGTGCGTGTCGTTATCACTTAACTTCCACAAATGAATATGATGAATATTAATTATCCCCGGAATTTCTTCCACAATATTTTTTATTTCATTTAGATCAATTCCTTCGGGGTTTGACATCATCAAAATATCTACAGATCCTTTAACAATTTCATAAGTTTCCTTTAATATGTAAAGTGAAATTAAAATAGTTAAAATGGGATCGATCCAATAAACTTTGAAATAAATAATACATACAGCCCCAATAATAACTGTAAGACTTGAAATTGCATCACTAAGTAAATGGAAGTATGCAGCACGAATGTTAAGATTGTTTTTAGAGTCTTTTTTTAGAAGAAGCGTTCCAGCAATATTGGCAAGCAAACCTAATGAAGCAACAATAAACATCACGCTACCGGTAATTGGCTTAGGATTATAAAACCGTTCTATTGCCTCCCTAATCAAGAAAAAACTAATAATAATAAGCGTGCTTGCATTAATAATTGCAGCAATAATTTCTGCACGTTTTAATCCAAAGGTATATTTTGCAGTCTTTGGCTTTTTACTTAACCGCATTGCTATGTAGGTGATAATAATTGCAATGCCATCGCTGAAGTTGTGCATTGCATCAGAGAGCAAAGACAAACTTCCGGAAATAATTCCACCAATAACTTCTGCAACAGTTATAAAAAAATTCAGAAGCATTGTTATGAAAAGATTTTTTCCTGAAGTTTTTTGTATGTGATTATGAAAATGATTGTGCGGCATAATTTTTTTACTTTATTATAGTTGCTGCCTATTTTTCACCAACTACTGATTTTATTCCTTCTCTAATTTTTAAAGGAAAATTTGTTGTTATAGAATCAACACTAAGGTTTACTAATCTTAATGCGTCCTCAGTTTTTTCAACATCATAAACACAAAAATCTAATTTTGTTTCGCTAAGTAATTTGACAAGTTTATTATCGATATATGGAACAAGCCGTAAATCCACTCCGTTACAATTAAGTGTTTGAAGAGTTTGTATCAATCTTCTTTGAGCGAGAGAAGTTAAACATTTTTTACGCAAAAAATACCAATTAAAAAGCCAGTAAACTTTTATTTGGGGAAAATATTTTTTTGCAAGTTGAACGGTGTTAGGATTAAATGCAATTATCCTTACTTCCCTGTTGTAAAATATATTTTTTGATGCGATGGAATTTGGTTGCAACATCTCAGCAAGCTTTTGCATAAAAATCATACGATCGTCTTTTATTTCAAGGTAGATGCCTTTTCCTTCGGGAATAATACTTAGAACTTCTTGAAGCGTTGGAATCTTTGTTCCTTTAAATTCATTGCCTTTCCATGAACCTACATCTAATTTTTTAAGTTCACTCAATGTTGAAGTTTTTACATTTAACCTAATTTTTTCTTTTGTTACTCTTTTTGTATTTGAGTCGTGAATACATACAATCTCCTTGTCTTTTGTCAACCAAAAATCAGCCTCAACAAAATCAGCATTTTCATTAAAGGCTAATTCAAATGATGGGATTGTATTTTCCGGTGCTGCATAAGATGCACCGCGGTGAGCAACAATTAAAACATTTTTCATAATAAAATATCTTTTACTTAGGCGTCCCCTTTTAACTTTTTTATATAATGCTCAATTTCCAAAAGATAAGAATTACGATTAATAAGTTTTTTAATTTCACTAATATTTTCTAATGTGATTTTTTCTCCCGCAGCAATAATCCTTTTTACTTGATAAAAATCAGCCCATGTTAAATGCTTAACTTCAGGACGAATAATCAAGTCAGCTTCCCGTAATCTCACTTCCGACAGATGAAAAGAAGTTATATCTTCAGTTCTATAAAGAATATCAAGAACGTTTTGTGGTTGTTCTACAGCATTAATATATCTAGAAACATCAACTGCCAGAACTCGATCAGCGCCAATCTCTCTCACTTTCCCTGCAGGCACACTTTCGGAAGCGCTTCCATCCACAAGAAAATAATTTTGATATTTAACCGGCGGAAAAATTCCCGGAATTGCCGAGCTTGCTTTAATTACATCTCTTAAACTACCTTTTGTAAAATTAATTTCCTGACCAGAAATCAAGTCTGTTGCAATTGCAGAAAACTTTATTTTAAATTTTTCAATAGGTACGTCTGGAATAATCTGATAAATATCTTGAGTTATAATGTCGTCAAAATAAGAAAGCCTGTTTAAAGCTTTTAATACTTGAAAACGAGTTCCTATATAATCATAAAATTGATCGAAGTAATTCTTATCCGGTTTTTTACTATTTCCTGCTAACTTATTAATTCCAAGCTCAATAAATTTAGGATTCTTAATTGCATCAAAGATAAACTCTTCAACTTGTTTTGTGCTACCATAATAAGCATACAAGCCGCCTATAATAGCGCCCATACTGCACCCTGTTATTGAGTCAATATTTATATTTTCAGCATCAAGAACTTTAAGCACCCCGATATGAGCTAAACCTCTTGCACCGCCTCCACCGAGAGCTAATCCAAATTTTGACATAGTTATTTATATTTTTAGTTAAGTATAATAAAATTTTGAAATCACTGTCATAGATTTTTTTAATCACAAAAGAATTGAGACTATACTTACAACTATTATTATTGTAAAACCTATTATTACATTTTTTTTAATTGTTGATTCACCCAAAACAATTGCATAAATCATTTTTATAAAATTATTACTTGCAGATGCAATGATAGTCGCGTTTACAATTGCGCTAACATCTATATTTCCTCCAACTCTTTGAAATAAATTTAATATATAAGGATCAATATCCGTAACCCCGACAATAAAAGAGAGAATGTTCACACCCCAATTACCGTAGTTGGCAACAACAATATTAGTTAGAATTGCAAAGAAGCCAAAAAGGAATCCAAATACCAGCGCAGTTTTAAACTCTAAAGGATTTTGTGTGTCGTTTAATTTTAATTCTGTAACCGGACGTGGCTTATTTTTTATTAGAATTATTGTTGAAAAAACGAAGCTTATAAATATTAAGACAAGGAAATACGGAAGTAATTTAATGGCAACTTCTTCATTAAATATCCAGGCAAGAAGTAATATACGAATATACATCATACCTGTTGCCGCAATAATACCCGAAGAAATTTTCATTTCATCATTTTCTTCTTTGCTCTTTTTTGCAAGTATAATTGTAGTTGCTGTACTGCTGTAAAGTCCGCCTAAAATTGCAGATAAAATTATTCCGGAATTCGGAAACACAAACTTTTTTAACAAATAGCTGAAATAAGAAATACTTGAAACGGCAACTATAGATAACCAAATCTGGTAGGCTGAAATGTTTATCCATTTTGAAATTGGATCGTGCGGTAATAATGGTAAAACTATTCCGGCAATAATTATAAACTTTGCTAGCGTTGTAAATTCATTTCTATCAAATTTTTTTGAAAAGTTAAACAGGCTTTCCTTCATTTCAACAACAATTAAAATGGTTACCACTATAAGCATTACCATCCACGGCGGTTGCAAATAAATAAGAGGTGTTAAACAGTAGGTTATAAAAGCAATGATAATTGAAGTAAATCCCCATTGATTTTTTATTTTAATTTTATTGAGGTAGTATATTCCCAAAAACACCAAAAGAACAAAACCACCGGCAAAAAATAAAATAAGACTTTCAGGCATAAGTATGTAAAGAATGAATCCCATTATTCCAATTAAAGTAATTGTTCTATCCGTGCCGAATAAAGATTCGAATTCAATTTCTATATGAAGTCTTCTTTGCTCAAGCCCTATCAGCAAAGAGAAAATTACAACCAACAAAAAGTTGATTAAGTCTTTGGGTATTTGTGAAATTATTTCCATTGAATTTTAATTTTTCTTAATTACTGATTTAATTCTCATTAGCCGATTAACATCAGCCTGCTCATTTTCATCAAATCTCATTTGAATAAATCTTATCGAGTTTTCAAATAAAGGAACAAATATGTATTCAAACGTATTAACTCTTCTTCTTTTAGTTTCAATTTCTTTAGACAAAACTTCAACTTTTTTTTATACTCCTCTAATTTAATAAGCTGTGACAAAACATCCTTAAATTTGCGAACTACATTATCCTATTCAGAATTTGTATCCAGAAAACTAAATGGTGGTTCTTAGCATACTTAAAATCTTCCACTTCTGTATCAAAAGAAAAATTTTGCAGTTCATAACTTTTAAATAAGCGGTCAAATTGTCTTTTAAGTAAGCAGCTTCCTCAGCAGGTTTTGAAGCAATAATAATTTTTAATTCAAGATCTTTTGTTATTGCAAGGTGTGCAAATTTTTTTAATTGCTTTTGTAGTAGAATAACTTCCATCAAAACCAACAACAACTTTTTTGAAAGGTTTAAATTAATTAGGGACAGCCAGAACAGGAGTAATTGAATGATTTAAAAGTTCATCAAGATTATTCCCGGGTTTATCCGTTACTTCGAAATTAAAATGAGTTTCTAATCCGGTAATTATCAAATCAAAAAACATAGAATAATTAAAAATTATTTCTGCCGGATTCCCAATATCCAAAACCACATTATGTTGTATTTTTAATGTGTTACAATTTTTAGCAAAATTGTTTAATATTTTGTTTAAATCTTTTCTTGCTTCTTTAGTCATAAATATTTGGATGCATAAATATTTTGACTACAAAATGTAAAAAAATTACTTAAGACTTTATGTTTAGATTGCTTCGAGAATGCCTGCTTCGACTTAATAAGATTCGTCGAATCGAGGCGAGTCTCTCCTGGAAATTACGCTAAAATCAACGAACCGGAATATATCCTTCCAAAACGCCTTTCTTTGATAAAACAATTTGCCAAAGCTGATTTTTACTCCTTGCACGGAATGCACCGGCACTTGAAAGTAAAAAGTATTCCCACATTCTATAAAAGCGTTTACTGTATTTATCTTTTATTTTATCCCAACTGTTTTTGAAATTATCATACCAAGCCATTAATGTTTTATCGTAATCTGCGCCAAAGTTATGTAAGTCTTCTATCACAAATAAATTCTCTACAGCTTTTGCAAGCTGTGCGATTGACGGCAACATTCCATTCGGAAAGATGTATTTATGGGTCCACGCATCTGTGCTTTTTACTGAACGAATTTCACCAATTGTGTGAAGTAAAAATAGTCCATCATCATTCAGATTTCGTTCTGCTATCTTAAAATATTCTCTGTAATTTCTGTATCCAACGTGTTCAATCATTCCAACTGAAACAATACGATCAAACTTTTCATTTATTTCTCTGTAATCCTGTAATCTTAATTCAACAGGTAAACCTTTGCACAATTCTTTACCAAGTGCAACTTGTTCTTTTGAAACGGTAAGTCCAACTACTTCAGCTCCATATTTTTCGGCAGCATATTTAGCAAAAGCGCCCCAGCCGCAGCCGATATCAAGAACACGCATTCCTGGTTTGAGGTAAAGTTTTTTACAAATCAAATCGAGTTTATTTTCCTGCGCTTCATCTAAATTATCTGCGTTCTTCCAGTATGCACAACTGTAGTTCATTCTTTTATCAAGCATATTCTGGAAAAGATCGTTTCCTAAATCATAATGTCTTTCACCAATTATAAAAGCCCGGCGTCTTGCCTGCATATTTATTATGTAAAATCCAGCCAGTTGAAGTGCGACTTTAAGATTACGTTTAACTTTATTTTGTAGATCAGCACGGATAATTCTGTAAATCGTTTCGTCAAGTTTCTCAACGTCCCACCAATTATCCATATAAGATTCGCCAAGCCCAAGTTCAACTTCGGTAACTGCACGTTTGTAAAATCTATCATCGTGCACCTGGATATCCCATGAATTTTTGCCATTTATTTCTATATTGGCAAGTGACAGTAATTCTTTAACGAGTGATTGATATTTATTATTCATATTTATCCTTTCTTTAGGATAAAGTATTAAATTATTTTATGATTATCTATTGATCATTAACATTCCGAGAGTATATCATGAAAACTAATTATACAAACTAACTTATTGTTTTCAACAACAGGAATTTGTTTAACACTATGAGCAATCATTTCCGCACCTGCTTTAAAAACCATTTCATTCGGATGAATCTTTAAAACATCTTTCTCCACATACTCTTTAACTGGTTTATCCATTAAATTATGCAACTGACTTTCAATTACCTCCGGAAAAATCCAAAGTAAACCTTCCTCCATCACTTTTTGATAAGAGGGGAGAACTAACTTGAATAAATCAATGGAAGTAATTAACCCCTGTATTTTTTTATTTACAATAAATAAGATAACCCAAATTATTTTTCTGCATTATTTCCGAGACTTTTATTGATCACTCCTTTTTGATATTGATTAATTTTTTGGAACCGATTTTAAGAATACGCCGTACTGCATAGGTTCTTCTAATCTGCAAGACCAAACCAATTGATCTTTTCCGTTTTTATCTTTCCAGACGGTAATATCGGGACAACCATCGCACATACTTTGATCGCCATTAGACATAAAATCTACTGGCTGAATAATCATTATAGATTGCATATAAGCTTTCTTAAAGATTCTTAATGGATTTGCCGCGATATAACCAAGATATTTTTTAAGCGCGATTCTAACACTTTTATTGATAGTCCAAAGATTAAACATTGTTGCCTTTCCTAAACTAAGAGTTTTGGGAGATGCATAAGACAAATAGCGATCGTTTCGGTAATGATAAAATTCCATAACCATTTCTATAAACTTATTATTCAAGTAACCGAATATTTTATCTTTATTTCCGATACGTTCTGTTAATAACCATTTAAAATCATCAGCTTTATGAGTTCCATTTAAAAACGCTGCTGGAGTGAAATTAGGAAATTTCTTTCTAATCTCTGCAACGATTTGAGGAGCCATTAAATTAGTTGCTTCCTCTTTATCAGAATGATAATGTATATCATCAAAAACAATTTTTTTATCGCCGGCATAAAAATCATAAGGCAAATCAGGAGTTACATATCTGAATAAAATAAAAACCATAGTGTGAACAATATCAATATGCTTTTGTGCCCACGCAACTAATTCGGGCACATACTGCAATGTATCAGCATAAACAGTAGAATTAAACGAGCAGGCAATTCCACCTTCTGCAGCAAGCATTTCTGCAAAATGTAATCTTAACTCATTTAATTCCAATTCATTTTTACCTTCCCACTGCGGTCCTCTGCCGCGCCCCTGTTTACTATCAATGTGAAATGTAAACCCAAATACACCGGCTTTTTTTAATTCGTGCAGCAGTTCTTTAGTCAACGCAATTCCATTAGAGTTAATTATAGGTTTAAGTCCGCGTGATTTAATTTCTGAGACAAGTTCAATAATATTTGGATAAAGAAGAGGCTCACCACCTGCAATTGAAATACAATCTGTTTTTCTTAAAGATTGAAAAACATCCAGCTCGTGTTTTACTTGCTCTAAAGATTTATGAGATTCTTTTATGTTTTTACGATAGCAACCGTAACAATTCAGATTACATCGTGCAGTTGGTTCAAGCCAGGAAATTCCATTATCAGGTAGCGTCCATGGAAGGCGATAAAGATCTGTAGAATTAATTGTTGATGAATTCATTTAACCTCCGAAAAAAATTGATTTACAAACCAAACTTTATTAAAAATTAAGATACTCGTTTTGATCAATCGTACAAATGTAATTAATAAACCATATATTTAAAATATAATTGCCATCGGGCAATAGATCTTGACTAACAAATATAATAGCTGAATATATTCGGGCTTCACAAAATAATTTCCGAACTAAAAAAATTATATCTTTATTTTCTCAAATGCCTTTTTAATATCATCACCTAAATCAAAGGTGATAACATTTTTTTTGTTATCAAGTAATGCCTGCCTATCACCAAATGCCTGTGCTTTAATTAAAACGCCAAAAGTGATCGATGATTTGTCATCACCCGCATTATCAGGAACCGGTAAATCATTTTTAACATCAGAAACAAACTGAATAAAATATCCGTTACCCGAATCACCTTTATGCAACTGCCCTGTTGAATGCAAAAAGCGTGGACCAAAACCTAAGGTTGTTGCCACTTTATATTTTTTCTGGATTGATGTGCGAAACTCTTGCAGTAGATTAAAATTTTCTTCTGTTGGATTTAAGTATGCTTGCAAAGAGACATAACTTTTCCCTTCTTTACATCCGCTAAGAAAATTTGAGATCACATTTTGCAGATTATCAAGTTGTAAATCGCTTATTACTTTTATGTTATTTTCAACGATTACTGGTGTAGGAAGAACAAGTTTTCCGGATTCCTGGTAGTCTTTAATAATCTTTCTTGCAATAACTTTAGCCTGTTCAACATTCGGTTGATCAAAAGGTTGAATGCCAAGTACGCAGCCAGCAATGGCGGTGGCAAATTCCCACTTAAAAAACTCTTTTCCTAAATCGTAAACATCATCAAGCCCAAATTCAATTAGTGATAACCCGGCATTTTTTAAAACATTAATTTTTTCCTGATCGATTGAATCATTTTTTAATTTCAGACAAATAAAAACTCTATCATCTCCATAATTATCCTGCAATAAAAGCTCTTCCAAATCTACAGGAAGAATTCCCTTTCCGGCTTTACCGGTTGATTCGGCAACAAGCTGTTCAATCCAGGCACCTAATGGTTTTAATTGTTCGGAAGTAATTATTGTAAGTTTATCTTTCCCTGCTTTGGCAGCAGCACCTAAAATTGTTCCAAATATCGCAGAATTGTTTATCTTAATTTCATCACCAGATTTTCTATCAAGATTAATTTCGTATTCAACCCGGGTAAATAATTTTTTTATATCAACTCCAATTAATGCCGCCGGAACTATTCCAAACAACGAAAGAGCAGAAAATCTTCCGCCAATGTTTGGATCGTTTAAAAATATTTTTCTAAAGTTTAGATCTTTTGCCATTTGTTCTAAACCGCTACCCGGATCAGTAATAGCCATAAAATGTTTACTAACTTTTTCTTTGCCGAGTTTATTTAATGCATAGTTGTAAAAGAATTTCATAAATGAAATTGTTTCCACTGTTCCGCCAGACTTTGTAGAAACGATGTAAAGGGTTTTTACCGGATCAAACTTTTTTGCTTTTTCTAATATTGCTTCCGGATGTGTGCTATCGATGATGGATAAATCAAGATATCCTTCTTTAACTCCAAAAATTAAACGAAAAACTTCCGGCGCCAGTGATGATCCACCCATTCCCAAAAGCAACGCTTGAGTAAATCCTTCTTCTCTTATTTCATCCACAAAGGAATAAATTTGATCAAAACTTTTGCTGGTCACCAAAAAACAATCAAGCCAGCCTAAACGGTTTGATATTTCATCGGGATTATTATTCCAGACAGTGTAATCTTTTTGCCAAATTCTATTAACAATGTTTTCATCATTAAGTTTTTTTACTGTCTCATTAATTGATTTAATATTTTCATTGTTAAAATATTTAACTGACACCCTGTTACCTTTCTAATATTTTTTTCTCATATAAATATAATCAGTTTAATTGAATTGAATAATTATAATTAATCTATTTTTTTTCTAAAATATAACTTTATACTTAAAAGTTGAGATTAAAAACTAATTAGTTGTTTAACCTTTCAATTATTAAATTATATTAAAATACAGAGAAAATTTTGAAGAGAAGACCAAATAAAAAAATTGTAATCTACTTTTTACTTGTGTGGCTAATTTGCGCATTTTTGTTAGAGTCAACTGATTTATGGATCTCGGTAAGTTTATATAACCCGGGCGCTGAGTGGGCAGTTATTTTAGAAAAGTTCGGGGAAATTCCCGGATTGTTAGTTGCCTTAATTGGTGCTCAGATTTATATAGTTACACTAAGGTCATCATCAAATTCAAAAAAGATTTTATTTACATCATTCCTTTTAACAACAAGCTCTTTGATTACAATTTATATTTTCTTTGTACTTTCAAATTCAATTTCTGGGAGTTATAATTTTTTTAATTCTCACGAGAATTATTTTTTCTTTACCGCAATATTATTAAACATATTTATAACATACCTATCAAGAAAGCATTATAAGTTTTCAAAGAAGGCTATCATTTTTTCAAGGGTTTCCTTTAATATGTTTTTGTACGGATATATATTTTTTGTTCAACCGTTAAAACTATTCTGGGGCAGAATTAGATTTAGAGATTTGGCAGGTAATTACTCGCATTTTACTGCATGGTATCTTCCACAAGGAATAACCGGAAATGATTCTTTTCCATCAGGACATGCTGCTATGGGATGGATACTGCTTTCCCTTTTTGTTTTTTTTATTGATAAATCTTTCCGGAAAAGATTTATACTAAAAGCGTTAATAATAAGCTGGGCAATTGCTGTTTCGACAAGCAGAGTAATTATTGGGGCGCATTATTCATCCGACGTTTTGTTTGCTTCTTTTGGGATGATAATTACATATTTACTTGTTCTTAGTTATGTTACAAAAAATTTGAAATCAGAATTTGAGTAATTTTCATTTATTCACAAAATATTTTCTATAGCTGCTTTGTGTTATTAACCCGATCGGTCCTTCGTAAATACCGCCTTCACCAAAGCCATCATAAACTCTTACTGATATTGTGTTCGTTCCGCCAAAGTTTAATAATTTTTGCGGTACAGAGTAAATTCTTTTTTGCTGCCATTCTTCATGATCATTAAAACTTTTAGGAATGCCAACAAAGTTCCATAATCCGGTTGAGCCAATCTGTGTGCCGTTAACAAATGTCTGATCTATATCATCAATCTGACCGAGTAAAAGTATCAGACTTTCGCCAGAATAATTATTAGGTAAGAAAAATTCTTTACGATACCATGCAAATCCATCATAATCACTAAAACCCTGAATTTCCCAATGAGCCGGCACCATTAATTTTTTCCAATCAGAGTCATCAAAATTTTTCTCACTCCATTTAGCTTTATCGCCTGTACTGAAATTCCACAACCCGCTAAGATTTATATCAGGCTCAACACCTTTTTCATAAGTGTAAATCCCAATATCGCCACTCAGAATACCTCCATTAAGCTCCGAATCATACACTCGCACAGCAATTTCATTATCACCGTTATTATTTAAAAATTCTTTTGGTATATAATATTTTCTAAAAGCATTGTACGCTGTTCGGTAATCAGGTGGAAATCCTCCGGAAACACCAATTAAATTTCCATTTATAAAAGTCTGGTCAACATCATCAACGTATCCCAAAACAAGAAAGAGATCTTTATTACTAATTTCCGGATTGAGTTTAAAAGATTTTCTATACCAGGCGTAACCATTGTAACCGGGAAATCCCTGGTTTTCCCAGGAGGAGGGAACTTTTACAGATTCCCATTTGTTATCTTCAAAATTCTTGTCCTTCCAATCCAAGTCATCCCCAAGATTAAACTTCCAGTTACCTGAAAGGTCAATTATTATTTTATCATCCTTCTGTTTTTTTTTCGGCTCATTGTGATATTCAACGCAGGCACCTAAAATCAACAGCGAAAGAAGAAACCCGGATAACCCGGTTATATAAAACAACTTCATTGTTTAAATCTAATTTTTCTAAATGTTAACCTATATTATTAAATCATTAAGATCATCATTACAGTGTAAACAATTGTAAAAAATTGTCATGATTTAATTTGAGAGTGGTTTCAAAATAATTATTTTCAATCTAAGATAATATTAAAATTTAATGGATATGTTAATGAAAAATTTATTGTCAATTGCTTTGGCGCTTTTTCTATGCCGGACAAATTTTGCACAATCAAATTATGAAATACAAGATTCAACTCTTTATCAAAAAGCTGTAAAATTATCTCACGATTTTCTTCTAATTGATACTCACATTGACCTTCCTGACTGGCTGTACGATGAATGGTTTGATATTTCCCGGGAAACAGATAAAGGTGAAATAGATTATGTGCGTGCAAATGAAGGTGGATTAAATATTCCATTCATGTCAATCTACACTTCGCCAAGTTTGGAAGGAACGGGCAAATCCAAGATTAAAGCCGATTCAATGATAAGTCTTGTTCATAAAATAGTAGCAACATGGTATGATAAGTTTTGTTTGATAAGTTCAACTTCGGAAATCGATAAAAATATCAACCAAAATAAAATTTTACTTACAATGGGAATGGAAAACGGATCTCCAATTGAAGGTAATATCAAAAACCTTGAGGAATTTTACAACAAAGGAATTCGTTACATAACTCTTGCACATTTTAAATCAAATCATATTTGTGATTCTTCAACTGACCCGGGAAAAAAATGGAACGGCTTAAGTCCCTTTGGTGAAGAAGTTGTTAAAGAAATGAATCGGCTGGGAATAATGATTGATGTTTCACATATCAGTGACAGTTCTTTTTATGACGTAATAAACCTTAGCAAAGCTCCGGTTATTGCTTCACATTCCTGTTGCCGCTTTTTTGTTCCTGGTCTTGAACGCAATATGAGCGATGATATGATTAAAACTTTAGCAGAGCATAATGGCGTTATTCAAATTAATTTTGCAAGTTTTTACTTAAGAAACGATATTTACCAGCAATATACAAATGGCGAAAAAGTGGTTAATGAACATTTAAAGCAAAATAATATTAGTGGGGATAGCGCCTGGTCGTATGAAGAAAATTATTGGAAAGAAAATCCATTGGCTTCCGCTACGGTTAAAGATGTTGCAGATCATATTGATCACGTTAAAAATTTAGTGGGAATTGATTACGTTGGGCTCGGCTCAGATTATAATGGAACCGGCGGCATGCTTCCTGTTGGATTAGAAGACGTTTCTAAATATCCAAATCTAACCTATGAACTTTTGTTGCGCGGATATTCCGATAGCGACATTAAAAAAGTTCTGGGTGGCAACCTTTTACGTGTTTGGCAAAATGTAGAAAAAATCTCGAACGAGCTAAAAGAAGAATAGCAACTGCTATTGAGCAGTTGCCGTTCTATCGGAATTATTTACTGAATATTCATTATAAATAGCTTGGCTCATTCTTCTCACTCTTGGGTTCTCATCTTTAGAAGCAAGAATTTGCAGTTTGTCCATTCCTTTTTCACTATTCATTCTAAAGAGAGCTAAGCCAATCAACACTTTAATGTCCGGTTCTTTTTCTACTTCAAGTTGTTTTATTAATTCGTCTTCAGTATCAATAAATCTATATTCACCAACAAGATATATCGAACTTTCTCTAACACCTTTATTATCAGAATGAATACTGTAAACTAAATTCCGTAAAGCGTACTTACTTTTTGTTAAATCAGAAACCTTTTTGTTTTGGGCAAAACCATCTGAGACTAAAAAAACAAATAAAATTGCAACCAACCCGAAATAAAATTTTTCCGAAGTTTTTAATCGAGTTTTCATTTTGAACCTCCTGTAAATAAATTAAAGTTACAAACACATTTAAGCTTCTGGTTCAAAACTACTTTAAGGAGTTGTCAGGGGTGTCATCTCATAGTAAAGAGATGTAAAGAAATGTCATGATAATTTAGGATTAAGAATTGTTCTGATTGAAAATTTAATATTGAAGAAAAGTACCTAGAACTATAAAACCAATTTATACCCTATCCCATGTACTGTTAAAATTATCTGCGGATGATTTGAATCAATCTCAATTTTTTGTCTGAGTTTTAAAATAAAATTATCAACCGTTCTTGTGGTTGGATTTTCATCATATCCCCAGATTTCAGAGAGTAGGTCATCCCGGCTAACAGTAGAGTTTCTGTGTTTCCATAAATAATGTAAAATCTCAAATTCTTTGTGTGACATTTGCACAAATTTATTTTTTGATGTTGCCTTATAACCGCCAAAATTCACTTCCAATCTTCCTATATGTATTTCCCTGCTATCTTCATCCATAACAAGATTTTCACCCCTGCGTAAAATTGCTTTAACTCTTGCAAGTAATTCGCGAAGACTGAAAGGCTTTGTAACATAATCATCGGCACCCAGTTCCAATCCAACTACTTTATCTATTTCCTCTCCTTTTGCCGTTAATAAAATAATGGGAGTTATAACGCCGTTTTTACGAGCATTTTTACAAACATCAAATCCGGACATTTTAGGCATCATTACATCAAGAATTATCAGGCTATAACTGTTATCCAAAATTTTATTTAATCCTTCTTCTCCATCGGCTGCTGTATCAACATCATAACCCTCAAACTCAAGATTATCTTTCAATCCTGTACGCATATTTTGTTCATCATCAACAACAAGAATCTTAGTCATTTTTTCCTCCATTAGAAATTTGAGAATTAACGGGGAACAACAAATTAAAACTACTGCCCTTTCCTAACTTACTTTTTAAAATAATTTTTCCCTTATGTGCATCCATTATTTGCTTTACGAGCGAAAGCCCGAGTCCAGTACCCTTTGTATTATGAACTAATCCTGTTGAAACTCTATAAAATTTATCAAACACTTTTTTCTGATTTTCTTCAGATATTCCAATCCCTTTGTCCTGAACTTCAACAACAACAAAATTATTTTCTGCACTAATTACAATTTTAATAAATTTTGTTTCGTTACTGTATTTAACTGCGTTGTCAATAAGATTTACAGCGGCTTCAGACACAGCTTCGCGATCAATAAAAACTTTTGGAATATTGATTCCCGGTTCAAACTCAAAATCAAATCCTTTGTTATATAGATGATAACTGTAATTCTGGTAAACCTGAACCATAATATCATTCATATCTTCTTCAGCAAAATTAAATTTGCGCTTACCGGCATCCATTTTAGAAAAGTTCAATATCGTATTTACAATTCTTCCAAGACGATTAGACTCGTGACTGATAATTGAATAGTATTCCCTTTTCTTCTCTTCGGTTTTTACACGATCCATTTCAAGGGTTTCTGCAAACATGCTTATCAAAGCAAGAGGCGTACGAAGTTCGTGAGACACATTTGAAACAAAATCAGCTTTTGCCTGTGCAAGCTCCAATTCTTTTTTAACGGAACGATAAACAAACCACACAGCGAGAAGCAAAACAATTAACAATATTCCAATTAAAATTAAATTATTAACTGCACGTTCTTTTACAAGATCTTCAATTGATTTTCCTATTAAAGAAATTCCAAGATTATATTCAGGGAAAATCCACAAAGCCTTTTGAGCTTGCACCGGTCGTTTTTCAAAATCCTTTGTTGAATTGAATTGGAATCCTGTTTCAGGATTAATTACGGAAATAACAAATTCATTTTTTGCAACTTCCTGCAATCTTGAAGATAAAATCTGTGTGATAAAATCCTGCGGATTGATAACGATTCCATAAATTCTTGCAGGATACTTATTGGATCCTACAAAAATCAATAGAGACTCATCTTGTGATTGCGGAAGTTGAATTGGCTCAATTTTTCTGTACCCTTGCTCACGATAGTTTAAAAGCTTTTGAATAACACTATTATTTTTTAAAAGTACATTTCTAAAAAAACTGTTTAACGAATCGGAATTCATCCGATTTGCTTTTTCATTAAAATAAAATCTTATCTTACTTGAGTTCAGGCTATCAATAACATAAAGGTATTTAAATTTTCTATCTTCATTTAACAACGAATAAAAATATTTTACTTCATCCAGCTTATCATAACTTGATTCAAGATTATCAATAACACTATTAGCAGCCGTTCTTATAATATCTTCAGAGTATTGATTTACCGAAAATAAAATTGCTTGTAGCTGGTTGTTGTAAATTTGTTCAATAACCTGTTCATTCTCGTTTAATTTTCCAAACTCATTCATTAAAAGGAAGGCTATAGGCAGTAGAATGATAAGTATAAGTATTAAGCCTATTTTTTTCATAGAAGCAGCAAAATTATTATTTAATAATCTGTTTTTTCAAAACTGTTAAAACAGTTTTTTAAATTTTAATTCCGTTTTAATTGCGCAGCAACTTTTTCAAAGACAGTGTTTCTAAGTGATTCATAAGAATGATTTTCAGGCATAATAGGTTTTAAGAATTTCACATTAATTTTTTTCCGGGGTTTAGGAAAATGTGTTCCGCGCGGTAGTGCATCGTAAGCCCCGCTTATGGCAACCGGAACAATTGGCACATTTAACTCAAGACTAAGAATAGCAAAAGTTTTTTTAAAATCTCCAAGCTCGCCGCTATTTGTTCTTGTCCCTTCGGGAAAGATTATGATATTTTTTCCCCGTTTTAATACTTCAGCCATTTTTTGCAATGATGTTTTTAAATCACTCATATCCATCACAATAACGTTATTTCTATCAGCAATAAACTTTACAATTTTATTATTGACATGTTTTTCTTTGGCATAAAAATATGTTTTCTTCATCAGTTTATTTTTTAGAAAAACTGCTACAAATAATCCATCAAAAAAACTTTGATGATTCGGTGCAAGTATAAACGGACTTTCGGGCAAATTTTCCAGCCCTTCTCCTTTTAAACGGAAATAAACTTTAAGAAAAATCTTGCCGATATTTTTCATAATATTATGTGTAAACCAGCTTTTGGGAAGTTCAAGATCAAGTTGTTCTTTAAATATTTTTCCCCAATCAATTGCTTCAACACTTAATTTTGTTTTCTTGTCTCTTATATTTTCAGCAAGTTTTGCTATGTTAGGAAAACCTACAAGTTCCGCTTCCGATAACTTAACACCAAAATTCGATTCAAGGTAAACGGCAAGATTTACTTTGTCCAGGGAATCAAGTCCTAAATCAATTTCAAAATGATCAGAAGGATGTATAGTTGTTTCTTTTTGCTGTTGCAAAAATGCTTTTATCAAAGTGTATTCCTGAAAATCAGGATCAGTAACTGTTTCAAGTTTTTCTTTAGAAATAATTTCAAGTTTTGGCAATAAAAATCTTTTTAATTTTAATAATCTTGTTCTGGGCAAAGGCTCTTTAATTAAACTAAATTTCATTACCTTTTTATACGGAGTAACAATCTGATTATACTTATCAATAACCTGCCACTTTATGTTTTCTTCAATGTCTTCAATTCCAAGTTCTTTAGCCATTTGAAAATCAGGACAAATAATAGCGTGAAGCATATCCGCTTTTTCAAAAACTCCAATTTCCGAAATTATTTCACTCATACTTATAATTTTATTTTCAATCTCTTCGGGATTAATATTTTTTCCGTTGGATAAAACAATAATTTCTTTTTTTCTACCAGTAATAAAAATTCTGTTCTCTTCATCAAGAAATCCCAAATCACCGGTGTAAAGCCATCCATCCTTCAAAATTGCTGCGGTTTCTTCAGGGCGATTGTAATAACCCTGCATTACGTTTCTGCCGCGATTAACAATTTCACCATCAATAACTTTTACTTCATTTGTTTTTAGAGGTTGACCAGCAGAACCCGGTAAAACTTTTCCCGGGCGAGTAAAAGTAATCATCGGAGCGCATTCTGTCATTCCAAAACCTTCAAGCACTTCAAATCCGAGAATTAAAAAATCTTGTGCAACTTCCTTTTCAAGCGCTGCCCCGCCGCTAACCATATATTTAATATGACCGCCAAATTTTCTTTGAACCGATCCAAATAATTTTCTGGAAAAACTTAAAGAATTTTTCTTCTTTGCAATTTTGAATAAAAACTTTGCAATTCTGCTTTTATCTATCTTATCTCTTATTCCTTTTCTTATAAGATTGTAAAGTCGGGGTACTCCAATAATGATTGAAATTTTACCATTCTTTAAAGTTGTCATAAGATCTTCAGAAGCCATAGATGGAGAGAAAACAATTGTTGCCCCAACTCCTAAAGGAATTATCAAGGTTCCCATCAGCGGAAAGACATGATGTAGTGGAAGTAAAACCATAACATTGTCATTTATGGTATAAATATTAACATCAGTTGTAACGGCTTCGATATTAACCAAAAGATTATCATAAGAAAGCATAACACCTTTTGGTAAACCGGTTGTTCCGGATGTATAAATAATTACGGCTGTTGCATTTGAATCAGGATCAGGGAAAGATAACTCTTCGTTGTTTTCATTAACTTCAATTTCATCAAGATTTATTGTCAATATTTTATGGTCTGACCGTTCAACAGCTTTTTCACAAACACCTTTGGTTGTATTTGAATAAAAAATTACTTCAGGCTTACAATCATTTAAGATAAAAGCAACATCTTCGGGTGAAGACATATAATCGATTGGAACAGCAACTGCGCTTTTTTTCCATATTGAATAAAATGCATAAACCCATTCAAATCTATTTTCAGAAAAAATTGCAGCTTTTGATAAATTATCAGCGGGCAGTATTCTTGAAAATGTATTTACGTTTTTAAGTAATTGTTTATAATCAACTTTCTGATCCTTAAGGATCATTGCCGTTTTATTGTAATCTTGTAAAAACAACTCTCACCTATTCTTGATATAATTTCAGTTCTAAAATATCAAAATAAATCGTTAAATACTCTGGTAAGAATTTGCCCGAATAAATTGATAAATTATTGCATTCTTGAAATAATTTTCTTAAGTATTAACCATACAATTCGAGAAAGTTATGGAATACACCCGCGAAGAACTTATCCGTCAAAAAAAAATTCAGTTAAAAGCAATTGACCTTGCTCTTGGGATACTGGTTGGGATGTTATATGGTTATGCAATAAATAATCTGATTGTCGGAGTAATAATTGGGATTGGAATAGGATTTTTTAAATGGGTTAACCCTATTCCGTTTTGGGGAGTTTTTATTTTAACTATTGCTTTTTGGTTTATCATTATTTTCTTAAAATAAAATAGAGATAAAAATGAATGAGAAACAAAGACTGAAGATTGGTTCAATAACCTGGTGCGATTTAACCATTCCTAATGCTGAAGAAGTTAAGGACTTCTATGCAAAAGTTATCGGCTGGATGCCGAATCCTTTATCAATGGGCGATTATGATGATTTTACTATGATTGCACCGGAGAGCAATAAAATTGCAGCGGGAATATGTCACGCTCGTGGTGGAAATGCAAAACTTCCTCCGCAATGGTTAATTTACATTACTGTTGAAGATGTTGATAAAAGCGCAGAACAATGCGAATTACTTGGCGGAAAAGTAATTGTTGAGCCTAAAAATATTCCTAACTATGGAAGATACTGCGTTATACAGGATCCTGCCGGAGCGGTTTGTGCTTTATTTAAACCAGAATAATATTTTATTTAAGCAATCCAACTTCGTTTAAACACTTTTTAATCCGCTCGAAAGTCTTCTGAATATCATTATCCAAACCAATTGATATTCTTACAAGCCCTTCGCTTAATCCCATTGCCTTTTGCTCTTCAACAGGAATTTCGGAGGAAGTGCTATGTCCGGGAGAAGAAAACAAAGTTTTAAAATATCCTAAACTAACCGCAAGATATCCTACCTTTTCCTGCTGCATTTTAGCCATAAGTTGATTTGCTTTTTCTGTCGTTCCTGCATCAATTGCAAACATACCACCAAAATTAAATCCTTTATTCATAATTTCTTTTAACAGCTTGTGCCCTTTATGAGATTTAAGTCCCGGATAAAAAACTTTACATCCAAGTTTCTCAAGATTCTCAGCAAGGTATTGTGCATTCTCACTGTGTTTTTTTATTCTTATGTGAAGCGAATGAAGATTTTTCATTATTGATGCAGCACGATAACTATCTAAAACAGGTCCCAGCAACATTGAAGCACCGGAGTTTATATCTGTTAATTGTGAAATAAAATCTTTCGTTCCGCAAACACAACCGGCAACACAATCACTTGTGCCGTTTATAAATTTTGTTAAACTGTGAATTACAATATGCGCACCAAGACGAATAGGAGAAATTATAATCGGGCTAAATGTATTATCAACTACAAGTTTAATGTTATGTTCATTAGCTATTTGAGAAAGTTTTGGAATATCTGCAATTTCCAATAATGGATTACTCACAGCCTCGCAATAAATTACTTTCGTTTTTTCTGTAATTGCGGATTTAACAGCATTTAAATCCTGTGGATTTACAAATTTAACAGCTATTCCAAATTTTGGGAGAAAATTTTTAAAGAATGCATAAGTTCCACCGTAAATAGTTCTGCTTGAAATAACTTCATCACCAGAATTACACAATTGTAAAATAGTACAACTTATTGCCGCCATCCCCGAAGCAGTAACAATAGCATCTTCGGAATCCTCAAGCTTTGCAAGAGCCTGTGCAAGATATTTGTTTGTGGGATTCCAGTGGCGCGAGTATAAAAAACATCCTTCAATCGGATGATCAAACAGATCATCCATAGTTTTGGGATTTAGAAATGTATAAGTTGATGAATCCGTTATTGACGGATTAACATCCCCATATTCCCCAAATACTAAATAATCCTGTATTTCGCTGCTCGGGTCGTAATGATGCATAATATTACCTCTTTAATTATTTACGCAATAAATAAGTAGAATTGTTTATTTTTAATTATACAAATCAAATTTTTATATAACTAAATTACAATTAGTTATATAAATAAAATGACAATTATTTAGTAGAACTACAATGAATGAAAAGCAGCTTGCCGCAGAAAAATCTGTTGAGTTTATTAAAGAAGGTATGATCCTTGGGCTTGGGACAGGTTCAACTGTATTCTTTTTAATTAACCGGCTTGCTGATTTGGTAAAGCAAGGATTATCTGTAAAATGTGTTTCCACTTCTAAACAGTCAAGTAAACTGGCAACCAGTCTCGGGATAAAAGTGGTAAACTTAAATGAAGTTAATCATATTGATCTTACAATTGATGGCGCAGATGAAGTTGACACAAACCTTAATGGAATTAAAGGCGGCGGCGGCGCATTGCTTTTTGAAAAAATTGTAGCTAAAGCGTCAAGCAAAGTTATATGGATTATTGATTCATCTAAGTTTGTTAATAGATTAGGAAAATTTCCGTTACCGGTTGAGGTGGTTCAATTTGGTTCGGATCATTTATTGCAAAAATTTAGTAATAATGGATTTAATCCTAAAAGAAGAAAAAGCAGCTCTGATATTTATCTTACTGATTCGGGAAATGAAATTATAGACTTGTATTTAAATGAAATAGAAAATCCGGTTGAATTGGAAAAGCAATTAAAATTAACTACAGGAGTTGTAGAAGTCGGATTGTTCAATAATATAGCAGATATAGTTATAGTTGGAAGAAATAATTCAACTGAAATAATTAATAAGGTTAAATCCTAAAATTAATTATTTATCCACACCTAACTTTTTTAATTCCTGAGATACTTTTCGTGAATTAATAAACCCGAAAACCAGCAGAGCAACTAAAAATAAAATCACTCCGATTTCTGTAAATCCCATAAGAGCATTCCTTTCTTGTAAGATTTTTAAGAAAAAATTGCAAGCTTAATGCCATTCGTTAGATTTAAAAATCGAAGAAAATGAAATAACTGGCAGGAAATTTTTATACTTACGGTAAAACTTACATTAAAAAGGCTATCTGGATTTGGATGGCTTCCAAATAGGGGTTAAAATTATTTTATAAGAAACATCACTTTATTATAAAAATCAATAGCCTTGATGAGCAGCTTTTAACAGATTATTTACTTCTTTTACCGGGTTAAAAGTGCTTATGGGAACTTCCACAAAAATTGTATTCCAGTAAGCCATACTTCCATTCCATAAGCCGGGCAATTCTAATGCTTTCAACTCAATACCATCCCTGGATTTCTTTGTAATAATGCCACTTTCATAATCAACAAAATTCTTAAGATTAAAATTATTGCCTTTGTAATCTTTTACGCCGCAAATTAAATCAACCGGATTAAAGTGTGTAGATTGATTAAAGATACTTTTTTGATCTTCATCATTTTTTCTGATCTGAGCTTGTTCAACAATCTGTATCGATAAACTTCCATCTATTGATTCCACCCAAAAAGGTCCGCCGCCCGGCTCACCTTCATTTTTAACCATTCCGCAAACTCTCAATGGACGGTTTAATCTGTCAAAAAGGAATTTGCTTTTATTTTTATTATTCCAGTCTGTAAAATCAACTGGTTTCGGTATGCACAGATTTTGTTCCGCAAAAAGCATTATTTGCTCATAATCAAAATTAGTTAAATTATTTTTTTCTAAAGATTCCAGATAATTAAAAATTTGTTTTTG
Source organism: Ignavibacteriaceae bacterium (assembly GCA_049294175.1). Lineage (GTDB taxonomy): Bacteria > Bacteroidota > Ignavibacteria > Ignavibacteriales > Ignavibacteriaceae > IGN3. The sequence continues at coordinate 58,626 of JBAQCL010000074.1, read as the reverse complement.
GGTTTTAACAAGTAATCCAATTAGTAATTTTTTGTAAAGAATTGTATCGGCAGATAAACGCTCCACAGACAAATTATCAATATTTTTTATCACAACAATATCGCCGTTAAGTTCATTAAGGTTCTCCAACAACGCCCCGTGCCCGCTTGGTCTATGAATCAGATTACCGTTTGTATTAAAAAGTATTTCATTATTTACATTTAAAGCAATTGTATCCGTAGATTTTTTTTGATAAGAATATGTTACATCAATCTTAAAATCTGTGTTAGATAATTTTACTTTCAATTGTTTAATTATCTGTTCGAAAAGTTCTGTGTGTTCCTCAGAAATTGTAAAATGAATTTTTACATTATTGTTTTTATCACCGGCATACTTAAGAGACTCATAAATTTGTTCTTCAAATGCTGTTCTGCATTCATCATCATACCGGTGAAACTTAATAGCGCCTTTAGGTTTTGATAAATAATTTAAACCGTTATCCAACAATATTGCATTTAGTAAATCTACCGGAGATTTTGTAATTAGTTTCTCAATTTCATTATCATCTTTTTTTAATAATTGTTTTAAGTCATAATAGAATGCAAATTTTTTTAAATTGATTAAAAACTCGTAAACATCCTTACATTCTTCGTCTGTTTTCAAGTTGTCTTTTAGTTGATCCAGCGTAAAATCAGGAAAGCGATTTAGCACCGAGTGAAGCTTATGAAACATTCTTGTTGCAGCGCCCGAAGCCGGAACGAATTTCATTATTCTGCTCTTAAGCGATGCCGAAACAAACTCTTTAAGTAATTCAGATTGATCATTTTCATTTATTTTGCTTATGCCATCTCCAATTGTACAGGGCTTTATAAGTTTTGGAATCTGGACACCCTCAAAAAGTAACTTTAGCTGGTGAGAAATTTCAGAAAATGAAATATTAATACTTTTATAGGATCTTAAGTATTCCTCAACTTTTTGTAACTCTCTTTGAAATTGATTCATGCTTAAATTTTATGATATGATTTTTGTGAATTCTTTATCAAAACTGTATCCCTAATTAAATGAAGTTGACCCAGTTTTTCAAATTATTTTTATTCTTTAAATGGAATCGGAAATAGTTGTGCCAACCAAAATTTTAACTTAGATAATAATTGCAAAGTGTTTTATTGAGTTGGAATAAGAGGTTGTATATTTACATAACATATTTTTAAAATTTATTAAAGTATGATTAATATTTGAATTTTTTTAGCAGTTTAACTATAGCGGATCGTTTTTATGAAGCGCATTGTTATTCTTTTGGTTTTTCTCTTCTACTCAATTTTAAATTTTGCACAAATAGTAAATTTAGAAATCAGGATTTTAGATTCAGCTAAAAACATACCTGTTCCAAATGCAAATATTGAGCTTTCAAACCTTTTTACAACAAGTAATAATTCCGGTGAATCGTTTTTTAATAATATTCCGACCGGGAATTATTTGCTAAAAATTTCTCACATAAGTTATAAATCCATTACAGATAATATTTATCTAAGTAATGATACTACTATAAATATTATGCTAACTCCGACAAGCATTAAATTGAATGAGGTTATGGTTATCTCTGGCAAATACGAAAAAGAAATAAATCTTCTTCCCTATTCTATTGCTTTAGTTAATTCTAATGATATCAGGCAAAATCCTGCCCAAACTGTTTCTGATTTACTAAAATCAGAATCAGGAATTTCATTACTGCGTGATGGAATTTGGGGAACCGAAATCAGCATTAGAGGATTGAACCGCTCAAACATTGTTACATTAATTGATGGTGATAGAATTGAAACATCAACAGATATTAGCGCACGACTTTCAATGATTGATTTAAACGATGTTGAAAGAATTGAGGTTATAAAAGGTGCTGTATCTTCGCTTTACGGAAGCGGAGCAACAGGCGGAATTGTAAATATCATATCCAAAACAGGAAGCTATAATAATAAGTTTACATTTAATGGAAATTATTTAAGCGGATATAACTCTGTAAATGATTTTTTTTCAAATGGAATTAATCTATTTGCATCGGATAAAAATTGGTTAGCAAAAATAAGCGGCGCTTTTAGAAAAGCGGGCAACACAAAAACTCCTTCCGGTGAATTGCAGAACAGTCAATTTGACGATAATAGTATAAACGCCTTAGCTCTTTACAAACCATTTGAAAATCATGAAATAAAAATTAACTATCAACAGTTTAAAGCTATAAACGTAGGAATCCCGGGAGCTTCTTCGGTTTTTACTGCAAACGCAAAAGTTTCATATCCTGAAGAGCTAAGAAGACTTTACAACATTGAATATAAAATAAATAATATCAGCAGCTCATTTTTAAAACTTACGGCAAAATATTTTCATCAGTTTATTTCAAGAGATGTTGAAAATATTCCCGGTATCGTTCAATATGTTGCAGCAACAAACGGACAACCGCCTAAAAGAGTAAGCGTTTTAAAAATAAGTCCCGGCGCAGATCACAATGTTGATGGATTTCAAACTCAAGCTGATTTTTCATTTACCAACCATTACCTTATAGCTGGATTTGATTTTTGGAAGAGAAACTATAATGGTTTACGTTCCAAAGATCAAAAGATAGAAGTATTAAATCCATCAGACTCTTCTGTTGTAAATACAATCTATAAAACGATTTATGAAAAACCTTTGCCGGATGCTGACTTTTACAGCGCCGGAATTTATTTGCAAGATGAATGTAAATTATCGGAGAAAATTAATTTAACGCTTGGCGGAAGATATGATTTCATCTGGTTGCACAATTCTGAAACTGCAAATCCATTATATGATGTAACTAATGGTACTGTTAATTATAGTCCTGCCGGTCAAACGATTATCTGGGATTCGGAATCAGCACAAAATAAATCTTACGTTTTTAATATTGGATTGTTGTATTCGTTTAATAGTAATGCAAATATTGCATTCAATGCTGCTAATTCTTTCCGTTCACCTTCCCTTGAAGAAAGATACCAGTACATTGATTTAGGAAGCGTTATCAGGGTGGGTGATCCAAACCTTAAGCCTGAACAGGGATATTTCTTTGATCTTGGATTTAGATTTTTTCCGGATAACATAAATTTTAGAACAAGTGTATTCTTAAATTCATTTACTGATCTTGTTACGGAAGAGCCCGGCATTTATGATGGTCGTGATGCTTTGATTAAAGTAAATATCGGGAAAGCACTTTTATATGGATTTGAATATTCGCTTAACTTAAGTTTGGTGGATAAAATTAGTTTATATAATACTTTATCTTATGTTCGTGGAATTAATAAAAATAATGATTCTGATCTCCCGCAGATTTCTCCGTTAAATGGAATTTTAGGATTTAAGTATTTTCTTTATGATTGGGTTTCAGCAGATTTTTCAGCCGTTGTTTTTAATGCACAAAATAAAGTTGCCGAAGATGAGAAAACTACTCCCGGTTACGCCATTTTTAATCTTGGCATAAATTTTATGAATATAAGCGTTGAAACTTTCCATTTACAGGTTAATGCGGGCATTGAAAATATTTTCAATAAAGAATACAGAAACCATCTTTCCACAAACAGAGGATTGATTATTAGTGAACCGGGCAGAAACTTTTACATAAGAACAAATATTTCTTTTTAGCCTCCAAAATTTATTATAGGAATTTATGACCTGGTTTTTTGTTGCATTAATATCGGCTTTGCTTTCTGCTTCGGCAGCTATAACGCAAAAAAAAGTTTTATTCAATTTAGGTGCACTTGAATTTTCATTTCTTTTATCATTGGTAAATCTATTATTTTCTATTCCGTTTTTCTTTTTTATAAATTATGAAACAATCAATTCAACAAACCTCTTAATACTTTTTGTAAAATCTCTGATTGGTGTTGGTGCATTTTTTAGTGTAATGATTTCACTTAAAAATCTTGAAATAAGTAATGCACTTCCATTACTCGCGTTAACGCCGGGATTTGTAGCGGTTTTTGCATTTATATTTTTAGGTGAATCATTAAAAACGATTGAAGTTATTGGTTTATTTTTTCTTATTGCCGGTACATTTATAATGGAAAGTAATAACCTTAAAAGCATTTTCTTTTCATTTGGTACATTTTTAAAATCAAAGTATCATCGTTTTATTGTATTAGCTTTGCTCTTATTTACAGCATCATCGATATTAGATAAACTTTTGCTTATAAAGCTTAATCTTTCCCCTATTTCACTAACTGCATTTCAACATATTTATTTTGCTTTATTATTTTCTATACTTTACGTTTTCTTCAGAAAAAAGGAAGCAGCAGTTCCCTTACGTATAAAGAAAAGTAATCTTGGTTGGATAGCCCTCATATCAATTCTTACAATAGGATATCGTTACACACAAATTGTTGCAGTAAGTTTAGCTTCTGTTGCATTGGTATTGGCAGTTAAAAGAACATCTGTTTTCTGGGCAACAATTATTGGCGGAAAATTATTTAACGATAAATATCTTTTAAAAAGAAGTATTGCTGCAATTTTTATCTTAATTGGCACAATAATGATCTTAAGAGATTAACGTTTTGTAAATAATCACTTATCATTTTTTCATCTTCTTCCAGGAAAAAAATTACGGTAAAAGTGAATTCATTATAAGTAAAAATGTATGATTGCTTTAACACACCGGCTAATTTAATCACTAATTGAAAACCTACAGTTAAAACCACCCAATAACTGTGTGGAAAGAAAATTCCATGCATATAAACATCATTTCCATGCACTTACATTTGACTAAATCATTTGAATATTGATGATAATCAAAAGAAAATTTCAATTTATCCGTTGGCACAATTTTGTAGTTGTTTCTTTTAAATATTCACAAACAATATCTTAAACACTATATAGGAGTACTAGAAATGAAAGCAAAAGAATTCGTGAAGAAAAATTTTCTTCCAATGTTACTTTTGGCAATTATGTCTTTTTTCGTCGGTTGTCAGGATGAAATGTCAGTACAAAGCACTGATCAGGTAACTACTGATCAAGAAGCACTCGAAAAACTTGTAGCTGAAGATTCCGTTCTGACTTCTTTTGAACCCAACTATAATGAAGAAGGTGATATGAGCCTGTCAAAAGAAAGTGCAGAAATCTATCCTTTCAGAGTTGGTCAAAAAATGCGTTTAGTAAGTAGTAATCTCACGGTTGATTTTAATGGAGATACAGCATTTGGGTTGGTTACAAATACTTTTGAAGGTGTTTTATATATCAGAGGTTCTTACAATGCCGAAGCTACCCATGGTGACACTTCAATTACGAAAGCCTTTACTTCTACAGTAACAAGAAATGTAATATTTATTAAAGGTAAAAATTCAACTGATTCAACAGCCTACTGGAGAATTTCAGCCATATCACTGCCAATGGGTGGTACTTCATCTCCTAACATAAATATTAAAAAATTCACTGCCTTTTTATCCGACGGTGATACTCTTGAAATTACATCGCCCAATGATTATTATCTGCTAAGAAACTGGGGTTACTGGTGGAGATGGCATCACATACCAATAGTAAATTTAGGTAATGAAGTACTTTTAAGACTTGAATTAAATAGTGCTTATGCTGACACCGATTTTGTGACCCTTACTTTTGGAGCAGACAGATTCGGATCGCATCGCTTGAAGAGGAAATTTGAGTTGATATCTTCTGTTCAGAATGGCAACACTTATGACAAAGTTTATGAACAAACATTTATATCGCATCAATTTCCGGGGTTTTATCATGCAATTATTAATACAATGCCAAAACAAGTTGTTTATGATGATTCCACTCCAGTTGAAGTCGAATCTTGGGGAATTCCTTACTTTACAAAATTTTAAAGGAATAATAAATAATTATTAACTTTTTACTAACCTCTTCCTAAAAGAAGAGGTTAGTATTTTTACTTTTGTACTAATAAATTAAAATTGAATTAAAAAATTACTAACGCTAAGTTTTAAGAAATGAAAAAATATTATATATATATATTTATTTCTTTATCAATATTCTACTGGGGATGCAACAAACCTGCTCCAACAGAACTTATTGATGATACAAATTCATCAGATTCTTTTGAAGTAGAAATAATTGCTAAGGAAGTTGATAACGAATACTATAGCAATGGATTTGATACAATAGGTGTAACTGAAGATATAAGAAATTACATCAGTTTTGTATCTGTTAGTGGAATAAAGCTGACAAGAAACGGAAGGACCGAAAATATTTCTGTAGCCCAAACAATTTTGTCGGATAGAACAAAACCTGTTTATTCATCCAGCGGAACTTTGATTGGATACCAGACAATAACCCCGGGAATAATAAAATTTAATTCCGAGAATGCTCATTTTACTAATTACCGCATAAAATATAGAGAAAACGGAGAATTGATAGATACACTTTTAGGTAAGAAATATGAACTATATAATTACTCAGGAAGATTCTTTGGCGATAATTTTACTTTCCCATATAATTCCTTTATAACTTTTTTATTTACTCCTTTGGTTGGACAAGAAACTGCTCTTAACATTACTACACCTAAGGAAATCACCGGGCAGGTAAAACTTAATAAACTTTCGGATCAAAGTTTTAATGCCGAACTTACCTGGAACGCCGGATCTGCAAACAACTTTTACGTGATTATCGGCGGTGTGTTTTCCAATACACAGAGAGCTTTTCCCTTTTACAGATTAAAAACTGCCGACGATGGAAGTCTAACCATTCCAGCTTCTCTGTTAGAAAATATTCCACGTGATAAATTCAATAAAATATCTATTTCATTTACACGAAAATATGCCGGCTACAATCAGACCCAATTAAGTAATTTATATGTTAGTTCGCAAAGTATTCACACAATAATTCTTGATTTGCCTTGAGATCTATTTTAATATTTATAGTTATTATGTTTAGTACGCTTAATTTATATGCTCAATCTTCTTTGGGACCTAATAGTATTCTAGGTTTGTCAGAAATTTCTTTTGCCTCTATAAATTCATTTGAGCAAAATCCTTCCAATTATTCCTTTGTTAAAGATTGGATATTTTCTCTTACCTATGGGGCTGAATTTTCAAACAACATTACCAGTAACTTATATCAAGTTTCTACAGGTAAATCTTTTGATAGACATTATATTACTTTAAGATATTCCCCCGGATTACAAAAAGAATTTATTTTCAAATCAGGTGAAGCGGTTCCTTATGGAAACAACGAACCTATCACGCTTGAATCAAGTTTTCAATACAAAGAGCTATTTGGAGCTGGATATTCTTATAAATTAAGTCCGCAATTTAGTTTTGGGTTTAACGTCAGATTTTTTAAACAAGATTTTACACAAGAAGTTGTTTCAACTGTCTTTTCAGATTCAATTTATTTTAACCGTGAAACCATAGAAGATAAAGCAGATTTTTGGAAAGGTGATCTTGGAGTTATCTGGCAGCCTATTAATAATTTATCTTTTAATTTTGCTTCAATAAATCTTTTTATCATAAACGATAAAAAATCTACTAATCCAAACGATCAGTTTGAATTAAAAAACGATAAAGATGCTTTGATTGGGGTAAATTATTCCCCTTTTAGAGATTTGAATTTAAATGCCATTTATGAAACCAACAATTCGTTTCAAGCCGGATTTTCAAAATCCTTTATTTTGAGAACCAATAAAATCGGGCTTTCATTTTCTGCTTTTCATGATAAAGAACAAAACCCTTTTATCGCAGGAATAAATTCCTCTCTTCTATTCATATCAAAAAATTTTGATGTATCGTTATCATGGCTAAAATACACCTCTGATAGAAACTCAATCTCCAACTTTGCGGATTTCACATCAACCGGTATATCAAATATTTTCAATAATCATTTTAGTTTTGATAAGCTTTTGCTAACAACAAACTTTAAATTAAACACACGGATAGAACAAAAAGTAAAATTTATCGATGTGACTATTGCCCAGAATATTTATCCGGCACTTGCGGAAAAATATATCGATTCCCCAATTGCAACGGCAACTGTAGTTAACCTGACAGATGAAAAACTTCAGGTAAAGCCCGTTGTTAGTGTAAACGGGTTTAATGAAGAAAAAATTCAATCGCCCATCTATACTTTAATGCCGTTTGATACAAGTAAAATAAACTTTTATACTATGATTCCAGATCAGTACTCAAAACTTAATCCGGAGATCTCTTACGCAAATTTTTATTTAATGACCGTTAATGATGACTACGATGACGAGTTTCAAAAAGCGATATTGATAAACGGGATAAATGCGTGGGATGGAAATGTTTATAACCTTAAGTATTTTATTAAAAAGGATATTGATTATTCAATCAATTACTCTAAAAATATTCTCTCTCAAAATAAATCTGTAATTGATACTGTTATAACTGCTCTTGAAGATTTTTACAAAGCAAAAATTATATTTAATGAATTAGTTAAAAATCTATCTTATATATCTGATCCTCGCGCATCAGAGGAATATGTTCAATACCCGGAAGAAACTATAAAATTAAAAGGCGGCGATTGTGATGATCTTAGCGTATGCTACAGTTCTTTGTTGGAAAGTGTAGGAATAGAAACCGCACTTGTCGATTATAAAAATAATCCGGATTTACGACACGTAAATATTATGTTCAATACAAAATTAACTCCTCAACAAGCATATTTAATCACTGAAAACGATACAAAATACTTTATCAGGAAAAATGAAAAAAATATTGATGAAGTTTGGATTTCTGTTGAAACAACATCCCTGTCTGATTTTGAAAACGCCTGGTCGGTAGCATCGAAAAAATTCCAGTCTGAGGCTATTGATAAATTGGGTTTGGTTAAAGGTGATGTTGAGATAGTTGATGTTTATTAAATTTTTTTAAAGGTATAAAAATGAAAAAATTAATTTTTATAAATATTTTATTCTTTTTCTCATTCAATTATGCTCAATCATTTCAAGTTGAGAAATTGAGCGGAAGCGTTAAAATACTGGATGATAATTCCAGTTCCTGGCGAGATTTAAAACCAGACACAAAAATAGAATCCAATGCTATGATTAGCACCGAAAAAAATTCTTATGTAAAACTAAAGGATAACGTTTTAAGTTTTACTCTAAAGGAATCTTCTGCAATTTTAATTTCGAACATCAAAAAAATGAGTACTGATGAGTTGCTTCTTGCTCTTGCAATGGAAAACATAATCAATACTCCAAGGAAAAAAGGGAAAGACAATTCAGGTAATACCGCTGTATACGGTGCCGATGAACGAGTAAAAGAAATTGCAATAAACAAACTGAGCGATATGGGAATAAAGCGGCTAAACGGTGCAAAGCAACTTGCTGAAAACGGGATGAAAGAATCTGCTATCGTAACTGCAATGGAAATATATAGAAAATACCCTGAGACAAAGCTAAATGCTGAATACAGAATTTATTTTGCCGATTTACTTTTTGGAAAAGGGTTGTATGAAGAAGCGTATGATGAGTTTACTTCAGTTAAATCATTACCTTTAAAACAAACCCAAAGTATTTATGTAGATCAGAAACTTGATGAAATTGGCAAAAAACTTTTGACTAATTGAAGTTTTAAATTTCTAAATAATGTTTAATCACTTCATCTAAATATTGATGGAATTTCTGCGGTAGATTTTTATACTTTGATATTAGCTTTTGTTTTACTTCTTCAAATTTATTTGGGTCTTTAACAGAAATATCTTTCCGGATATTTGTTAACCAGGTTTCTAATTTTGTTTTTACTCTTGCAATTATTTCTGGATTATTTGTTAAAGCAATTGTCTCTAAAGATTTATTTTCATCAAAATTATTGTCACATAATATTTTTAACGAATATCCCCTGAAATTTTCTGCAACCAAAGTTCGGTTAACATTGCCCAATTCTTTTGCAGTTTCGTTTATTGCAGAGTGAGAAAAGTTTTTTGCCCGCAACGATTCAATCACTAAATCTTCAAAATTTAATTTTACACTTCTTATCAAGTCTTCCGGCAAATCACTAACCTGAATAAGATTTCTTCCGGAAGCTTTACAAAATACTAATGCTCTCTTTATAACAGATTCAAGTTCCCTTACATTTCCTTTCCATTCATATTCTTTAAGAGAATTTAAAGCGGCTAATGATATGTTAACTCCATCTCCTTCTGCCTTTAAAAAATGTTTTATAATTGGTTCAATATCTTCTTTACGTTCTCTTAAAGGAGGCAAATGAATATTGATTACATTTAAGCGATAGTATAAATCTTCTCTGAATTTTTTTTCAGCGATTAACTGCTTTAAATCTTTGTTTGTAGCGGATACAACCCTTACATCAACCTTTGAAATTGAAATTGAACCCACTTTATCAAATTCACCGAATTGTAAAACCCTGAGCAATTTTACCTGAAAGTTTTCTGATGTCTCCCCTATCTCATCCAAAAATATAGTTCCTTTATCAGCAGCTTCAAACTTGCCTGCTTTATCTAAAACAGCTCCGGTAAATGCGCCTTTAACGTGTCCAAACAGTTCACTTTCAAGTAAAGTTTCGGTTAAGGCGGTGCAGTTAACAGCAATAAATTTCTTGTCTGATCTTTTACTTAAAGAGTGTATTGCCCTTGCTACCAATTCTTTCCCTGTTCCGCTTTCGCCGGTTATTAAAATTGTTGCATCTGTGGGCGCAGCTTTTTTGATAACTTCAATAATGTTTTTCATTACAGTTGACTTGAAAACCATGCCAAAATAATTTTCTTCATCATTGTCACTTTTTATATCGATAGTTTTTTGATCGTCTTCATTGTCTTTAAGCTTATCAATATTTTCTTTCAGATTTTTAATTTTCATCAACAAAGCGTCTTTATTTTCCTCAGTGGCTATATCCAGTTCGGTTTGCAATGTTGACAGCTCTTTTTCTTTCGAGGCTAAAAGTTTTTTAAGAATCTGTGTCTCATCAACAGCTCCTTTTAATTGATTTTGCTTTTCACGCAAGTAAAAGTAAGAGTCTATTATTAACGCCAGAGTTATTGGAATAATAAAGAAAGAATAAGCTAATTCCAGATACAGAAATTGATTTATCAGATATGCAATAATAAAAAACGGTATGATTGATAAAAGAAATTTTTTAATCGGGTTATTGTTTTTTCTTAGCAAGATTACTAACAAAAAATACAAAAGCACAAATACAATTACAGAAATGATTAAGTAATTATCATTAAAGTATCTTTTATTGATCAGGTTATCTAATGCAAATGCGTGAAGTGCAACCCCCGGCAATTCATTATCAAAATCACTCTGGAATGTTGAGGATAATTGCGGATCACTAATACCGATAAGAATTATTTTATTTTTTAAATTATTTAATTTATAATCTTTGCTGCGAACCATATCAAAAAATTCTAATAAAGAATAATGCTTAAATTTTTTCCAGGATGAAATAAAATTAATCTTTATTTTTTCAGGATAAATTGTGTTGGGGTCTAATAAACTCAAGCAAAATGCGTTTTCGTTTTGATTCTGATTTTTGATGACTAATGGAATTTCAACTCCTGAATCATTTAAATAATTAATATGACCTGTCCGCACAGATTCATCAATCAACTTTGGGGAAGGAAAACTTAGTGAATCAGTAAAATAATCACGATTATTTAAAGCAATATTACCGGCTAAAGAACTTAATACTACATTATTTGTCTTTTTTATCTCTCTTTCCAAAAGGTTATCATAAATTGCCTGCGATACAAACTTTGCACTTAAAAACACTTCTATCCCAATTTTCTTCACATCATAATTGCGTAGATTATTAATCAGTAAAGCATAGTAACTTCTTTTAATTGGCCAGGGGCCCAGTTGTTCGATATCCGCTGAATTTATGTCAATAATAACTATTGATGAGTCCGGCTGTCTTTCACCGGTAATTGCGGTAAACATTGAGGAAATATTTGAATCAAAACTCTTGGATAGAGGATTAAAAATAATTAGTAATAAAGTTATTACTAACCCAACTAAAATTTTTAAAATATCTGCTTTGTCCAATTTTTTCAATTTAGGATTTTTGAGAATAAATTTAAGCAAATATAATACTTGTTTTAAAATTATTCCCCTTCGTATTATTTAATATTTTCCTTATTTCCTTTTTGTTTTCTTTCCCATCTTTTCTTTTTGTTATTAGAAAATCGGGAAGAGCCGGACGTTTTTTTAGTTTCTGATTTCTGAGTATGCGCCCTATGTTTTAACTGATCATCCTTTGTTATAATATTGCTATTTTTTTCATATGGATGATCATGAATAACAGGAATATTAAAATTAATCAGCTTATGAATATCCTTTAAATATTCTCTTTCTTCAGCATCACAAAAAGAAAGAGCTATACCGCTTAACCCTGCTCTGCCTGTTCTTCCTATTCGATGAACATAAGTTTCAGCAATATTTGGAATGTCAAAATTAAAAACGTGAGATAATTTTTCCACATCAATTCCTCGTGCCGCAATATCGGTAGCGACCAGGACTTTTATATGTTGTGATTTAAAATTATTTAATGCACGCTGTCTTGCACTTTGTGACTTGTTACTGTGAATTGCTTCTGCGTGAATTTTGGCTTCATTTAAATATTTTGCTACTAAATTTGCACTATGTTTAGTTCGTGTAAAGACAAGTGCTGATTCAATCTTTTCTGTCTTCAGCAAATGCACCAATAATTTTTTCTTCTCTGTTTTTGCTACAAAATAAACTGCTTGTTTAATTGCTTCCACAGTCTTTGATTCGGGTGTAACTTCAATTTTTACAGGATTAGATAGAATTGTATGCGACAGTTTTATAATTTCCGACGGCATAGTTGCCGAGAAAAATAATGATTGTCTTTTAGCCGGAAGCTTTGATATTATTTTTTTAACATCGTGTATAAATCCCATATCAAGCATTCGATCAGCTTCATCTAGGACAAAAAGTTTTATCTGATTTAAGTTTATAAATCTTTGATCCATCAAATCGAGTAATCTACCCGGCGTTGCAATAAGAATATCCACCCCTTGTTTCAATTTATCTGTTTGTGCTTTTTGCGATACTCCGCCATAAACAACAGTGTTTACTAATCCAGTATTTCTACCGTAAGCATCAAAACTTTCTCCAATTTGAATAGCAAGTTCTCTGGTTGGAGTAACTATTAACGATTTAATAATTCTTTTTGATTGATCCTTCGCTTTTTCTGAACTAAGAATTTGCAGAATTGGAATCGCAAAAGCTGCAGTTTTTCCGGTTCCTGTTTGCGCACAACCTAAAATATCTTTCCTTTCCAAAATTAACGGAATAGCTTGCTCTTGTATAGGAGTTGGTTCTGTATATCCTTCGGCTGCTAAGGCTGTCTGGATTGGTTTAATTAGATTTAGTTTTTCAAATGACATATTTTTCTTTTGAAGTGCCGGATAAAAACTTTTAAGTTCTGAAACAGCGGATGATTTAATGGAGAATTTATAATTTTTCGATCAGTGACCAGTAGTATATGTTAAATATTTGCATTTATAATCGAGTATTATAAATTAAGCTAATATAAGCTCATCTCAAATAAAGTTAGGATTCCCTTTATAAAGATTTTGCTGCAATCGTACGCTGAGTTATAAAAAATTAAGAAAATGTAAACTGCAAGCTTTATCCCGATTTTTAGCAATATACTTCAATTAAGTCAATGTATATTTGCAAACGTTTTTAATTATTTAATTAAGAAAGATTATTCCGGATTTCTATGTCGGACACCATTTCGCAAGTAATTTTATCAGCATTAGAATTAGAGGTACATTTTGGTGAACAGATTGTACTTGATAAAGCATCTTTAACCCTTCACGAAGGTGATCAGATTGGATTGGTTGGAAAAAATGGTGTTGGCAAATCAACTTTTCTAAAAATCATTTCAGGTTTACTGCCCCCAGATTCCGGCAAAGTTGCCATGAAAAAAAATCTTGTAATTGGATTTCTTTCACAAGAGTTTACTTTAGATAAAAACAAAACTGTTTATGAAAATATTTTGAATGGAGCACAATTAGAGATTAATCTGATTAAAGAATATGAAGAGATGCATTATGAATCACCAAAGAAACATCATTTGGAACAAAGAATTTTGCAATTGGATTCATGGAATCTTGAAAAACGAATTGCACTTCTTATCCAATCATTAAATGTTCCAGATGGTAAACGAAATATTGAAACATTGTCCGGTGGTGAAAAAAGACGTGTTGCACTTTGCCGTTCACTAATATCAAAACCTGATTTACTTATTCTTGACGAACCAACAAACCATCTTGATACAAAATCAATTGAATGGCTGGAAGACTTTTTATCAAACTACTCCGGCACATGTATTTTTGTTACACACGATCGTTATTTTCTTGATAGAATTGCTAACAGAATCGTTGAACTTTCAAACGGGACATTCTATTCTCATGCAGGAAATTATACCGACTATCTTATAAACAAAACGGAAAGACACGCAGTAAAAGAAGTTGAAGAACGTAAACGGCAAATGTTCTTAAAGCGTGAACTTGACTGGATTAGGCGTGGACCAAAAGCAAGAAGAACAAAAGCTAAAAGCAGACTTGATAATTTTAACGAACTTGCTTCACAGGAAAAAGATGAAGTTGAACTTGATGTTGAATTAATCATTCCTCCGGCAGAACGCTTAGGCAAAAAAGTTTTAGAGCTTAAAGATGTTTCTGTAAAAATGGGTGATAAAATTTTATTTGAAGATTTTAATTTTGTTTTTGAAGCCGGGGAAAAAATAGGTGTGGTAGGTCAAAATGGAGTTGGTAAAACTACGCTTTTAAATTTGATACTGGGCAAGATGGCTCCGCTTAAAGGTAAAATTGAAATTGGGGAAACTATTGAATTTAATTATGTTGACCAGGCACGAATCCTTTTAAATGATGATAATACAGTTATTAAAGCTATCGGGGATGGAAATGAAACAGTTAAGTTTGGTAAAACGCAACTTAGTATTTGGACTTACCTAAGAAGATTTCTTTTTACAGATGATAGAATAAATACTTTGGTGGGAAGGCTTTCCGGCGGAGAAAAAAGCAGGCTTACTCTTGCAAAGATTTTGTGTAACGGCGGGAATTTTCTGATGCTCGATGAACCAACAAACGATCTTGATCTGCCAACCTTAAGAATTCTTGAAGAAGCTCTGATTGCATTTGAAGGCTGTGTGATAATTGTAAGTCACGATAGATATTTTCTAAACCGGGTTTGTAACGGAATTTTAGCTTTGGAAGGCGATGGCAAAATTTATTACAGCAAAGGCAATTATGATTATTATATTAAAAAAAGAAAAAACAATTTGACTGATAATGAACCGGTAAGGATTAAAGAAAAGAAACAAGACCTAAGAATAAAACAAAAAACAAAAAAATTAAGTTATAAAGATGCTCTTGAACTTGAATCTATTGAAGGAAAAATAATTACTGCTGAATCTGAAGTGAAAAAAATTGAAAATATTTTTTCTTCACCGGATTTTTATAAAAAGTATGCGCAACAAACAAACGAGTTTAATCAGCAACTTGAGGAAGCAAAAGAAAAAGTAAAAAAACTTTATGAACGCTGGGATGAATTAGAAAAATTGAAAAGCGAACTGAATTAGTCCTATTAATTTAATTTTATCCGGTTATTATAATGAATCTTTCCTCCATCATACTTAATTTTGCAACACAATTTTACTTTGCCCCCGTAGCTCAGTGGATAGAGCAGAAGTTTCCTAATCCCGATGCATCGGGACGGAGGTTCGATTCCTCTCGGGATTAATTGAAATAAAATATGAGTTATTTTCTATACATTTTAGAATCAGAAAAAAACAAGAAATTTTACGTAGGGATTTCTTCAGACCCTTATAAAAGATTATACTTTCACAACACTTTAGAGAAAGGATTTACTGCAAGATACAGACCTTGGAAAATTGTTTTTGTGAAAGAATTTGGATCAAAAGAACTTGCTTCAAAAATTGAGAAGAAAATTAAGAGTATGAAAAGTCATTCTTACGTAGAAAAGATAGTAAACAATGAATATAATATAGATTACATATTAGAATATTTATCCGATATTAATAGCAAAGAATCAAATTAAATAGCACAAAATACTTTGCCCCCGTAGCTCAGTGGATAGAGCAGAAGTTTCCTAAACTTTTGGTCGGAGGTTCGATTCCTCTCGGGGGTACAAAACCATTCGAAGCCTAATATCCTTATCAATATTTTATGCTTATAAGCTAAATGCTTGTCTGTTTTTGACACTAAAAATATTTATTTCAAACTCTATCATTAAAAATAAAAGCCTCAAACGAAAAAGGTTTTTTGTTTTACAGTTTTATTTGTGCTTAAGTCTCAGTATATATTTGTTTAATGCGGCAAAGTTAAATAGCACTTTAAATGATTGTGGTTGAATAACAATGTTATTTGAAGAATCTAAACTTTTATTTGGGAAAATTTCCGATACAGCATAATCTAGATTAATTGTATCTGCTTCTTCACCCAGATTGAAAACACACAAAATAGCTTTATCATCAAGCGTTCTTTCAAATGCAAATGTCTTTGATTGATTATTGGTGTAAATAAAGTTTACATCTCCTTCAATCAATTCATCAATTCCGTTATGTAACTTAATTATCAGTTTATAAAACTTTAGTAAATCTTTATTCTGCTCAACCTTAAAATCTCCAAATCCAGTTTTAAATCCTGATGTTGAATCAATCACTTCGTCATCATAAATAAGATTATCCCAAACCATTGGTTTTCGATCATGCGGATCGTCTGCTCCCCACATTCCAACCTCATCACCATAATAAATCATAGGTGCGCCGCGATAAAAAAATTGAAATGCAGCAATAAGCTTTTGTTTTTCATAAATCTCTTGAGAAGGCTTACCGGGATTATATTTTTTATTATTCTCATTTCCATCTCTATCATAACCACGATCAGGATTTAAGATAATAGAGGATAATCTTTCTGTATCATGACTTGATAAAAGATTTTGCAGAATAAATAAATTTTCTGCGGGATACGCTTTCTCTATTTCCTGTAATCTTTTAATAAACTCATCAACAGAAATTTTATTTTTATCAGCAATAAAAAAATCATTAACCGCAAAAGCAAAATTGTAATTCATCAATGCGTCAAATGGTCCATCTGAAGAGATGAAATCGGAGGAGAGTTCCCATAATTCACCAACAATAATTGATTGGGGATTAATCTTTTTTACTAAACTACTCCATTGCTTCCAAAATCCAATTGGAACCTCGCGCGCAACATCTAATCTCCATCCATCAATTCCGTCAGAAGGATCACCATCATTATTTGGGTCCATCCATTTTTTTGTTGAATTAAAGATATATTGTTTTGGTCCATCGTAAAGATCATTTTCAGTTCTGTTAAACTCCGGCAATGATTTAGCTCCCCACCAGCCTTTATAATCAAATTCATTTTCTGGCGTTGCCGGATCATCAAATTTTTCAATTCTATACCAATTAGCGTACTTGGATTTATTATGATTTTTAACAATATCCTGGAAAGCCCAAAACTGCACGCCGGTATGATTAAAAACTCCATCAATAATAATTTTCATTCCGCGTTTATGAACTTCATCTATCAATTTCAAAAATAATTTATCCGCTTTAACCCATTGCCAGGTAATAGTATCATCAGGAATTTCTGAATTCATTATTTTTCTATCGCCATCTGGATCAGGTCCAAAATTTACATCGATATGATGATAACTTGAACCGTCATATTTATGAAGTGACACAGCTTCAAAAACGGGATTAAGATATATCGCATCAACTCCAAGATTTTTCAAGTAATCAAGCTGATCAATAACTCCCTGTATATCTCCGCCGTATCTTCGTTCATAATAATGATGCCGCCCACCGCCGTCAAGTTTTTCTTCCCATTCAGATTTAGCGAACCAGTTACTTGTCCATTTTGTAACTGTCCAATCTTTAGGAGTTCTTTTTTCATTTATAAAAACTTTTTCAACTTTAGGATCATTTGTTGTATCGCCGTTTGCGAATCTTTCAGGAAAAATTTGATACCAAACTACACCTTTTGCCCAATCGGGCACATTATTTTGTGCAGTGATTAGAATAGAAAAAAACAAAAAAAGAAACATTATATATCGTTTCATAGTCCAAATTCTTTTTTTAATATTTCTAAAGTTTGAATTATTGTATGCGGTTTATATCCTAATTCGCTCTGTGCTTTAATTGTTATTAGCCCTGATTTCAGCGGTCGGCGTGCAGGTTGCTTTAATTCTTCCGTTTCTATCGGAATGATTAAACTTTTATCAAGATTAAAATAATCTGCAATCATTAAAGTAAAATCATATCGTGAAAGAAAATCGCTACCGCCAATGTTATAAATCCCCTCTTTATTAAGTTCGATAATTTTATTAATTGCGGAAACAAGATCATCAATAAAAGTTGGATTGTTTATTTGGTCGGTTACAATTCTAATCTGTTTCTTTGCTGTTAAAGAATCAACTACCCATTTAACAAAATCGGGTCTCCCATATTTTGTTGCGCCATAAAGCACGTTAGTTCTTATGATAGTATTTTTAGCTCCGCTTATTTTAAGAGCATTTTCACTCGCAAGTTTTGTTCGTGCATAGTAACCAAGCGGATTTGGAATATCTTTCTCGAGATAAGGTCCGTTTTTACCATCAAAAATATAATCTGTTGAAATATGAATAAGATGCGCATCAATAACCCGTGAAGCTTCGGCAAGATATTCAACGCCTTTAACATTTATCTTCCACGTTGTTTCTCTTTCAGATTCGCTAAGATCAACATTTGTAAAAGCCGCAGCATTTATTATAACATCGGGACAAAAATTATATACAACATTTTTAACTTCATTCCTGTCTGCAAGATCACTTTGAATATAATTTATATTCTCATAAAATGATTTAACTTCAACTGATGAACCAAGAACTTCAACATCACCAAGTGATGAATAAAATTCTATCAATCGTTGACCAAGCATTCCGTTGGCACCAAAAACAAGCAACCTTCTTTTAATTATTCCAAAATCAGCCATAAGTATTAAAATAATTTATTATTAACGTGTAATTCTGCCGCCTTAACAGCTTTATTTAATGATTCAATTTCATTTTTGTTTCTAATATAATTATAAAAGAAAGCCGTCCCAAAAACATCGCCACAACCAATAATATTTGGGTTGTTTGTTTTATTTGCTGAGACAAAAAAAGAAAGAATCTCATCTGATTTTTTAAAATAGATTTTTGCACCAAGCTCACCTTTAGTAACACACAAAATTTTAACACCGCAATTAAGTATTTCAGTTACAATTTCTGTTTCAGTTTTTTTATCAGATAAAGTAAAAAGCTCAAATTGATTAACTTGAATTATATCAACACATTTTGCCCAATCAGAAAAATCAGGGATCAATCTAAATTCTCTTTTTAAATTTTCATCTAATCCACGTGATAATGTGTGAACATCTATAAAAATTAACCCGGAATATTTGCTTCGCATATCAATAAGCTGATTTAAAGTAATATCAAAACCTGTAATCATATTGATCAGAATTCCATCAAATTGAGCAAAACCTTTTAAATCAACCGTAAGATTATCTGTAATATTTTCGTAAGCTTCGTGCCTTTCTTTGTCTTTATATAAATTCAAATGAACACGGGGAATTTTATCAACTTTTTTAAGGTAATCTTTCTTAATTTTATCAAACTCCGGCTGGAAATATGAATATGTTTCTTCATCGTACTGCGAGCAAAGAAATACTTCATCATCACGGCTAACTATACGATTTAGAGCAAAAACTGAATAATAGATTCCACCGGGACTTATTTTGCCTGCTCGCTCAGATTTAATAAAATCTAAAACCGAATGTCCAATTACAAGTAATTTCATTTTTTTTAAAATATTAATTATAAAATAACAATTGAATTCATCACAATCTAAACCGAGTGTGATTGCAACCGCTTAATTGAATTCATTCTTCATGTAAAAAATCATATATTTGAACCCAATCAAAAATCAGTATAAAAATGAAAATTGGAATAACCTGTTATCCTACTTACGGAGGAAGCGGTGTAATCGCTACGGAATTAGGAAAAGAACTTGCATTACGAGGACACGAAGTTCACTTTATTAGTTATGCTCTGCCTTTTAGACTTACTAAATATATTGAGAACATTTTCTTTCATGAAGTTGAGACAAGTAATTATCCATTATTTGAATTTCCGCTTTATAGTTTGTCCCTTGCAAGTAAGATGATTGAAGTTGCCGAATTTGAAAAGTTGGATTTACTTCATGTTCATTATGCAATTCCGCATGCCACATCAGCATATATGGCAAAGCAAATTGTTAAGAATAAAGATTTAAAAATAATAACAACTTTGCATGGAACCGATATAACATTAGTTGGACTGGAACCTTCATTTCTTCCGCTTGTAAAATTCAGTATTGAACAAAGCGACGGTGTAACTGCGGTATCACGATTTCTAAAAGAAAAAACTCTGACTAATTACTCAATTGAAAAAGAGATTAATGTCATTCCTAATTTTGTTGATACAGAAGTTTTTAAAAGAATCTCCACAAATGATTGTGAATTCAGAAAACACATTGCACCAAGCGGTGAGAAAGTTTTAGTTCATACGTCTAACTTTAGACCTGTAAAAAGAGTTACAGATGCGATCAGGGTTTTTAATATTGTACAGAAGGAAGTTCCATCAAAACTTTTACTTGTTGGTGATGGACCGGATAGGTCTGAATGCGAAAGATTAGTGCGGGAATTAAATCTAACCGATAGCGTAAAATTTTTGGGAAAGCAGGACGGATTGGTAGAAATCTTAAGTTCATCAGATATATTTCTAATACCATCTCAATCAGAAAGTTTTGGATTAGCCGCACTTGAAGGAATGGCTTGCGGCTTACCTGTTATAAGCTCAAGTGTTGGGGGTTTACCCGAATTAGTTAAACATAACGAATGCGGATTTATTGCCGAAATTGGTGACATTGATAGAATGGCAAAATACACTGTTGATCTTTTAACTAACGAAAAAAAGTATGAAATTTTTTCTCAGAATGCTCGCAACAGAGCCGTAAATAAATTCGATAAATCAATAATCGTACCCTTATACGAAGAACATTATAAATCTATTTTAAATATGTGAAATGATTATTTATTGTGCAGGACCTATAAAAGGTGATATAACATATCAAGAAAAATACCGGGAAATAATTAGTATAGTTGAGTCTTTAGGACACACCGCACTTTCTGAATTTAGCAGCAAAATGCCAAGTATGATTCCATTAAGCGATAAACAAATTTATACAAGAGACATAAAATGGTTGGATGGAAGCAAATTGGTAATTGCTGAAATTTCAGGTCCAAGTCTGGGAGTCGGTTTTGAAATTGCTTATGCTTTATTCGAAAGAAAAATTCCTGTGCTTGCGCTCTACAATGAACAAGTACCCAAGCTGTCTTCTATGATGACCGGCTGCAGTAATCCGAAGCTTTCAGTTAAGAAGTATTTTAGTTCTGATGATCTTACAAAAATTATTAGAAACTTCATTATGAATAACGAAAGTAATTGAGTAAAAAAATTTTCGTCGATAATTGGGTCAGTAAAGTTCAGAACTCCGGAATAAAGAGATTTCCGGATCATTTTATTGATGAGACGCAACTTGAAAGGATCCTGATTCCAAAAAAAATATTAGTCATCGGTCAGGAATTTTTTGGTACTTATGAAATTTTAACAACTGAAGGTGAATCGGTTTATCATGCCTCAAGTTATGATGAGGCAAAATTCTTCGTTTATAGCTCCAGAGAAAGAAACGGAAACGCTTTTATTCCTAAAGATAAGGCAATAACTAAAAATCTTGTTAATTCTTACAATTCTTATTTGGATGATCTTATTAATCAAATAAAAAAAGATTATAAGCAAAGCTTTCCTGATGAAAAAGATATTTATATCATTTCAAATCAAATTTTTCAAAAATTAAATTTAATAAGATTATAATATTGGCTACCGAAGTATCAAAAAATATTTACGAGTATTTATCATCACTTTATGGAAAAGATTCTGCGGAAAAATATATAAACTTTATAGATCGCGAACCCACACAATATATCCGTGTAAACACAAATAAAATATCAATAACCGATCTTGCAGAAATTTTATTAGTAAGATACGGAATAAAAACCGAGGCTATTTCTTCTTTTGAAAAAGTACTTAAAGTTGTTAAGGGGAATGATAAAATCGGGAAGACCTTTGAACACGTTATGGGTTTTTATTACATCCAATCACTCTCATCAATGATGCCCCCGTTATTACTTAATCCAACAGAAGAAGATGTTGTAATGGATTTATGCGGCGCACCGGGTTCCAAATCTACACAGCTTGCTGAAATGATGAATAATAAAGGCACGCTTTTAATAAATGAAATTGATAACGAACGAATAAAGTCCCTGGTATTTAATCTTGAAAGAATGAATGTAATTAATTCATCAGTTATCCATTCAAAAGGCGAAGTGCTTAGTAAAATTTATGATAATCATTTTACTAAAGTTTTAGTGGATGCCCCTTGCAGCGGACTTGGTATAATCCAGAAAAAAGGAGAAGTAAGTAATTGGTGGTCCCTGAATCATGTTGATCGATTGCAACAGCTTCAAATAAGATTGTTGGTAGCAGCTATAAAAATGGCAAAAGCTGGAGCAGAAATTGTTTACTCAACCTGTACTCTTTCTATTGAAGAAAATGAATTAGTGATTGATAAAATTTTAGAGAAGTATCCGGTTGAACTGTTGGAAATAGACCTGCCTATCCCTTCCCGGTCGGCATTTACAGAGTATAATGGAAAATTATTAAATCCTGAACTAAAAAAAGCGATGCGAATTCTTCCCTGGGAAATTGATTCCGATGGTTTCTTTTTAGTTAAGTTAAGAAAAACTGATGATACTGAAACACTTGAAAAAGAAAGTGTCAGAGAAACAAATGTAAAAGTTGTCAGTAGTAATCATAAAGAGATACAGCCTTTTTTAATTTATGTATCGGAACATTTTGGAATTGAAAAGAAAGTGCTGGATAATTATAAATATATTTTCAGAGGAAAAGATATTTATTTTGTGGTAAAAGATTGGAATGATTATAACACAGGATTATTTAATCGCATCGGTTTAAAATTTGGTACGCTTGACAAGAAAGATAGAATTACATTTAATTCACAAGCTGCACAAGCACTCGAAACACATATAACAAAATTTATCTATCATTTAAAAAACGAAGATGAACTAAAAAATTATTTAACCGGCTGGAAGATTAAAGATATTGAGATTCCTCTTGGGCAATATGCAATTAAATACAATAACTGGGTTATAGGTACTGCTATAAAAACTACTGATGGTTTGAAAAGCAGATTTCCGCGTACTAAGCGCACTCAGAAATTTGAATTTTAGTTTGACCTATTTAAGTAAAATCATTTTTTTCGTTTCAACAAAATTTCCTGACCGCAATTGATAATAATAAATTCCGCTGCAAAGTTTACCCGCATCAAAATTCAATTCATAATTTCCGGCAAATTTTTCTTCATCGATAAGCGTTGCAACCTCATTCCCTAAAATATCATACACCTTGAGTGTTTGCCTACCGTTTACAGGAGTTTGCCAGCTAATTTTTGTACTTGGGTTAAACGGGTTGGGATAATTTTGAAACAGATGATAGACAGATACACTTTCAATTTCGTTTTCAACATCAGTAGCAGTTATCGGAGTAATTTTTAGATTTCCATTATTCGGTATAACTTTAGCAAGTACAACACGACCACTATCAGTCAGCATTGTTGTTAAAGTATCTACTTTTCCATTCTGTTCTGTTCTTACATAATTCCACTCAGCCGGAATATTTACATAAGCACTTAAGGGGTAATTATAAATTTCATCATCCAGATCATCCGTTAAATTAATTTCAATTAACTGATCTGATGAGGAAATAATTTGATATGAAGCATGTTCCCTTTCTTTTATATAACGATTGACATTTCCAACCGTTGCTATCCAAACATCTTTGCTTGTTGATTTAGTAAAAAGAAAATCACACAGCCAGCCAAGCCATTCGGTTGTTACCGGCTCATATACATTATTGTCTAATAATTCCTGTAGCTGGTTAAAAGGGACCACATCGTGAATAATAATAATACCCCATTTATGGCTATCGATAGCGCTCTTTAGCCAATCTAAAAAAGCATAAAGCTCATCAAGATCGCTGTTCACCGAATCTCTTGGATCATTAAATTTAATCTCTTTAGCTTTAAGTTTATACCATTCTTTTCCCGATAATGATGAATCATTAGGCGCTTCTCCCCCTGTTCTACCGTTTTCATAAAATAAACTTGCAGCAGAATCAACAATTGAATTGTGGATTGTATAGGGATAGTTAAGTGAGATACAACTTTTGTCAGGTATTTTTTGTTCTATAGATAACTTTGATTGATACAGTTCATATAGCAATGTCCCCGGTGTTAAATTGTCTCCCCATGATAAAAAAGTTAATGTGTCATGATTCATTGTATGCGAACCGATTTCATGTCCTTCAGCAGCCATTTGCTGAAACTCATTCCATTTTCCATATCTCCATATTGTTGAATCATTGTCCCGAACAAGATAGGGTGGAAGGACATAAAATGTTCCCTTAAAATTATATTGATCTAATATCGGTTTAGCATAATCAAATTGAGATTTTAATCCGTCATCAAAAGTAAAGCTAAATGCACCATGCCTATCATCCGCATAATTTGCTATCCTAAGCGAACCATAGCTTTGCGCAAACAATAAATTAGCAGGAAGTATTAATGTAAATAGCAATCGTTTAATCATCGTTTATAAACTTATTCTTTGTTTAAACATATATTATTTTTAATAACTTTCTTCACAAAAAATCATGCCATCAAACAAAGCTCCTTGACGTTTAATTTTAGGTTACTGCTATCTGCAGATAAACCTAAAAGGACAAGTTTGAGATTTTTAAGAAGTCCTTTATCAATTTTAGACTAAATATTCCTTCAAATATTTTCCAGTCCATGAGTTTTTATTTTCCACAATTTCCTCCGGCGTACCGGTGGCAACAATTTCTCCACCTTTATCGCCGGCATCAGGACCTAGATCAATAACAAAATCAGCACACTTAATCACATCCAAATTGTGCTCAATTATTACAACAGAATTATTTCTTTCGAGTAGTAATTGGAAACATTTTAACAACTTTGAAATATCATGAAAATGTAATCCTGTTGTTGGTTCATCAAAAATAAAAAGAATATGCCTTCTGTCGCGCTGGACAGTTAGAAATGAAGCAAGCTTAATTCTTTGTGCTTCGCCACCGGATAAAGTGTTAGACGGCTGCCCGAGTTTTATATAACCTAATCCAACATCAGCTAACACTTGAAGAAGTCTTGTTATTCGATCGTTACCTTCAAAGAATACTAATGATTCATCAACAGTCATATCGAGTACATCAACAAGATTTTTACCTCGATATGTTATTTCCCTAATTTCTTTTTTATACCGCGTACCGTTGCAATCATCGCATTCAAGATACAGGTCAGCAAGAAACTGCATTTCAACTTTAATAAACCCATCACCCTGGCAAGTTTCGCATCTTCCACCGGGAACATTAAAAGAGAAATATCCCGGTTTATATCCACGTGCCCGTGCCTGGTGTGTTGAGGCAAATAGTTCGCGAATTAATTCAAAAGCTTTAATATAGCTTATCGGGTTTGATCTTGGTGATTTACCAATTGGTGACTGGTCAACGATTACAACATCATCAAGATATTCTCCTCCTTTTATCTCATCATATCTACCAATGAATGAAGGAGCATTACCAAGATATTTTGCAAGTCCGGCATAAAACACATCGTGTATAAGAGTACTTTTACCTGAACCGCTTACACCGGTAACCACAACAAATTTATTAAGAGGAATTTCTATAGTAAGATTTTTTAGATTATTCTCTTTAGCCCCGATTATTTTAACAGATTTTGATTTTTTCTCATTTCTTTTTTCAGGCAAAGGAATAGTCAATTCACCGGATAAATACTTTCCGGTTAATGAATTTTTATTCTTCATAATCTCTGTATAATTACCGATTGCAATAATTTCTCCGCCTTCAATTCCGGCTTTAGGGCCCATATCAAAAACCAGATCGGCAGATTTAATCATTTCAGCATCGTGCTCAACAACTAAAACTGTATTTCCAATATCTCTAAGATTTTTCAGAATATTTATGAGCTTATTATTATCGCGCGGATGCAAACCAATACTCGGCTCATCTAAAACATATAAAGTTCCAACCAACGCTGATCCGAGAGATGTTGCCAGATTTATTCTCTGAGTTTCTCCACCGGATAAAGTGTTACTGTATCGATCCAGAGTTAAATATCCTATACCGACATTGTTAAGAAAAGTTAACCGCTTTATTATCTCTTTAAGTATTCTTTCGGCAACAGAATAATCATATTCAGAAAGGTTAAGACTTTCAAAGAATTTTAGTGATTGCTCGATCGGCATCTGTACAATTTCATAAATTGATTTATTATCAATCTTAACCTGCAAAGCCTCGCGTCTTAATCTTGATCCCTTACAAGCGGGGCAAATAGTATAACCACGATACCGGCTTAACATAACACGAACATGAAGCTTGTAAGTTTTTCTCTCCAGTTCAGAAAAGAAATGATCAAGTCCTTTATATTTTCCAAAACCTTTTCTAACAAGCGATACCTGCTCTTCAGTCAAATTTTTGAACGGAACATTTATCGGAAATTTATAATCACGAGCAATTTGAATCATATCCCGAAGATATGAGCTATACTTTGCACCCTTAAACGGAGCTAAGGCTCCATCAGCAATAGTAAGATTAGGGTTTGGAACAACAAGATTCATATCGATACCAATTACTTTGCTAAATCCCTGGCACACAGGGCAGGCACCAAACGGATTGTTAAAAGAAAAAAATCTGGGTTCCGGTTCTTCGTATCTTATTCCGCAACACTCATAATACTTATTAAATTCTTGTTGTTTATTTGTATCTGCGTTGATAAGAACAATCCGGTTATCTCCTTCTCTGAATGTAACTTCTATTGAGTCTGAAAGTTTTTCCCGAACTTCTCCCTTGCTGGCTTTAAATCTATCGACAACAACTTTAATATCTTTTTTACTCTTGGGTAACTTGATTTCATTTTCATTTAAATCGTAAAAAGTATTATTAAAATAAATCCTAAAGAATCCTCTTTTTTTAATAAGTTCAACTTCTTCTTTTACAGAGTGTCCTTCATGATCGTGTAAAGGAAATGCAAGATAAAACCTTGCACCTTCTTCTTGTTGTTCGAGCCAATCTGCAACAGTTCCTGTTGTAGCCTTCTTAACTTCTTTGCCGCACTGAAAGCAAATTGTTTTTCCCACTCTTGCAAAAAGCAATCGCAGATAATCATAAACTTCTGTTGTCGTTCCAACAGTAGAGCGAGAATTGCGTGAACCGGTTTTTTGTTCGATTGCTACTGCAGGTGATATACCCTGAATAAAATCAACATCAGGTTTATTCATTCTTTCAAGAAATTGCCTGGCATAAGAAGACAAACTTTCAACGTATCTCCTTTGTCCCTCGGCATAAATTGTATCAAAAACCAAAGATGATTTTCCACTTCCGCTTACTCCCGTAAATACAACAAGTTTATTGCGCGGAATTTCAAAACTCAGGTTTTTAAGGTTATGCTCGCGGGCACCTTTAATAATGATTTTTTTTTCTTTTGCTTTAGCCATTAATTTGATTTGATATATGGAGGTGAAATCAAGAAATCATATTTATGCAGCAGGCGCATAGCTGCACCTACTAAAAATTCTTTAATTACTTTGTTTCAAGCGATTTTAATTCCAGGATTTTTTCATCCAACAATTTAATTCTATCATTCAGCTCAATAATTTTTTCATCCAGTTGGTTTTCATACTCTTCTTTATCCCAATAACCCCGCTCTTCGAAATAACTTTTAAATAACCAATTATGTTTTAATGCTTCCATATTTTCTGCAAGACGGGACGTTGATGTTTTTGCATCTTCACTAACTACAACTAAGTTTTCTAAAATCCTGTTTAGTGATTTGCCTTCTCTCCCATTATCGGTAACAAGTGATCCGAGCAATCCTTTCCCCTCTGAAACCCCAGCTAATACAGTATCAATACGCGTAACAATACCATTGACATTGGCAACTACATCTTTAACTCCTTTTCCTAACTCATCGAATATTTCGATTACTTCTTTCATATCATCAGTTAAAGAAGCCAGACTTGCATCAGCCGATTTTGTTAAATCCGTTGCCGTATTATATAGCTTATCATCATTAATAATTTTTCCAATTGTACCCTCCCCGTTATTAACTTTATAAACAATTTCCGCCAAATTTTTAGTCATATTTTTGGTGTATGCCATAATTCCTTGAGTTTCTTCAATAATATCGGAAAAACTTAGCGGTTCTTTTGATAATACTATTCCACCATCTGAAATTTCATCCATCCCTTCTGAACCCATTGTTAACATAACTACTTTATTACCAACCAAGCCTTCAGTTTCAATACTGGCACGCGAGTCTTTTTTTATAAATCTTTTTATTTCATCAATTATACGCATTTCAACTTCAACTCTACCGCTGGTATCATTAACGATTCTAATATCTTTCACCGCCCCAATATCAATCCCCCCAAACCTTACTGAAGCGCCATTGCGTAAACCTTCTGTGTTTTTGAAATGAGCTTTTAAGGTAAATGTGGATGTAAAAAGCTGGTCTTTATTTCCTAATAGGAAAATAAAAATTATAAGCAATGAACTTCCAAGAAAGATAAAAATTCCGAGTTTTGCTTTTGCAAGATTTTTAAACATTAAATACTCCTATTATCCTCTTCAATAATATCATGGCTAAAGAAATTTCTTAAAAAAGTATCGCGCGAAGTAGTAAGCTCAGCAATAGTGCCTTCGTACTTTACGATTCCTTCATTTAATACTATTGCACGGTCTGCGATAATTTCGGCACAAAGTAAATCATGAGTAACAACAATTGAAGTCATCTTTAATTCTTTTTGCAATTCAAGAATCAAGGAACTAATTTCTTTTGCAGTAATTGGGTCTAGCCCTGTAGTTGGCTCATCATACAACATAAGTTTTGGCTCAGTAATAATTGAGCGGGCTAATCCAATTCGTTTTTTCATTCCGCCCGAAAGTTCCGAAGGCATTATATCTATAGCTTCTTCCAGGGAAACTTTTTCCAAAACCGATTTAATTTTTACTTCCCGTTCTTTAGATGTAAAATCAAAATGTCTAATTAAGGGAAACTCTAAATTTTTCCTAACGCTCATCGAATCATATAAAGCTGCACCTTGAAAAAGAAAACCAAGGTTTTTTCTTACTTCGTTTAGTTCTTTTATATCTAACTTTAAAACATTTTTCCCATCGATAAATATTTCTCCCGCATCCGGCTCTAACAATCTTACAATACACTTTAGCAACACACTTTTGCCTGTTCCGCTTTGACCGAAGACAACCATGTTTTCGCCCTCTTCAACTTTAAGCGAAACATTATCCAACACAACATGATTACCAAAAGCTTTGGAGACGTTAACTACTTCAACAACATCTTTCATAAAATATTTTCTAAATTGTTGGCCATAACAATAAGCTAACCTTTACAAGAACCATATCAAAAACTAAAATCATTAAGGAAGAAACAACAACAGCGGTAGTTGCCGCTTTTCCAACGCCTTCAGTTCCGTTTGTTGCAGTATAACCTTTATAAGATCCAACAAGACCAACAATAAACCCAAAGACAAAAGTTTTTAATATTCCCGGTATAATGTCACCAAACTCAACAGAATAAATTAAAGAATCAATATAGTATTCATAAGTCATATTCTGAACAAGAACGACCGCAATGTAAGAACCGATAAATGAAATAAAAAGAACATAAACAGTTAATATCGGGAGAATGAAAGTACAGGCAAATACTCTGGTTACAACCAGATACTTAAACGGGTTAACGCCGGATACTTCCATAGCATCAATTTGCTCCGTAACTCTCATAGAACCAAGTTCAGCACCAATACCCGAGCTAACTCTTCCTGCAAAAATTAATGCGGTTATAACCGGTCCAAGCTCTCTTACAATGGAAATTCCTACCGAACCGGGTAAAAATGCTTCAGCACCAAATCTTGCCATTACCGGCTGCATTTGCATTGTCATAACAAGACCAATTATAAACCCGGTAACACTAACAATCGGAAGTGTTTTTATTCCAAGTTCATCCATGTGTTTCCGGATTTGTTCAATTTCAAAAGGGGGAATAAAAAATTGCTTAAAGAATTGAAGTTGGAATTGCCACAACCCGGCAAGCATAATAAAAAATTCCGTCATACCTTTTTCAAAGGTACCCGGTGTTAATTTTTGAACTTTAGAATTTTTCATTATGGAATTATTTTTGAAAAGTTATTTTAATTATTGATTTCAAACTAAGAAATTTTTCTTAAAAAATTGATAGCTGTTACAGAGAACCTGTAAAATAAATCAATAAAATCCTATAAAAAAGCATTTACGTAATGCATTATTTTAGGGTTTGATTCATCCTCTAACAATATTGCAACAACATCAAAACGACAATTAGCTTCCTCAATTTCTTTATCAAACAAATAAAGCTCAGCAATTTTTTTTATTTGCTTTATTTTTTTAGGAGTGATAGCATATTCCGGCTCGCCAAATTCCAGGTTTAGCCTGGTTTTTACTTCCACAAACACTAAAACTCCCTTATCATCTGCCACGATGTCAATTTCGCCATGACCATACTGATAGTTTTTTGCAAGAATTTTAAAATCTTTTTTGATAAGAAAATCTGCCGCAATTTCCTCACCTTCCTTGCCAATGTCTCTTTTGTTTTTGCCTGATTTTTCCATTACCAGTCAAATAAAATTCCGGTTTGGTTTGCCCGTTCATAAATTTTTTTCAAAAATGTTTTTCTATGGAGCGGACAAGCACCGTATTTTAGCACTGCATTTATATGCTCTTTTGTTGGGTAACCTTTGTTAGAACTCCAACCATAGTTTGGGTATTTTTCTCCAAGTTTTATCATAATTCTATCACGAATTACTTTTGCAATTATTGAAGCAGATGCAATCGAAAGAGATTTAGCATCACCTTTAACAATTGGAATTACTTCCGCATCATAGTTAAAAGTTTTGTTACCATCAACCAAAATAACATCAGGTGTTATATTTAATTTCTGTATGGATTTTTTCATCGCAAGCAAAGATGCTTTTAAAATATTAATTTCATCAATTTTTAAATGAGATATTGATGTGTAAGCAAAAGTTAAAGCATTTGAACATATCACATCAAAAAGTTCTTCGCGTAAACCGGCTGATAATTTTTTAGAATCATTAATTCTTTCATCATAAAAATCATGTGGCAAAATAACAGCAGCGGCAACAACGGGTCCGGCAAGCGGTCCGCGTCCGGCTTCATCAGTTCCGGCAAGATATTTTTTCCCATTTATCAGATATTTTTTATCAAAGTTTTTCAATTGCCAATATAGATTGATATTAATCCTAGAATCATATTTAACTTCAACAGATTACTAACTTTATTAAGAAGATTATTTTTTTCAAAAATAAATTTTAGACATAAAACAAAAATTGGATTTACAAATACCATAACAACAATAAAATATTCTATTTTATATAGTTGCATTATAAACGGATAAAATGTAAAAGTAATTAGTAATATCGTAATAAATGCTATCAATTTTTTAGTTGAATCAATACCATATTTTATTGGAAAAGTTTTTACATTTTGTGCGGAATCACCTTCAGTATCCTGTATATCTTTTACAATTTCTCGTATCAAATTAATTAAAAATGCAAATACTGCCGGTATTACAGCAGCTTTTGGATTACCAGCAGCAAATCCACCGTAAATAAAAGCCAAACCCGTTATAAAAGCTACTATAATATTTCCTGTTAACGGCACTTTCTTAAAATATAACGCATAAGTAAAAAGTAATACCGATGTAATTATAACAATTATAAGAAGTGTACCTGATAAACTTGCTGCAATAGAAGCAGAAACCAAAGTAAGAAAAATATATTCAATCATAGCTTCTTGTTTTGATAGTAATCCCAAAACCAAGACTCTATTTGGATGTGAGATTTTATCTATCTCTACATCGTAAATGTCATTAATTATATTTCCTGAAGCAGCTACTAAAGCCGCTGAAACAGAAGCTAAAACTAAAGTCGATAATTCCGTTTCATATTCCTGAGTAATCAAAACAGCAACGACTACAACTAAAAAAGTTATAATTACATTTATAGGGCGAATAATTCTTATTGAAGCAAATATTTTTTTTGTTATGACCATTCAGTTAATACTTAAAATTCATTCAAAATGCCAAAATGTATTTTACCATCGCTAAAGGTATCTCCTTTACCAAGTGCATAACTAACACCCAAAACTCCAATGCTGGTTTCAAGATTCAAACCCAAACCAAAACCGTAAAGAAAATCTTCTGCCTTTGAAATATCCCTTTGGGATTCTTCAGGTCTTAAATAATAACCGGTATCAAAAAATAGAAACCCGAATGTCCTTTTTGTAAAAAGGAACCGGTACTCAAGGTTTGACCATAAAATTCTCGATCCTAAAAACTGCTCTTCTCTGTAACCGCGCAAAGTATTGGCTCCTCCAAGCTTATAAAGATCGCTGTTTTCAAATGTTGGTCCGCGTAATTCTTTACCGTTAACACCGATCGCTATAACTTGCTTATCAAATATTTGATAATACGTATAAAAACTGACAGCTATTTTTTGAAGATCTATTTTTGTTCTTAAATCTTGTGTTATGTATTCGAGTGGTCCATTAATTGATTTTCGGCTGTAGATGTAAGAGTTGGTAAACAAAATTCCTTCGGTTGGCGAGTAAGGATCGTCACGTGTATCAATCTTTAAAATCAAACCAGTAGTTAAATATGAAGAGTTATAGACAGTAAACACAGGAATTGTCCTTTCAGTCGGTATTACTGATTCTGTAGCAACCGATACTGAAGCAGAAATACTTTCTGTTGCAAGATACTCAAGTGATGCTTCAAATTTTCTTTGCACATAAGTTGAGTCCTGAATTTTTTGATAAAGGTTCAGATTCAAATTAATCGGGTAACTTAAAAGCCAGGGTTCAAGATATTTAAGCTCAAGTTCCTGGGAATCCTTATTGTATTTATTCCATCTGATTGCAGCCGCTCTTCCTGTACCGAATAGATTCCGTAATGAAATATTTACCAAACCAGTTACATACCCAGTCTTTTCATTTGTTCCCGGAGGCGTATAGCCAATTATACCATCAAAATTATTCGTGTTTTTTTCTTTAACTACAATCTGTAACACACCTTCATTTTTAGAATTGAAATAATATTCGGGAACTTTGACCGGTTCAAAAAAGCTTAATCGATTTAATTGTTTCGGAAAGTTTTCAATCATTGATTGTGAATAGGTTTCCCCTAGATTAAGGCGCAATTCCCTCACAATCACATAATCTTTGGTAGAAGCGTTTCCTATAATTTCAACTTTATCAATCTTATTTTCGATTCCGCTTTCAATTGTTAAATAAATGTCTGCGTAGTTTTTATCTTCTATTGTGTCACGATAAACATTTATTGATGATATAATAATTTTAGCAAACGGGTGACCTGAATTTTCAAAATTTGTAAGGGTTTGATCAATATTATTTTCCAGTTCATTTTTACTAAATATTTGATCTTTTAAAAAACGAAACCGATAATTTAGTTCATCATTTAAAGTTGAGTCCACTCCCTGAAAAAAAATATTTTTAACTACTACGGGAGAATTTTCTTTAATGTTTAAACTGATTTTAAAAGTTGTTGAGTCTTTTGAAAATTCTAAATGAGAGTTACCAAATTCAAAGAAATAATACCCCTGTAAAAGAATATTTTTTGCAATATTGGATTTTGCTGAGTCAACAATTCCTATAAAATAAGGTTGATCTATATGCAGTCCGGACCATCGTAAATATTGTGAATCATCAAAATTGAAATTTCCGGTTATTTCAAATGAACTCAGTCTTTGAGCAGAGGATATTGTTGTTATCAATAAGAAGAATAGTAACTTAAATTTCGTGAGGTGAATCATCTATCAACTTTATTTTTTTACCAACAGGAAAAATTTTTACTCTCTCTTTCTGTTTTACTGCATCTTCTAAACTCACATTACAAACATCAAAACTTTCAGCATTACATCCTGCCAAAGCTGTAGAAAATTTTAAAGATTCTTCAAATATATCTTGCTGCAACCACGAATAAATTAAACCCGCTACAAAACAATCGCCGCTTCCGGTTGAATCTATTTCATCAATTTCTACCGGCTCAACTTTATAAAAATAATTAAAGTTTGAAGCGTAAAAAGATTTATCTCCTTTTGTAAGATAGGCTCTTTTAATACCCTTTTTATTAAAATCACTTAAAAGATCAACTATTGATTTTTCGGATTTTAAATCAACCTGTAATGAGTTTTTTATTTCAGAAAAATTATTATGAACAATGGTTGGTGATTTATCAATACATTCTTTTAAATTTTTTCCGTAAGTATCACAGATAGAAACCTTATCATATTTGTTGCTTGTTTCTATTCCAAAGGGAATAATAGAACCTGTTTCCGGTGAAGGTGAACTTCCTGAAAAAATTACTATTTCACAATTCTGAATCATCTTTTCAAGTTTCAATTTAAACTCGCTAATCTCTGATAAAGTAATTTGCGGATCAGGAGTGAAACATGATGTTATTGATTTGTCT
This sequence comes from Ignavibacteriaceae bacterium, assembly GCA_049294175.1. Taxonomy (GTDB): domain Bacteria; phylum Bacteroidota; class Ignavibacteria; order Ignavibacteriales; family Ignavibacteriaceae; genus IGN3. The sequence continues at coordinate 23,806 of JBAQCL010000074.1, read as the reverse complement.
TCTTCAGAAATCATTACAGCAGCTTCACGTGTTTCTGATTTTATCGGGACAAAAGAGAATTCCAGACCTTCATTTTTTAAAATATCTCTTAAAATTTTGCCATTACTTCCGCCGGTAAAAATAAAATTAAACGATTTTATACCTAATTGTTTTAACTGCCGACTGACATTGATTCCTTTGCCACCGGCAGTAACTGATAGATTTGCATTCCGATTTACTTGTCCCGGAATAATTTTACTGAAAGCAAATCTTTTTTCTAAAAGAGGATTTAATGTGATGATTAAAATCATGATTAATTATTTTTTGCAGGCATTAAATTGATGCCGGGATTAAAACATGAGGAAGTGGTTTGTTATTTTTATATTCAATCAAAAAATGATTCCTTTGATTCATTACAAATATCTGTAACAGTAATTCTAATTTCTGTACCTGTAAAGATCTCCGGTTAAAGGTGTAATTAATCTGTAATCTCCAAAACCTGTTTCATCTAAAAAAATAAAACTTCTGTTAAGATTATAATATTCCCAAATTTCATAAGGTTTTGAATCAGTTTCAAACGGATGACGATCAACATTATTTGGAGCACCGAGCAATATAAATACCATTCCTCTATCGGAACGCCAGCCTTCAAAGTAATTTGAAAAATTTTCATTTGCGTATTCTACACGTTTGAAATATTCATCAAACACTTCATTCTCATCATTATTTGGAGAAGGATCTTTTTTCTTCCAGAAATCTAAAAACCTTTTTGTTTTTTCTGCTTGTGTTTTACCTTCTTCCATATAATCTAATTCGTCAGGAGTAGCAAGGTAAACGGTTTGGACAATTGCTTTATCAATGTCGTTAATAATTGAAGGTAATCCTTTTATTTTAGAGTAAAAAGATTTTTTAGTTGAGTCAATAATCGTATTCTGATCATCGCTGATTGTTACAGTAATTACATAAGCACCAAGCTCAAAAGGAAATTCAGACATATTATAAACTATTTGATTCAGTCCCGGTTTAATATTGCGTTCTTCACCTTCATGCTGAATGATCTTATTTTCTACATTAGTAACATTGTATTCAAATTTATATTTCTTCTCGATAGAGTCCTGAGAATTTGCCTCCATATAAATTCTTATTCTATCGTGCGAGGATAAAATATTTCTGCTAATATTTGGAACAATGGAATTATTTGTTTCAGGATTTTCGGTTTTTGAAATCAATAAAATATCGCTTAAAGAAATTTTCTTGTCAAAATCTTTTACTACAACAATATTTTCTGAAGTTGTTACTTTTCGCGAGTCTAAATCTTCTAAAGCAATCCTTATTAGATAAGAACCCGGTTTTAAATCAAAAGATTTTTTACTGAGATTATAATTTTCTTTTGAAGTGGTAATACTATAGTCTAAAACATTAACTGTTTCATTCCAGGTTTTTTCAACTTTCAATTTTGTTTTAGTCGTATCAAATATACTGGCAGTTATTGAATATTTGGCAGTAAATCCTTCGCTTGATTTTATGAATTGAATGCTTTTATACGGAACTTGAACAAAAATATCAACGCGGGTTAATCCAGGCTTATCGGAAATGGAACTCAAAAAGTCCTTATAAAAAACCACTTCACCAAAAATCTTATTGTTTATTTTAATAGGTTCATCTTGAGCAAACAGCGAAAAGCTCAACAAAATAATAATAGATGAGATTAATATAATCTTCATGATTTACCCTTTCTTTTAAGTTACATTTCCGTATAAATCATATTCATCAAAATCATTAATTAGAACATTGTAAAAATTACCAATATTAAGTTTATTGTTTTTTGCATTTATTAAAATTTCTCCATCAACTTCAGGAGCGTCTCGATATGATCTTCCGATATAAAAATCACCTTCAACAGCTTCAACTAATACTTTAAGTTCTCTTCCCACAAAATATTCATTTTTCCTCAAAGAAATTTCTTTCTGTATTTCCATCAATACATTTTTTCTTCTTTCTTTTTCTTCCTCAGAGACAGGATCGCCTAAAATATAACTTGATGTGTTCTCCTCAACACTAAAAGTAAATGTTCCTATCCTATCAAATTTAACTTCCCTTACAAAATCACAAAGTTCTTCAAAATCCTTTTCCGACTCATTCGGATAGCCAACAATAAAAGTTGTGCGAATTGTTATATCCGGAATCTCTGTGCGGAGTTTTGTTAAAAGTTCTCTTGTACGTTCAGCCGTAACTCCACGTCTCATTGATCTAAGCACATCATTTGAAATATGTTGAAGAGGTATATCAACGTATTTACATATTTTAGGATTGGTTTTTATTTCTTCTATAACTTCATCCGGAAATTTTGAAGGATAAGCATACATTAATCTTATCCATTCTATACCTTTGATACGGCTTAACTTATTCAGAAGTTCAGCTAATTTTTTCTGACCGTAAATATCTTTACCATAATCGGTTGTATCCTGTGCAATAATTACAAGTTCTTTTGTATTATTTTCTGCCAGAAATTCCGCTTCTTTAATAAGGTTTTCCATCGGTATAGATTTGTGTAATCCGCGCATAAGAGGTATTGCACAAAATGAGCAAGGATGATCACAGCCTTCAGATATTTTAAGGTATGCAGTATGAGAAGGAATACTAAGTAACCGTTCACCCAGAAGTTCTTTTTTAAGATTACCACCGAGCTCTTTAATTATACCTTCATAGTTTTCAGTTCCAAAATAAACATCAACTTCAGGAATATCTTTTTGCAACTCCTCTTTATATCTTTCAGATAAACAGCCGGCTACAATTACTTTTTTTATTTTACCATTTTGTTTGAGTGAAACAGCTTCAAGAATTGTATTAATTGATTCCTCTTTTGCAGCCTCAATAAAACCGCAAGTGTTTATAATAATTGTTTCAGCTTTATTGGGGTCATCGGTAAGATCAATTTTGTTTAGTTGAATTTGCTTCATTAATCTTTCGGAATCTACAGTGTTTTTTGAGCAGCCGAGTGTAATTACAGAAACTTTATTATTCATAAAATCAAATTATCCTGAGATGTATTTTAGGTACAAATAAATTATAGGAGCAGAAAAAAACAAAGAATCAAAGCGGTCAAATATTCCGCCGTGTCCGGGAATTAAGTTTGATGAATCTTTAACACCTGCATCCCGTTTTAACAATGATTCGACTAAGTCACCAATTTGACCAAAGAATCCAATAATAACCCCTATTATTAAAGTATCTTTAATCGATAGAAAATCCAGCGCTAATATTTTAGCCAGATACATTGCAAGTACGGCAAATACAAAACCAAAGACAGCGCCTTCCCAGCTTTTTTTAGGACTTACACGTGAAAATAATTTATGTTTGCCAAGTGCTGTACCTCCAAAAAATGCTGCGGAATCACAAATCCATATTGATGCAAAGATTGAAATTACCAGGTAACCGCCACGATTATATAATTCATCTATGTTGGGATAGAATTCTCTTATTCCCACTAAGGCGCTGCCAAAAATTCCGAGATAAATAATTCCGAGTAAGGTTGTTCCAAGATTTAGAATTGCTGATCCGTTATTCCGGAAGAGTTCAAAAATCAAAAGAAGAATCAGAAAGCTAATTAAAAAGTGAAAACTATTTAAGAAAAACCTGTAAGTATTAAGTATAAAAAATATCAGTCCAATAAGTCCTAAATTCACATTAATATTTGTACCTTTAGTTTTTGCCATTAAAGCAAATTCATAAAAAGACAAGCCTGCAATAATGAGTACAAAACTTAAAAAATAAACTCCACCTAAGTATGACAACAAAACAATTGCAGGAATTGCCAAAACAGCAACAATAACTCTAACAGTAGTATTGCCCAGCGCCATTATTCTTCTTCGCCGGTTTTTGAGTTTTTAAGCTCGTCAATAAAGTTAATCGCTGCTTCTGCATCTTCTTTTGGAACCATAAGTTTAATTACCGCAAGATCACCTGTTACAGGAAAATTACTGTCCTTCTGGGAAAGAACATTAGCTTTTATATCTGCACTTTCCAACTCATCTTTCATCATCATCACTTCATATTCTTTATCTGATGTGAAAACCACAACCCATTCGGCTTCGTTTAATTCATCGACTAAAGATGCGCCGCAATCAGGGCATACTTTTACTCCCTCAACATATTCATATCTGCAATTTGGACATATAGGCATGATTATTTCTCCTGTGTTAATGTTTTTTGTGAATAGTATTTATTAATAATTGCAATTAAAAAAATAAAAATCAATGTAAGTACAACAAGTATTATCAGGTACGAAGAAAGTTCGTCACCTTTAATTGCTGCATCGGATTTTATCAGTTCATCATCACCTAAAATATGGTAAAGTAAAACTGCGGAAAAATTATTTAAAAAATGAAGCAAGACAGGTATTACCAATGATCTGCTCATATAAGCAGTAAACCCAAAAAATGAGCCAAGTATAAACAGCGGAACAAATCCGTATGGATTAAAATGATAAGCACTAAAGAAAATAGCGGTTAAGAATATAGCAAAATAAGGTTTTAGTTTTAGTTCAAAACTTCTTTGTATAAATCCTCTAAACATAGCTTCTTCAGAAATTGCAGGAACAATCGCAACAACAAGCACCACAAATCCTAACTCAAAAATGTTAGATGCAGATAACAAATTACTATAAGTTGTATCTACCATTTTATTGAGAGTATCAAAAAAAGTTTTTATAGAATTTATGAACTCAGAATTTTGTGCCCATATCTCCAAAAAATGATTTTGTATATAAAGGTAGCTCTGAAGCAGTGGTGTAAGAATAATTATACCAAGCGAAAAAAGTCCTACTTCCTGCCATGCCGGTTTACGTATCCGGATAATCTTTCCAACATCTAAATAAATCCATTTTGAAAATAAAAGAGCAGGTAAAAGAATAAACAGAATCTGCCCTGCCATTGTCATCAGCCGCATTGAATTAACAGGAATGGATTCTACATCTAAACCAAAAATTAATATTGTTAATAAACCACCCACTATTTGATAGAGAAAAAATCCACCGATTAGACCGATAAAAGCAGCCCCGATAGGAGAGATTAAAGGCTCTACATCATTATCCGGATCGGATACAGTTTTGGTATCCTTTTTTAAAGGCTGATCTTCATTGTTCTCAGATAATGGTTGTTTGCTATCTTCCATTTGAGTTAAATATGAGTTGTATAATGATAGTTAAAATTAGTGATATAAGGAGTGACACTCAAATTTAAAGATTTGATATTAACCTGATAATATGAAATATTACAATTATTATTGTAATGCTTTTTCCAACAAAAGTTATAGTTAACTTATTTGAATTAGAGTATCAGCTTTCCGTAATTTGATGTTATTTTCTCTTGGATGTCAATTTACCGGCTAAACCTTGATAGCTTGTAAGATCAGCATCAATAGCTCCGACAACAACTTTTGTTTTTACTCTAACCGGTATTCTTATATCATCATTAGTCAACCATATCATAATGCTTCCTTCACTTTTAAACAAACCACCTTCCTGCACTAACGGTTCAACAATAATACAATCAAATTTACCTGCAGCTACTTCAATGGTTTCTTTACCATGATAGACGACATCCAAATCATAAACTTTATTTTTGTAAAAATTCTTTAATGGAACTCTATCACCAACTTTTAAGTTTGAATAATCAAGTGTTCTTGCATAATAAAATGCAGAAACAATATCATTAACGTATTTGGGAATATCATATTCGCCCCCACTTGTTTTTGCTTTACCTTTTCTCTGATCAAAGAAAGCGGAAAAATCTCTTGTGTAACCACCTTCCCGTATATGTTGTTCAAATCTCCATGGGAAAAGTCCCTCAACATCAATGTAGGTTTCATATCTATCACGCACTTTATAAAATATATCAAAACTTGGAACGGTGTTTACCTCAAATGTAACGTGATAAGCTTCCCTTCCGGATATTTTTTTGATTTTAGGAATTTCAAATGTTGCTATACCGGCTGTTACAAACCCATATTTTACATCAAAGGTTAATTTTTCGCCTTCTTTGAATGCAATATTTTTTAGTTTTCTAAAGTTATCATCTTTTTGAGCATAGGTTATTGTATATCCATTTGTTAATATCAGCAACAAAATGACTAATATTTCTAATCTAAATCGATATTTCATCATGACTCCGTTTTTTTTTTAATTAAGCTAAAACTTTTTTAATGTCTTTGTAAACAACATTAATATCTATGCTTTCCATACAATTTAATTGTTCACATTGTTTCCTATTGCAATTTTTACAATCCAGTTCCGGGTTGTAAATTAATTTTTTATTTGTGTAAGGTGCCCATCTTTCTTTTGAACAAGAGAGTATTTTTGGATAAAAACCAACCGTAAATTTTCCAAGAGCAGCAGCAATATGTATCGGTCCCGTTGAGTTCGAAATAAATACAGTCGATCTGCTAATCAATGCTATAAGCTGTACCAAATTAAACTTACCCGCTAAATTTTTAACTTTGTTTGATAAAACTAACCGCCTACAAATTTCCATTTCTTTTGTATTGCCAGTAATAACAACCTGGAAACCATCATCAATGATTTTTTTTGTAAGTTGAATAAATTTTTCAACCGGCAAATCAATAGAACTGCCGCCGCTGCCGGGATGAATAATTACAAGCGGCTTTTTGCTGTCTATTTTTTCATTAATTAAAATCTGATCTGCATATTCCAACGACTTATTATCTATGCTTAGATGATATGATATATTTTCTTCACTTGCAGTTTCTTTTATCCCTATTTTTTGCAGTAAACTTAAATTGAATTCCACTTCATGCTTTTCCGCATATTTTCTATGTTCAAAAACCTTTTGATTAAAAAAGAAGGAATACAATCGGTACCCCGTGCCAATCCTTTTTTTGATTCCGCTTAAAAATAAAATCAAAGCAATAGTAAATCTTGGATTTACAACAATACAAGCATCATAATGTCTTGAAGTTATTTGTTTCAGATTATCAAAAAAAACTATCCTGCCATTTTCTTCTTTAAGAATAATTGTCTCGTCAACAAAAGGGTGATTAGCCAAAATATCTTTTGTGTAATCACGAACAAGAAATGAAACCTTACATTCGGGATAATGTTTTTTAATTATTACGGTTAACGGTAAAGTTAAAACCACATCACCAATGCGATCTGTCCGAACAATTAAAATATTTTTTACTGAATTATTCATCTTGATAAAAATGGATTACCTATTTCAAAAAAACGCCAAGGTAAATCAACTGATTTTGAAATTCCAATTCTTTTAGAAATACCAATCTTATTTGCTTTAAGTTTAGGCTGATTAATTAAATAGATTGATTTTCCTGTCAAATCAACTCCTGAGTGTTCTTTATTAAATCCAAATGCTTTACAAACTTTACCGGGACCGCTTGTTAAATTGAAAATTTCTTTATCATTATTCAATTTTCTGCCAAATCTTTTTTCTATCATACAGTCAACTCCGGTTACAGGTTCAACAGCTCTAATTAAAACTGCAGCGCCATTATTTTTTTTACCGGTAACAACATTACAACAAAAATGAGCACCGTATGTAAAATACACATAAAAAAATCCACCATAATTAAACATAATTTCATTTCTTTTTGTCTTACCTTTAAACGAATGAGATGCTTCATCAATTATTCCATCATAAGCTTCAACCTCAACAATTCTGCCGGCAAGTAAACCTTTTTCCTCACTCTTTACGAGTACTTTACCGAGCAACTCCCTTGCCACAGTAACAACAGGACGAATATAGAATTTACGCGGTAAAATTTTGTTTTTTGATGTAGTAATCATTATACAAAAGCAATAAAAAAGTATGCAGGAAAAATATTCAGATCAGCTAAGTTTTAAGTAAGGATTTCAATTCCTCAATTTTTGAATTAAAATAAATTTCCTTTTCAGGATTTCTTTTAATCAATTTTTTATAAACCGATATTGCAGCCTGCAACTCATTTTGGCTTGTGTAAATTTTTGCAAGCGTTTCAGAAACAATTAAATTTTTATTCAGATTTTCCTTAGATCTGCTTTCCTCAATTTTATTTCTCGCTTCTTTTATGGACTGGGTAGCGCCTTCAATTTCTTTGGTAAGTTTTGTCAATGTTTCTTCTATTGTTTCGTCAGAACTTGTATTAACGTTTTGGGATGAAGCAGAATTTTTATTATCTGAAAATTTTTCGTTCGCAAATTCTGTCCAGCGGGAAATATTAAAAAATGAACGCTGTTTTTTTAACCTGTCAATTTCATCAAGATAATGTTCAAATGATTTGGGTGAATGTATTAATTCACTACCCTTTTTTAGAAATGTAACGGCTTGAGTATAATCTCCTTTTAGAGTATATATTTTGCCAAGAAGAAAGTAGGCAACAGAATATTCAGAATAAGTTTTTATGCCCTCATTTAGAATATTTATAGCGTTATCAAGATTATTTTTTTCAATTTCAATTTCCGCAAATCTTGCAAACAGCGGAGATTTATTATTGAACTCGTAAATTAAACTTACTTTCTGATTAAATGCTTCTGCTGAACCGTTCATTATTTTGAATAAGCATGTTTAATTGATGTTACAGCCATAAATGAAAATCCAAGAAAAAACAATACTTGAAACGGAATCGAAGCAAGTTCCAAAAAATAAATTGACGACAAAACACCAATAAAACAATAAACGGCAAGTATAGCTTCAACAATTACAGAAAAACCAAGTTTTCTGTTTAAATATTTATTGCCTGCCCATGAATCTTTTTCGCTTTCTTGTTTAAATTTTGGTGTGCGTACAAATTCACTTTTTCTATTCATCAAACCTTCAAAAACTGCGCGGGAGTTATTAACAGCAAGCCCCATACTGCCAGCCATAAACAATGGAAACAAAACCATTTTTTTTCTCCAATCAGTTCGTATATCTTTTTGTGAATAAAGATAAAACAAAAATGAACTGATAAATGCAAGAACAAATATTGACATTATTGCAAAGTAAGCTTCATGAGAACCGCTGTTTTTTACAAATATTAATGGAACATTTAAAATTGCAGCAAGCAGGATAAATGGAAATACCAGGTTATTGGTTAAATGAAAAGTTGATTGCAGTTTTACTCTTAACGGCACTTTCGATTTCCAAACTAATGGGAGAATTTTTTTAGCAGTTTCAACCGCTCCTTTTGTCCATCTGAATTGCTGTGCTTTTAAAGCGTTTATTTCAGATGGAAGTTCGGCAGGAGAAGTGAAATCTTTTAAAAACACAAATCTCCAGCCGATAAGCTGTGCACGATAACTTAAATCAAGGTCCTCGGTAAGTGTATCAGCGTGCCAGTTGCCAGCTTCTTCAATACATTTCTTTCGCCAGATTCCACCAGTACCATTAAAGTTTATAAAGAAACCTGATTTGTTTCGCACACTTTGCTCAATTACAAAATGTCCGTCAAGCGCTAATGCCTGTGCTTTTGTGATTATTGAATAATCACCGTTAAGATGTTCCCATCTTGTTTGAACCATTCCAACTTTATCATCATTAAAGAATGAAAGTGTTTTTCTTAAAAATTCTTTCTGAGGAATAAAGTCTGCATCAAATATTGCAATGTATTCCCCTTTCGCAATTTTCATTCCTTCTTTAAGAGCGCCGGCTTTAAATCCTTCTCTTGTTCCTCTTCTTATATGCGCAATATCAAATCCATCTTGTTTTTTTAGCTCAACAATTTTTGCAACAATAGAAGTTGTTTCGTCGGTGGAATCATCAAGAACCTGAATTTCCATTTTGTCTTTTGGATATTCAATTTCACAAATGGCATTTATTAAACGTTCCACTACATACATTTCATTGTATAGAGGAAGTTGTATTGTTACAATTGGGTCTTCATCAAAGTGTTTTTTTGGTACAGGATTATTGCTTCCATATTTTCTATGATAATAAATCATTACAAATCCATGCAACCCAAATACAAACAAGATTGAAAGTGAAACAAAGTATCCTATCAGTACTATTTGATCCATTTTATCTTAAAATCCTTTCTGTTTACCATCCTGATACGGTATCTAATAAAATATCTTCACTAATGTTTTCAATTGTTGCGTTTATCGCTTCTGTTCTTCTTTGAACCGGGTCTGAGGAAGGATAATCGCTGTAATTGGTAAATGTTTTTTCAAAAATTGTTTTTCTTTCTACAAGATCGCGATATAAAACTTTTACTCCTATTGTAATCCTTCTGGATTCAATATTTTCACCGGCAGTAACTATTGCAGGTGCATCCGACAGCGAAACAATTGTACATTCAAGAATTGCATTAGCCGTCGTCCGTTCTGCAACTTGCAAAGTATTGTCATCAATAAATTGCTGAATTAATTTCTGTGTTAAAGATTCTCTTAATCCTGGTTCACCCGAACCGCTGCGATCATCGGCAATTGGTATTGCTATAGTCTTCAAATGCTCGGGAACTGAAGCCCCTGTAAAAGAATATGCACAGCACGAAGTAAAATTAATTGCAATTAAAACTATAAACAATAGGTTCAAAAGCGAGAATACTATAGTTTTATTTTTTCTAAGATTCGCCAAGATCATATTCCTTTAGTTTTCTGTAAAGAGTTCTTTCGCTGATATTTAACAGTTTTGCGGCTTTTCTTTTACTGCCTCTTGTTTTATCCAAAGCTTTTTTAATTGCATCTTTTTCCAAATCTCTGATTGATAAAACATCGCTACTATTTTCATCCTGAAATTGATAACCGGAATTTTGATTCTGCTGAATAATAATATCCTTCAATTCCATTATATCTTTTTTCAATTCAAATAATGCGCGGTACATTAACTCTCTATCTGCATCTTCTGAAGATTTTCTTAAAAACACAGGTAAATGGCGTTGCTCCTCAAAATCTACATAATCAGATGTAAGTTCGGAAAACATCTCTTCAGTTAAAACTTTATCCCGGTTTAATGCTAAAGCGGTTTCAACAGTATTTTTTAATTCGCGAATATTACCAGGCCAGCTATAGTTTTTTAACACTTCCAAAGCACTATCTGTAATTTCAGGAACACCTATTTTGTGCGATTCACAATATCCTTTTATAAAATACTTAGCTAACTCTTCAATATCAGCCTTTCTTTTTCTTAGCGGCGGAATTGTTAGTGATACGGCTTTCAATCTAAAATAAAGATCTTCTCTAAATCTTCTGGTATCTACTTCTTTTTGTAAATCTTTATTTGTAGCGGCAATAATTCTAACATCAACTCTGGTTACTGTTTCCGCGCCAAGTTTCATAAACTCTTTTGTTTCAATTGCTCTAAGTAATTTTACCTGGGTTGTAAGTGGCAACTCACCTATCTCATCTAAAAACAAAGTACTATTATCGGCTATTTCAAAATAACCTTTTCTTGATTCAACTGCTCCTGTAAAAGATCCCTTTTTGTGACCAAAAAGTTCACTTTCAATTATTCCCTCCGGAATTGCGCCACAGTTAACATTAACCATTGGTTTCGAAGAGCGATTGCTAAATTCGTGAATGGCTTTGGCAAAAACTTCCTTTCCAACACCGCTTTCACCATAAATCAATACAGAAATATCCGATTTAGCTACTTGCATAATAACATCAACTAAATCATTAATTTCTTTTGATTTGCCGATTATACCTTGTTTGGTTTTAAATTCTTCGCGTGTCATCGATAATGAAATAGTTGTCTGCCATTTTGTAAAATTTGTGCGTAAATATAGCACAAGTTAAGGTTCTATTAAAGGGATAAATTAGTATTTGTGATGTAAAATCAAACCATCAAAAGCTAAAGAAATACTTGTTTTCTGCTCGTTTTGCAAAGAATTCAAATAAGGTTGGATTAATTTTTCGGAATCTTCACTAATGTGAGTTAGAATTATTTGTTGCGATACCTTTTTTTCTGAAAAAGCTATAAGTTCATCCAAATTTATGTGCGATATCTCTGTTATAAACCAATCAACTTTATCATTAAAAAGATATAAATCATCTTTAGATCCAATATCTCCTGTGTAAATTGCTGAACCTTCTTTATCCTTAAATAAAAAACTAAGCGATACAAAACTAAGTTTGTTTAAGGAATCATAGCTGCGATATTTTTTCAGATGAGAATTTAATTTAGATACAAAATTAAACGATTCTGAAATCTCAATTTGTTTTTCTTCTTTAAAGGGAATTAAATCAAATTTAAAATTTATTTTTTCCCTAAAAAGGTAAGAGTGTAAAAGATATTCCTCTACATAACCTATTAATGATTTATGTATATGGACAGAAAGCGGCACCTTTCTTTGTGATAATTTCATTTGTGTAATAAGAGAAGCTAAGCCGGAATAATGATCAGCATGCAAATGTGAAATTAAAATTGAATCAATAGAATTGAAAGAAATATTTTGCTTAAGAATTGCTGATGAAATTCCATCTCCGCAATCAACTAAAAGATTATAATTTTTTGATGAAATTAATAAAGATGAGTGAAAACGGCTGAGAGAGGTTTTTCCCGATCCAGTTCCTAAAAAATTCACTTTCACTTTTCTATCTCGACAACACGACCAGTAATGTTAAATTGTGAGTTAACAATTTGCAAAAAGCTTTCTGCATTATTTTTGTTTGTAAATTCACCAACATACACAACATTAAAAATTGTTCCGCCAACATTTTTTTCTTTGATAGAAGATTTCATTCCCGCGGCTATAAATTCCTCGTTTAATTTTGAGGCATTGGCAGAATTTGTAAATGCTCCGGCTTGTACCGTGTATTTATAATCCTGTTCGCTTGCACTATCAGAAGATTGAACGGGCTGGGTTGTTTCTTCATCAACCTTATTTGTTGATGCCATTTTTATATACGGCGATTCGGGGTATTCACTTTTTAGTTTTGTAAAATATTTATCTGCTGTGTTATAAAGTCCTAATGCAAAGTAATATGAATAGATTCTGTAAAGAGCGGCATCTGCAAAAGAGCTTTTGGGATATTTGTTAACAATGTTTTCATAAATCACAACAGCATCCTGGGCATTTTCAGTAAGTACGCCTTCAAGAAACAAAACGTTTGAACTGTTAGGATAATCTTTCTTTAAATCAGTTAATTGTGTTTTAACTTCTTCCGATTTGCCTTGTTCAATCTGCTTCAGATACGGAATGATATCAGCTTCCTGACTAAACAGTGGGATAGAAAAGATAAGAAGCAAAACGAATAATAAACTTGTTGCTGACTTTTTCATTTAATACCAATCGCTAAAAATTATGCAGAAGTAAATTAGTTTGTTTAAGCAGTAAGAGCAATACCTTCTTTTGCAGTTTCTATATGAGAAGCATAATCACCAAATAATGTTCCGGATGTTGCTTTATTAATTTTCACCTTAACATAATCGCCAATTTTTATTTTTTCATTTACCGGAACAATTACAACTTTATTTGTGCCGGTTCTGCCTGCAATAAATTCATCCGATTTTTTACTTAAACCTTCCACTAAAATAATTTCATTTTTACCAATCAACTCCTGGTTTTTTTCGTAAGAAATTTGCTGCTGCAAATCAATTATTTCCTGAAGTCTTTTAGATTTCATTTCTTCGGAAACATTATCATCCATTTTAAATGCTTTTGTTCCTTCACGCGGAGAATATTTAAACATATAGGCACCATCGTATCTAACGTGTTTCATTATCTCAAGAGTTGCAAAATGATCTTCCCATGTTTCGGTTGGAAATCCGGAAATTATATCTGTTGAAAAACTTACACCGGGAATAATCTCTTTAGCTTTTTCAATTATGCCAAGATAATGTTCAACTGTATAAGTCCTGTTCATCAACTCAAGAATTCTATTAGAGCCAGATTGAACCGGCAAATGAATATAGTTGCACAAATTTGGATGTTCTGCAATTGTATATAAAAGTTTATCAGATAAATCCTGAGGATGAGAAGTAGTAAACCTTATTCTCATTGATCTATCAACCTGTGCAGCAACAGCTAAAAGATCAGCAAAATCTCCGCCATTGTCGGATTGTTCATCGCGATAAGAATTTACGTTTTGTCCAAGTAAAGTAACATCTTTAAATCCACGCTGAGATAGATTTTCTAACTCCGTAACAATTGATTGAAGCGAACGACTTCTTTCTCTGCCACGTGTAAATGGAACAACACAGAAAGTGCAAAACTTATCGCAGCCGCGCATAACTGAAATCCAGGCGGAAAGACCATCTTCTCTATGCGGCTCAATATCATCATAAGTTTCTGTGCGGGAAAGTTTAACACCAATTCCTTTATCACCATTCAATGCAACATCAATATATTCCGGTAATCTTCTGTATTCATCCGGACCAACAACAAGATCGACAACTCTTTTTTCCTCAATCAGATCTTTTCTTAATCGTTCAGCCATACAACCGAGTATGCCAAGCACTAATCCGGGTTTTTGAACTTTGAAATTTTTCAAATTCCCAAGTCTGCCATAAATTCTTTGCTCTGCATTATCCCTGATACTACAAGTATTTAGCAATATAACGTCGGCATTTTCGGGTTTATCCGTAACATCATATCCTTGTTTTTTTAGAATACCAAGAACAATTTCTGTATCTGCGATATTCATTTGGCAGCCATAAGTTTCTATATATACATTATTCTTTTGCATAAAATTTAATTTGTGTAATTAAAAACGGATTAAGGACAGCACTTAAACTCTTGTCATAAAATAAAGGATAATATTTAGCAGGGTAAAACCTAACACGCCAAATACAATATTAAAGATTTTGTTTTTTCTTTGCTTTTCCTTACGAAAGTTAAAAAAACTATTATCTTTTTGTTTATCGAACATTTTAATAAAACCGAACATTGTTTCCCTCAATTTCTTTAAAGATTTACCGGGCGAAAATAACTAAATAATTTTTGTTTTACACACCACTAAAAATTGCATTATACAATAAATTGGAGTTCCCGATACAATTAAAAAACTATGCTTTATTGTACGTAAATACTATTTTTATAAAGACAAAAGCATTATATATGCTCAAGTATTAATTTTTTGTTAAAATTGGTAAATCATTTCACTTTAAAAAAATGTTTTACTAATTTAAGCTAGTAATAAGGACAAAAAACACACAACATTAAATTTATGAGGTAAAAATGAAGAAAGTTTATTCCATTTTCATTACACTTTTTCTTCTGTTCGCCGCTACAACATTTTCACAGACAGTAACGATAGAGGATTTTGATTATCCCGTTGGTGATTTACTAACAGCTCACGGTTATACAACAAATACTGGAACTTCTAATTATATAACCGTAATTTCAGGTAATTTAACATACGATGGTTATCCATCTACAGACACAGGATATATGATACCATTGTTAAATACTGGTGAAGATGTTTACAAAAGTCTTCCCACTCCTATATCTTCGGGTACTGTTTATGCTTCATTTTTAGTTTCGGTAGATTCTGCTAGAACTGGAGATTATTTTTTCCATTTTATCGCTGATCCATTTGCGTCAAATGGTTACCGTGCAAGAGTTTTTGTAAAGAAAGCCGCTAATGGTAACTTGGCTTTTGGTTTGTCGAAAGGTTCTACAAGTGCAACAGTTCCTCCTATATATACTGATTCGATTTATACTGCAGGTGATACTTGTCTGATTGTCATAGGATATGAAATTGTTGATGGGACTTCAAATGATATAGTAAAATTATGGGTTAATCCATCCTTAAATTATGTAGAACCAGTTGCTTTAATCACTATTGATGAGCCAACACAAACTGATATTAACATTGGCTCATATGCTTTTCGCCAAGGGACAGCCTCATCAGGACCATTCTTAAAATTAGATGGTCTGCGAATTGGAACTTCCTGGAGTGAAGTTGTAAAGAATATTACAATTCCGAAATTAACCATTGCAGAAGCAATTGAAGATATTAATAATGATTTTGTGCCTGATAGATTGGGTGATACTGTTACTGTTCAGGGTGTTGTCTTCTCGCCTAACTATCAAACAACTAATAACTCTTTTTATATTTCTGATGGCACAGCAGGTACTGATATATTTATGTACGCACCCCCTTTATATACATGGACTTTGGGAGATGAACTTAATATAACAGGTGTGGTTACTCAATACAATGGAATGTCGGAGATAGTTTCATTAGATTCTACAGGATGGGTTCTCAAGAGTTCTGGAAACACTACTCCTGATCCTGTATTACTTACTCTTGCCCAATACAAGGCAAATCCTGAAGCTTACGAAGGAACTCTTGTAGGATTTCTATCCCTTTCAAAAGCAAGTGGAACATGGCCTGCTTCGGGTAGTGCAACATTAAAAGTTACTGATGGTATTGATACTGTTGATTTAAGAATTGACAGCGATACCAATATAGACGGAAGTACAGAGCCAATCTGGCCTGTGGATATCATTGGTATTGGAAGCCAATATGACGCTTCTGCACCATATGACGGTGGATATCAAATATTCCCAAGATATTATGAGTCAGATTTTCTACTTGCCGGATCAATTCCTGTTGAGCTTACTTCGTTTGCAGCATCGGTAAGTGGTAAATCTGTTACGTTAAACTGGGCAACTGCAACAGAAGTTAATAACTCAGGGTTTGATATTGAAAGAAAATCAGCTTCTACAAGCTGGCAAAAAATTACATTTGTTCAGGGAAACGGAACAACAACTCAACCTCGGTCATATTCTTACACTGATAAATACCTGAATGAAGGTAAATATAGTTACAGATTAAAACAGGTTGATCTTGATGGAACCTTTGAATACTCAAAAAGTGTTGAAATTAATATTACAACAACCGTTGATAAATTTGAACTGGCTCAAAACTATCCGAATCCGTTCAATCCAGTCACTAAAATTAATTTTAGCTTACCTGAACCTGGCAATGTAAAGTTGGCTGTTTATAACTTACTTGGTCAGGAAGTAAGAGTTCTTGTTAATGGATTTACCGAAGCAGGCACCCATACTATTGATTTTGCTGCTAATAACTTATCAAGCGGTATTTATTTGTATAAGATTGAAGCTAACGGTTTTATTAAAACAAAAAAAATGACGTTACTAAAGTAATTTGAATTTAATATTCCGATTAAAGCCCCGAATATTCGGGGCTTTTTTATTTTGAAGAAATATTTTTACTTTTATAAAAAAATTCTAATGGCAAAAAACATAATAATAACAGGCGCTACAGGATTAATTGGAAGAAAGCTTGCTGAAGTTTTAATCCGTAGAGGAGATAATGTTAATATATTCAGCAGAAATATTGATAAAGCAAAACTGCTGTTCCCAAAAATTAAAAGTATTGTTGAATGGAATTATAATAAACCGGAATTGTGGCAACCAAGTATAGATGGTTCGGATGCGGTAATTCATCTTGCAGGTATAAATCTTTTTGATAGAAGATGGAATGAGAATTTTAAAAAGGAAGTTATTGAATCAAGAAAAATTGGCACACATAATCTTGTAGAGGCAATTAGCTTATGCACAAATAAACCTGAAGTATTTGTTTCGGCTTCCGGAATTGGTTATTACGGTGATTGTGGTGATACTTTATTATCCGAAGATTCATCTGCTGGTAAAGATTTTCTCGCAGACGTTTGCAAATTTTGGGAATACGAAGCAGCGTTAGTTGAAACCTTTAACGTGAGAAGTGTACAAATAAGAACAGGTTTGGTTTTGAGTACTGAAGATGGTGCTCTTAAACAAATGCTAATTCCTTTTAAATTATTTGTTGGCGGATATCTTGGGAACGGAAAACAGTGGGCATCCTGGTTACACATTGACGACATTGTTCGTATTTATATTTATGCAATTGATAATTACAATATACGGGGTGCTGTAAACGCAGCTTCTCCTAATCCTGTTAAAATGAAAGAATTTGCGAAAACATTGGGAAAAGTTTTAAGTCGCCCTGCTCTTTTTCCTGTTCCAAAATTTGTTCTAAAAATTGCTGTTGGTGAAGCAGCCGAGGTAGTAGTTGCAAGTCAAAAAATTGATGTGAGAAAGTTATTGGACAGTGGATACAAATTTAGATTCACTGAACTAAAAAACGCACTAAGTGATTTATTAATCAAAAGACCTACGGTTCCTTAAAAATGATTTTAGCACATTAGCTAAATCATTTTTGCCCTAATATAAAAGCAATTTCCATAAAGTTTTTTACCAGCATTAGCCTGCATATAATTAATATGATTAAATTATTCCAACACTTTTAATAAATTTTTAATTGTTATGCCGGGTTCAGAGACTTTTAAACTTGTTGTCCGATCACTTAGACATAGAAATTACCGTTTGTTTTTTGGTGGACAAGGAATTTCTTTGGTGGGAACATGGATGCAGCAAATAGCTTTAGGATGGTTGGTATATAGATCAACCGATTCTGCATTTCTGTTAGGTTTAGTCGGATTCGCAAGCCAGATTCCGACATTTGTACTTGCTTCATTTGCCGGCGTTTTAGCAGATCGTTTTAGCAGACACCACATAATCATTCTAACTCAAATTCTGGCGATGATCCAGGCATCTTTATTAGCTATTTTAACTTTAACTAACTCAATTCAAATATGGCATATTATATTTTTAAGTGTATTTATTGGAATCGTAAATGCTTTTGATATGCCGACAAGACAATCCTTTGTAGTTGATCTTGTTGAGGATAAAAATGATCTCCCAAATGCAATAGCACTCAATTCATCAATGTTTAATACAGCAAGATTAGTGGGACCAACTGTCGCAGGAATTTTGATTTCGCTTTTAGGTGAAGGTTTATGTTTTTCAATTAATGCAGTTAGTTTTATTGCTGTTATAATTGCTTTACTTATGATGAAAATAAAAACTAAAGCTGTGGTTATACGAAAAGAAAAGGCTTTTACGGAGCTAAAAGAAGGAATTAAATATGCCTATAAATTTAAACCGATTAGAGTTCTTCTTTTAGTAATCGGAATAGTGAATCTTGCCGGTAGCCCATTTACAGTATTAATGCCTGTGTTTGCACGAGATATACTTAAAGGGAATGCGAATACACTTGGCTTTCTGTTTGGAGCCGTAGGCATAGGTGCATTGGTTGGAGCAATATATCTTGCTTCAAGAAAAAGTGTTGTAGGATTAGGTAAATGGATCTCTATTTCTTCAATTGTTTTTGCTTCAGGATTAATCCTTTTTTCATTTTCTCAAACATTTATTATTTCTTTTTTACTTATGTTGTTTACCGGATTTGGGATGATGGTTCAGATGGCATCTGTAAATACGCTTTTACAAACACTTGTTGATGATGATAAACGTGGACGTGTAATGAGTCTTTATGTTATGGCATTTATAGGTACGGCTCCTATCGGTAGTTTGGCAGCAGGAACTATTGCAAGCAAATTAGGGGCGCCTTTTGCAATTCTTTCCGGTGGACTTATATGCCTATTTAGTGCAATTGTATTTGCTTTCTACTTGCCAACTTTAAGAAAATATATAAGACCACATTTTATAAAGATGGGAATTCTTCCTGAGATTTCAAAAGGATTGCAAACTACAACTCATTTAAATATGCCGCCAAATGAATAATAAAAAAGGCTGTACCATTTAGCACAGCCTAATTTGAATGATATATCAAAGATTGATTTTAATATCTATAATAATCAGGTTTGAATGGTCCATCGACTGTAACACCGATATAATCTGCTTGTTCTTGAGTTAATTTATCCAACTCAACACCAATTTTCTTTAAATGTAACCTTGCAACTTTTTCATCTAAATGTTTAGGAAGTGTGTAAACCTTTTTCCCATATCTTTCCGGATGATTCCATAATTCAATTTGTGCAAGAGTTTGGTTTGTAAATGAATTTGACATTACAAAAGATGGATGTCCTGTTGCACAGCCAAGATTAACCAACCTACCTTCAGCAAGTACGATTAAATCTTTTCCATCAATTGTATATTTATCAACCTGAGGCTTGATTGTATTTTTTGTTTTTCCATAATTCTTATTCAACCATGCCATATCAATTTCGGTATCAAAATGCCCGATGTTACAAACAACTGCTTTATCTTTTAAGGCTCTAAAATGTCTTTCAGTAACGATGTTTTTATTTCCTGTTGCGGTAACAACTATATCGGCTTCTTTAACAGCATCATCCATCTTCTTAACTTCATAACCTTCCATCGCAGCTTGCAATGCACAGATAGGATCAATTTCAGTAACAATAACTCTAACATGCGAATTTTTTAAAGATTCAGCCGAACCTTTACCGACATCACCGAAGCCTGCAACAACAGCAACTTTTCCTGCAAGCATTAAATCTGTTGCTCTGCGAATTGCATCAACCAAAGATTCGCGACAACCGTATTTATTATCGAACTTAGATTTTGTAACTGAATCATTAACATTTATTGCTGGAATTGGAAGTGTTCCCTTATTCATTCTTTCATACAAACGATGAACACCTGTTGTTGTTTCTTCCGAAAGTCCTTTTATTCCAGCAGCCAATTCAGGATAGTGATCAAAAACCATGTTTGTAAGATCGCCACCATCATCAAGAATCAAACTTAACGGTCTGGTCTCATCACCAAAAAATAATGTTTGTTCAATACACCAATTAAATTCTTCTTCATTCATTCCTTTCCATGCAAAAACAGGAACGCCTGCGGCAGCAATTGCAGCGGCAGCATGATCCTGAGTAGAAAAGATGTTACAAGATGACCATTTAACTTCCGCACCAAGTCCAACAAGTGTTTCAATTAAAACAGCGGTTTGGATTGTCATATGAAGACATCCGGCAATTCTTGCACCTTTTAAGGGTTTCTTATCACGATATTCTTCACGCAAAGACATCAAACCCGGCATTTCAACTTCGGCTAATTCAATTTCTTTTCTTCCCCATTCAGCTAACGATATATCTTTTACTTTATACTTTAATGAGAAATCAATTTTCTTATCTAACACATCACTCATTTTTTTACCTTTTCTTTTTTTATAATAATCTTTTTTTTTTGATCAACAGTAACGGAACAACAAATAATCTAAAGAAATTAATTACAGATGAATTATTTCTTTAAGTATTTTTTAAATACAGGCACTAGATCAAGCTGTTCCCACGTAAAGTCTTTATCATTTCTTCCAAAGTGACCGTAAGCCGCAGTTTTCTGATATATTGGTCTTCTTAGTTTTAATCTTGAAATGATTCCTTTAGGTGTAAGATCAACTTCTTTCCGAATCATTTTAGAAATTTCCGTATCCGCAATTACGCCTGTACCTTTTGTATCAACATATATTGAAATTGGTTCTGCAACACCAATTGCATAAGAAACCTGAACTAAACATTCTTTAGCAAGTTTAGCAGCAACAACATTTTTTGCAATATGCCTTGCAGCATAAGTAGCACTTCTATCAACTTTGGAAGGATCCTTACCGGAAAATGCTCCACCGCCGTGAGGAGCCCAACCGCCGTAAGTATCAACAATAATTTTTCTTCCGGTTAAACCGCTGTCTCCATGCGGTCCGCCAATTTCAAATCTACCTGTTGGATTTACAAAATATTTTGTTTTTTTATCAAGATATTTTTCAGGAATAACTTTTTTAATTACATATTCGATCACATCAGCTTTTATTTTGCTTTGTTTAGCATCAGCATCATGCTGTGTTGAGATAACAACAGCATCAACTCTTAACGGCTTGCCATTATCGGAGTATTCAATTGTAACCTGTGATTTTGCATCGGGGCGTAAGTAAGGCATCAACTTAGAATTTTTCTTTCTGATATCGGCAAGTTTTTTAACAAGCTTATGCGCATACATAATCGGCATTGGCATAAGTTCAGGTGTTTGATCGCAAGCATACCCAAACATCATCCCCTGATCACCAGCCCCGCCGGTATCAACACCCATTGCTATATCGGGTGATTGTGAATGAATTGCATTTAGAACCGAACAAGATTCGGAATCAAATTTATAATCAGCTTTAGTATATCCAATGTTTTCAACTGTTTTTCTTACAATAGCGGGAACATCGATGTAAGTTTTTGTAGTAATTTCACCGCCGACTAAAACTAAACCTGTTGTTACAAATGTTTCGCAAGCAACTCTTGCATTTGGATCCTGAGCATAAATTGCATCAAGTATTCCATCGGATATCGCATCACTTACTTTATCCGGATGACCTTCAGATACTGATTCTGATGTGAAGAAAAATGACATAAATTAACATTCCTTTAACTGTTTTATAAAGCTCATTGTTATTATTTGAATGACAAAATTAACTAATCCCTTCATGATATACAAAATAAGTATGTTGTATTTTGCTTAGCTTTGGAATGTATCATTTAACATTTTTAAGTAGAATGAAAAGTAGAGTTACAGAATTATTAAATATAAAATATCCAATAATCCAGGCAGGAATGGTTTGGGTTTCCGGATGGAGATTAGCTTCAGCAGTTTCAAATTACGGCGGACTTGGTTTAATTGGTGCCGGCTCAATGAAACCTGATTTGCTAAGAGAACATATTCAAAAATGTAAAACTGCAACAGACAAACAATTTGGCGTAAATATTCCTTTACTTAGAAAAGATGCTGAAGACCTTATTAAAGTTTGTTTGGATGAAAGTGTTAAAATATTTTTTACTTCGGCAGGAAATCCAAAAACATTTACTCACTTACTTAAGGAAAACGGATGTGTAGTTGTTCACGTTGTTGCGAATCTAAAATACGGATTAAAGGCTCAAGAAGCCGGTTGTGATGCAGTTGTTGGAGAAGGCGTTGAAGCCGGCGGACATAATGGAGCGGATCAGTTAACAACATTTTGTTTGATTCCGCAGCTTGTAGATAAATTAGATATTCCGGTTATTGCCGCTGGCGGAATTGTTGATGGAAGAGGAATTCTCGCCGCATTTTCACTTGGAGCAGAAGGAGTTCAAATCGGGACTCGTTTTGCAGTAACTGTTGAATCATCTGCACACAAAAACTACAAACAAGAAATTGTTAAGGCTGGTGATCAGGATACTGTTCTTGCTTTCAAAAAAATTGGTTTGGTTAGAATGATAAAAAATGATTTTGCTCTTCGTGCAATTAAAGCTGAAAATGAAGGATGGAATGAACTCCAACTGCGTGAATTACTCGGAGCTAAACGTGAACGTTTAGGAATTTTTGAAGGAGATTTGATTGAAGGTGAACTTGAAGCCGGACAAAGCGTTGGATTGATTAAAGATATTCCGACCGTTAAGGATTTGTTTGAGAGATTATTGAAGAAATATGAATATGCAAAAACAAAGTTATAAAGCAGAGACGCTTTTGAAGCGTCTCTGCTAAATTAATTCACAGATTTATTTTAAAAGCAGTAATTTCTTTGAAGCTGTAAATCCATTTACCTGTAAAGTATATATATAAACACCGCTTGGTAAGTTCTGAGCATTAAAATTAACTGAATGATAGCCTGCTTCTTGTGCCTCATTTACTAATCCCAATACTTCACCTCCTAAAATATCATATACTTTTATTTTAACTATACCAGATTCTTTTAACTCATATTTTATTATTGTGCTCGGGTTAAAAGGATTAGGATAATTACCAAGCAATGCGTAGTTATTAGGTGTTTCTTCATCCATTCCATCTTGTTTGCCTAGCTCTTCCTCCGTAGATTCAAAATATGGCAGCGCAGAAAGACCATTGATTTCTTTTCCATAAGTTTTACCATAGGTCTCAATTGCGTTATGTACAAGGGATAGTTCAGTTGGGTTAGATAGCTCTGTGTTCTTCATAACTTCATTAAAAGTCGTAATGGCTTCACTGATGTTGTCTTCGTTGTATAAAGCTATATAAACATTATTAAGTTTAGCTCTTGTTGCAAGCTCGGTATTCTGATTTTCTGCTATTATAGAAT
>JBAQCL010000073.1:0-142233 GCA_049294175.1 Ignavibacteriaceae bacterium | reverse complement strand
CATATGCTGCTGCAGAGAGTGATGCATATGCATATTACACCTGGCAGGCAAATGTACCTGATGACCCATTTGCGAAGCCACCGATGGACGATGAATTATTAGCACAAGGGTTTTATGTTGACCCAGGCACTTATAATTTAGCAACTTCACAAGGATTTGCTGTATTTAATTTTGTTAATGAAAAGACAGTTGGTGTTGGTGATTACAAAAATCCGAACAACCTTCCTGTTGATTTCAGTTTGGATCAAAATTTTCCGAATCCATTTAATCCAAGTACTACGATAAGAATTAATGTTGCTGAAGTTACACCTGTGACTCTCAGAATTTATAATGCATTAGGTCAACTCATTACAACATTAATTAACGATCAAACTCTTTCCGTAGGTAGTCATTTAGTAAGCTGGAATGCTGGTGCAATGGCGAGTGGTACTTATTTCTATAGCTTACAAGCTGGAGGAAAAACAATAACTAAAAAAATGATGTTGGTAAAATAATTAATTCTTTTGGGTGGCAATTTAATCTGCCACCCAGATGATTTCATTTCTAAGAGAGATTATAATGAAAATAGCTGTTTTATATGGAGCAAAAGATTTTCGAATAGAAGAAGTTCCTAAACCTGAGATAAAGGAAAACGAATACCTCTTAAATATAAGAGCTTGTGGCGTTTGTCATTCGGAAATTCATCAATGGAAAGAAAAAATTCCTGGACTTGAATATCCAAGATATATTGGGCATGAAATTTCCGGGGAAATCATTGAAAAGGGAAGTAAAGTTAATAAATTCAAAATTGGCGATAGAGTAGCGGCATGGGTAGATGGAAGGGGATATGCGGAACAGATTGCAGTAACTGAAGAAAAATTGTTTTTAATAGAGGACAGTTTAAGTTATGAAGAGGCCATATTGGAACCAGTTGCTTGTACTACTAATGGAGCAATTCGTGCGAATATTCAGATGGGCGATACAGTCGCTCTCGTGGGTACAGGATTTATGGGTCTAATATTATTGCAGCAGATAAAAATGGTTGGCGCTTCTAAAGTGGTAGCCATCGATGTAAGAAATGAAATGCTGGATGTTGCAAAAAAATTAGGTGCCGATGAGATAATTAATCCATTGACTGAAGATGTAAAACTTAAAATAAAGGAAATCACAAATAATAATGGAGTTGATGTTTGTTTTGAGATTGGAGGGACACAGGCTACTCTCGATACAGCTGCAGAATTAACTAGAATGGAAGGTAAACTAGTCATTTTTGGATACCATCCTGGTGAGAGAATAATTCGGGACTTGGGATATTGGAATTGGATGGCTTTTGATATTATAAATGCTCATTTCAGAGACATTAACACAATATTAAAAGGTTCAAGAATTGGAATGTCATTATTAAATAATGGCAAGATTAATATGAACATGCTCGTAACTCATAAATTAAAATTACATGAAATTAATCAGGCTTTTGATCTATCATCTTCAAAACCAAAAGGATTTATTAAATCTGTTTTGGTTATGAATTAAGGTTAGATATTAATTACAATTACTTTGAATATGGAAGAGTGATTGATATGAAATTTACATTTAGAAAATTTAAATTAAACACTAAGATACTTCGGCTAACTATTGTGATAATCCCGTTTTTTGTTTCCCAATTAATTGCGGGCGGTAAGCTAGTCGGCAAAGTAGTGGAAGCTGGAACCGGAGAACCCCTTTATGGTGCTAATATTGTTTTGGTCGGAAAGGATATTGGAGCCGCAACAGATGTGGAGGGCGAATATTTTATATTAAATATTACTCCCGGTATTTATGAAGTAAAGGCATCTATGGTTGGCTACCAAAGCATTACCCAAACGAATGTTGAAATTAAGAATAACCATACTACGACCTTGAATTTTGAATTAAAGCTTTCAGTAATAGAATTAAATCAAAACGTAGTTATAACTGCTGAAAGACCATTAATAGAAAAAGATTTGACTTCAACAAGACACTTTGTTTCAGCTGAGGAAATTTCTTCAAGACCAACTGATGAATTATTGAACGTCCTCTCAACACTTCCCGGGATTGATGTCAACTCAGCCGGTGAACTTGTTGTAAGGAGAGGCACTTTAGATCAAGTAGCATTTTTGATTGATGGGGTTCGTGCAAGGAATCCATTAGATTTTCAGCCTTATACAAATATCAATTTATCATCCATTCAGGAACTTGAAATTATTACGGGAGGATTTAGTGCCGAATATGGAGAGGCACAGTCCGGAGTTTTTAATATTATAACAAAAGAAGGCTCGGATAAGTTTACTGCGTATGCAGAAGTTAGATATACACCTCCAGGATTAAAGCACTGGGGAACAGCTTTATATGACTATTCGACACCGAAATTCTGGGAGAATACACACGCCAGGCACCAAGAATGGTGGATTGATAATCCTAATATGTGGGTAGACCCAAATGGACTTTACGGTAATGATCCCAATAGTATTTGGACACCTGAGCAGGCATATCAAAATTATATGCAGACTCATCAACCACTAACCGATTATACTGAAAGACCGACCTATCAAACAGAAGTATCAATTGGAGGTCCGACACCACTAAAAGATATGTACTTTTTCTTTACAGGGAAATTTAAAGCGGCACCTCCCATTACCGGTAATAGTTTTTATGATCAGGGATATTGGTACGATGGAACATTAAAGCTGACTTATAAATTAAGTAATGCAATTAAATTAATGGTATCGGGTTTTTATAATTCATCCAAATCAAGCTATGGGATGGAATATCTTACATTTGAAAACGGATTTGAAAATAAATATGCTCTTTACGACTATGAAGGATTCCCTAAGAATAGTATAAATAGTCAGTCTATTAAAATGACTCATGTTCTTAATCCGATGACATTTTATGAATTACAACTTTCCAGAACATTTAGATATCGAAGTCAATCAACATTTCCGGGAGATGAAGATGGATGGGATAGTGGACAGGTGATTAGAGATAATCTGAGAGCAGTGGATTCCTTGGGCAATCCAATTCCTGAAGGATATAATAATTATATTGGTTTACACACAACCGGATATTACTATCGCGGTGAAGATAATAATACAGATTATACTCTGTCTGGTGATCTAACAAGTCAGGTCAAAAAAAATTGGCAAATAAAAGCCGGTTTTGATTTCACCTATTATAATTTGGATAGATACCAGGAAGCTAAAGCTTATAATGTGTTTGAAGATAAAACATATAATCCCTATGAGGGAAATATTTATTGGCAAAATAAATTAGAGTTTGAAGGTTTAATTGCAAATCTAGGTTTCCGTTTTGACTTTTATAATCCTAATGATTACATATATGAAAATCTTTTTGATCCATTTCAACAAGAAAATACCGATCCTAATTCAGTTAGTACATCGATCCAGAAAGAAAAAACAAAAATTACTGGTCAGCTTTCACCACGTATTGGTATTTCACATCCTATCTCTGAGAATACAGTTCTACATTTTTCTTATGGACATTTTTTCCAGAGAGCCCCATTTGGAGATTATGGAGAAGGAACAGGAAGTGATGCACCCGGACAAACAGTTACTGGGATATTAAATACACTTCTTGTCAAAAATCAAGATAGTACTTTTTCACCTTACAATCTTGGCAATAGAAATCTTAAACCCAGAAAAACTGTGCAATATGAATTGGGTGTTGAACATAATCTGAATGGAATAGTGGTTAATGTTACTGCTTTTTATAAAGATTATACTAATGATATTAGAACAGTAACAATTTTTACCGATAATGGCGGTTCGTATTTGACAACAGGAAATTCAAATTATTCTGACTCAAAGGGAATTGAGATTTCTCTTAGAAAACCTCTTTCAGGACTTTGGGGTGGTTATCTCAATTATTCCTGGAGTACTGGAATAGCAGGAAGATCTGGTGATCCCGATGTGATTGCTTCACCGCTTTCAGGTGTTCAAACAAGACTAACAGATTATGTTGGGGACCAAATATTATATGATCCAGCCAGGTTAAAGTTTGGGTTTGTTTTTAATGTTCCTGCTGATTTTAAATTCTTGTACGGTGCATTAGCAAATCTTCAATTATCATTGGATTATGCAGTTTACTATCCACATGAGCAAATTATCTCTGATAACTATTCTTTCGGGGGTAAATCCTTTATGAGAAACGCAAACAGAAATGCTCTAATCCGGGTTAGAAAGGATTTCTTTATAGGCGATTTTAATTGTGCTCTCTTCGTTGAAATTCACAATGCATTTAATGATCAGCACATTAACCTCGGGTTAATAAATTCTTCAACTGCCTCTCTTGAAGACCAGGCAAGATTTGTAAATTCAGATTTCACAGTTTTTCCAGAAGAGAAACCTAATGGTGGAGCTTTCCCGGATCCAATTAGATTTAATAATTATCCAAGAACAGTCATATTGGGTTTAGCATTTGGCTTTTAGAAAATTTTGATGGAGTAACAAATACAAATGAAAAATAAATATTTATCAATAAAACTTTTAATTCCTATACTAATCGTTTTCTTTATTGTTCCAATTTATGCTCAGAAACATTTAGTTACTCATACCAGGGGGAAATTGTGGGAAACGATAAACAGCAATGGCTTGATTGGGCATGGAGGTGCTTGGGATTATGAGGAGGTAACTGGAATTGGTTTTTATCCAGGATTCGCAGGTTATTATTTCCCGAATGATGAACTGTTAGCTAATGTACCTGAAAAAGTTACTAATGCAAATTTTCATAATTTTAGAAGCGGACCATGGGTTTTGGCAAAAGGACTTCAATCATTAGAACCACCAGATTTTACTCCAAAACCAAAAGATTTTTTGATGTATCAATCATCAATGACCTGGCAGAGGCATGGGACTATTGAAAATTATCAGCCATTCACATCTACTATAAATTATAATGGTTCTGCAACATTCGATCCTAATCTACCTGAAGAAATGCATTCGACCATTATCCCAACAGTTACTGGAATTACAATCAAACAAAGGTCGATGACGTGGAGCTACCCTGGATATAGTGACTTTATTATTTATGACTATGTATTCGTGAACACTGGGGATATGGTAATTCCCACTTTGAATTCAATTAAAAAATTAGAACAAACTTTAAATGAAGTTTGGATAGTTTTTCATTCAGGTATTTCTGTTTCTACAAAAGGAACGTTGAATTTCCATTATGAGACCGGACAATTCACTGAGTCTGCCGCACCTGCAGGTGGATTTGGTGGATATGGACAAAAACCCGGATCCGACGTTTATGCTATAGAGAATATGGACAATGGTGATGGTAAGGGCCTTTTATATTATAGTAGAGATTATAATGGTGGAAGAGAACCAGTGCCTTGGGATAAATGGTCAATCAAAAGTAATTGGAGAGACTTACTAAGATTAAAACCGGAATGGGAAGCAGAATTACAAGACCCGGCATGTTTTGGTTTCTTATTCTTGTATAGAACTCCACCTACTGGAGCTGGTAACAATAATCCTTTTGATGCTGATCCTGCACATTTTAGTGTGTACAGTGATGAAGGTGATAGTTTTAATGGGAAGACTTTGGATTTTAATGAGTACTTCGGCTTTAGATCATTTGATGAAAAGTTTTTCTATGATTTTCTTACACATGACTTTCTGAGAGTTAATGACGGCAGACTTTACGGATGGTATACATCTTCTTTTGGTCCATACACCTTAGCGCCGGGTGATTCGATAAGATTAGTAGTTGCTGAAATTGCCGGTCAGCTGGATTTGTGGGATGTAGTCCGAGGAGATCCTGATCATCATTTCCCTGATAGTTCTATTGTAGCTATTCAGCGAAATGCAGAATCTGCTCGTAATGCAATCCTATGGGGAATTGGTGCAAAAGTAAATCGAATTGACATTGCAGCCGATGTTCCTGAGTCTCCACCCGCACCTAATTGCTTCGCTTCAAGTGTATCCATTGGATCAGATACAGCGATGATAGCTATCAAATGGGATAAGTTGGCTGAAGATACTAAAATAACTGATGGAAGTAATGAAGTATTTTATGATGGAAATACTGATTTAAGTGGTTATAGAATTTATAGAGGAACCGATGAAAGAGGTTTGTGGGAACTGCTGGCTGATGTTCCGAGAAATGAGTTTGCCAATTATTGGAATCCTGAATTAGGTATGTATGAGTATCTGGATAAAGAATTACAATTTGGATTTGAGTTTTACTATTATGTTGAAGCTTATAACTCAAAACCAAAACCTTGGACATCCATAAATGGAACTCTTGTAAATAATTTACCGGAACTAAAAAGCGCTGATAATAATCGATCTCCAAAAGTGTCCGCAAAACCAGGACCTGTCAATCTTAATGAAAAAGGTTGGGACGTGTTTGTTGTTCCCAATCCATATATAGAAGGTGATTATAATTTTAGTTTTATGGGATCAAATCCACAGAAAATTGAATTTCGAAATCTACCTGAAAAAGCTATTATAAAAATATTTAACCTTGCAGGAGACTTAGTAAAGACATTACAGCATGGACCTGACTCAAATGGAAATTTATCTGGAAGTATAGATTGGGATCAGAAGTCAGAATCAGGGTTACTTGTCGCACCTGGAATGTATATCTATACTGTTGAATCTGAGACCTCCGGTACGGAGGGCAATAGAACTAATGGTAAGTTTATGATTATTAGATAATGAATGATCGAGTAAGATTTTAGGAGGAACATTGAAAAAGTTTATTATACTTATTTTGTTGTTAGGTCTCTTCCAATCGGTTGAAGCCCAATTTAATAAGGTGGGAAGAACCTCAATGCAATTTTTAAAGATTGGTATTGGCGGCCGCGAGTCTTCGCTAGGAGAAGCTTGTATTGCTAATCCAAAAGACATAAACTCAGTTTTTTGGAATCCTGCAGGCATTACCATGGTAGATAACATCGGAGTATCATTTCATTATACTAAATGGATGATTAACTTAAATGTGTTTGGCGGAGCTGCAGGGATCAATCTCGGTGATTTGGGAGTAGTAGCATTCGACTATGTTATCTTAGATTATGGTGATTTGCAAGAAGCCACAGTAACCAGCCCATCGGGAAACCTTGATACCCGAACCGGAAATATTTTTTCTGGAAAAGATTTAGCTTTTGGTGTTTCCTATGCAAGGAAATTTACGGATAAATTAGCGATCGGTGTCAGGATAAAATATTTAAGAGAAGATCTGTATAAATATACCACGAATTTATTAGCGTTTGATATAGGAAGCTACTATGATACCGGATGGAAAGGTATCAAAATTGCAATGAGTGCACAGAATTTCTCATCTCAAGCAAGGTGGTTGAACACTGGTCAGGAAGCTCAGCAGTCATATGAAATCCCACTCGTGTTTAGAATAGGTTGGTCAATTGACTTATTAGGAGGACAAAATTTGTTTCTTGGCGGTGATCCAAATTACCATCGTTTAACCTTTAATATGGATGCTATACATTCAAATGATTACGCTGAACGATTAAATATGGGGCTTGAGTATGTCTTTCTAAACCAATTTTATTTGAGAGGCGGATACCGTTTTAATTATGATGAAGGGAAATTGTCGGGAGGTGTTGGATTCCTGACTTCACTTGCAGATTTTGATTTACAACTTGATTACTCATATGTAGTTTATGATTACCTGGATTCGACTCATAGGTTTTCATTATCAATTGCGTTTTAGCATAGTTCATTAACAAAATTTATTTATTGACAAAAAACAACTTAGTATTATATAAACAAACAGGAATATGTAAAGGCTCACTAATATGTCTTTTTCTCAGAAATTTCTTAATGGCGAAACACTTACAAAAGATAATTTTAAAAATCCTCCTCTTGAATTGGGTATTCTCCCTTTCTGGTTCTGGAATGGTGAGATGGATGAAAAGGAAATGGAATGGCAGTTAAAGGAATATAAGTCAAAAGGAATACAAGGAACTTTTATTCACGGAAGATTTGGCGAGTCGATTGGCTACTTATCTGATACGTGGATGGAAAGGGTAAAGTTTGCTGTTAAGAAAGCAAAAGAGATTGGGATTGACCTCTGGGTTTATGATGAAATGAACTGGCCAAGCGGAACTGCCTACAGGGAAGTCCCAAAAAAAAATCCAAAGCTTCGTCAAAAGTATCTTGAACTTGTTCCATTAATGGTCGATGGCCCACTATTCACATTTCTTGAAGCGACAGATGACAGATATGTAAATACTGGAAACTCTAAACCTATTGCTGCATTCGCCTGTTCGGATGAAGAATATCAAACTGGAATTAAAAATTTAATTGATCTCACTCCGAATTTATCTTTTAATGCTGTTATTCCTTGGGAAGCTCCAGCAGGAAAGTGGCGCCTACTTTATTTCCTTGAAAAGGAAATAGATTATTATATCGATGCACTGAATCCGGAATCAACCGAAAAGTTTATTGAATTAACGCATGAAAAATATAAAAGAGCCGTTGGTAAATATTTTGGAGAAATAGTCCCAGGATTTTATACCGATGAACCGGCAATGCACTATTATCATATGGGACTGGATAATTTTGTTATCCCTTGGACGAACAAGATGTTTAAAATTTTCAGAGAACGAAGGGGATATGATCTTAAACCATATCTTCCAGCGCTTTATACTTCTATGGGAGATATTACAGCCAAAATTCGTTATGATTTCTGGCGAACATTAACTGAGCAGTATTCCGAATCGTATTACAAGCAAATAAGAGACTGGTGCGATGCAAATGGAGTTTTATTCACCGGTCATCTGCTAGGTGAGGAATGGCTGAGAGTACACGCTAGATGTGAAGGAAATATTTTCAAGCATCTTAAACATTTGCATATAACAGGTGTTGATCATTTATATCCAAAAATTGGTACTGAAAGCGAACCAGACCAGCACGTCGCTTTGAAACTGGCAAGTTCCGCTGCACATTATTATGGTAGTACAAGATTACTTTGTGAATCAATGGGCGGAACGTACTGGGATTGTTCTCTTGAAAGAATGAAGTGGATTGCAAACTGGGAATATGTTCTAGGAGTTACAATTTTCAATAATCACGGTTATCACTATTCAATTGAAGGTGAAAGAAAACGCGATTGGCCTCCTTCGCAGTTTTATCATCATACATGGTGGAAATATTATGATCAGTTTACAACTTATATGTCAAGACTTGGTCATATACTTTCCGGTGGAAAGCATGTAGCTAAAGTTTTGATGCTTTATCCTATTAATAGCATCTGGACTAATTATGTTCCGCAATCAAGAAATCAAATTGGGAATGTCATTGAATTTGATTTTAACTATCTCACAGATACGTTATTAAAACTTCATTTTGATTTTGACTACACTGATGAAGATATTCTTTCAGAAGCAAAAGTTGAAAACGGAAAGTTAAAAATTGCAAATGAGGTGTTTGAGTTGCTGATACTCCCTCCGTTGACGCATATTAAAGCTTCAGCATTTAAGAAGATTCAGGAATTTGTAAATGGTGGAGGAAAAGTTATTGCTGATACGTTAATACCAATTGCTTTACTTGAATATGAAAAAAATGATGCTCATCAAGAGTTAATAAAATTATTTGGAAAAGATCCTCAAAGGATGCTTCATAATTTCAGTAACGGTGCATCATTCGAAATCTCACATAAAAATTCTAAAGGCGATATCTACATAATAGAAGGCAAGGGACTGAATCTTGAGCGAAGAAAAAAAGAATTGAATGGTATTATACTCAAATGTATTAATCCTGATGTAACGATTAGTAACGAAGATATTTTTTATCTGCACAGACAAAAAGATGGATATGATATTTACTTTTTAACAAATGTTTTGCAGGAAAACAAAGGAGAAGTTGAAATTACTTTTGAAAAAGTTGGTGTGCCGGAAATCTGGAATCCAAATACTGGTGAGATAGAAAAATTAAATGTCTATCAGATAAAAGGTGGTAGATTAAATATAAAATTGAATTTTCCACCGAGCGAATCTCATATCATCATTATCCGTGATGATGAACCATCAGCCTTCATTACCGAATCAAATTTTCAGATTGAAAACTTTGATGGAAAAGAAATAAATGGCTTCGGAAATCCTGATAGTAAAGAAGTTTCATTTTCTGTCTTTAAAGAAGGCAAAATTATAAATCTCAGTAATCCAGCAAAGAAAAAATTATCAGAATTAAAACTTGACAGTAATTACAAATTCAGTGTGGAAGATGACAATGTGCTTTGTATTTCAAACTGGAAAATGAAAGTGATAAAAAATTCAGATGTTAAGACTACTTATGCAAAAAGTAATTATAAAGATAACGATTGGTTAAATGTTACCATAGGTGCCTGGGAAATGCAATTGCCTCAAGAAAGAGATGAAGAAATTTATCCGGTTACTCTTTGGTATCGGACTTCATTTGAAGCTGAAAAACTTGTGAAGAACATGCGTTTACTGATTGATGGTTTCAGTGGGAAAAGTTTTAAACTATTCATTAATGGCAAAGAAGTAAAAGGCAGGGGAAGAAGAAGCAAGCTTGATGCTGAAATAAAAGAAATAAATATTGATAAATATTTAATTAAAGGCCATAATTCTGTTGCAGTAAGATTAGTAGTAACCAGAAGAACCGATGGAATACTAGACTTGCTAAAAATTGTAGGTGATTTTGCATTAGATAATGAAGATGATCAATACATCATTACTAAAAAGAAAAATGAAATTGAAATAGGTGACTGGACAAAGCAAGGATATCCATTCTTCTCCGGTACTGGGGTATATGAAACAACATTTGATTTATCAAAGGATTATCTGGATGGAAAACTGTTCCTCAATCTTAATTGTGGTGAAGATGTTGCGGAATTGATTATCAATGATTCTGAGCCGGTTATTATTCCATGGAATCCATACAAAGTTGATATAACAAATCTTGTCAAAGCAGGTAAGAACACGATCAAAATAAAAATTACAAATACACTTATTAATATTTTAGAAGCAGTTCAAAAAGAATCCGGACTGTTTGATGAGCCTGTAATAGAACATCAAAATAAATATACTTTTACCTTATAAGAGAACTTGGGTTATAAGATGGAAAAAAAAGGAGTTTTAGTAGTTGGCAGCTCAAATATGGATCTGGTTGTAACAGTAAAAAGATTTCCGGATCCGGGAGAAACTATTTTTGGTAATCGATTCGAGATGTTTCCAGGTGGCAAAGGTGCAAATCAAGCAGTATGTGCGGCAAGATTGGGATGTAAGACAACTTTTATCGGTAAGATGGGCAATGATAATTTTAATGAAAAACTTTCACAAACAATGATTGAATCAGGAGTTGATTTATCTAACTTGTTTATAGATGAAAAAGAACATACAGGTACGGCTCTTATTACTGTTGAAGGTAGTGGTCAGAATCAGATTATTGTTATTTCAGGTAGTAACATGAAACTTACTCCGGAAGATATTGAGTCGAAGTCATTTTTATTTGAAGAGACTTCTGTTGTATTGACGCAGCTTGAAATTCCAATCGAAACAGTAATTAAAACAGCTATTCTTGCTAAGCAAAATGACGCATTGTTCATTCTTAATCCTGCCCCTGCTGCTTTACTACCGGAAAATCTTTTTCCATTAATTGATTTGATCACACCCAATGAAAATGAGCTTGAATTATTAACTGGTATAGCAATCAGAGACGATAATTCAATAGAACAAGCAGCTAAGCAATTATTACGAAAGGGAACAAAAAATGTAATTGTAACATTAGGTAATCGAGGCTGTATGTTGATAAATGGATCGATTACAAAAATTTACCCGGTAGTCAAAGTTAACGTTATTGATAGTACAGCTGCTGGCGATGCTTTTAACGGGGCGCTTGCTTCAAGTTTATCTGAGGAACATTCAATTGATAAAGCAATTGAGTTTGCAAATAAAGTTGCTTCTGTTTCAGTTACAAGGATGGGAGCTCAAAGCTCTATGCCATATTTAAATGAAATCAAAGAATTTTATACTATCTAAAGTTATCAATCAGGAGAAAAGAAATGAAAAAAAGTGGCGTTTTAAATTCGGAACTATCGCGTATAATCGCCGAGATGGGGCATACTGATAAATTAGTAATTTGTGATGCTGGGCTTCCAATACCTAAAAATTCAGAAGTAGTTGATCTGGCATT
This sequence comes from Ignavibacteriaceae bacterium, assembly GCA_049294175.1. GTDB lineage: Bacteria > Bacteroidota > Ignavibacteria > Ignavibacteriales > Ignavibacteriaceae > IGN3. The sequence continues at coordinate 130,093 of JBAQCL010000073.1, read as the reverse complement.
AACAAAAAATATTCCCAAGTTCATTGAAACGTTAAAAGTGGTTTTAGAAGAATTAAAGATTGAAGAAGCAATTGTAACAAATGAACTGGTCAAAGGTAATCTAAAATTGTACAAAGACATTAATAAAATGCTTGACGGTGCGAAAATTAAAAAAGTAAGTCACGAAAAATTTAAAGAGATAACACGTAATGGCGGAAACCTTGCTTTTGTAAGAACTGGCGAAGTTACTCCTTATGCAAATATAATACTTATATCAGGTGTAACATTTTAACGGGAGATAAATTGAAATACAGAAAATTCGGAAAACTTAACTGGCAAATATCAGAGATTGGTTTCGGTGCATGGGCAATTGGTGGTGATATGTGGGGTCCCCAAAACGATAATGAATCGATTAAAGCACTGCACAGAGCAATTGATCTAGGAGTTAATTTCATTGATACTGCACAAGGCTACGGCAATGGCCATAGTGAAGAAATTGTTGGAAAAGTTTTAAAAGAACATAAAGAAGAAATTTATGTCGCCACTAAAGTTCCTCCAAAAGCCAATACTCCCTGGCCTCCACCAGATAATTATGACTCGAGGATATCTTTCCCGAGCGAGTACATCATAGAAGAGTGTGAGAAATCTCTAAAGCGATTGCAAAGGGATTATCTGGATGTATATCAATTCCATACATGGGCATCTGCTTTTAATCTCGGCGATGAATGGTTTGAGGCGATGAGCGAACTAAAACAGCAGGGAAAAATCAGAGCAATCGGAGTATCAGTTCACGATACTACTCCTGATTCTGTTCTCGCATCACTTGTTAATAAACGAGTTGATTCAGTGCAGGTTATTTACAATATCTTTGAACAGTATCCACAGTTTAATCTTCTTCCAATAGCTGAAAAGATGGGAACTGGAATAATTGTACGTGTTCCATTCGACGAAGGATCTCTTACAGGGAAATTCACTACACAAACAAAATTTCCAGTGGGCGATGTAAGAAAACATTATTTCCGAGGGAACAATCTTAAAGCTATTATTAAAAAGGTTAAAGAGATCGAAGAATTCAAGAACAGCAAAGGCCACAAGGATTGGTCAATGCCCGAATATGCTCTACGTTTCAGTTTAAGTCATTCCGCTGTTAATACAGTAATTCCTGGAATCAGAAATGTAAAGCAGGCTGAACTTAATTGTGCAGTTGGAGATGGTATTTGGCTGGACAATAAAGAGTTGGAAGAATTAAAGAAATTCTACTGGAGAAAAGACTTCTGGAATGAAGAAGTTTCGATAGAAGAAAGTTAATTTTAATTAAATTAAATTCAGAAAGAAAAGTTATGATTCGAAAAATTTTATTAACAATGACTTTTGCTGCATTAACATCAACGTTGATTTATTCTCAATACAATAAGTTGATGTACGATAAGCTTGAAAGACCTAATGGAGTAACTTATTATAACATGCCGGTTGGATTATGTGAAGATTATCCAGAAGAAACAACCACCATGGAATTGATAAGGAATGATTTTGAATTTCTTAAAAGACACAATATAAAGTTTATGAGAATTTCATTTGGCTGGGACGCAATAGAATCTGTTGAAGGAAAATATGATTGGTTATTCTGGGATGATTTTATAAAAATGGCTGTTGATGAATATGGAATCACTCTATTACCTTACATCTGTTATGTACCACAATGGATCTCTGAAGGTGCAAAAGACACTATGTACTTTTGGAATTATCCACCTAAGGACAATAAACCCTGGGGTGATTTTATCAAAGCAATTGTCACAAGATACAAGGATAGAATTAAAACCTGGGAAGTATGGAATGAACCGGATATTTGGGTCTATTGGCAGGGTAACAGGAAGCAATTCGTAGAATTTATGAAAACCGCATCAGATGCCGTCAGAGAAGCTGATCCAACCGCAAAAGTCGTTTTTCCGGGAATCGCATACGACCCTGAGTTCATTAAAGATTTATTTAAGAATTATGGGATGAGTAAATACTTCGATATAGTCAATATGCATAATTATTATGAAACCTGGCACCGTCATCCTATTGAACAAATAACAAACTATATCAATGAAGTTCACGACGTGGTTTGGAGATACGGTAATAGTCAACCGTTGTGGATGGCTGAGGTTGGATATAGTACCGTTAGAGTCGGTGCACATGTTTCCGATTCATACAGTGCTTATTATGACTATGAACATACTCCCGAATATCAGGCAGTCGAGCTATTTAAAACTTTATCATTGATTGCTGCCACAGAAAAAATATCTGCTGTTGCATGGTACGAGTTGAAAGACCTGCCGCCAGATGATGATGTGATAGGTGATAACAACAACCGACATCTTGGAGTTGCATATGCTGATCATAAAGATAAACCGGCAGCAAATGCACTTCAATTTTTTAATAAATTATTCTCAAAGAAATATAAAAATGCAAACGATAAAGTTAAGGTCGACAGGACACTTGGATCTGGTACTTTTGTTAATGCATTTGAAAACGAAGATGGAAGCTTTATCGTTACCGCTTGGCTACAAACTAATGCTCCGGGAAAAAGAAGCGATGATAATAAATCTGGAACGGTAAAAGATTTAAGGAAAGAAAATATTAATATTCAGATATTCTCAAAGCTTGAAGGTAAAGTGAGCCTTTATGATGAGCTTGGGAATATGAAAGGATTTGATTCGGTCGAGAATAAGAACGATTTTTTAATGCTGAAGAATGTTGAAATAGCTGGTGGAAAAATTGTCATATTAGAAATCAAATAAATAAACAATGGAAATCAAAACAAAAAAAATAACAAAGATCAACTTTTCAACCTTTGGAAAAGTAGTTATTGGCCCCTCAGGTCAGCCAACATCGCAGGCACCAGATTACAAATTCTGGTCAGATATAATGAGCTATAAAATAGACGGCGAAACAGAGATTGGTATATGCACAGTGTACAAACAGCCATCAAATTCAATTAACGTAATGGAAAGACATCTTAATACGCCTGAAATACTGATTCCGATTGATGCACCTTTTATTCTTCCTTTATTGAATGATAAAAATAAATCAGATGAATCTGAGGCATTTATTGTTGATGTCGGACAAGCAATTGCAATAAATGAAAAAGTATGGCATGGCGCCTGCATTCCGTTTGGAAAAGATGAGTGTTCATACTTTGTAATATTTAAAAGAGGAACACCGCATAATGATGTTGAAAAAATCAATTTGCCTGAAATAAAAATTTTATTCTGAAAAAACCATAGCTTAGTTTTAATGAGCATTAACAAAATTAAATGTGAAAAAAGTTTTTTACAGCTTGGAGAAAATCCACTTAATGTGGAAGGCCTTTTTTATTTATCAAATAGCACAAACGTTTGTCCACATGGAAAACAAAGTTTAATACTAAGAATTCCAGAAAGAGTTAGCGAGCCCTTTTTGATAACTGAAGTAAAAAATATTAATCAAAAAGAAAATTTCGTTTCATTTAATCTTGAAGATATTACTTCTGAATTTAAAGCTAATATATCAATTACTTCTAGTAACGATGGAATAAAATTCAATTGCAAAGTTGAAGGTAAAAAACCTATCTGGCTGATCGAATGGAAACTATCAGGATTAAAGTTAAATGAAGTTTTAGTTCCAGCATTGGGTGGACAATCAATCAAAAACAATGCACCTATTGGAACTTTACTTTCATACAAATATCCGTTCTGGTGGAATGCTCAGTTTGTCCTCGGCCCAAATGATGATGGTGGAATTATCATCAGATCTAAAGATGATAAACCTGAGTTGAAACTTTTGAGAGTTTTAAAAGAACAGGAATCATTCGAAATAACTTACGGATTTGAAGTCCCTGCACCACTTGATAAAAAATCTTTTGAAGCTGAATGGTATCTTGATTTTTATGATGGCGATTGGAAAAACGGAGTTGATATTCACAGAAATTGGCTTGAGAAAGAATTTCAATTAAAGCCATATCAGAAGCACTCAAATTTTCCTGAGTGGGCTGATAAAATAAATTTCGTTCTCGAAATCTGGGGCGCAAGAAGAGACAGAATTAATCCTGCCCATTCTTTTGATGAAATGAGAGAAAGAATTAAAGAATTTGCAAAACATTATGATCCCCAAAAAACACTTTTGTATTTAGCAGGGTTCGCAGAACACGGTATTGATTCAAATGCTCCTGATTATAATCCAAGCATACAATGTGGTGGTGCAGAAAATTTCAATTTGCTTATTTATGAAGCTCATCGTCTTGGTTACAAGGTAATGATTCATACAAATGTTCTTGCAATGACATTTCATCACAGACTATATCCACAGTTTAAAAAGTTTCAGGTTGTCGATTGCTTTGGAAGAGAGCAAACGTGGGGACTTGATATAGATGGCGATTGGCTTGCTGAACCATATTTTGCTTACATCAGTCCCGCTAATACTGAGTGGGGAGATTTAATGGAAAAAACTCTCGGTGATCTTATCAAAAAATTTAATCTCGATGCAGTCTTTCTTGATCAGACATTACTGGCTTTCAATGTTAGCAATGGAAATAATTTTATGAAAGGGATGAGAGAACATATTCAAAGATTACAAAAAGCTTTCCCGGGAATCCTTTTTGCTGGCGAAGGGATAAATGAACAAGTGCTTCCTGCGTTACCAATGGCGCAAATTCATGGAATCGACAGCATCACCGAAGTGCATGGAATTGAAGGACAAGTCGCTTGGAGAGAAGTTCATCCAATATCCTCTTATTTGTTTGGTAAGTATACAAAGTTGGTTCCTCATTTGCTGACAAAGCATCCTTCTCATACGATGTTTACTTTTCAGGAAAGATCTTATGATCAACTTGGTGTTTTACCTGCATTGGTTCTATATACTTCTGATCAACCGATTGATATTCCCGAGACGAAAGCGATGATCAATCGGGCAAATGCTTTGAAAAATTATAAGGACTTAAAATGAAAAAGATAAAAACTGCAATAATAGGTAGCGGATTTATGGGCAGTGTGCACCTCGAAGCATTACAGCGAATTGGTGGGGTTGAAGTCGTAATGATCGCTTCTGATGATATAAAAAGTGGAAAGGTAGTAGCAGATAAATTTTCTGTCCCGGATTTTGTAACCGATTGGAACAAAGCAATCACAAATTCAGATGTTGAAGTGATCCACAACTGCACACCAAACCATCTACATTTTGAAATAAACAAAGCCGCAGTTAAAAACAATAAGCACATAATTTCTGAAAAGCCGTTAACAGTAAATTCAAAACAATCAGCAGAGCTTCTTCAGCTTCTGAAAAAACATAATGTTGTTAATGCAATTAATTTCAATTACAGATTCTATCCAATAATTCAGCATGCAAAATCAATGATTCAGCAAAAAGAAGTTGGTGATATTTATTTGGTTCATGGAAATTACCTGCAGGATTGGCTTTACTACAAGTCAGATTACAATTGGAGGCTTGAGAGTAATCTTGGCGGAGATTCAAGAGCAATTGCTGATATCGGTTCGCATTGGTGTGATATGGTTCAGTTCTTAACAGGATCAAAAATTAAAAGTGTCTTTGCTGATTTGGTTACAATTCATAAAACCAGAATTAAACCTGACAAAGCAGTTGAAACATTTAAAGGTAAAGAAAAAAAATCATTATCAGGGAAAGAAGTTCCAATAAATACGGAAGATGCCGGATCAGTTTTGATTCAATTTGAAAATGGTGCACGAGGAGTTCTTACAGTTTCACAGGTTAGTGCCGGAAGAAAAAATCATTTCTGGCTGGAAGTTGATGGAAGTAAAAAATCATTTTCTTGGAATCAGGAAAATCCAAATGAACTCTGGATTGGTTACAGGGAGAAACCTAATGAACTTTTAATTAAAGATCCATCTTTGCTAAATGAAAGTGCACGAAAGTATGCATCGTATCCGGGCGGCCATCCTGAAGGTTACCCCGATGGGCCTAAAAATCTTTTTTCAGCTTTTTACAATTTTATACGTGAAGAGAAAAATCCGAAAACTGATAAACCAAGTTTTCCAACATTTGAAGATGGACATATTGAAAACAAAATTGTAGATGCGATTTTAAAAAGCAATAAAATTAAAAAATGGATTACACTATGATTTTGGGAGTAGTTAACGGTTAGTTAGAAAATCACTTTTGATTTGTCTCCTTTTATTTAGTGTGAAGAAGATAATAACTACTTCCTTATTTCGAAAATAAACTTTGAGGATTTTTTATGAAAATAGGATTTCTTACAGCTTGCCTGCCAAATGTTTCGTTGGAAAATTTAGTTAGCTGGGCATCATCAAAAGGGTTTAAATCTCTTGAGCTTGCCGCCTGGCCTTATGAGTCTGATCGTGATTATCAGGCAAGACAAATTGACGCAGCTAATTTTTCCATAGATGACGCAAAGAGAATCATTGAGTTATTCTCTCAAAATAAAATGGAAATTTCCGCTATGGCTTTTTATGAAAATAATATTCATCCGGATTTAGTAAAGCGAAATTACTATCTAAACCATCTTAAAAAAGTTATAGAAACAGCTTCATTATTGAACGTGAAATTAGTTGGGACTTTTGTTGGCAGCATCCCCGACTTATCACCAAATGAAAATATCAAAGAAATTAAAAAAGTATTTACAGATGTTTTAAAGTATGCATCCGATAAAAATGTAAGCCTAATGATTGAAAATTGTCCCATGGAAAATTGGGTACGTTTCGGGCTTCCAGGAAATTTTGCCTACTCACCCGAACTTTGGGATGCTCTTTTCAATGAGCTTCCGGTTGATAATTTCGGATTGAATCTCGATCCTTCTCATCTTTACTGGCTTGGGATAGACTACATACAAGCTGCAAAAGATTATGCTTCAAAAGTATTTCATGCTCACGCAAAAGACACAGAAATGCTTGATGATGGAGAGTACCGTTATGGAATATTCGGACGACAGATAGATCCGATCCCTTGGAAATCAGGTTGGTGGCGATATAGGATGCCCGGACTTGGAGAAATTGACTGGCAGAAATTTATATCAACTCTTCAAGAAAACGGATACGATAATGTACTTTCAATCGAGCACGAAGATCCAATTTGGGAAGGAAGTGAAGAGAAAATAAAAAGTGGTTTGCAGCTTGGACTTAAACATTTATCACAATTTGTTATTTGAATTTAATTATTATGAAAAACCTACTTAAAGAAATATATATTCCGTTCGGTTCTCAGTACTACAGAGCACCTTCTCCCCATAAAGAGGACTGGGAGAGAGATCTCAAGAAAATGTCTGAGCTGGGATTTAATACCGTTAAATTTTGGATACAGTGGAGATGGAACAATCCTGAAGAAGGAGTTTATTATTGGGATGATATTGACGAATTGATGAGCCTGGCAAAAAAGTACAATCTTAAAGTAATGCTTAATACAATTTTCGATGTAGCACCTGCTTGGATATACAAGAAGTATGATGATGCGTCGATGATTACATTATCCGGAATGAAGGTCGGTCCTCAAACTCAACCACACAGACAGATCGGTGGACTCGGATACTGTTTCAATCATGATGGAATAGCAAAACATTTTTTTGAATTTCTAAAGGAAACAGTTAAGAGATACAAGAATCATCCTGCCCTTGAAATATGGAATGTCGGCAGTGAACCTGAACTGACCAGCAGTATAGCTGAGCTTCGGGCTTATGCTGATGATGCTTCAAAGATAGGCGATATGATGTGTTACTGTCCTAACTGCGAAAAGAAATTTAAACTATGGTTGAAAGAGAAATACAAATCGATTGATAATCTTAACATTTCCTGGAACAGAAACTATAAAACATTTGATGAGGCTGAACTTCCCAAAACACGAAACACTTTTAATGATATAATTGATTGGCGGATGTTCTTTGTTCATACAATCGGCGAAAATGTCAGACGAAGATTTGAAGTTGCTAAAGCTGAAGACAAAGGAAAGCACCCACTTATGTGTCATCATGTTTTTATTCAAGGTTTCCCGGTAACATCAACGGCCAGCGATCCGTGGAATGTCGGTAGATTTGGCGATCTTCATGGATTTACTCAGATGGACGATATGGCAATGATCGATATTTTACGTTCGTGTGCTAAAGATAAACCAGTAATTTCTGCTGAAATGCTGATGCTCCCAGGATACACACTCAATCTACCGAAAGCTATTGATGAGAATGATGTTAAGAAATTTATTTTTTCCGGAGTTGCGGGCAATCTTAAAGGATTTGTCTTCTGGCAATATCGCCCTGAAATACTAGGCAGAGAAGCTCCCACATGGGGATTGACATATCTTGATGGAGCGGAGACGCCATGGCTCAAATCTTATTCCGAATGTGGAAAGGTCCTTCAAAAGAATGCTGACTTTATTTTAGATGCTAAACCCAACAAAGCAGAAATTGCAATACTTTATAATCCTGAAAATCAAATATTTGCCTGGGCATCGACAGGGAATGAGAAAACAGCTACAGATTCCTTACTGGGTTTTCATAGAGCGTTGTATGAGAGAAATTATATTATTGATTTTATTCATCCGAAAGAGTTTGAAAAGAATATACTGGATAATTATAAAGTTCTTATTATTCCATTTCCGTATGTTATTAGTAAATATATTTCAGAACAGATTAGGGCTTGGGTAGAAAATGGCGGAGTTTTGATAAGTGAAAGTTATACTGCTGGGTGGAATATTGAAAAAGGTCATCATGAAAAAACTATTCCAGGATATGAATTAAATAAGATTTTTAAACTTAATCAGTCATTGGTTGAACCTGCAAATAATGGGGAAGTAAAAATCAAAATGGAAAGGGACTTACCTTTTATAAAAAAAGACAGCGTTGTTTATGGTACAGTTGTAAAGGAAACCTTTTATAATATGGGAGCTCAAGTGTTGGGCTCGTTCGATACAGACCAAGCCGCGATTACTTTAGCTAATTATGGGAAAGGAAAAGCAATCCAGTTAGGGGCTTACATCGCCATGCTTTATCATAGAAATAATATAGAGAATAATGGGGATTTATTAGCCGGCTTGGTTGAATTTACAACTAATATTCGCAGACCTATAATTGTCGATAATAAAAAGGTTCGTGTGGATATTCTATCCAGCAATGGAAATAAAATGTTGATAATACAAAACCTTGAAGAATCAAATCAAAACGTAACTATTAAAATTCCTGGTGAAAAATTTAATTTATTAACAGAACAATTTTCAGGTGAAAAAATAAAATCCACAAATATTGGCAAGGGCGTTGAGTTAAAAATCAAACTGAGTCCAAGAGAGGTGAGAGTATATCGTGCCTAAGATTTTTCATTCTAAACACTTCAATGATGCTGTAGTTAAAAGAAATTTCTACTTAAATCTTTTTGATGGTGCAATTTTTTCATTTGCTCTAAGTTTTGTTTCACTTCAGACAGTATTCCCAATTTTAATTAAAAAGGTATCGGGCAGTGATTTTGCTATTGGCTTAATTCCAGTTGTATATACTGCTGGATTTAATTTCCCACAGATATTTGTTGCAAACTACGTAAGAAAATTGCCATATAAAAAACCATGGATGTTAAAAACCGCTCTAGGTCAAAGACTTCCTTGGCTTTTGATTGCAGTGCTTGTCCTTTTTTTTATTGAAGATATGAATCCAAAATTAGCCTTGGTTTTTATTCTGGCATCACTTGGTTTAGCTGCAGTTGGCGGAAGTATCAATCTTCCTGGTTGGTTTGATTTATTTTCAAAAATAACGCCTGTTCAATTAAGAGGAAGATTATTTGCATTTAGATCCGTTGTCGGCGCAATTATGGGAGTCGTTGGCGGTGCAGTAGTGGTCTTGGTTTTGAAATCATTCTCTTACCCACAAAATTTTGGGGTACTCTTTTTGTTTGCTTTCATCATGATGATGATTTCATATGCATTCCTCTCATCAGTAAGGGAAGATAAACCTAATCCATCAAATCAGTTGTTAGGGAATAAAGAATTTTACAAAAAACTTTTTACTATTGTAAGAAATGAGAAAAACTTCAGAAACTTTCTGGTATCCGATGCCTTAATGATGTTAGCAAATATGTCTCAGGCTTTCTTCGCCGTTTATGCTGTAGAGAAGTTTAACTTACCGGATAGTTATGCAGGCACTTTTACAATGACTATGATGGCCAGCATGATTTTAGGCAGCTTATATTTTGGATATATTGCCGATAGATTTGGACATAAGATTAACCTGATCTGGGCATCAATTTTTGTTGGATTGTCCTGTATAGTAGCTATAGTTTCTCCCTCTGTTGAATTTTACTATTTAGTATTTGTTGGTGCATCATTAAATATAATTCTTCTTCAAATCTCAAGATTAACGATCATTTCTGAAATTTGTTTTGAAGATGATAGACCTACTTACGTTGCCTTGACAAATGTTATAACTGCTCCTTTTGTATTGTCAGGAATGTTTGGTGGAATTATCGTTGATGCTTTTGGCTTTAACACACTATTTGCCATGTCGGCTATTTTTTCATTTGCTACATTTTTATGGCTGATGATAAAAGTAGCTGAACCACGAAGAATTTTACAGCCAGTTCAATCACATTAAAAAGGATTAGAAGTTGAGTAGAATATCAAGACGAAAGTTTATTAAACAAAGTACAATGGCTGGAACTGGGACTCTCTTTGCGTCAAATTCAATATTCGCAGTTCCCGAACTTTTATTAAAAAGCAGAACGATTAAAAACACTGTTGGCGGAGAGCTTTTATTCGTTCCTCATTTTGTTCAGAAGGGAAGAGGGCCACATCTTTACGAACTCGCATGGGCTACAGACAATAATTGGGATTCTTTTTATTCCAATATAGGCATATCAGAAAAAGGATTATCAATATCAGATACAAAAGGAATTGATAAATTCGGAATTAATGTTCGTTGGAATGTTGAGGGATTTGGTTGGACTAACATTACCGCAGATAATGGCGGAGAATTTTATTCTCTTCCGGCTTCTGGCAAATCTCGAAGCTTTAATCTTAATTACGAGCTATGTAAAAGCCGTGTTGTAAGAAATCGTTGGCGTTTGAAGGAATTAAAAAAAAACGGCTGGATGCCTTCGGCGGAAGTGATGATGCTTGTAAACCTTTCGGAGCAGTTTTATGAAGATGCATTAAAGAAAAATAATGATGATTTGAGCTGTGCTAAACTTGCTCAAAAAGGACTGAACTATGCTCTTTGGGCAAGTGAAGAAATGGAAGTTGAGAAAGCAAAATTTGATATCGTCCTTAAAGGAAAGCGAGATGATTTCTTTTTTGGCTGTGATGCTAGAAGCTTTTACCAAATATATCAGGATACTTTTCTCGAGTTATTCAGCGAACTTTTCAACTATGCTAACATCACCTTTGTTGTTAAAGGTGATGGAATGATGTCCGATTATCAAACTGCTCCGGGAGTTATTCAACCTGAGACAAGGGAATTGCTTATAAGAAAATTGAATGAGCGAGGTATTAAATGCCAGGAACGACTGCTCTTCTGGTTTCATGATTGCTGCATCCCTGACTGGCTTCGTGAGATGAAATACGATGATCTACTAAAGTATGCTGAGAAGCTGACTTATGATACTATGAAGCATTTTGGTGATATGCTTTATGCAATGGAAGTGGTTAATGAACTACACGATTGGGCAAATGAATTGCAACTTAGTCACGAACAAATTACAGAGCTTACAAGACTGATTAATGATGTAGCGAAATCAGTTGCACCAAATGTTAAAAGAACTATTAATAACTGTTGTCCTTTTGCTGAGTATGTTCAAATGAACAGTTATTCAAAACGGAAAGCAGTTTATCCGCAAAGAAGTCCTTATAAATTTTCTAAAGATCTAATTGAAGCAGGAATTGATTTTGATATTCTTGAGCAGCAAATGTATTTCCCGTACAGGGATTTACAGGATACAATTCTTCTTATTGAAAAGCTATCAACATTGGGTAAACCAATGCAGCTTTCAGAAGTTGGAGTATCAGGTGGTCCATCAAATTATTCTGTAAGAAATAATACAGTCCCAATTTCAACAGAGCCATATCTCTGGCAACAGCCATGGAATGAACATACTCAAGCTGATTGGCTTGAAGATATATATACGCTTGCATATAGTAAACCGTTTCTACATGCTTCCAACTGGTTCGATTTTGTTGATCCTTATTATTATATAGAAAACGGTGGATTACTTCGTTCACCAAAAGGTGAAAAGAAAGAAGCTTATCATCGACTAAAGAAAATTCAAAATAACTGGAATAATCTTCCAAAGAAATAAAAGTCTTTATGAAGAGAAGAGATTTTATAATCAAATCATCATTAGCAGGAGCAGGAGTTGCTTTCGGTACAAATTCTGTATTCTCAGCTCCGACAATTTTTACACAGCGCAGAACTTTTCATAATACAGAAAAAGGTAATCTGATTTTTAGACCATATTTTGTACAGAAAGGTCGCGGTCCTCATTTAGGTTCTGTTAAATCATTTGAAACGATTGGTCCTACTGAATGGGATTTCCCAAGCTGGGCTTTTGCAAGTGATACTGATTGGGATGCATTCTATTCAAATATTTTTGTTACCAACGAAGGTGTTAAAATCTCTGATGCAAACGGTAAAGAAAAATTTGGAATAAACGTAAGATGGAATATAGAAGGTTTCGGATACATTTATATGACCGCTGATAACGAAGGAAGATTTTATGAACTGCCTGAAACAGGAAAACAAAAAATTCTCAATCTGAATTTTGAACTTGCAAAATCAAGAGTCGCAAAGAATCGCGAGCGAATAAATAACTTTATTTCTGAAGGCTGGCAGCCATCAAGAGATCTAAAACCATTTATTGATCTTTCTGAAGAATATCTATCTGATGCGCACAAATCAGAAAATGATAATGAGAAGTGTGCACTTCTTTCACAAAATTCTCTTTACTATTCAATGTGGGCTGGAGAAAAGCTTGAACTCGAAAAGGCCTGGTTCGATATAGCTAAAAACAAATTCCGCGAAGAGTTTTTTATCGGCTGCGATACCAAAGGTTTTGGCAGAATGGATAATGATCTGTTTATGGAGTTATTTTCAAAAGCTTTTAATTATGCAACGATCACTCATTACTTACCCAGATTTCAGGAAGTTGAAAATGTTTACACATATGGAAATCGTGACGAACAATTTAAGCTATTAAGAAATAAAGGTTTGACTGTAGAAGGCAGACCAATTTTTTGGGCTGATGAATGCTGCACGCCCGACTGGCTTTTGAACAAAAGTTATTCTGATGTTCTGAAATATGTGGAACGGCATACAAAAGAAGTTGTTAGTCATTACGGAGATGAAATGTATGCCTGGGAAATTATTAATGAGGCACATGACTTTGGAAATATAATGAAACTTACTCCTGATCAGCTTGTTGAAATTGCAAAACTCATCGCAGAAGTGGCAAAGGATACAAATCCAAAAGTTCATCGATTGATTAATAATTGCTGCATCAATGCTGATTATGTTCAGATCTGGACTCCGAAAGAAACTTATAAAAGTTCACAGATAGTGACACCGCATCAATTCATTAAAATGTGTTACGAAGCAGGAGTGGATTTCACTATTACAGGTCAGCAGCTTTATTATCAGTACACAAACAGGGATCTTGCTGATACAATCAGGATGACTGAACGGTTGAAAAAATTTGGTAAACCTGTTCAGATAACTGAAATCGGAACAACCTCAGGACCGACAAAAGAGACAGTTGAATCAGGCAAATATGAAATACCAAATCGTCCTTACAGCTGGCATCGTGAATGGGATCAGAATCTTCAGGCAGATTGGCTCGAACAGATTTATACGATTTTGTACAGCAAACCTTGGATTGAAGCGATAAACTGGTATGATTTTGTTGATCCATATTCTTTTATTCAAAACGGAGGCTTACTGGCAAATCCAGAAGGCGAAATGAAAGAGGCTTATCATCGAATTATCAAAATAAAAGATGATTGGAAAAAGTGTGCAAAAAATTAAATTATTAAAATTTCAAATAGGAAGTCAGTGGAGATAAAATGGCGACTCAAAAAGGAAGTCTGATATTCAAACCATATTTTGTGCAACGCGGAGTTGGTCCGAACCTTCTCGATTGGGCTTATGCTTGCGATGAAAACTGGGATGCCTTCTATTCAAACATAACTTCAAGCAACGAGGGGGTTCTAATTTCAGATACATTCGGTGTTGATAAATTTTCCGTTGAAGTAAGATGGAATGTTGAAGACTTCGGATATATTTTTATTTCTGTAGATAACGGCGGCAAATATTATCAGCTTCCTTCTTTAGGCGAAACAAAAGAATTGAATCTGAATTTTGAGCTTGCAAAAAGCCGTGTGTTTAGAAACAGGAGAAGAATTGAAAAACATAAATCAAACGGTTGGGTTCCTTCCTATGAGATAATGTCATATGTTCATCTCTCAGAAGAGTTGTTTAATGATGCTGAACGGCAGCAGAATCAAAAAGAAAAATGTGCTGAGCTATCACAGAAAAGTCTGCTATATGCAATGCACGCAAGCGAGAAGATCGAGGTCGAAAAAGCAAAGTTCGATATTCAATTGAACGGAATTAGAAAAGATTTCTTTATAGGATGCGATGCTCGTGGTTTTTATCAGATGGATCCTGAACTATTTCTTGACTTTTTTACCAAGCAGTTCAATTATGCAACCATTACTTATTATCAGATAAGTAGCACTTATAGAGACTTTGAAGCCGTCGAGGGCGATCTTCAGTTCGCTACAAGAGATGTTGTTTTTAACGAACTAAAGAAAAATAATATAACTGTAGAAGGACGTCCGATTTACTGGCCTTACAAAACTGTTACTCCTGACTGGATGAGAAATAAAACCTATGATCAGTTATTAAAATATGTTGAGAAACATACAAGAGAAGTAATTGGGCATTACGGTGATGGAATGTATGCCTGGGAAATTGTAAATGAATCGCACGACTGGGCAAATGAAACTCAGTTAACACCGGAGCAAATAACAAATATAACAAAGCTTGCCTGCGATGTAGCTAAGGATACAAATCCCAAAGTTCATCGTTTAATAAATAACTGTTGTCCTTTTGCGGAATATGTCCAGTTAAAAAAGTGGGGAGACCTAGATGCAAAATATCCCCAGCGGACTCCTATAAAATTTATGCAGGACTTGGTTGATAACAATGTCAACTTCACAATTTCAGGTCAGCAAATGTATTTCCCTTACCGCGATCTTTCTGATACAATCATTCACGTTGAAAGGTTTGAAAAATTTGGTAGACCGGTTCAATTAACTGAAGTTGGAGCATCATCAGGCCCAAGTAAAGCTTCGATTGACAATGGTTCGCTGGAAATATCGAATGAACCTTATGTCTGGAGGAGACCATGGGATCAGGAATTGCAGGCAGACTGGCTTGAAGAACTTTACACAATTGCCTATAGTAAGAAATGGATCGACGCAGTTAACTGGTATGATTTTGTTGATCCATACTCATGGATTAAAAACGGTGGCTTACTTGAGTCACCAAAAGGCGAGCGTAAAGCAATATACGACAGATTGTTAAAACTCCAGCAAAGCTGGGGATTAAGGTAAAATTATAATTAAGAAGACGAATGGCTATAGGAAAAATTTTATTCAAACCATACTTTGTGCAAAAGGGAAGAGGTCCTCACATTTTTGATTTTGTGATGGCACTTGATGAACACGGCGATGCCTTTCATTCTGATATCCAGCTAACAAATGAAGGAATTTTGATCGGCGATACTGAAGGCATAAAGAAATTTTCTATCAGTGTAAGATGGAATGTAGAAGGTTATGGTTACTTATTTATTCCTGCTGATAACGAAGGTAATCATTATGAACTTCCACGATCTGGAATACTTGAACTGAATCTTAATTATGAGTTAGCAAAGACACGAGTTCACCGTAACAGACTAAGAAGAAATAAATTTGAAACTGATGAATGGAAACCATCAACTGAACTAAAATATTATCTTGATTTGTCGGAAGAACTTCTTAACGATGCGAAGAGGCTAAAATCTTCTAACTCTCAATGTGCTGAGTATTCCCAAAAGTCACTTGCTTATTCAACCAACGCAAGCGAAATGATGGAAATTGAAAAAGCAAGATTTGATATTTCTAAAAATGGAAAGAGAAAAGATTTTTATTTTGGATGTGATTCACGCGGGTATTTCCAGATGGAATCTTCTCAACTTTTTATGGAAAGATTTTCTGAAGCTTTTAACTATGCTACGGTAACACACTACCTGAAAGGTGATTTTATTGATTTTGAACCTG
Source organism: Ignavibacteriaceae bacterium (assembly GCA_049294175.1). Classification (GTDB taxonomy): domain Bacteria; phylum Bacteroidota; class Ignavibacteria; order Ignavibacteriales; family Ignavibacteriaceae; genus IGN3. Next base: position 113,824 of record JBAQCL010000073.1, on the reverse strand, counting down.
AGGAGGGAAAAAAGAAATATTCCGAAAGGTTAAAACTAATCCAGGAATTACGAAAGAACGGAATCTCTGTTGAAGGAAGACCTTTGTTCTGGACTCATACCTGGGTTACTCCAGATTGGCTGAAGAAAAAAACATATCCTGAATTGTTGAACTATGTAGAAAAGCACGTTCGTGAAGTAGTCGGTTTTTACAAAGATGAAATTGAAGTCTGGGAAGTCGTTAATGAAATGCACGATTGGGCTAATGAAGTTCAGCTTAATCATGAGCAGACAATTGAGCTGACAAAACTTGCCTGTGATGTTGCAAGAGATACAAATCATAAAATCAGATTGCTAATTAATAACTGCTGTCCTTTTGCCGATTATGTTCAGAAAGGAATGTGGCATGAGATTCCCGCAAAGTTTTCTCAAAGAACACCGCATCAGTTTACAAAAGAAATCATCGAAGCTGGTGTTGATTTCGATATCATCGGTGCACAGGTTTACTTTGTTCACCGGACATTGACAGAAGCTTTGCAATCGATCGAACGATATGAAGGAATGGGGAAAACAGTTCAGCTTGCAGAGATTGGTTCTCCTTCTTACGGAATCACTCAGGAATTTACTGAAGCTGAAGAAGACTTCAGTCAGAAGCCATACGAATGGCACAGGCACTGGGATGAAGAACTTCAGGCAGACTGGCTTGAAAGTATTTTCACTTATGCATACAGTAAGAAATATATCGAAGCAGCAAACTGGTATGACTTTGTCGATCCGTTTGGTTTTCTAAAAAAAGGTGGGATACTTCGCTCACCAAAAGGAGAGAAGAAAGCAGCGTTCGATAGGTTAATTTTACTTAAAAATAAATGGAACTCACTTTAATTATTCGAGGAAAGAATGAACAATCTTGATAGAAGAAAATTTTTAAAGACATCAGCTTTAAGCGCAGCGGCTGTGGTTGCATCACCTTTTCTTTCAAAGTACGGAAATATTTTCCCTTCAAGTAAAGGCGATGGAATTATTCAACCGTATCCACATCCATGGATGCCGAAGATGGATTTTGTTTATCTGACTGATGAAAATGAAGATCCTTTTAAATCAGCAGTTGAGATAGCTCAGGATGGAATAAAACTCCCAACTGATCTTGGAAATAAAAAATTCGGAATCAACTCAAGATGGTTCATTGAAGGATTTGGTTTTGTCTGGTTGACTGCAGATAACGGCGGTGAACATTTTACTATGAGTGAGATTTCATCACGAGATAAACTAAATCTCAATTACGAATATGCAAAAAGCAGAGTTATTAGAAATAGAAATGTAAAGGACAAATATTCAAAATTTGGGACGCTGTTTTCCAGGGAAGTAAATCATCTTGTAAATCTTTCTGAAGAATTATTTGAAGATGCAACAAAAAAACAGAATGATGATGAACGATGCGCTGATTATTCTGACAGGGCACTCAAGTATGCGTTAATTGTAGGTGAGCAGATAGAGCTTGAACATGCAAGAAGCGAAATTGCAAGACAGAAAAGAAAAGATAATGTTCACTTCGGTTGTGAAAGCAGGCAATTGATATGGGCTCAGTCTGAAGGATTTACAAAACGTTTTCCTGAGCTATTCAATACTGCAACAGTTACTCATTATGTTTGGGATTCCTGGTATCAACTCTTTGAACCAACTGAAGGTAATTATAATTGGGGACTAAAGGATGACATTGTTAATTATTTAATGCAAAATAACATTACAATTGAAGGCCGTCCTTTGTTCTGGTTCCATCCCACAGTTACTCCTGATTGGTTGAAACAAAAGAACTTCTCTGAATTAAAGAAGTATATGGAAAAACATGTTTATGATTTGGTTACTCATTATGGTGACAATGTTCTGGAATGGGAAGTGATGAATGAATACCATGATTGGGCTAATATATTTAATCACTCGGTTGATGAAATTACTGAAATAACTAAATTAGCTTTTGATAGAGCAAAAGAAGTAAATCCAAAGGTAAAAAGGATTTCAAATAATTGTTGTTTGTGGGGAGAATATGCAGCGAGAGGAAGAATGGCAAGAATGGATGCTACTCGTCCATTACGAACTGCAAGAAAATATATTGAAGATATTTTGAATGCTGGAGTCGATATAGACGTTGTTGGAATTCAAATTTACTTTCCGCAAAGAGATCTGTCAGATATAGTCAGAATGGTTGAGAGATTTGAAAAATTTGGTAAGCCAATTTACATAACAGAAATCGGAGCTACTTCCGGACCGACAAACGACACAGTGTTTAATGGGACACGTGGTATTCCAAAAGATCCATACGATTGGAGAAGACCTTGGGATGAAGAACTTCAAGCAGACTGGCTTGAGGAAGTATATACAATTTATTACAGCAGGCCTTTAATTAAAGCGATCAACTGGTATGATTTCTCAGATTTTAGACCGTTTATAGTCAATGGTGGAATAGTAAGAGAAGATACGTCTCCCAAAATGTCATTCAACAGATTAAAAAATTTATTGAACAGTTGGAATCGGTTGCCCGGCCAGCATTAAAAGAAATGTTAAATGAATAATTATTTAAAAATATTTCTTATTTCGTTATTTGCATTAAATGTTTTTGCACAAAGTATTTCTATCCATAAAAGAGATGCTGAAGTTTGGTCAACTTCACAGGTAATTAAAGGAAGACTAAATGATTTCTATGCAGCATCCGGAACACTTTACCTAAATAGTAGTTCGGTCCCATTCGACATTTCATTATCAGATAGTTCATTTTCTGTCTCGATTGCAATAGATGATGGATTGAATACAATTGTAATTAATGTGAATGAAATTCTATCAGATACATTACGTCTAAAATTAGCTTTTAATATTCGTCCGGAGATTTATGCTTTTGCTCAAGTAAGTGGTTTAGAAGTTACATTAAATGCACAGACTCTTGATAATCCGGCATCAGAGCAATTAAATTATTTTTGGCAAGCTGATGATAATAATCCAGCAATCATTACCCTAAGCAGCATTAATGATCCGGTTACCGTAGCGACATTTAATTCTGGAATGCCCGATGGCGAATATTATTTTAATGTATATGTTTCGACTCCTTCAGGTGATACTACCAAAGCCAGAACATTTGTTACTCTACAAAATAATGCTATTATTCCATTCAACATTAAAACTGATCACGCATCATGGATTGATTCTGCGATAATATATGAGATTACACCGTATATTTTTGTTAATAGTGGGAGGTTTAATGATATCGCAGAAAAAATTCCTGATATTGTTCGACTTGGTATCAATACAATATGGATTCAGCCCATTTATAAAACATATGGTGGAGGTCAGGGTTATGATGTTATTGATTACTTCGACGTTCGTCCTGATTTAGGAACAGAAAGGGATCTCCGAAATTTGATTCAAACTGCAAAAGCTAAAGGGTTAAAAGTATTGTTCGACTTCGTAGCGAATCATTCCTCAATACATCACCCATATGCACAGGAAACGATAGATTATGGAACTGATTCACACTACTGGGATTTTTATCAGCGTGAACCTGATAGTACGCCTTACTCAGAGAATTATCATTACTATATGGGTTTTATTAATTATTTCTGGAATGAGCTTCCCAATTTGAATTTCGATAATCCAGAAGTTCAAAAGTGGATCACTGAAGCTGCAAAATACTGGATAGAAAAATTTGATATTGATGGTTATCGTTTTGACGCAGTCTGGGGTGTTACAGCTAGAAATCCTCAGTTCACAAAAGATCTTCGTCTGACGTTAAAAAGAATCAAACCAGAAATATTAATGCTTGCAGAGGATAAAGCATCTCAGTCGCAGGTATTCGATGAAAGATTTGATGCAGGTTTTGATTGGACTCCAGAAGAATCCTGGGTATCTCATTGGTCCTGGCAAACAAGTTATAACCCAAATGCGAATCCAACGATTTTCAATTATAGTAATCAGAATCAAAGATCTAATTTGTTGCGTAATGCCTTGACGAATAATGGAATAGGCTACTCTAAGAATGCTATAATTCTCCGATTTATGACCAATAATGATCTGTATTTCTTTATAACTCATCACGGGGTAGATAGAACAAAAATGGTCGCTGCGTTAATGTTCTGTTTAGACGGTATTCCTTTAATTTATAATGGATTGGAGATAGGCAAGACCGGACATCCATATTCAACGGAATTTATTTACACTTCTGGATATCCGATGGACTTTGCAGACCCTAATCATTTATTTCCTCATTTTCAGAATCTAATCCAGTTAAGAAAAAGATATCCAGCTTTAAGGAGTAACAACTTTAAAGAAATTACTGTCTCTCCCTCATCATATGTATTTGGATTTAGGAGATGGAGTGAGGATCAAAACTTATTTACTGTTTTGAATATGAGTGATCAATCGACGAGTGCTACGATAGACCTACCAGTAGATGAGCTCAACCTTGATACTATCAAGACATATTATTTAACGGATTTACTAAGCGGGGAAGTCATATCAGGAACAAAAAAAGAACTGGCTCAGTTTTCAACTAATATGAACAAGTATACTGCAAAGATTTATTCACTTGCAGACACAATAGTGGTTGTTGGATTGCGAGATGAGATCGCTCAAATTAATGTACCTGCTGAATTTACTCTTGAGCAAAATTATCCAAACCCGTTTAATCCAGTCACAAATATTTCTTATTCAATTCCGCTAAATGGGAAAGTTGAATTGACAGTCTATGATATTCTGGGAAGAGATGTTCAAAATTTAGTTAATGAAATTCAAACAGCAGGGCAGCATAATGTAATATTTAATGGAGATAATCTTTCCAGTGGTGTGTATTTCTATAGTCTAAATTTTCAAGGGAAAACTACTGTTAAGAAGATGATATTAATAAAATAATCAGTATGAATATCCTAATAATCGGTGGAACAGGATTTATAAGTAGTAGACTCTCTGAAAAATTATTATTGAGAGGTCATAAGCTAACATTATTAAATCGTGGTCATACTAAAACTGAATTAACCGAAAAACAAAACTTAAGTTTTGTTAATGGCGATAGAAATGATAAAAGGATTTTATCAGAATTAGTATCGAAGCAAAAGTTTGATGTGGTTTATGATATGGTAGCTTACAATGAGAATGATTCAAAGACAGCAGTTGATGTCTTTAAAAATAAAATTGGAAGATTCATTCACTGCAGTACAATTTCGGTTTATATGCTACAGCAGGATGTTCGAATTCCGGTAACTGAAGATCAGATAAATCTGCCATTAATGAAAGAATTTAAGAAAAGTCCTTTTGGCTGGGAATACGGTGTAAACAAAATAAAATGTGAGAATGTTCTCTGGAAAAATCATGACGATAGAAGTTTTCCTGTAAGTATGCTTAGACCAACTTATGTCAGCGGACCAAAAGATCCTGCCCGCAGAGATTGGTTCTGGATTGAAAGAATTCTAGATCGAAAACCTTTAATAGTTCCCGGAGATGGGAATTTCAAATTCCAGCAGGTTTATATTGAAGATGTGGCAGAAGCTTTCTGTAAAGTGATTGAAACAGATAAATCACTTGGAGAAGCTTACAATGTTGCTGGCGAAGAAGCTTTCACTTTGAATGAATATCTTCTACGATTAATGAAACTGCTCAATAAAAAAAGTGATGTGTTTCATATTGATCAAAAAGAGTTTGATAAGCTAGAGATCAGTTATTCATCCGAGGGAGATGTATTTACATTTAATACCAGAAGGGATGCTGTTTTCAGTCTACAAAAAATAAAAGATCACCTTGGATATTCAACTACACCTTTTGATAATTATATGGAAACAACAATTGAATGGTTTCTAAATGAGCATAAAAATCATTCTACCGGATATTCAAAGAGAGATGAAGAAATAAAAATTATTAATGCATTAAAAATTAATGTTTAATCTCATAACACAAATATTATTTACTTTGATTCTTATTCAATCAACATATGCTCAGATCATTTCCCTAAATGGTGAATGGGATTTTATAACCGATTCAAAAGGTGAACTGAAAATTGAATCGCTTCATAATATTGATTGGAGAAAAGCAATTGTTCCGCTATCCTGGCAGGCACAGTTTGAGGATTTGAGAGATTATCAGGGTGTCGGTTGGTACAAAATGACAATCTCATTGGAGAATATTGATTATGAAAAATTGTACATCATAAAATTTTATGCTGTTGATTATTTGTCCCGACTATTCGTCAACAAAGAATTTATTGGCGAACACGAAGGTGGTTATACTCCTTTTGAGTTTGATATCACTCAATATTTAAAAATCGGAGAAAATGAAATTATACTTCGTGTTCTTGATCCATTGAATGAAGAAACGCCGACTGAAGGAATTGATTATTATCACATCCCACACGGAAAACAGACGTGGTATGTTCAGACGAGCGGTATCTGGCAAGGTGTATCACTTTTAATTAATCCTGAACAGTTTATAAGAAAAGTCAAGATTACTCCGACTATTGATGGCAGAATATCTTTTGAAGGGATCCTAAATAAATCAGCCACTAGTCAACAGAAAATAGAAATAAAAATATTTGATCCATCCGGAAAGGAAATTCTGAATAGAGAAAAGACTGTCGATGTGAAAGAAAACACCTTCGTTCTTAACGAAGTAATCTCTAATCCATTACTTTGGAGTTTTGAACAACCCAACTTATATAGGGCACAGCTAAAATCCCTAGAAAGTATAATAACCGAAACTTTTGGATTCAGAAGCATCGAATCAAAGAATAACAAGCTTTATCTAAATGGAAAACCATTCTACTTAATTGCTGCACTTGATCAGGATTTCTATCCAGAGACAATTTACACTACTCCTTCAGAAGAATATTTGCGGAATGAAATGCTCAAAGCTAAAAAGCTTGGATTAAATTTGCTTCGCTGCCACGTCAAAGTCCCCGATCCACTGTATCTTAAGATCGCTGATGAAGTTGGTTTATTAGTTTGGTACGAAGTCCCTAATTGGGATGTATTTAATGAAGATGCTGCAAAACGTGGCTCTGAAACAATTGACAATATGCTTGAAAGAGACTGGAATCATCCATCGCTTGTTATCCTTAGTTTGATTAATGAAAGCTGGGGAATTGATCTTCACAGAGAGAATCAGCGAAACTGGCTTGTTAAAGAATTTGATCGGGTTAAGGCTAAAGCGAGTGGAAGATTGGTAGTTGACAACAGCGCCTGCTGGGGAAATTTTCATATAAAATCAGACCTAAATGATTATCACACCTACTGGGCAATTCCGGAAAACAAAAATCATTTCGATAAAACCATCGATGATGTTGCTTCCCGACCTAAATGGCTCTATAGTGAGTTTGGCGACTCACAGGAAGAAGGTAATGAGCCATTATTGATTTCGGAGTTTGGAAACTGGGGTTTACCAAAGCTGCCTGAAAAGATCCCGTGGTGGTTTGATCGACAATTTCTCGACATTGAAGTCTCACTTCCTGCAGGAGTTTATAAAAGATTCATTGATCAAAAGTTTGATAAAACTTTTAGTTCTTACAATCAACTTGCAGAAGAAAGTCAGCATTCACAGTTCAATTCACTAAAGTATGAAATTGAAAAAATAAGAATGACTTCGCAGATTCAGGGGTATGTAATTACTGAATTCACGGACATCAACTGGGAAAGTAATGGATTGCTTGATATATGGAGGAACTTCAAAGTCTATTCTGATGATCTTCCGCTTATTCAGCAGCAGGATATAATAATTCCTCGTCCGGTTAAATATAATTACTGGTCAGGCGAAGAAGCAGAAATTGATATTTTCATCTCACATTACAGTGACAAAAATTTATCTGGTTTGAAATTAGAGTGGAAGCTTGACGAGAATATTAATGGATCGCTTAATGTTGATAAATTAAAAGAAGCTGATGTAACAAAAATTGAAACACTAAAGTTTGCCTTGCCCGAAGTAAACAATTCACAAAAATTAAGAATTGATTATAAGTTAATTGATTCCAACAAAAATATCGTTGCAAAGAATTATTTAGAATTGTTTGTATTTGAAACGTTTAACAAATCTACTCGGGTTATTTCACTTTTCGATCCTAATAATAAGCTTGAACAACTTTCTGAAGGATTGGACAATGATTATCAACTTTCCGCATCTGCAGATATTATTTTTACAAACTTGATTAACCAAGAAGTATTTGAATTGCTAAATGAGGGCAAAACTGTAATATGTTTGATCGATTCGACAACGAAATTTCCCGAATCATTTTCTTATAAAATCAGCAGCAGGGAAGAAGAATGGCTTGATGGCAACTGGGCAACGAATATGAACTGGATAAGAGATTATAATCCCCTGTTCAATGGAATCAGCTTTGGTAAAACATTCGGATTTGAAATTGAAAAGACAGTTCCTCGGAGAGTAATCTCAGATATTCCATCAGAAATTTTTGATGATGTTTTATCGGGAATGTTTGTCGGCTGGCTTCATAAAAACTATGCTTACATTTTGCAGATGAATGCAGGAAATGGAAAGATTATATTTTGCACTTTCCCATTAGCTGAAAATTATTCAACGGATCCATTTGCAAAATTGTTCGTAAGAAATTTAATAGATTATACAAAAAGCAATGATTTTAATCCGACTATGAATTGGAAATAAAATTAAAAGATTGAGAGTTAATTATGGAAAATTTAAAACAGTTGATTGAGAACGAAATAAAAAGTACTAACGGAATCCTAAAACTCAAGCCTGCTTGGGTTGCTAGAAATTTTATTGCACCCGGCAGAAGACTTGGCTTACCAGATTCACAGTATGACCTAGGTGATCGTGGTGGAATATGCGAACGCTGGCTGGCTTCTACGACAAAAGCTGATAACAAAGTTTCTGTTCCGAATGAAGGCCTGAGTACTCTGAAAATTGATTATGAAAGAGAAATCACGCTGAAAGAAGCCGTAGAACTTTTGCCAGAACTAATTCTTGGCAAAGAATATTCAAAAGCTCATTCGGGTCTGGGAAGATTAGCAAAGATATTCGATTATGAAGATCGTCTTCCTTTTCATATTCACCAGATGCAAAAGCATGCAAGGCTTGTTGGAAGAAACTCAAAGGACGAAGCATATTATTTCCCTGAAGGAGTTGATAAAGGAAAACATCCAGAAACTTTTTTTGGTGTTCATCCATACATTGTGAAAGAGAAGAAATTTAATCTGCTTTTTCCGCATCTAGTTGAATGGAAAGATGACGGAATTCTTCAACACGCTTTTGCATTCAATCAATATGAAGGGGATGGATTTCATGTCCCGTCTGGAGTTACGCATGGACCGGGTACAGCATTAACAATAGAACTTCAGGAAGACTCTGATGTTTTTGCAATGATGCAGGCAAAAGTCGGTGATACATATATATCAAAAGATCTATTATGGAAAGATGTGAGAGACGAAGACAAACAGAAATACGGCGAGAAGATCATTCTTGAGATGATCGATTGGCAAACTAGCGGTGATCCTGATTTCTTTATAAATCGTCACACACCACCTATATTGATAAAAGATTCTGTGCAAGGTAATAGTAAAGAATATTGGATTTACTACAACACATACAAATTCAGTGGAAAAAAGATATATGTAAAACGCGGTGAAAAATATTTTACAAAAGATGATGGTGTTTACAATATTTTTGTTTGGAGAGGAACTGGTCTATTTGGAGGAATCGAAATTGAAGGAGGTGATCCTTTCAAAGATGAATTGCTCATAACTCACAACAGAGCTGTTGAAGGAGTTGAAATAATTAATACAGGAAGCGATGATCTTGAAATAATAAAATTCTTCGGTCCGAATGTAAACAAAAATGTCCCATTTATTTTTTAACTAATATGCCACTACTGAAAATATCAGAAAATAATTTTTATGATTGGAGTGAAGTAAAAAAGATCACCCAATTAACAATTGAGTCAAATAGCATAACTGAAATTACAAAATCATTTCTGAAATATGCTTTATTTATCATTTCCGGTGAATGCAGCATCAGAACGAATGGATATGAAAAAATATATTTAAAGAACGATTCGCTTTTTTCAGACGAAAAAAACATTTCCATTAAAACCACAAACCATAAAACCGATATTGTAATGATCGAAGGGAATTGGAATGATGAAATTGGTGGTTCGGCAGTATTTAAAATGAGCAAACTATCAACTCCCCGTAACATTGGCGATCCGGTTGATTATCCCAGGACAAATGATTTTGATAATCATTATCACGACTTTGATGAATACTGGATAATTCTGAAAGGTAGTGGACTCGCAGTTTCCGAAGGTGTGCAATACAAATTTTCCAGCGGCGATATTGTGGCAACTAGAATGTGTGATCATCACGATCTGCCTGAAGTTTATGAAGATATACACGGAATCTATTTTGAAACTTCTTTGCGTGGGCAAAAAAGATTGGGACATCTTTGGAATCACACGCATGGTGAACCTGATTTTTCAATTAGAAAGGAGAAAGTATGAGATACCGTTTTCTTGGGAACTCTGGTCTGCAGGTTTCTGAAATATGTTTCGGTGTAATGACGTTCACCGGGAAAACCGGATGGACACATCTTGGAATTCAGGAACAGAAAGACGCTAATAGATTAACTTCAGACGCGATTGATCATGGTGTAAACTTTTTTGATACAGCAGATGTTTATTCGAGTGGCATTTCAGAAACAATGCTTGGCAAAGCACTCGGTAGGAAAAGGAAAGATGTTATCATTGCAACAAAAGGTGAAGGACGAATGGGAAAAGGTCCGAATGATGAAGGACATTCGCGCCAGCATCTGATTAAAGCTTGCAACGATAGTTTGAAAAGACTGAATACGGATTACATTGATCTTTACCAGGTTCATTCATTTGATTTTATGACTCCGCTTGAGGAAATGATGTCCACACTCAATCAACTTGTTAAAGACGGAAAGGTGAGATACATAGGCATTTCAAATTTCTTTGCCTGGCAGATAATGAAAATTATGTCCATTTCTGAAAAACAAAATCTTCAAAATATTATATCGCTTCAGGCATATTATTCATTGGTCGGAAGAGATTTGGAATATGAAACTATTCCCGTTTGTCTCGATCAGAAAATAGGGATAATAGTCTGGAGTCCATTACATGGTGGAATATTATCCGGCAAATACAGAAAAAAAAAGAAATGGCCTAAAGGAACAAGAATAAAAGGAGAGGGACAGCATCTTCCATATGATGTTGATAGAGGAGAAAAAATTTTATCGGTGATGGAAAAAATCTCAGAGCAAAGAAATGCATCAATGAGCCAAATAGCTTTGAATTATGCACTTCAGAAACCAGGAATTACTTCTGTGATCATTGGGGTAAGAGATGGAAAACAATTGCTTGAAAATATAAAAACTGCCGATTGGAAACTTTCAGATGATGAAATGAAAAAACTTGATGTGGTGAGTGAACCGCCTAGAATTTATCCTCACTGGTATTTTGATATTTTCAAAAAGAAAAAAATGGAAAGATATTTTTCAATTCTGCAGAAACAGGAGGTAAAGGATGGAGTATAAAAATTTTGGAAGAACGGGTGTTAAGGTAAGCCGCATTAGTCTAGGCTGTATGATGTTCGGCTGGAGAACAAACGAAGAAGAATCAATTAAAATAATAGATAAAGCGATTGCAGACGGAATTAACTTTCTTGACACAGCAAATGTTTATGGGAGAGGGTCAAGTGAAGAGATAGTCGGGAAAGCACTAAAACAAAACGGCAAACGCAATCAAATATTTCTTGCAACAAAAGTTCATCACAGGATGGATGATAACGATCAAAATGCATTTGGTAATTCAAGAAGACATATTATTTCCGAATGTGAAGCTTCACTAAAAAGATTGCAGACTGATTATATTGATTTGTATCAAATTCACAGACCGCAATCAGATATTCCGATTGATGAAACACTCCGTGCACTTGATGATTTAGTGAGATCAGGTAAAGTCCGTTATATTGGAACTAGTACATTCGCTTCCTGGCAGATAGTTGAATCATTATGGGTTTCAAAAGAATTAGGATTAAACAGATTTGTAAGTGAACAGCCACCTTATCACTTGCTAGATAGAAGAGCAGAACGCGAACTTTTTGCCGTAGCAGAAAATTATGGACTTGCAATTATTACGTGGTCGCCTTTAGCAGGAGGATTTCTTACAGGAAAATATAAAAGAGGTGAAGATCGACCTGAGAACAGCAGACTTACTGAAAGGAACGAATGGAAAGAACATCATTTTTCTGATGCAGCTTTTGATGTGCTGGATGTTTTGACAGAAATTGCAAAAGAAAAAAACATTACTTCGTCTCAGCTTGCACTTGCATGGACGATGAGAAAAGAAGTAGTAACGAGTACAATAATTGGTCCGAGAACAATGGATCAGTATGAAGATAATATTAAAGCACTTGATGTTAAAATAAGTGAAGAGGATAATCAAAGATTTGATAAGGTATCACTTCCAGGAAGAACAATACTTTCCTATTATGAAGCTGATTATAATCCTTATCAATATCGCTGGTAAATTTATTAAGGGGAATTTTATGGCAAATATTCTTGTATTATATGACAGCCATTCAGGTAACACAAAGAAGATGGCTGAATACGTTTTTAAAGGAGCAAAAGCTTCTGGAAATAACGAAGTGGAAATTCTTTCTGTAGATGAAGCTACAACAAATGATATTAAGTGGTGTGATGGTATTGCAGTGGGTTCGCCAACTAATATGGGAATCTTATCTTGGAAAATGAAAAAATTCTGGGATGAATGCGGTGATGAACTTTGGGGAAATATCGACGGGAAAATTGGTTGTGCTTTTTCTTCTGAGGGCGGCTGGGGCGGTGGCGCTGAAATTACTTGTATGTCGATTTTGACTGTGCTTATTAATTTTGGGTTCCTTGTTTTTGGAGCGACGGATTACGTTGCAGATAAATTCACTTTGCATTATGGTGCTACTAATCCCGGTTTAGCGGATTCAAAGCAGGCAATTGATGCTTGTATGAGGATTGGTCAGAAGTTAGATCATTGGGTAAATAAATATTTTAATAAATAAAAAATTATGAATTATTTCATTGGGATTGATATAGGAACAACGGGAGCTAAGTCTGTGCTGATGGATATTGGTGGAGTTGTAGTTGCAACAGCTACTAATGAATATCCGATGTCTACTCCGCATCCACTTTGGGCTGAGCAGAATCCGGATGATTGGTGGAAAGCAGCTTGTAGAAGTATTCAGAATGTTGTGGCTCAAGCAAAAATAAATACAAGTGATGTTAAAGGTATCGGACTGACAGGTCAAATGCATGGACTGGTGACATTAGATAGTACTAGGAAAGTCTTGTATCCTTGCATCATGTGGAATGATCAAAGAACAGGTGAAGAATGTAAAGAGATAACGGAAAAGGTCGGTTTTAAAAATTTACTAACTATAACCGGCAATCAGGTTTTACCAGGATTTACGGCACCTAAAATCATATGGCTTAGAAAAAATAATCCGGAAATTTATTCAAAGATCACTAAATTACTTCTTCCTAAAGACTACATCAGATTTAAACTAACCAATGAATTATTCAGCGATGTTTCTGATGCAAGCGGGACTTCACTGCTTAATGTTAAAGAAAGAAAATGGTCACAAGAAATTTTAAATAAACTGGAAATACCAATTGAATGGCTTCCAGATGTAGTTGAATCAATTTCACAAACAGGTAACATATCAAGACAAGCATCTGATGTAACAGGATTATGTGAAGGGATTCCTGTTTTTGCTGGTGGGGGTGATCAGGCAGCAGGTGGAATTGGTGCCGGTGCAGTGAAAGAAGGAATTGTTTCAATAGTTCTGGGAACATCCGGGGTAGTCTTCACTCATTCAGATAACTACAGAATTGAACCTGAAGGTAAGCTGCATGCCTTCTGTCATTCAGTTCCGAATAAATGGCATCTGATGGGAGTTACTTTATCGGCTGCCGGCTCTTTCAGATGGTATCGTGATACCATTGCTCAACTGGAAATATATGAAGCTGAAAAAACGGGAAAAGATGTCTATGAAAAACTGACGTCACAAGCTGAAACCGTTCAAGCTGGAAGTGAAGGCTTATTCTTTCTTCCATATCTGACAGGTGAAAGAACTCCTCATCCCGATCCAAATGCAAAAGGAGCATTCATTGGATTAAATGTCCGACATACAAAAGCTCATTTGACAAGATCAGTTTTGGAAGGAGTTGCTTACAGTCTCAGAGATTGTTATGAATTAATTTCAAATCTTGGGATCAAGGCTGAAAGTCTGATTGTGTCTGGTGGAGGAGCAAGGAGTAAACTATGGAGAGGGATAATCGCAGATGTTTTTAATGCTGAAATAAATACACTTACTTGCAAAGAAGGAGCTCCTTACGGTGCTGCAATTATTGCAGTTGTTGGCACTGGAAATTATAAAAATATAAATGAAGCTTGTGAAAAAATGTTGAGGGTAGATACTAAGATTGAACCGGATAAAAAAAGAGTTGAAATTTATAACGACTTTTACTCACTTTATAAACAATTGTATCCACAGCTAAAAGAATCATTTCATAATATTTCTGAAAAAGTTAATCAACATTATGGCAGTTAAAGTTTTATTAGACACCGATATTGGAACAGACATTGATGATGCAATATGTTTAACGTATTTGCTAGCTAATCCAAATTGTGATCTGCTTGGAATTACAACAGTTACTGGTGAACCGGAAAAGAGAGCAATGCTTGCAAGCTCGTTGTGTATTCTTGTGGGAAAAGATATTCCGATATTTCCGGGAACCGCCGAACCATTGATCATAGAGCAACAACAGAAAATTGCTCAGCAGGCAAAATCTTTAGAAAAATGGAGACATAAAAAGGAATTCCCCAAAGGTCAGGCAATTGAGTTTATGCGAAGAACGATCAGAAAAAATCCCGGGGAAGTTGTTTTATTAACTATCGGACCTTTAACCAATGTTGGTCTGCTTTTTAAAGTTGATGAAAAGATCCCGTCATTGCTAAAAGGACTTGTAATGATGTGCGGTTATTTCCAGCATAAGATTGAAGGATGGAATAAACTCGAATGGAATGCAAAAGGTGATTATCATGCATCGGATATTGTTTATGGAGCAAATGTTAAAATGCATAGATCGATTGGTATTGATGTTACTTCACAAGTTACTATGGACTCAAAAGAGTTTATAGAAAAATTCAGTGCTGATATATTCAAACCACTACAGGATTATGCACAGCACTGGTATGATTATTCACACACAGTAACTTTTCACGATCCGCTTGCTGCTACAACAATTTTTAATGAAAAAATCTGCGGATATGAAAAAGGAAATGTCTCAATTGAATTGAATGATTCTGATACTGCGGGTTTGACAAAATGGGAAAGAAATCAGAATGGTAAGCACGAAATCGCATCAACTGTGAACAAGGAAGAATTTTTTAAAGAGTATTTTTCGGTATTCTAAAATGATAAAAAAATATTTTAACACATATCAAGCTTTTGCTTTGATAATTCTATTGATAATTTTTGTTTCGGGATGTTCAAAACAGGAGAATTCAAAAAAAACAAAAGTAATTTTTTGGCACAGCTTTGTTGCAACAACAATTCCCGCGCTGAATGAATTGATTGACAGGTTTGAAAAAGAACATCCGGATATTGATATTGACGCACAGTATATTCCAACGGGAGATGCGCTTGTTCAGAAATTAATTACAGCAATTCAGAGTAAGACTGCTCCTGATGTAAGCTGGATCCACGCAGATTTTCTTGATAAGCTAATTGAATCAGACGCCATTTACCCAATTCAACATTTTATCAAAAAAGCAAACGGACTTTCAGAAGCTGAGATGGATGATTTCTTCCCTCAACTTCTAGGAGCATTTTCACATAAAAAAGTTTTATATGCTCTACCGATGGATGCAACAGTACTTGCTCTTGTTTATAATAAAGATCATTTCAGGGCAGCAGGAATTGATCCTAATCTTCCACCTAAAACATGGAATGATTTAAAGGAGTATTCAAAAAAATTAACTCTGGACAAAGATGGTGATGGAAAAACAGACCAGTATGGTTTTTATGTCCCTGCTTATCCAGGCTCGGGTCCGTTAAGTATCTGGGAAGTGTTGCAATGGAGTCCATATTTATGGCAGGCGGGTGGTGAGATCATTGATTCAACGCAAACAAAAGTATTATTCAATTCCGAAGCCGGAGTTCAGGCACTAACGCTTTGGAAAGAAATTTACGATCAACTGAATTTCAGTAATTACTCGTTTACTCACGATATGGGATTAGCATCAGGAAGTATTTCAATGATAATGGATGGTCCCTGGGATCTACCAACATTCAGAAAAATGAAAAATATTGATTGGGCTGTTGCATCATTACCGGAAGGTCCTAAAGGCAAAGCAACTTATATTGCTGGTGAAAGTCTGGCGATTTTTAAACAAAGCAAAGTTTCTGATGCTGCCTGGATATTTGTAAAATGGGTTACGCAACCGGAAATTCAAGAAATGTTTTCGATTAGTTCGGGTTATCTTCCGGTTAGAAAATCAGTGCTTAAGCACGAAAGCTATAAGGCATTTCTTGAAACAGATCTTGCAATGAAAAGTTTTGTTGAGCAAATCAAAATTGCAAGACAACGCCCAACCATCGATCGTTACTATGTTAATATAAATCAATTTATTGCTGAAGCGATTGAGCAGACTTTAATTGGTAATAGGTCTCCAAAACAAACTCTTAATGAAGCGGCAGTAAAATCAAATAAGTTATTAAATCAGAAATAGAAAAATTAAAGCAGGTAGTTTATGGCAAATGTATTATTAAAAAATATTAGCAAAGTATACGAAGAGAATAAGTTTGCAGTTAAGGACGTAAACATCGAAGTGCAAGACAAAGAATTTGTTGTGCTTGTTGGTCCATCCGGATGCGGAAAAACAACAACATTAAGAATGATAGCTGGACTTGAAGAAATCACTGAAGGGGATCTCTACATCGACGGAAAAAGAGTAAACGATGTTTCTCCGAAGAACAGAGATATCGCGATGGTATTTCAGAATTATGCACTCTATCCTCATATGACTGTTTACGAAAATATGGCATTCGGACTAAAACTAAGGAAAATTCCAAAAGATGAAATAAAAACAAGAGTAAATGAAGCAGCAGCAATCCTCGGTTTAACTAATTATCTCGACAGAAAACCTAAAGCATTGAGTGGTGGTGAAAGACAGAGAGTGGCTGTCGGAAGAGCAATCGTGCGTAAACCAAAAGTATTTTTATTTGATGAGCCATTGAGCAACCTTGATGCAAAACTTCGCGTTCAAATGAGAACTGAAATATCTAAGCTGCATCTAAAACTTGAAGCAACAATGATTTATGTTACTCACGATCAAACTGAAGCAATGACAATGGGTGAAAGAATCGTTGTAATGAAAGACGGTTATGTTCAGCAGGTCGATAGCCCTTTGAATTTATACAACAATCCTGAAAATAAATTTGTAGCTGGATTTATCGGTAGTCCTTCTATGAATTTTCTTGAGGGAATTGTAAGGCAATCAGGTGAGTTGCAATTTGAATCAAGTAATAATGCTTTGTTGGTCAAGCTTGGGGATATTTACACTAACAAATTGAAAAATCATATCAATAAGAAAATCTGGCTTGGTATCAGACCGGAAGATATTCATGATTTTACTGATAGTTCTCTACAAGCAAATTATCATGAATTTGAAGTTAAATTGGAAGTTGTAGAACCAATGGGAAATGAAGCTTTCCTATATTTCAATATGGATGGAACTCAGTTCATTGCAAGAACCCCAGCTCGTGATGTCCCAAAAGCGCAAACAAATCGGAAACTAAAGCTTAATAAAAACAAATTTCATTTCTTCGATTTTGGAACAGAGAAAGCAATTAAATAATATTAATTTAGGTGGATAAGATGAACATAAAAGATAAACTTGTAATTACAGATGAGCAAAAAAGAAAATACGAAGAAGATGGTTTCTTCATACTTGAGAAAGTAATTCCTGAAGATGAACTAGAATTAATTCGCAAGGAATGTATGGAACTAATTGCTGAACAGGACAGAGAAATGGAAAAACTTGGAGTGACAGAACTGAATCTGAGCAGAAAGAACAGCAGATACTTCGTGTTTAATTCTTACAAAACCAGACCGCATCTCGGAAAATTTATTTTCAGCGAAAAAATGGCTGAAATCTGTAAAGCAACAATCGGAAATACGGCGTATCTTTTCTGGGAACAGTTTGTTGTTAAAGGTACAGATAAAAAAGGAGCGGAGTTTACCTGGCATCAGGATTCCGGTTATGTTGATAACGAACATAAATATTACGTTAATGCCTGGATTCCACTTGATGATGTAAATGAAGATAATGGCACAATTGCATTACTTCCTTATTCTCTTGCAGGCACTAAAAAAAAGATTGAACATAAACCAGTACCAGGTACAAACGACAGAGAAGGATATTTTGGACCAGAAAAAGGTGTATCAGCTAATTGTCCTGCTGGTTCTATTGTAGTTTTCTCAAGTACAACATTTCATCGATCAGGAGCAAATAATACTGATAAAATGCGTCGTGCCTGGGCATTGCAATATTCTCCGGAAATAATTTATGAAGCAGATGGTTCTTTAAAAGGACTAGATGAATTGTTTTTGAAGGATGGGAAGAGAGTGCGTTGTAAATAATGATATTCCAGGGTCAATTCCCTGGAAGCATATAAACTTTCGCACAGAAGAAATTCTTTCCTGTTCTTTTAAAATGGTATAATAGTTTTCTGATGCTTTAATCGGAATTCTTTTGGTGAGGCATCGAACTTCTTTCTGAACAAATGATAAAAGTGACTGAGGTTTTCAAAACCACAGTCCATTGCAATGTTGGCTATATCTTCATCGCTGTTGGAAAGAAGATTTGCCGCATAATTTAACCTCAGGTTAGTAATATAATCTGTGGGAGATTCATTAAAATATTTTTTGAATGAACGGCTTAAATGTTCAGGGGTTCTTTCACAAAGGTCATACATCTTGCGTATTCCTGCAGTAAAATTTTCTTTTTTCTCCATTTCCGATTTTAATTTCACCAACCAGTTTGGTATTATTTCGTTTACGTAGTTTTCTTCGTAAATAAAATATCGTGAGAAAATATCAGCAAGAAGAATCCTGAGTTCTGTTTTAATTTTTTTCTTATTAGTCCTTTTTAGTGTATTCAGCTTTTCAAATCGTGATACAAGAATTTCTTTTTCAATTTTACTCAACTTGGATTTAGGCGGATATTCTGCTTTTAACAACTGATCTGAACGGAAACCTTCACCAAAATATTCAAATAACTTCAGGATTGTTGACGACGGAAATGCAAGATTTATTAGCTCACAATTTCTATCATCTGATTTTTCATAGTTATGGATATCATCGGGGCGAATAAAAACCAGATCGCCTTCCTCAATGTTTTCTACCTTGTCATTTATTCTGTGAAGAGCTTCACCTTTTGTGATAAGAAAGATTTCAAAAAAATCGTGATTATGTGGTGTTGTAATTGTCGCAAGAGATTTATGATAAGCGTAATGGATTTCAGATTCTGGATCTATCAGATCGCGGGTTCTTAGTTTAACTAATTTCATGCTTAAATCTCATTTTTTTTAGTGTTAATATCAATAAACCACAATAAAAAATCAACATAAAGCAAGATAAATATCAAAATAAGCTTGATATTTGAATCAGATAAAAATAAAATATCATTAAAACAGAATAATAATGAAGTCAGACAAATTTAAAACAGAATTATTATTTACGGAAATATACAAGAAGCATATAAACGATCATCCAGCAATCAGGGAAGCTATGTGCTTGAAAGTACAGTATCCGGCTTTCTTCACGCCAATTCAAGATGAAGATCTTTTTGCAGGAAGAATCCGGCACACATTAGTTGGAATCACTCCCGATGAATGGGGTACTGCTGCATTCGGTTACTATTGTGTGAAGGATAAAATCATTAATGAGCTTGAAGATCCAGCGATCGATGATGATACAAGAAATAAAGTTCTTGAAATGATTGAGTTCTGGAATAAGGAAAGTACTTCAGCAAAGCTTCGCGCAGCTTATAATGATAAAATGAAAAAGTATCTTCCTTCAGATGACTGGATGCATCAGTGTGGGATTGCATTTCCACTTTACAGATTAACAGGTGGAAATGTTGATTGGGAAAAACTTCTGAATAAAGGTATTCCCGGGTTGATTAAAGATGCGGAGGAAGCTAAACAAAAAGCTGTTGCTGAAAGCAAAGAACCGGAATTTTATGAAGGGATTAAAATTGCTCTGGAGTTGCTTGTTGATGTATGTCGCTGGTATGCAAAGCAGGCAATTGAGCTGAAAAATCAATCTGAAAATGGCAATAGAAAAGAAAAACTTCAGCAAATTGCAGATACTCTTGAAATGATCACAATTTCTGCTCCCAAAACAATGCGTGAAGCAATTCAGTTATTCTGGCTTTATAGTTTTGTAGGAGATATCCGTAATTACGGAAGAATGGATGTATGGCTGGGTGATTTTCTTGCAAACGATTTGGAAAGCGGGGTCATAAGTGAAGATGAAGCATTAAAACTTCTTCAGTCATTATGGAGATTGATTGGAGCGAGGAATACAATTGTTCATAGCAGAATAATTATTGGAGGTAGAGGAAGACGAAATGAGCCTAACGCAGACAGGCTCGCACTGCTCGCAATGGAAGCATCAAGAACCGTTAATGTTACAGAACCGCAGCTTTCTTTAAGATTTTATGATGGAATGAATCCGGTTTTAATGGAAAAAGCTTTGCAGGTTATTGGCGAGGGAAGAACCTATCCAATATTATATAACGATGAAGTAAATATAAAAGCTGTCCAGCTCGCACAGGGATTTGATGAAATCACAGCGCAGCAGTTTGTTCCTTATGGTTGCGGTGAATATATAATTGATCACAAGAGTTTTGGTACACCAAGCAGTGTTGTTAATCTGCTGAAAGCTCTGGAAGTCACACTCCATAATGGAATTGATCCGATGACAGGACAAGTTTCCGGATTACAGCTTGGTAGTTTTGAGGATTTTAAAACTTTTGATGACTTGTGGCATGCATATAAAACTCAAGTAGAATTCTTTGTCAGAATGATGGCGGATCATGAAGTTCTCGAATATAAAATTGCAGGTGAACATTCGCCTTATCTTTATCTGAGTCTTTTATACGATGACTGCTTTGAAAGAGGAAAAGGTATGTTTGCTGGAGGAATCCAGTATTTAAGCGGTACAATTGAAACTTATGGCAATACAAATACAGCGGATAGTCTAACGGCTATCAAAGAGCTCGTTTATAATAAGGAAATTATTTCAAAAGATGAATTATTGAAAGCATTAGATTCAAATTTTGTCGGGTATGAAAAAATAAGACAGCATCTATTGAAAACTCCAAAGTACGGTAACGATAATGAAATTGCCGACCAAATGTTAGTTAATGTTCACGAACACGTCTGCAATTATGTAAAAGATCAGGCAAAAAGAGTTGGGTTGCAATCATATCTAGTTGTGGTGATTAACAACAGCGCGAATACGTTGATGGGACATCAAACTTCTGCTTCGGCAGATGGAAGAAAATCAGGCGAACCAATGGCAAATGGAAATAATCCAAGCGGCGGAAGTGATGTGAATGGTCCTACAGCCTTTCTGAATTCTCTTGTAAAACCCTCCCCATACATTCATGCCGGTGCAGTTCAGAATATGAAGTTCAGCAAAGAGATGTTCACAGCAAAAAAAGCAATACTTAAATCATTACTTGAAACCTTTTTTGAAAACGGCGGGCAGCAGGCAATGATAACTGTTGTTGACAGACATGAACTAGAGCGTGCGATGGAGGAACCTGAAAAATACGGGCATGTTTTTGTAAGAGTTGGTGGATTCAGTGCAAGATTTGTGGAACTGTCCCGTGATGTCCAATTGGAGATATTAAGCAGAACATTATATTGATTTTATGAAAGGATTGACATTTGACATACAAAGATTCGCATTAAATGATGGGCCGGGAATACGTACCACCGTTTTTCTCAAGGGTTGCTATTTAAAGTGTGAATGGTGTCATAATCCTGAATCTCAATCATTCAAACCACAGCTTTCATTCAATCCTGAAAAGTGTCTGAATTGTTTTGAATGTGTAAAAGTCTGTCCGAACAATACGCACAAAATTATAGACAATAAACATTATGTAGATTGGTATTTATGTGATTTAGCAGGCAAATGTGTTGAGGTTTGTCCCTCCGGTGCATTGAAAATTATAGGAGCCAATACTGAGGTTGATCTCATTATTTCTGAAGTCTTGAAGGATAAAAAATATTATGATAAAACTGGTGGAGGGATAACAATTTCGGGCGGGGAACCAATGGCTCAATTTGAATTCACAAAAGAATTGTTAATTGAAGCAAAGAGGAATGGACTTCACACAGTTTTAGATACTTGCGGTTACGGAGAACAAGGTCACTATAAAGAAATTATAGATTATGTTGATCTCTTTTTATTTGATTATAAATTCACAGATGAGAGATTGCATAAAGATTATACTGGCGTTTCAAACAGAGAGATATTAGCTAACCTTGATTCTCTTTATAATTCTGGTGCTTCAATTATATTACGTTGCCCCTTAATTCCTGGGATTAATGATAACGAAAATCATCTCAACGGAATTAAAAATATTATCAGAAAATATCCTCAACTTAAATCAGTTGAGATAATGCCGTATCATTATATGGGAAGAGATAAAGCAAACCGAGTTGGAATGGAATATAAATTATCTCATATAAAAAATGCTGAAGATAGTGACAAACAAAGATGGATAAATTATTTTTCAGACGCTGAAATAAATGTAGTTCTAAACTAATCGATCAAATAAACTAATAATCATTTCAAATAATGTATAAATTCATCTTAATATTTCTCATCACCTCTTCGATCATTTCTGCACAAATCAATAATAAAATTAAAACCGAAGAATCTAAACTCATCAAACTTTTTGATGGTGGATTCTTTACTGAAAGTCCAGCTTACAGCCCTGACGGCAATGTATATTTCAGTGATCTTACATTTACAACTGAAACGAATATGGAGGCAGGAATAATCTGGAAGTATGATTCACAAAGTGGCAAAACTTCCGTTTACAGATCACCAAGCGGAATGGCCAATGGGATTGAGTTTGATAAATCAGGGAATATGATCGTCTGCGAAGGCGCTGACTTCGGCGGCAGAAGAATTACAAGCACAGATTTATTAACCGGCAAGGCTAAAATATTAACTACCCTTCACAACAACCTTCCTTATAACTCACCTAATGATTTAGTGATCGACAACCAAAACAGAATTTATTTCACTGACCCACGTTATTCAGGTTATGAAAAAATTGAGCAGCCTTTTTATGGAGTTTACAGATTAGATCCAGACGGTAATGTAACTTTGATAATTAATAATATTCCAATGCCGAATGGAATTGCACTATCACCGAACGAGGATAAACTATATGTTGGTTGTAATTATGAGGGTGATCCGGTAAAGGGAATTAAGCCTGATAATTATATTTTTATTTATGATCTTGATAATAGCGGAGAAGTTTCCAATGGGAATAAATTCATCGATTATCCCGATGATTATGGTCCGGATGGAATGACGGTTGACAAAAATGGAAATCTTTATGTAGCACTGCGGGATGAAAATAATCCAGGAATATATATATAACTCACAGGCAGAATTTGTTGATAAAATTCCACTTCCCGAAGTGCCTAGCAATGTTACTTTCGGAAAAGGGAATGATAGAAATTATTTATTCATAACTGCTGGCGGAAACCTTTATAAGATTAGGATTTTGTAACAAGGAATAAATTAAAAACGTTATGAAAAGAAAAATTAAACTTGGAATAATCGGAACTGGGCTGGCAGCTAAAATATTGCATCTGCCTGCATTAAATAGACTCGATGATAAGTTTGAAATAACCGCTGTTTGTAATCACACAGAAAAGAAAGCAAAAGAATTTTCTAAACTTACTGGCGGTGTAAAATATTATCTTGATTATATAGAGTTATTAATGGATGAGAATATTGATGCTGTCGATATTACACTTCCGATTGATCTAAATTATAAAGTAACTATTGATTCACTAAAAGCAGGTAAGCATGTCTTTCTTGAAAAGCCCCTTGCTGGATCGATGAGGGAAGCAAAGAGTATGTTGGAATTGAAATTGAAACACAAACAAGTTATGCTTCTCGCAGAAAATTTCCGCTATAAGAAAGTATATAATTCAATTGATGATTTGTTGAAGAAAAAATCTATAGGGAAAGTGTTTGCAGCTCAATGGAATGTTTTTTATCAAGTGACTTCCGACAGAGATTACGGTGCGACAAAATGGAGACAAAAACATAATTATGTTGGGGGTTTTATGCTCGATGCAGGAGTTCATAACATTGCTGCATTGAGAATGTTATTTGGTGAAGTGAAATCGGTAGCGGCATTTACTGACAGCATAAACCCTAAAATTGGTAAACCTGATACGATGAGCGTTCAAATGATATTTAGCTCTAGTGTAAAAGTTATATATAATTTATTCTTTTCCGTTAAACATCATTGGGAAAACAAACTTTTGGTGTTCGGTGATAAAGGAACAATTGAAGTTAATGATGATATAATATCATTAAAAGTAAATGATAATGACCCACAAATAATAAATGCTTCAGATTATGGTGGCTATGATGAAGAATTTATGGACTTTTATGATGCAATCGTAGAAAACAAAAAAGTCAGGTCCTCTTTTATCGATGGCTATAAAGATATGGAAGTCGTTTTTGCTGCTATTAAATCAGCAGACACTAATAAAGTAATCCATCTTAAATAATATTAATTATGTTGTGGATAAATAGACTTTTTATATTAATACTTCTTTCTCAGTTTTCAATTCTCCCACAATCGTTTTTAGAGAATAAAGCTCTGACAAATTATGTGAACCCTTTTATCGGAACATCAAACGGAGGGAATACTTTTCCCGGTGCAGTTGTGCCTTGGGGAATGGTTTCAGTTAGTCCGCACAACTCATTAAATGCAGTTACTGGTTATCTTTATGGAGAAAAAGATTTTTATGGATTTGGTATGGTTCATTTAAGCGGGGTTGGTTGCCCTGAACTTGGCAGCATTATGATAACGATGGCAGATAAAAAGTCAGTGACTTCTGCAGCCGATTTCAAATGCTCTTACTCGAATGAAATTGCTGAACCAGGATTTTATTCTGTTAAGCTAGACGATCAGCATATTATTGCTGAAATGACTGCAACAGAAAGGGTAGGAATTCTTAAATTCAAATCGAATAGTAATTCAGAAAAATCTGTTGTGGTTGATGTGGGAAGAAGTCTTGGAATTGTTGGCGGCGGAAAAATCAAGATTGTTTCGGATAATGAAATAGAAGGTTACAACATAAGCGGTGGATTTTGCGGAGAAGCAAACAGTGAAGAAGTTTATTTCTCAGCGAAGTTCAATAAAAAGTTTGAGCAGCATAAAATCTGGGTCAATGATAATCTCATTAGTGACAATGAAGCACAGGTTGTTGATTCATCTATTGGCACTGTACTTAATTTTAATTTGAATGAGGATGAAGAGTTAATTATAAAAGTTGGTATCTCGTATGTTAGTTCTGAAAATGCAAAGTTGAATCTTGAAACCGAAATACCCGATTGGGATTTTGATCGTGTAAAAGAAGAAGCACAGATAAAGTGGGAAAAACAATTAAGCAGAATTATCGTTGAAGACAGCAACGATGAAAATCTTATAAAGTTTTATACTGCAATTTATCATACATTAATTCATCCAAATATCATCAGTGATGTAAACGGCGAATATCCTTTGATGGGAAGATCAGGAATTGGACAATATTTTGATCGAAATCGATATTCTGTTTTTTCTCTGTGGGATACCTATAGAACTCTGCATCCATTCCTGACTTTAATTTATCCGGAAGTTCAATCTGAAATGATTAAAACAATGATTGATATGTATAAAGAATCCGGTTATCTGCCTAAATGGGAACTTGCTGGAATTGAAACTTATATGATGGTAGGCGATCCTGCTTCAATAGTTATTGCAGATAGTTATGTAAAAGGAATAACTGATTTCGATATGGAAACTGCATTTGATGCAATGTTAAAACCAGCAATGCTTCAACAAAATGAGAAAGCGCCACCTATTCGTGCAGGTTATCACGAGTTATTGCAGTATGGATATATACCTTTTGAACAGGATTGGAGCTTTGATTGGTGGGTTTGGGGTCCTGTCTCTACAACTCTTGAATATTGTCTAAGTGATTTTGCAATCTCACAGATGTCCAGAAAACTAGGTAATTCAGAATTAGCAGACGAATTTTATAATCGGTCTCTTCTTTATAAAAATTTGTTCGATTCAAATACAAAGCTCATCAGACCGAAAATGAAAAACGGAGACTGGATGGAACCATTCGATGAATTTGCGATAGACGGTTCAGGTGATTGGGTATGGGCAGGCGGGCCTGGTTATGTTGAGGGCAATGCTTGGAATTACACATGGTTTGTACCTCACGATATTTCTGGATTAATAAAGTTTTTTGGAAATGATAAAGAATTTAGCAATAAACTTTACGAGTCATTCACCACCAGACAATTTACAATTAACAATGAGCCGGATATTGCTTATCCATATTTGTTCCGATACGTTAGAGGAGAAGAACATAGAACAGAAGAACTTGTTCATAAAATTATGTATGAAAGCTTTGGAACAGATCATAATGGTTTGCCCGGAAATGATGATTGTGGAACTATCTCTGCCTGGTTTATTTTTTCTGCGATGGGATTTTATCCCGACTGTCCGGCTCAGGGTTACTATACTTTGGGATATCCTTTATTCAATAAAGTAGCCATTAAATTAAATCCTAAATACTACTCTGGTACTAACTTTACAATTGTTAAGAATAGAGGGAATAGAAAATATGGAGTAGCATTAAATGGAATCAAATTAATTAACTATCGATTGTATCAGACTCAAGTCGGAGCAGGCGGAGAACTTCAGTTTAAGTAACTAATATTTTAATGGATACATCTGCTGGATATGAGGTCAGAGCAAAGTTGAATTACGCCTAATACATTTGTACTTCAGTCATATATTGATAATTACAGGATAATATGTAAGTTATTATATTATAAGCAGTTAAATGTGCCAATTTAGATCAAATAGTCGTTACTGAATAAATAAGATGAGTTAATAAATAAAACCTGAAAAGAAGAAAAGTAATATTTAAATTTGCAAGAGAAATAAAAAACAATAATAAAAGCTAGCAAAAAATGAGACCAAGAAACGAACAAAAAACGCTTGAGATATTCAAAGTGCTCTTAGAAGAAATCATAAACAAAGCACATCCGTTGGTAAAGTTAGCAGAAACAATTAATTGGAAAAAACTGGAAGAAAAGTTGTGGAAGAAATACACAGAGAAGATAGGAGCGCCGGGCAAAGAGATACGACTGATGGCAGGCTTGCAATACTTAAAATACATATGTATAATGAAAGCGATGCGATGATAGTTCAAAAGTTTGTAGAAAATCCGTATTACCAATACTTCTGTGGGAACGAATATTTTGAACATAGTTTACCGATAGACCCAAGTAGTATGACAAGATTCAGAAAACGGATTGGAAAAGAAAGCATAGAAGAACTATTCAGAGAAACGGTAAGCAGTGCGGCTATTGCCAAAGAACTAAAAGAAAAAGATTTTGAACAACTCAATGTAGATACAACAGTTCAAGAAAAAGCGATTAGTTTTTCAACTGATGCAAAGTTGTATTATAAAATGTTGGAAGTATTAGTCGAGCAATCAAATAAAAGAGGGATTACGTTAAGACAGAGTTACAGGTTTGTATCCAAAAAAGCATTGACCAAGCAAGCCGGATATGCATACGCCAAACAAATGAAACGAGCAAGAAAAATGACAAAGAAGTTGAAGACATATTTGGGAAGAGTATATCGTAATATACAAAAGAAGGCAGAAACAAAGGATTCAGAACTCATCGAAAAATTATCAATAGCAGAAAGATTACTAAGTCAAAGCAAAGAGAGCAAGAATAAACTTTACAGCAAAGCTCATAAGCGCTATGAGTTTGGCTGTAAAGTAAGCATGGTAACAACGAGTAAAAATAGTTGGGTAGTAGCAATAGATGCCCATCATGGCAAACCATACGATGGGCATACATTAAAATCAGCGATAGAAAAAGCAGAAGAAATAACGAACTGGAAAGCAAAAAATGTAAATGTAGATTTAGGTTATCGGGGTCACGATTATGATGGACAAGCACAAGTGAATATTGCCAACCGGTTCAAAATGAAATCTATTGGCGGAAAAGCAAGGAGTTTGGTAAAATGTTTGAAGCGAAGAAGTGCAATAGAACCAATCTTTGGTCACTTAAAATCGGAGAATCGTCTTGAGAGAAATTTGCTCAAAGGCAAAGATGGCGATCATATTAATGCAGTATTGGCAGCTTGTGGATTTAATTTGAGAAAACTCTATGCAGTTTTCTTTTTGCCGATTTTGAACTGGCTGAAAAATCAGATTATTGCAAAATATTTTCTTTTAGAGCAACAATTAGACTTCAAATCTTTTATCATTACAGACAATAAATGACTTTTTCAGTGACGACTAATTAGAACAGCATCAACAGAATTAATTAATTTTTCGATCAAAGCAGCTTCAGGTCGACTCTGTTGATTTTCGATTGTAGCAAAATTATTTTCAGTATCACCGTAATACTGTCAGGCATTTGTATCGGACCAATACCCCACTTTTTTTAACAAGTTAATCACTTCACTTTCGCTATCTGCAAAAGCTAAATTTAGGCACAATTCTTTATTACCCATTTTAATCCTCCCTTAATTTATTAGGACATTATAATTTCTAATTTATTTTTCCAGAATTTCCAGTCTGACATTATGCTTGACTGTAATTTGTAAAATGATTCACTATGATTATAATACTTTAAATGACACATTTCGTGAACAAACACATATTCAATGCATCTCATGGGAGCTTTTATTAGTTCAGGATTAACAATAATCTTCTTACCAGGAGTGCAGCTTCCCCAGCGTTTCTTCATATTCCTAATAATAAATGTATCTGGTGATATTTTTCTTTTTTTTAATTCAATGGTGAGTTTATCAAATATTTCAGTAAAAATTATCCTCGCTCGTTCTTTGTACCATTCATCGAGTATATTATTAATCAACTCACCTTCACTATGACTTTTAATATAGATATTGATAAATCCTTCTTTCAGCTTTACTTCTTGCCTTAAAGATCGATGGATTTTTAATCTGTACTGCCGGCCAAGATATAAATGCGTTTCACCACTTATATATTTTTTGGGAGGGGTCATAGGATGAAATTTTTGAAAGTAATTTTGCTGCTTGATGATCCACGATGCTTTATTCTTTACCTTTTCTTCCACAGTATCAAGAGATGCATTCTCAGGTGCAGTGACTTGAACACTTAAATCTGGATTAACTTTAACACCCAATGATTTTCTATCTGAGAATATCAGGTGAAAATCTATTTTCTTTGAACCGTATTGTATTGATGAATTCATTACTTGTACCTTAGTTTCGATACATCGATACATTGGTTAGCAAAATCATCTATCTCTCCATATGAAAGATTAATTTTGTATTTGGATCTTACCTCATCAATGAGATAATCACCGATATCAATTTGAAGTTTACCTGTAATATTTGTTTTGAATTGCCAGTCAATGATAGGGGAACCGTTATCTAAAACTGCCGTTTCAATCAGCTCATTAATATGGAGTGCTGCCTGAGTAGAAATCTCCTGCATAATTACATTGTCCTGAATCTTTTCATTCAATGCTTCCACACATAAGCCATAAAAAGCCTTAGCCACATCTTTATCCTTCAAAGCAACTGGGATGTCGCTATCTGTATGTGTTAGAACATTGTCCATAATTTCCTGAACTCTCTTCAGGTATTCTGTCTCGCTTATTCTTTTTGCCTCATACTCGGCAATTGATTCTTTTAACAATTGAGAAAACTTTTTATAAAATGCTGGATCTTCATTCATTTTCTCTGAGATGTGCTTAGCGGTTCTGCTAGCAATCTTATCTGCCTGAGCTGCTTTGCCAACTGTGCTTTCCAACTCCGCCTGGAACTGATCTTTATCAAAGATATTTACAAGACCAGTTATCTTCTCAACTTTGTCAGTTGTTATGTGAGTATCAATCAGTTTCTGAATTTGACCTTCATACTGCTTATAGTCTATTTCATCGCTGTATCTTTCTACGACTGCTCTCCGGAGATTCATAAACATTCTTAGATCTTCTTTATACCGGTTTATTGTTTTTTCATCAGCTTCTTTATGGAATTGAATAGATGATAATGCAAGCTTCAGAGACTTAGCATATGCCGCAAGCTTATCATAAAAATGATTTCTTATCGCTTCATCTTTAAGCAGCAACTGATAAGCTTCTGCATCTCTTTTATTTGGGATTGTCTTGAAGATATCCCACAGCTCGGAATGTTTTTGCGGAAGCTTTTTAATTTCTTCTGAAATATTTACCAGGATTCCTTCCAAATCATCTGGATCAAATTCTTCAAAAGATGAATAGAGTAACAATGCTTCATCTAAATTTTCTATCACACCGTAATAATCAATTACGTAACCAAATTCTTTGTCGGGATAGATGCGATTAACTCTTGCAATTGCCTGCAGTAATTTGTGACCTTGCAGATTCCTGGTAAGATAAAGCACAGTATTCTTTGGTTCATCAAATCCAGTAAGCAGCTTATCTACTACAATAATGATTTCCGGATCTTGTTGATTTTTAAACCGGCTGATTAAATTCTTCTGGTAGGTCTGAGCATTACCATGTTCATCCATCATCCTCCTCCAGAACTGATTCTCTTTTTCCGAGGATTTTTCATAAGCGCTATCCTCGCCTTCCCGTTCGTCTATAGGAGAGATTAGGACTTCACTGCTAACGATACCGATGTCATCTAAAAATTCATTATACCTGATAGCATTTACTTTCTTATCACAAACAAGTTGCGCTTTGAATCCCGTTCCCTGCCAGTTATCCCTAAAGTGCAGACTGATGTCCCAGGCTATTCCATAAAGTTTTTGCTCAGCACTATTAAGCTGGTCAGCTCTACTAAATTTCTTTTTAAGGTCCGCTTTCTGATACTCGGTAAGTGGTTCGGAGATCATTCCAAAAAAAGTATCAATGGGATCTTCATTTACATTTTGCTTTGCAACCCTTCCTTCATATAAGATGGGAACAACAGCTTTGTCTGTAACAGCTTCATCAACCGTATAAGCATCTATTATGCTTCCGAATTTTGCGATTGTGCTCTTATCTTTTTTGAATAAAGGAGTGCCAGTCATTGCTATGTAACAAGCATTAGGTAGAGTCTTTTGCATTTCAATATTGAATATACCATACTGAGTGCGGTGACCTTCATCTACTAAAACAAATATATCTCTGCTTAGTAAAGGTTCTTTGATCTTCTTTATTGCAGCAACAAACTTGTTAATGATTGTAGTAACAACTGCATCACTTTTGCTTTCAAGCAATTCAACAAGCCGCTGACCAGTAGTGGCATTCTCTACAAACATTCCACACTTTCGAAATGTACCTGTGATCTGAGTATCAAGATCTGTTCTGTCTGTAACTAAAATGATTTTGGGATTGCGAATATTTTTATCCATTGCAATGGCTTGTGCCAGCATTACCATTGTTATGGACTTACCGCTGCCCTGAGTGTGCCAGATTACTCCTCCTTTTCTTCTTCCACTCTGAATTTGAAGTATTTGCCGCATCGTTTTCTTAACAGCAAAAAACTGCTGGTAGCGTGCTATCTTCTTTTCACCTAAATCAAAAACTATGAAGTTGAAAATAATATCCATCAGACGGTCCGGTCTGCAGAGGCTAAACAGATATTCGTCCTGAACTGTTGGCAGAACTTCTTCCTTTTCTAAATCATCGAAATGCTGCCTTACATACCTGAAGCGTTCAGCAAATAATTTATCCATTTGTTTGTCGGATAAAGGTTGGTTCTTTAATTCCTGAAGTTTACTCCTGTATTGTTCTTCTTCTGTCTTATTCTCAAACTTCTCTTTCCAGATAGACCAGAATTTTTCCGGTGTGGCGTTAGTAGCATACAAAGCTTCATTAACACTTATTGAAAGTAGCATTTGCGAATAAACATAAAGTGAGCGTATACCATCTTCCTGCTGATTGCGTAAATGTTGTGAGATTGCCTGTTTAAGAGGTTCTTTCATATCCGGGCGTTTACATTCAATAATGCAGATAGGAATACCATTAATAAACAAGACTATATCCGGACGATAATGTTCTTTGCTGGTGCTGCGCATTACCGGATATTCTTCCGTTACGTGAAAGACATTGTTCTCAGGATTTTTCCAGTCAATGTATTGGAGTGTTATACTTTTTTTATCTCCATCAAAACTTTGCTCAAATGTTTTGCCCAGGGTGAGAAGATTATATGCTGTTTCGCAGGCAGCCATATAGCCTTCGTTCATTGGCATTTCTTTTAAGACACGGATTCCGTTTTCAATATTTGCATCACTGATGTAGGTGGTTTTTGTTGAGCTGATTCTTTTCTCGGAGTTGATTTCTTTTAACTGTTTCCTCAAAATATCCTCAAGCAGCACATTGCTGGTTTTTCCTCCACGCAGTTTTTCTGCTTCTGCAGGTGAGAGATAGGTATATCCCAACTTCTGCAGCAGCTGCAGCGCCGGTATCTGGCTAATATGATCTTCTTTAAAGCTTGGTGTTTCCATTTATTGTTTAGAGTTTATTTTTAATCTCTTTTTACCAGTTAACAAAACCTGCATCAACCACTTTTTCTGTTCCTGAAGTTTTTCTGTTTTGGTTTTTAGTAACCGGATTTCTTTATCAGCAGCTTGCAATAGTTGAGCAATGGCTGTCTGTTCTTCAATGGACGGAAAGGGAATTTTCACAAAACAGAAATCATCATAGCTAACTTGTTTACCATCGCGAATCCCTATTACAGCAACTGCTAAATGTCCAACGAAATCATAGGATTTAAAATAAAATTTGTAGAACTCATCGCTGATTTTTCTCTTCGCTTTGAGAACAGTATACGCCGGACTTACGAGTCCTCTATAATAAGAATATTCCAAGCCTCCCTGGAATGAGCGTAGGCTAATTACGAAGTCGCCTGGCTCAACAAGCTTAAAACTTTCGGTTCCATTTGTCGGCATGGTAACTCTACCATCCAACATATTTCTAGGAATCATTCCTCTGTCTTGCGTTGCAGAAAGCAATACTTCATTTTCTCCCTTAATAGAGACACTATTAAAAATTTCTCCGGCTCCTAATTTTATCCAGTCTCCATTAAAATCCTTCAACCTTTTCTTGCCGGTTAGGATGTTTTGCATAAGCCATTTTTTGCGGAGTTCTTTTTGTGCAATTAACAGGTTGTTTTTATTTATGGCTGTGTCCATTAAACTGAGAACGTGTGCAATGGCTTTTTGTTCGGGGAGAGGAGGCAATGGAATATTAAGTTTACTGAGATTTGTTTTAGAAACACCAAATACTGAAATACCAGTTGAAATCCTTCTAAGCTGCCTTCTAATTTCAGGATGTCTTAGAACATACGCTCTAAATCCAAGCGAAACCTTTTTCCCTTTTGCTCTTGCTACAAAGGTATGAAGTCCACTAACTACTTTTAACCCATCAACATTTTTTAATTCTACGCATTCACAAATTCCATCATAATCTTCTGAAGCATCTGCGATAATTAGATCTCCATCCACAAGAGAAGGAAAATCTTCGTTCTCAAAATCTTCAACATTAAGTAAATCATCTTGTAAATATGGTACTCTTTTCTCAAGATCAAAATCCAAAATTTCATTTTCATAAGTCGCGTGAATGTCTCCATAATGAATGTTTTTTATTTCATCAACTGTTTTTTCATTAGTCAGATACTCTCTAGAGAAAGGGAATGATCTAAGAAAAGAAAACACAGTTCCAAATTCTAGTGATGTCCAGTCGCTTGGAATTGTTGAATTGTAAAAGGGTTTGGTATCTTTCATTTTAACATCATTATTTTGTTAGTTGAGCTAGATAATTTTCAATTTCTGTCTGGACAGTTTTAAGTTCTCCTTCTAATTTATCAATTTCATTTTGCACAGCATTAATATCAACTTCCGCTTCTTCCTCAAAGGTATCAACGTAACGGGGTATGTTCAGGTTAAATTCATTTTCTTGTAACTCTTCAAAAGTTGCTACATAACTAAACTTATCTTCTACAATACCGGGTTTTAATTTACCAGCGTTAAAATCTTTGTATGTATTAACTATATGTTCAATATCTTCATCACGTAGTCTATTCTGGTTCTTTATACTTTCATATTTCTGGCTGCCATCAATAAAAAGTACATTATTGTTTTTACCTTTGCCTTTATTAAATATTAAAATGGCTGCAGGAATGCCTGTACCAAAGAACAAGTTTGCCGGTAAACCAATTACAGCTTCCAATAAATTATCTTCAATTGTTCTTTGTCTTATTTTCCCTTCACTTGCACCACGAAATAAAACACCGTGAGGAACTACAACGCCAACTTTTCCGCGTCCCTCATAAGCAGTTTCAATCATATGGCTTATAAAAGCCCAATCGCCTTTGCTCTTTGGTGGTATGCCTCTCCAGAAGCGGTTGTATTTGTCTGTTGCCGGGTCAAAACTATCTGCTGCTTTGTTTTCTTCTTCATCATCAATCTTGCCCCATTTATCAAGACTGAACGGTGGATTAGCGACAACGATATCAAACTTCATAAGTGCATCGCCTTCTTTAAGCTTTGGATTACGGATAGTATCTCCCCAACGAATTTTGGCATTGTCAAAGCCGTGAAGAAACATATTCATAACAGCAAGCGCCCAGGTGCTGCCGTTTGCTTCTTGTCCGTAAAGAGAAAAGTTATCAGAGCCTACTTCTTCTCCGGCTTTTATCAGGAGAGAGGCGGAGCCGCAGGTAGGATCGCATATCCGCGAACCGGGTTTAGATTTAGTCAGCTTTGCAATCAGTGTGGAGACCTCTTTCGGAGTAAAGAATTCACCGGCTTTCTTACCGGCATCGCTGGCAAAGTTTTCAATCAGGAACATATAAGCGCCACCAATAATATCAACACCACCAATATGAGATGGGCGTAGGTCCAGTTCTTCTTTATTAAAGTCCAGCAATAAATTTCTCAAACGTGTATTTTTGTCTTTAACATCGCCTAACTTGCTGCTGTTAAAATCTATGTTCTGGAATATACCGGCTCCATCTTCGCTGTAAAGTTTTTCTCTGTTTGCTTCTTCGAGATCTGTCAACGCAATATTTATGAGTTCTCCAATATTCACTTCGTTACGATGTTCAAACAAATATTTGAAGTGGCTGTTTGCGGGAACAACAAACCTTTCATGCGTCATAGCACGATCAGCACGTTCTTTATCTCCATTATACTTTTTGAGATAGGTTGCGTATTTATCATCATGCACATCACTGAGGTACTTGATAAAGAGCATGGTGAGGACATAGTCTTTATATACACTTGGATCTATAGTTCCTCTAAAGGTATCACAGGCTTTCCAGACTGCATCATTAATGTCTTTCTGAGTTATTTGTTTTGACATAATTACTTTATCCCATTTAAAATTTGTTGTTGAATTTGTTTTTCTCTGAGAGCTTCTATTTTTTCTTTTAGTTGTTTTTCGGTATTGCGAAGTGAGTGAATTTCAAGCACCGCTTTCTGAACCTGCAGCGACGGAATCGGAACCTGTAGTTCCTCTAAAGTAGATTTTGCAATTGAAACAATTGCTGTTCCTTTTGCTTTTCCTTTTAAGTATTTTTGAGCAGATGGGTGGTTTAGATACCAAGCTAAAAATTCAGGAAGTATCTTGTCGATCCAATCACTGTTTAACCGAATAGTAAAGAAGGAGGTGGATGCTACAGTAGGTTGGTTTTTGCTTTCATATACTGCAGCAATGTTTTTTGTACCTTTAGCCGCAAATACAATATCACCGGGATTGAGCAGATGTTTTTTGCTTATATTATTAATATATACATCCGGCTGAAGTTTTGTTCTTAATTTGCCGTTTTGATCAAAATGCCTGGCTTTAAGGTAGACTATATCACCTTTGGAGACTGTCTTAGCAGAAATCCCTGTTTTTATGCTGGTTATATTTTTTAATTCTATTTTCAAAATTTATTTCTAAGTATTTTTTCTACTAATGTAAATCTAATCACTTTGTATTTAAAATGTCAAGTATTTTTTTGAGTATGGATTCTACAAAATTTGTTTTTATTACTAATGACTAGAAATGGTTTAAATATTATCCCAAATGTTGACTCTGAGTTCACTTCTAGCTAAATTATTAAACCAGCGAAATAAATTAGTTTAATTATTATGTTAAATGTTAACCTAGGGTAAACATTCAGTGGAAAAAATAAACCAATTAATGAAGGAATGGCAAAAGGGAACGGTAATGCTATCTTCAACCCTGCAGAAAATAGGATATGGGAGGGAGCTACTCAAGAAATATGTCACGAGTGGATGGCTTGAGTCTATAGGATACGGTGCGTTTAAATTATCGGGAGATAATATAGAATGGGCTGGTGCAATACACGCACTCCAAAATCAGAAGAATTCAACAATACATGCAGGTGGAAAGACAGCATTAGTATTGAAAGGCTATGCACACTATTTGGGTACTTCGATAAAACGAGTGGACTTATTTGGAAACGTACCTGATAAATTGCCGAAGTGGTTTAATGACAAAGAGTGGGGAACAAGAATCAACTACTTACAAACTAAAATGTTCAGTTACAGAAACGACAAATATTATACTTCGGTACAGTATAATGATTTTAACCTATTAATTTCTGCTCCAGAATTAGCAACTATGGAGATGTTATTACTTATCCCAAGTGGACAGACGTTTGATGAGGCTGAAAAAATAATAGAAGGGCTAACAACCCTAAGGCCGCAGCATGTTCAGCAACTGCTGGAAGAATGCAATTCAGTGAAGGTGAAAAGGTTATTTCTTTACATGGCAGAAAAACAGAATCATGCCTGGTTGCAGGAAATAAACATAGAAAAAATAAATCTTGGTAGCGGTAAAAGAGTAATAGTGGAAGACGGAGTGCTTGATAAAAAATATAGTATAACAGTCCCGAAGGAATATGCCGGATAATATTTATCAGAAGCAAGTTGAATTGCTGCTTCGAATTTTGCCATCTGTAATGCAGGAAGATGTTTTTGCTCTCAAAGGTGGTACAGCAATTAATTTCTTCTGGCGGTATTATCCACGAAAGTCAGTTGATATTGATTTAACATATCTGCCTATTAAAGATCGGGATATATCATTGCTCGATATCAATAACAGACTTGCAAGCTTGGAGACAAGGCTACAACGAATATTTCCTTCAGCTAGTATTCAGCAGAAGCTTGAGAGTGATACCCAATCAATAGTTGGTCTTATGGTTAGGGATCATGAAGCTACTGTAAAAGTTGAAGCAAATTATAATTTAAGAGGAGCTATTTACGCACCAGTAAAAATGAAACTCAGTAAAAGAGCTGAAAAGGAATTTGAGTTGTCTATGTCTGTTACAACATTATCCTTTGAAGATCTATACGGTGGAAAGATAGTAGCGGCATTAGACCGTCAGCATCCAAGAGATCTTTTTGATGTAAAGCTTCTGCTTGAGAATGAAGGACTAACTGACGGCGTCCGTAAGGCGTTTATTGTTTATCTAATTAGTCACAATAGATCGCTGATCGAAGTTCTCAATCCCGGATTACAGGATATAAGTCGGGCATTTGAAAATGAATTTAAAGATATGCCAACTGAGCCTGTTACGCAGATTGAATTGGAAAATGCTCGCACTGAATTAATAAAACAGATAAAAGAATCTTTGACTGATGATGAGATAAAGTTTTTGCTTTCGTGGAAAAATAAAAAGCCTGAATGGCAGCTGCTGGGAATTGAAGATATTGAGAATATACCAGGTGTTAGAAGGAGGTTAATGAACCTGGAAAAGATGGAGGAAAAGAAGCACAGGAAAGCGGTGGAGAAGTTGGAAAAGTATTTGATGGATTACAGTTGTCAGATCATTCGTATAAAAACCGATTGATATTTTAAAAATATTTATTCCCTTAATACAAGATATGATGTGATTAAAAATTTATGGGGAAATAAAAGGTAGATTTTATCATATCTGTTGCAAAACCTGTTGCAGACCAAAAAATATTTAAAAAGAAAAAGCCTTGTAAACAATTATTTTACAAGGCTTTATGTTTTGTGGGCGCTCAGGGATTCGAACCCCGGACCCTCTGCTTGTAAGGCAGATGCTCTGAACCAACTGAGCTAAGCGCCCAAAGATGTTATTTCAAAATTTGGTTGACAAATATGTGGTTTTTCTAAAATAAAACCAAACATACTTTATATTTTTGAGAGCGAGCGACGGGGTTCGAACCCAACACATCCAGCTTTGGGAAGTAACTTTCATAGTTAAATATTTATTTTATAATTACTTAGTACTTTGCGTGCAACAGATTAGTTATTGAATAAGTAGTTCAAACAAAGACCTAAGTAAATATAAAAATTTGTATAATAAAAACCCCCTACCAACTTTCATTGATAGAGAGTGTTTACGTTTGATATTGTTCTGACCACAAGAAATATGGTTGGTTTGAAAGTTTTATTAATAAATAAAAATTTGTAACAATACTATTATTTTTCGTTTGGCGATTTCCTTATCTATACTTAGATTACATCTAAATAAATTAACCATTTATAACAATTAGGAGTCTTATGAAAAGATTATTTATTTTATTTCAAACGGGGGGACTTATTTTACTATCGTTAAATAACACATCCTTCGCTGATAGAAAATACTTTGCACGTTCTTATTTATCTTACACACTTCCTCAGAGAGCATTGGAACTTGAAATTTGGAATACAATGCGAATTGGTAAAACTGTGGGGTACTATTATAGAATGCAGCCTAGTTTTGAAATTGAGTATGGTGCAACAGACAGGTTAACAACATCATTATATATGAATTTTGATCAGAGAACTGTTACGGGTAGTAGCTATAATTCAAGTCCTCTTGAGTTTACATCATCATCTATTGAGTTGCGATATAGGTTAACTAATCCAGATGAGTTTTTTGTTGACCCAGCATTATACTTTGAGTTTTCTTACGGTGGTGATGAACTTGAATACGAACCAAAAATTATTTTATCTAAAAGGTTTGGTGATATTGTGACTGCAATTAATATAAATGCTGAGATCGAAAGAAAAGTAATAGAATCCGAACACGAATCTAAGTTTGAATTAACGGCTGGTGTGGCTTATGATTTATCAAATAACATAGCTATTGGTTTAGAATTCAGAAATCATAGAAACTATTCGGATATATTTAAAGAAAAAGAAAATCAGGCAACATTTCTTGGTCCTACTTTTAACATTCAGACTGAAGAACTTTACTTTACAATAAACTTATTAAAGCAAGTTGGAGGAAGCCCTTCAACTAAAGGCAATCTTGATCTTGATGGTCACGAAAACTTTGAGATAAGAACCATACTTGGAATTTATTTATGATATTAAAACTTTACATAATTTATTATCCAATGATATTTACCTTTGGCTTGATGGCGTGTGGTGGATCAAATAGCCGTAATTCAGCTGAGATCACAGGATTTCCTGAAGGAAGAAACTTATATGTTTCAAAATGTACTGCTTGCCATAAAGCTTACGAGCCACAATTACACACAATTGATGAATGGCAGAAAATTCTGGATGATATGGGGCCTAAGGCAAAGTTAAGCAACGATGAAAAAACAATTATTCTAAATTATCTTTCTGCACGGGATTAAAATCAATTCGAAATAATACTTCGTCCTAATAACATTGACCCAAATTGCTATTTCAATAAGATTTATTAGTTGCAGTATTTACATAAATTAATTTTAAATAGTAGTGAAATAACTGTGATCGTTACGTGTGGAGTGGCTTCAGCAAATTATTTATTGTATTCTGATAAAG
The DNA here is from genome assembly GCA_049294175.1 of Ignavibacteriaceae bacterium. Taxonomy (GTDB): domain Bacteria; phylum Bacteroidota; class Ignavibacteria; order Ignavibacteriales; family Ignavibacteriaceae; genus IGN3. The sequence goes on along the minus strand of JBAQCL010000073.1, from coordinate 73,676 downwards.
TATTATTAGAGCGAGCGACGGGGTTCGAACCCGCGACATCCAGCTTGGGAAGCTGACACTCTACCAACTGAGTTACGCTCGCAATAATAAAAGCTAAAACAAAATTTTCTTTTTCCCAAGAAAAATAAAACAACATCCATCCCGATAGATCGGGATGACACTTTACCGACTGAGTTACGCTCGCAATAAATTAAAATCTTATTGTAAATCTAAATTATTAAAAAAGGTTTGTCAATGTGGATTTGTTAAAACTGTTTTATCCTATCCAGAGGTTTGATCGTCATGAATATGTTTCAGTGAATCTTGTACACTTTCAATTGCATTCTCAATAGATTCGTATAATTCAAATATCTGCATTGTTTCTGTAAAATTGGGATGTGAATTCGAAAACATTCCTTGCTTTACAATTTTTACTGAACCACCCAAGCGTATTAATTGCTTCAGGGTTACTACTAAAACTCCTACAAAGGCAGGGTCTAAAGAAAAACAATTATTTAAATCAACAATAATTATTTTGTAACCGAGATTTAAATCTGTATCAATATGTTTTTTAAATTTGGCAACTTTTGATAAATCGACAGATGTAAGATTTATTTTTTCTATTATATAACCGTTGCCTATTTGTCTCTGAAATTCTTCCATTGTAGTTCATTTGTTTTTAGAACTACTTCCAATAAATGTACCACAAATAATGCGAAGTTAACTATAAATACTCAATGAAATTGTTGCATATCATTACAAGAAATTACCGACTCATCAAAGTGAGTGTAATTGTTACAATATTATTGAAACGCTGTTTTGATTATATCAACCTGTTGCTGATTTGAAATTTTACCCGATCCGACTGCGGGACTTGCGCTTTCAGGTCTGCTTATACATAATAGTTTTTGTTGATCGGAGATAATTTCAGATATTTTACCTGATAGGAAATTCCAGGCTCCCATATTTTTTGGTTCTTCCTGAACCCAAATTATTTTATCAGCGCCCGGATAAGATTTTAAAATCAAACTTAACTTTTCACTTTTTAATGGATAATACTGTTCTATCCTGATGATTGGAACATCTTTGATTTTATTTTTTTCTCTATATTTAATCAAATCATAATAAACTTTGCCGCTTGTAAGTATAACTTTGTTAATAGAGTCCTTGTTGGTAATAGAGCTATCATCAATTATTTCTTCAAAATTACCTTTAATAAATTCTTCCTTTTTTGATTTTGCTTCCGGCAATCTTAACAAACTTTTAGGTGTCATAATTACCAAAGGCTTTTGTATAGATAATTTAATCTGTCTTCGTAAAAGATGAAAATACTGTGCAGGTGTTGTTGGAGTACAAACTTGAATATTATCTTCAGCACATAGAATTAAAAATCTTTCTAATCTTGCGCTTGAGTGTTCCGGTCCCTGTCCTTCATATCCGTGCGGCAATAATAAGACAAGACTGTTTGATAAATTCCATTTTTCTTGTGAGGCAACAATAAAATTGTCTATAATAATTTGTGCGCCGTTTGCAAAATCTCCGAATTGAGCTTCCCAGAGAACAAGGGCAAGAGGATCGGCTGTACTATAACCATATTCAAATCCTAAAACAGCAGCTTCAGATAATGAACTATCCAGCGCTTCTAATTGTGCTTGAGAATCTGATATATGATTTAACGGATAATATTCTTTGCCGTTATGAATATCTGTAAATGCAAGATGTCTTTGGCTGAAAGTACCACGAACACTATCCTGACCACTTAATCTAACAGGTGTGTTTTCAAGCAACAAACTGCCAAATGCAATTGATTCCGCTAATGCCCAATCTGCATCTTCTGTCCCTTCAATTAACTTTCTTCTTTTTTCTAAAAACTTCTCAAGCTTAGGATGACCGCTAAATCCTACAGGAAGAGTTGTTGTTGATTTAATAATTTCATCAAGTACCTGCTCTGTGATTGCAGTGTTATTTTCTTTTTGAACAGCGAGTAATTCTTTTTTAGAAATTGCTAAAGGTGCATCGTAAGTAAATGTTGCACTCTTTCTTTTTATTGAATCAAATGATTTGCTTAATCCGTTATTAAAGTTTTCGTGTATTTGCTTGATTTCAGGTTCAGTTACCACGCCTTCATTAATTAACTTATCTTCATAAATTTTTCTAACAGAAGGATGCGATTTTATTTTTTCATATAAAAGCGGCTGAGTAAAACCCGGTTCATCACCTTCGTTGTGCCCATGTCGCCTGTAACCAAATAAATCTATCACAACATCTTTTTTAAAAATCAATCTATACTCAAAAGCAATTTGTGTTATCCATATTGAGGCTTCCGGATCATCACCATTAACGTGAAAAATAGGTGCTTGTATCATTTTTGCAACATCAGTAGCATAAGTTGTTGAACGCGCATCTTCAGGAGTTGTGGTAAATCCAATTTGATTATTAACGATTATATGAATCGTTCCCCCCGTTCGATATCCGCTTAATTGGGAAAGATTTAACGTTTCAGCAACAACTCCTTGCCCGGCAAAAGCAGCATCACCGTGAATTAATAACGGTAAAACTTTTTGATGAGATTTATGATCTCCGAGTCTTGTTTGTTTTGCTCTGACTATTCCTTCCACAACAGGATCAACCCATTCTAAGTGGCTTGGATTAGAAGCTAATGATACCGTCACATCTTTTCCACTTTTAGTTGGATATTTTCCTGTCGCTCCAAGATGATACTTAACATCACCCGAACCCTGAATTGAGTTTGGATCAACAATGTCTTCAAATTCACTGAAGATGGATTCATAAGATTTGCCAATAATATTTGATAAAACATTTATTCTACCGCGATGCGACATACCAAGAACAATTTCAGGAATATCATGTTCGGCAGACAAATTTATAATTTTATCTATTACAGGAATTAAAGTTTCAGAGCCTTCAAGTGAAAATCTTTTATGACCGATAAATTTTGTGTGAATAAAATTTTCAAATGATTCTGCACGAATTAATTTTTCAAGAATATTCTTTTTCGAATCAGCATCCAGATTCGGTGTGTTTTTATTTGGCTCCATTTTACTTTGAAGCCAAACTTTGTCTGCCGGATTCTGAATATGCATATATTCAACACCAATTTTTTCGCAATAAGTTTTATGAAGAATATTTAAAACCTCACGAAGAGTTGCTGTTTTTAATGCACCAAAACCACCCGTAATAAATTGTCTGTCCAAATCCCAGACAGTAAGATTGAATGAAGACGGATCAAGTTCCGGGTGATAAACCGATCGCGTTCCAAGTGGATCGAGTTCAGCCAGCAAATGTCCTCTTACTCGATACATATTAATAAGCTGAAGAACCTTTGCTTGTTTTACAATTTCATCTGTTCCTGAAGATTTATCAAATCCACCCGGTTGATAATCCGTTTCCCATTGTAACGGTCTAGCCGGAATCTTTAATGAAGAAAATATTTCTTCATAAAATCCATCTTTGCCCAAAAGCAAATCATTTATTTCACGCAAAAACATTCCTGATTCCGCACCTTGAATAATACGATGATCATAAGTGCTGGTAATGTTCATCACTTTACTTATTCCAAGCGAGGAAATTGTAGCAGGAGACATTGCCTGGTATTCTGCATTGTATTGAATTGCCCCAATCGCAATTATTGTCCCTTGTCCAATCATTAAGCGTGGAATTGATGAAACTGTTCCAATTGTGCCCGGATTTGTAAGTGTAACCGTGGTTCCTAAAAACTCAGATGGATCAATTGTTCCTTTTCTTGATCTAATAACTATATCTTCATAAGCTTCCCAAAATTCTTTGAAGGATAATTTATTTGCGGATTTAATATTAGGCACAAATAATGTTCTGCTTCCATCTTTTTTCTCAATATCAATTGCTAAACCAAGATTGATATTTTTTCTGTTTATTAAATGAGGATTACCATCAAGAATTGTAAAACCATTGTTCATAGCAGGAATTTTTGAAATTGCTTTAATTATTGCCCAGCTAATAATGTGTGTGAAAGAAATTTTTCTTTCTTTTTTCTTTTGAAGATGTTGGTTGATTATTATTCTGTTTTCTTCAAGAAGTTTTACTGCAATTGTTCTTTGAGAAGTTGCAACAGGAATTGTAAGACTTGTGTTCATATTGTCCAAAATCCGCTGTGCGCTTCCGGCTATAACTCTCACTTCGTCATTATTTCCGGGTTTGGGCATATCAACATTTTTGGGAAGCGTTAAATAAGACAGTTCTTGTTTGTCATTGGGGTTGTTTATTTTATTTTTGCCTTCTACATTGCTAAAGAAATTTTTCCACTGATCAGGAACGTCATCAGGTTTTTGTTGATATTGCTTATAAAGCGATTCGACAAACCAGGTGTTTGCTCCGAATTTCTCTAATTCTTCTTTTTCTCTTTTATTTAATTTTTCAGTTTTCATTTTATTTAAAATTATATTTGTTTACTTCAACAGGATGAGTTAAATTTTTTGTGATAATTCATCTGTTAAAAAATTTATTTATATCGGATTTGTTACTTAATATATGGAAATTGGATAGAAAATCTATGGTTGAAAATAACAACTTAAAAGATATGCGCAGGAATTATGATTCAGATCAACTAATTGAATCAAATATTGCTACAAATCCATTTAATCAATTTCAGAATTGGTTTGATCTTGTTTTATCAAAAGAAGTAATTGAACCAAATGCAATGGTTCTTGCAACCGCAACAAAGGATGGGATTCCATCTGCGCGCACTGTTTTATTAAAAGGATTTGACGAATCAGGATTTACATTTTTTACAAATTATGAAAGTAGAAAGGGAAAAGAACTTTCGGAAAATCCTTTTGCTTCGATAGTGTTTCTTTGGCTGCAACTGGAAAGACAGGTCCGTATTGAAGGTAATGTTGAAAAAATAAGCAGAAAAGAATCTGAAGAATATTTTACCCAGCGTCCGCTTAAAAGTAGAATCAGCACATTAACTTCAAACCAAAGTGAAATTGTAAATGATAGAGAATTTCTTGAAAGTAAGTTTGCAGAGTTAGAAAAAAAGTTTGGGGAAAATCCACCAATGCCTGAAAACTGGGGCGGATATAAATTAATTCCCTCTAAATTTGAGTTCTGGCAGGGAAGAGAAAACCGGTTACACGACAGGATTTGCTATGAGAAAGATGGCAATACCTGGAAAATTTATAGGCTATCACCTTAGTAACTGAATTTTTTCTTGAGAAAATCTGAACTTGATATTATTGTTCTTGTTGTGATTGCTGTAATTATTATTATCCCGCCAATAATTGCATAAAAAGAGGGAACTTCTCCGTAACCAATCAAAACCCAAATTGGATTAAGAACTGGTTCAAACATTGAAATTATTGAAGCTTCAACAGCCCTTATTTTTTTTAATCCATAACTAAATAATGCATAAGCAAAAGCAATCTGGAAAACACCAAGGAAACTTACCATTGCAAAATCCTGGGCCGAGATTGGTTTCATATCAAGAATAAATGGGATACAGAAAAGCGCAACAATCACATTCCCGTAAAAGATTGATGATTCACCATATTTAGGATCATTTTTTTTCATCCCAAGAAAAAATGTTGCGAAAGCTACTCCGGCAAACAATGCAGCAATGTTTCCTTCAATATCACCGGGAGTCAAATCTCCCATAAAAAACAAAATCATCCCGATAAAGCAAACTGCAATAGTTATAATATTTATTCTTTCCCATTTTGTTTTGATAAGAATTGGTTCGAAGATCAATACATAAATCGGAGCTGTGGATTGTAGGAAGATTGCATTAGCAGCCGTTGTGGTTTTTGTTGCAATTACGAATAAAATTAAAACTGCGGCATAAGCAAAAGAGTTTAACAAAGCTAATGGATTAACTTTTAATATTTTCTTTCTAAAAAGTAAAGCAAAAACTATAGCGGCAATTAGACACCGGAAAAATGAAAGCTGCATTGAATTTAATGAGATCAGTTTGATTAATAGTCCACCTGAACTCCATAAAATTGCAGTTAGAAAAACTGCCAAAATTCCTTTATTATGTTCAGATAAGTTGTTCATACAAAACAAAAATATTTACTACAGATTTTAATTTTACTATGCCTAAATTACAGAAAAAGATTTAATAGAATAATTTTACTTTAGATAATGAAATATTTTTACAATCCGCCGTGTTTATTAAAAAAAGTCTTTAGTGATTTTTATTGGAACACAGGTAACGGAAAAATTCTTTTAACATTTGATGACGGACCTAATCCCGGTACAACAGAATTAATTTTAAAAAAACTTTCCGATGAAAAAATTAAAGCCGTGTTTTTTTGCGTTGGCGATAATGTTCAAAAATATCCTGATCTTACCAAACAAATGATAGAAGCAGGACATTCTTTTGGCAATCATACTTTTAATCATAAAATACTGAATAAAATATCATCTGAAGAAAAAGAAAAACAAATTGGTTCAGTTAATAAATTGTTTAGTGAAAAATTTAATATTAAGGTAAAATATTTCCGTCCGCCGCATGGTAAATTTCAGTTGTCAACTTCATCATTATTAAAACGGCATAATCTTAAAAATGTAATGTGGAGCTTGCTCACATACGATTATAAAAATAATCTTTCTATCGTTAAATTTATTGTTAAAAAATATTTGAAACATAACTCAATAATTGTTTTGCACGATAGTAATAAATCAAAAAATATTATACTTGATTCAATAAGTTTTATTGCTGATGAAGCAGGGAAAAGAAATTACCAGTTCGGAGAGGCAAACGAATGTTTGAACTGATATTTCTGTTTATAATAATTGGCTATTTTTTCCAATCATTTATTTTTGTCCTTGGCGCAAGAAAGAAATACCCAAGAATTTCTGATGATAAACTTCCAACTGCCACAATAATTGTTGCCGCACGTAATGAAGAAGAAAAAATTTTAAGAACATTAAAATCACTTGATAAACTTGAATACCCTGAAGGGAAACTCCAGATAATTTTGGTTGATGATCAATCAACAGATTCAACAGGAAAAATTATTGATGATTTTATAATGGGTAAATCCCGTTTTCAAAAAATTACAACTGAGGAGCATCACACAAAGCTAATTGGCAAAATGCGCGCTTTGTCTTACGGGATAAAAATAGCAAACGGAGAAATTATTTTAACCACCGATGCAGATTGTGAAGTAAAACCTCTTTGGGCAAAAACTCTTTGTTCCTATTATCAGGATGATGTTGCAATTGTTACGGGAATTACAACTCAGGTTGCAGATAACTGGTTTTGGGGTATGCAGGCAATTGATTTTGTTTATTTATTAACAGCCGGCGCGGGAACTACAAATTTAAATTTTCCAATTTCCTGTATCGGAAATAATATGTCTTACCGTAAATCTGCTTATGATGAAGTTGGCGGGTACGAAAATCTTCCGCACAGCGTTACAGAAGATTTTACTTTGATGAATGCAATTTATAATCTCAAAAAATACAAAGTAATTTTCCCTGTTGATGAAAACACACTTGTAACATCAATTCCTTGTAGAACGGTTAAAAGTCTTTTCAGTCAGAAAAAACGCTGGGGTGTTGGTGGACTTGGAGTTCCGTTTCGTGGTTTTGTAATTATGTTCTGGGGATTTACTGCAAACTTACTTGTGTTGTTAACTCCGTTTTTCTTTTCAACTGCTTGGCTTTATTTAGTCGCGTTTAAAATAGCGCTAGACTTTTTCCTGTTATATCCAGTTCACGTTAAACTTGGGATTGAAAAAAACATAAAATATTTTTTTCATTTTGAAATTTACTATCTCATCTACGTTATATTGCTTCCCTTTATGGTATTGCCCAGTCAAAAAGTTATCTGGAAGGGAAGAGAATACTGATGCTGCTTTTATGCAACTATTATGTTACATATCGGTGTAATGCTTTTTGTGAGTTCTGCCATTTTGGTGATCATTCCAATTTTAAAGATACTCCTTATGCAAAGTTGGAAGATTTCAAATCTAATGTTACCCAGCTTGCAGAGCTTGGCGTTAAGTTTATTGATCTTACAGGTGGCGAGCCTTTACTGCATAAAGATATTGTTGAGATGGCAAAGTTTGCTCACAATTTGAAAATGCAAACAAGCATTACAAGCAACGGATTGCTTTATCATAAGTTTGCTGAAAAACTTGCCGGAAATATTAATCTTCTTCATTTTTCTTTGGATTCGCCTGATGAGGAAGAACATAATAAAATAAGAAAAGTGGATTGTTACCAAAGTGTCTTTAAAAGTATTAAGATCGCAAAATCGTTAGGTGAATTTCCCGATATTATTTTTACTGTTACAAATGATACTTATAAAAAATTACCAAGAATGCACAGAATTGCACAGGAACATGATTTAGTGCTTCTCGTAAATCCTGTATTTTCTTATTTTGGAAATCCGGGATTAAGCGAAGAAGCTGTTAACTATGTTGATGAATATTGTAATGGCAAACTTGATATTTATCTTAACAAAGGATTTATGAATTTAAGACGTGATGGCGGAAATGATATTAGCAATCCAAGTTGCAAAGCTGTTTCTCGCGTAATTGTAATTTCACCGGACAATGAAATAATTCTTCCTTGCTATCATTTTGCTAATGATAAAATCTCGATTGATAAACCAATAAAAGAAATTCGTCAATCAGAAAAAATAAAATACTTTAAAGACATGGAAGGTAGATTTGATTTTTGCCAGGGCTGTACTGTTAATTGTTACTTTGAACCGTCGTTTGCCTTTCCAACAAATCTTTATGCAATTTCAAGTTTAACATCAAAGTTTAAGTACAGTTATAATAAGCTTATCAAACAAAAAATTAAAAAGAAATTTCATCAAACAAACAACACAAAATAATGCAGAAAAAAAATCTAATATTGTTTTTAATTTTATTTACAAGTATTTCATATTCACAGTGGAAGCACGAATTGTTTCCATCAGATATTAATATTCAACCTTTTACGGCAAATTTTCTTGAGCCAAAAGCCGGATTTTTATTCTCAACAGATAAAAATCAGCTAAGATTGGATATTTCAACATCACGCGATATTGTTCACTGGAGCGATGAAAATGAAATGATTTCAATCGGTGCAGATGTTTTTACTTTTACAAGATTGCGCAGTACAGATGATTTTAAATTCCCGGTTGAAACAATTGATTATCTTTTTGGTTTTAATGCCGGCTACAAGAAAAAAATATGTAATGATAATGAATTTGGATTTAGATTTCGTCTCAGCCATATCAGTGCGCATCTTGTTGACGGACAATACGATTCACAATCTCAGCAATGGCGGCAGGGAAGAAAGCCATTCGTTTTTAGTAAAGAGTTTATAGAATTATTTCCTTATTATAGAATAAATACTTTTAGAACTTATGTAGGGTTAACTTACATTTTTCACATAATCCCGAATGAAATTAAAAAAGGTATTTTCCAAACCGGGTTTGATTATTACGCAACGCAAATCGGAACAGATTATTTAACTCCGTTTGTTGCTTATGATTTTAAACTCAGTGGTAATGAAAAGTATGTAGGAAATAATATAATTTCTGCGGGAGTTAAATTTGGTAGATGGAATCAAAGAGGATTAAGTATTTATTTCGCATACATGTCAGGTAAAAGTATTCATGGTGAGTATTTTGATTTGAATGAAAATTATGCAAACATCGGTTTTAATTTTGAGTTGTAATGTCTGATCAATATTATCAAGCACAAACAGTTTATACAACAACTGCTGCAAAAGAAAAACGTAAGCGTATTAAAAGTTATTTAATTCATATCGGGTTATTTATATTTACTTTTATTACAACTACTATTGCCGGTGTTGAGTGGACAACGGGAAAACTTCCGCCTTATGAATTTTATATTCTTGCGGAAGGATTGCCTTATTCAATTGCCATTTTGTTGATTATAACTTTTCATGAATTCGGACATTACTTTGCTGCAAGGTTTCATAAAATAAGATCAACTTTACCTTTTTATATTCCGTTTCCCCCAATTCCTTATTTTATAAATTTTGGCACAATGGGTGCGGTGATTAAAACAAAATCTCCAATCTATTCCAGGAAGGCTATGTTTGATGTTGGGATTGCAGGCCCACTATCCGGATTTATAATTTGTCTTGCAATATTGATTTATGGATTTACACATGTTCCGTCAATTGAATATTTATTAAAAATACATCCTGACTATTTTTCTGCTGATTACGGAAAAGACGGAATGCATCTTGTCTTTGGAGATTCACTTTTGTTTGTATTTTTTAAATACATTTTCGTTAATCCACATTCATTCTTCCCTCCAATGAGTGAAATTTATCATTACCCATATCTTGTTGCCGGTTGGTTTGGATTGCTTATTACTTCTATGAACATGATTCCTGTTGGGCAATTAGACGGCGGACATATTGCTTTTGCAATGTTTGGAGATAAAAAGCATTACAATGTATCTGCAATTTCAGCGATTGCATTATTAGTTATTGGCTTTGCTGGGTTAATAGATTCGTTACTGGAATTAAATATAGGTCTTGGCTGGAGCGGCTGGTTGTTCTGGGCGTTTATTTTATATTTTATTATAAAACTTAAACATCCACCAGTTGTTGATGATTCCCCATTGGATAAAAAAAGAATTTTATTAGGTTACTTAAGTTTTTTTATTTTTATAATTTCATTTGCCCCGGCTCCAATTATGCTTTATTGAGTGGAATAAAATACTTTTATTTTTACCTTGTAGCAGTTTGATTATAAGGAAATATTTAACAATATGAATACAAAAATATTTAAACTACTTGCCGTAGTCCTAATTTCTATAATAGTAATTACGGGATGCGAACAGGAATTTGATAATACAATAGATAATTTTAATTATAATTATCAGGTAGTATCTGTATCCCCCTCTGATCCAATATATTTTGATTCAACAGATTCGCTGATTACAGTAAGTATCAAATTTAGTTCAGGATCAACAATTCAAACTGTTTTTTGTGATATTTATGCTTCAGACGATACCAAATTATCAACTGTAACTTTGTATGATGATGGCAATTCATCTAAAGGTGATTCAACAAAAAATGATATGATTTATTCTAATAAACTTCCCTTAAGCCGCGTTTATCCAAATGGAGTTTACAATATAAAATATTTTGTTACGGACGAACTAAACGAAATAAAACAAGTAGCTATCGGCACGTTTACATACAATAACGGGCAAAATAATGTTGCTCCTATTCTTAATAATCTGATTTTAGCTGATTCGGTTAAACGCAATGTTCAAATTACATTTTCTGTTAATGCTTCTGATGAAAATGGACTATCGGATATAGTAAAAGTTTATTATGAACTTTACCAGCCGAATGGTTCAAAGATTACAAATAGTAACGGAGTTTCACAATTTCCATTATTTGATGATGGTAATGTGGAAACCAACGGAGATTTAACTGCAAATGATGGGAAGTACACTGTTAAATTAACTTTTCCTGTAAGTGTTGCTTCCGGATTATGGAGGTTTGAATTTCAGGCTAAAGATCGCGCTGGGGCATTGAGTGAGAAAATAACAAAATCGGTTAAGGTGTTATGAGAATAAAAAAAGTTTTGATAGTTATAGTATCACTTATTTCTATAAATATATTACCGCAAAATAATCCTACAAGTTATAAAATAGGAAATGAAAATAGTTCGGTTAATAAAATCTCTGCACAAAATCCTCTTAGCAATTCTGTTTCCGATATTATTACAATTGGCGATACAATCTGGCTTGGTACAAGCCGCGGTGTAAGTCTTTCAACTGATGGTGGAGAAAACTGGACAAACTTTTACGGACAATCAGATTTTGGAACTGACAATGTTTCAGCTATTGGCTATAATAATGGAGTATTTTGGTGTGCCACTGCTAAATCCACTGAAGTTACCGGAGGAGAAACATTGCCTGATGGTACCGGATTAAAATATACTTCTAATATGGGTGTTAGCTGGACAAGTATTCCACAACCTTTAGATTCGGAAACAGATACAGTAAAACAATACGGAATAAATCAAATAAAAACTTTGCCGGTTACTGTAACAATTCAAAATCTTGTTTATGATATAGCTTTTACTCCAAACACAATTTGGATTGCGACTTTTGCGGGAGGGTTAAGGAAAGCTGATATAAATAGTTTGATTGAAAATCAGAATACAAAGTGGCAAAGAGTAGTCCTGCCGCCTGATAACTTAAATTCTATATCGCCAAACGATACATTAAATTTTTGTTTATCTCCTGCTGAAGGGAATTATTGCGGGCAGGGAAATCTAAACCATAGAGTTTTTTCTGTGGTAACTGCAGATAATAATACACTTTATGTGGGAACAGCAAATGGTATAAATAAAACAATCGATGGAGGAACAAGCTGGACTAAATTTAATGCACAAAACCAGGATGAACCAATTAGCGGAAATTTTATAACAGCACTTGGATATGATTCTCTATCTAATACAGTTTGGGCATCAACCTGGAAAGCGGAAGATCAATCCGAATTTTATGGCGTAAGTTCTTCTTCTGATGGTGGACAAACCTGGCGTACTTTTTTAAGAGATGAACGCCCGCATAATTTTGGTTTTAAAAATGCAGATGTTATGGTTCCTACAGATGAAGGGGTTTTTCGTTCTACTGATAATGGCGCAACCTGGATACTTCCAAATTCAATTATAGATTCTGAATCAAAGTTTACTTTAAAGACAAATACTTTCTATTGTGCTTCCTCAAATTATAACAATATCTGGCTTGGCTCTGATGATGGATTAGTCAGACTGAATGAAACTTCCGGGACAGTTTGGGAAGGCGACTGGAAAATATTTTTAGCCTCGCAATCTATTGGATCAGTAGATGAAACTTATTGTTATCCAAATCCATTTTCTCCAAGACAGGAACAACTGAAAATTAAATTTAGTACCGGCGGAAGTGATGCCAATGTTACAATAAGAATTTTTGATTTCGGATTTAATTATGTAAGAACTATACTTCAAAATGTAACCAGAAATAGAGATTTAGGAAGCGCACCTGAATTTTGGGATGGGAGAGACGATAATGGTAATTATATCCCAAACGGAGTCTATTTCTATCGGATAGATGTTGACGATAAAGATCCTATCTACGGAAAGATTTTGGTGATACAATGAAAAATAAAATCACTTTAATCGCCATCGCATTGTTTCTATTTTCAATTTATATTAATGCACAACCAAAATTTGTTGAAATAAACACAAAACCCGGAGCCTTTAGCAGAATAGGATTTGGTGCACGTGGAATAGGTATGGGAAATGCTATGTCTTCTGTTACACAAGGGAATTTGGTTTCGTACTATAACCCGGCAGTAACTCCTTTTCAGGAAAATAATTCATTTCTAGCCGGATACTCATTCCTTTCATTGGATCGATCATTAAACTTTTTAAGCTTTACAAGAAAATTTGATTTTTATTCTAAAAAGGATACTGATGAAAATAAACAACCAAAAGGAACTGCCGGCATCAGCGCAGGAATTATAAATTCAGGAGTAAGCAAAATAGATGGAAGAGATAATAATGGTTTAAAAACAGGTGAACTTTCTACTTCAGAAAATCAATTTTTCTTGAGTGTTGCCAATAGGTTTTCAAGAAAATTATCAATTGGTATTGCAGTAAAATTTTATTACTACAAACTTTATGAAGAAATTTCTTCAAACGGATTTGGATTGGACATTGGTGCATTATACAAAGTAAATGATAACTGGAATGTATCCTTAATGTTATCTGATTTGAATAGCAAATATGAATGGGATACAAGTCCTATTTATGATATACAGGGATTAACAACTACGGATGAATTTCCGTTATTAAAGAAGATAGGTGTTAGTTATTATAATCCTGAAATAAAACTCCTTACTGCAATTGAATTTGAAAACAGCAATGCCGGTACAGATATTTTACGTTTGGGTGCTGAATACAATATTTTTGACGGGTTATTTTTACGAGGTGGGATCGATCAATTCAACTTGAGTAATATTGATGCAGCATTCAAACCATCTCTTGGATTTTCTTATGCAAAAAGTTTTGATAATTATACGCTCTCCGTTGATTATGCTTTTATGGTTGAGCAATATTCATCATCAGATCGACATATTATCGGATTAAATATTAATTTCTAATAAGAGTTAATAATGAAAAAAATTCTTTTATCAATTAGTCTTATTCTAACTATAAATGTTTTTGTTAATGCGCAAGCAGGAGGCACCGGGTTATCATTTCTTAAATTCGGTTACGGCGCGCGCAACATTGCAATGGGCGATGCAGGCACAGTCCTTTCAAACGACCTTACGGCATTGTTTTACAATCCCGCAAAATTAGCATCAACAGATAAATCCGAAGTGATGTTTATGCACAATGAATGGGTGCAGGATGTAAGCAGCGAAGTGATAGGTGTAAAAACAGAATTATGGGATATCCCTTTTGCAGTGGGTTTCAATGTTTCGTCTGTAAATGGAATAGAATATAGGGAAATTCCGGGTGACCCAATTTCAAAATTTGATGCTAATTATTTCTTTGGCAGTTTATCCACCGGATTTTTTATAACCGATGAAATTTCTTTTGGTACGACAGTTAAATATTTATATGAAGGATTGTTAAATGATGAAGCTTCAGGTTACGGAATTGATTTTGGAGCTAATTACCTGACGCCTGTAAAAGGCTTAACTGTTTCTGCAGCAATAAAAAATATTGGCTCAATGAATGCTTTTAGATTTGAATCAACAAAGCTTCCAACCGAGTTAAGATTGGGAGGAGCATATACAACTAATTTAAATGATTCTGAATTTGACATTACTGTTGGTGGTGAATATCAGAATTATTTTACCCCAAATGAAACTCATTTCAATTTTGGAGGTGAAGTTTTATATAAAAAATTATTAGCAGCCCGTGCAGGTTATCAAACCGGATATGACAGTCGTGATTTTACGGCAGGTATTGGTTTGATATGGGGCAGCTTAAAGTTTGATTATGCATTCCTTCCATTTTCATTAGGATTGGGTAATGCAAATTTGTTTTCACTACAGTTTAAGTTTTAGGTTAAGAAGGCTTAAGGTTTAAGTAACCCAATTCCTACAAAAGGGGTTGGGTTTTTTGTTTCATATCTATTTGGATACATTTATTTTTCATATAATAAAAATTATTCATATTATCAAAAACATTATGTTAGAATATTTTCAATTTGATGGTAAAAAAATTACTTCAGAAGAATGGGATAATTTTGTCGAAGATTCTGATAACGGTACAATCTTTAGCAAAAGAAAATTCCTTTCCTATCATGATAAAGATAAGTTCAAAGACAAATCAATTTTTGTAACAAAAGACGGTAAACTTAATTCTGTTTTTACTGCTGCATTAATTGAAAGAGATGGAAAGAAAATATTGTCATCTCATCCGGGCGCTTCATACGGCGGGTTTGTTTATAAGTCAGAGTTAAATTTTAAAGAAGCTCACGACATGGTTGATATGCTTTTAGAGCATAGTAAAAATCTAAAAGCCGATAGAATTCAAGTCACACTTCCACCAATAATCTATCAAACAAAATATTCCAACTATATTGATTTTGCGTTGGTACGCAATGGTTTCCAATATCTAAAAAGGGAAGTATCGAGCATTGTACAATTGGATTTTGAACCTGACCAACTTCTGAATACTTTTCGCGCCGAAGCTAGAACAGCAACAAAAAAAGCTTTGAAAAAAGGCGTCGAGATTGTTGAAACAGAGCGGTTTGACGAGTACTATGAAATATTAAAGAAGAACTTAAAGCTAAGACATGGTGTAAATCCGGCACACACTTTAGACGAGTTAAAAAAAGTTAAAAGTCTTTTCCCATCCAAGATTAGATTGTGGGGAGCGTTTCTTAATAATAAAATGATTGCGGGTGTATGTAATTTTTCTGTTAATAAAAATGTTGTTCTTGCATTTTATATCAGTCATGATGAAGCATACCAGGAATATCGTCCGGTTAATTTATTATTTTATGAAATTATGAAAAGATATCAGACCGAAGGATTTAAATTTTTGGATTTTGGAATCTTTACGGTTATAATGGAACCAAATTGGGGGCTTGGAAGATTTAAAGAAAATTTTGGTGCGCGAGGAATTTTTAGAGATACTTTTTATAAAGATTTTTGATGTTAAAAATTCTTCACATCGCTCCGCTTAATTTTGCCGGTGTTCCGTATGATTTTTATCAGATGCATAATGAGTGTGGAGACTATTCAAGAATTATTACTCTTCATAAAAACGAAAGAGTTTTTCCGGAAGATATTTGTTTGAAACTTCCACTACCCAACCAGGCTTTGGCGAAGAAGCTAAGGTTTAAAAAGGTTCAATCACTTGAGGGAAAAAACTTAGATTCCGTTCATTACTTTGAACCACGTAATATTTTTGAAAAATTTTATTACAAAACATATGATGCCTTAATTCAACCTAAAATTGAAAACGCAATTTCGGATTTTGGTTTGAATGGATTTGATATTATTCACTATGACGGCGGACTGGATTTTTATCGGGATGCACATCAGGCAAAGAAATGGAAGAAACTTGGAAAAAAAATAGTTTGTTGTTATTACGGAAGTGATTTAAGAATCCGTGGATTGATAAAAGAACTTGATGAAATGTCCGATCTTAATTTAACAAGCGAATTTGACCATCTGGCTTTGAAAAAAGATCTGAATTATATTTTTTATCCCTATGATTCATCAGAGTTACCATCCAAAAAAGAGCGCACCAGCAAATCAATTAAAATTGTCCACTCACCCACAAACAGAAAGTACAAAGGTACGGAGTTTATAATATCCGTAATTGATAAAATTAAAAAAGAAAGAAACATTGAATTTTTGATAATGGAAAATATTAACAGAAAAGAATTGCTGGAAATAAAAAGTAAATGTGATATTTCTATTGATCAGGTTGGCGGAACGATGGGCGGAACAGGTTATGGTAAGGCGGGACTCGAGACCCTTGCAATGGGTATTCCCACAATTACAAATATGACTAAAGAATACGCTGAATGGCTTCCGGAAAATCCATTTGTTGTTTCAAACAATTTTGATGAATTATATAACTCTTTAATTGAATTAATTGATAACGAAAGGATAAGAGTTGATCTTGGTAAAAAAGGAATTACTTGGGTTGAAAAATATCATGGTTTCAAAAATGTAAACGAAAATTTAATGAAGTTATACCGTGATAAAGGTATCATTTCAAACTAAAAGTTGATTTACTATTTTCAATAATTTTTTTGATTCACTTTCCCAATTAAAATTATTCTCAATTACTTTTCTTGCATTCATTGAATGTAGTTTAGCAATTTCCGGGTTATCTAAATAATATTTAACGGTTTCAACAATATTAGTCTCATTATCAGGATCTACTAAAAATCCGTAATTAATGTAGGCAAGTTCTTTTTTTATCGGATCAATTTCAGAGAAGATAAATGGTTTTCCACAAGCCATATACTCGAATATTTTGATGGGTAATGAGTTATTATAAATAAAATTTCTTTTGCGCAAATCAAAGCATATATCCATTTTTTCAATTATCGGACTCATTTTATCATAGCTTGTCCAATCAGCGAATTCAACCTCTATCTGATTTTGAAGAGATATTTTTTGTTTGAAATAAGCTTCTTCTACCTGATAAGTAAACTTGCCGAAAACTAAAAGTTTAATCTTTTTATTCGGATACTTTGATGAAACAGAAATGCAGGTATTTAAAACATTTAAAATTCCCCGTTCAAACGTTACAACTCCTGCATAACCAAAAATAATTTCTTTACTTGATATCTCCGGTTGTTTGTAATTAAAGTATTTTAAAACCGGATAATAACCTATAATGGATTTTGGTATAAATGGAGATATAAAGTTATATCTTTTAAGCTTGGTGATTTCTCCAACTATTAAGTGATCAACCTGATTTAATGTAAAAATATATGGCAAAAACAACTGAAGATATTTGATCCATCTTTTTAGTCCGGTTAACTTAAAGGCAACGTTTTCAGGATACCATTCAGTAACATCTAATATGATTTTTACTTTTTTATTTTTCCGCCGGTAATTAATAGCTGCAAAAGTTGGAAGCATTTCTTCACATATTATAAGATCAGGTTTTACAGATCCAATTAAAGTAGTCAGCTGAGTTATTTTTTCTTTTGCTTTTTTACCTGATCCATCAAAACCAATAATACTTATTTCGTTAATATTCTCATTTATATTTTTAGTCGAACAAATAATAGAAACCTCGAATCCGGTTTCAATCAGCGAATTTCCAAATTTCCAGAATATTCGGTCATCAAAAGGGGGGTGTCCGCTGGTTATAATGCTAATTCGTTTTGATTTCAAGAAATTTTACTCTTTATTTTATTAAATTTGACCATAAATTAGAAAAACAAAACTAATGCTAATGCAAAATAAAATATCTGTAATCATAATTACAGGAAATGAAGAAAAAAATATCAGCGATTGCTTAAAAAGTGTAAGCTGGGCTGATGAAATAATTGTTGTTGATTCCAAAAGCACAGACTCGACAGTCAAGCTTGCCAAGGAGTTTACTGAAAAAGTATATGTTAGAAAATGGGAAGGCTATGCACCACAAAAATCTTATGCACTTAATTTAGCATCCAATGAATGGATATTAAGCTTGGATGCGGATGAAAGAGTAACAACCAGGCTCTCTGACGAAATTATGAATTTGAATCTCAATGCATATGATATTGCGGCATTTAAGATACATCGTGAAAATTATTTTTTAGGTAAAAAAATTACTACTTGCGGATGGGGAAATGATTACCAGCTCAGATTATTCAGGAAATCAAAAACAAAACTTAATTCCAGGTTAGTTCACGAGGGATTTATTGTTGACGGCATAATTTCAACATTAAAAAATTCTATTTTACATTATTCATACTTAAATCTTAAAGATGGATTTAAAAAAATTAATGAGTACTCAACATTAGAGGCTAATGAAAAATATGAACGTAAAAAAGTAACATATATTTCTATTGTGTTTTATCCGTTTATAGCTTTTTTTCGACATTATTTTTTGAAAAGCGGATTTAGAGATGGGAAACATGGATTGATGATATCTTTAATGCACGCTGTTACCAAGTTGCAGATGCAAATGAAAATGTGGGAATTAAAAAACAAAGTAAAATAAACTATGAAGGGACCAAGATTCTTAATTGCCAGAATAGATCGCATAGGTGATGTGGTTCTCTCCACCCCGCTTCCACGTGAAATTAAAAAAAAATATCCCGATAGTTTTATTACAATTTTGGTTAAAAATTATACTAAAGATATTTATGACAATAATCCTTATGTGGATTCCATAATAACATTTGATAATGATAACCTGATCGAAAAAAAGTTCTGGGATTTGGTTAAAGAAATAAAAGCATTAAGATTTAATTATGCCTTAATGTTATTACCTAATAAAAAATTAAACTACGTTCTTTTTTTTGCCGGAATTACTTATCGAATTGGGGTGGGGCACAGGTTATTTCAGTTTTTAACGTTTACAAAATATGTAAACAGAAAAAAATACAAACTACTGAGACATGAAGCGGATTATTGTTTGGATATGGTTAGAAAAATTGGAATAAATGTAACCGATATAACTCCTGAAATATTCTTATCGGAAGATGAAAAGGGAAGAGCCTTGGTGATTAGAAAAAATTTGATAGGTAATTATAAAAAATTGATAGGAATAAATATCAGCTCTGGGAATTCGGCTCCCAATTTAAAAACGGAAGAGTATAAAAAACTGGTATTATTATTACTTGTGCAAAACAAATACAAAATTTTGATCATGGATAAAGATGTACCTGGTATAATCGATAATATTCCAAACATTGATTACCCAAACAGAAATAATGATTTAAGATCTTCGATTATTAATTTATCTACTTTGGATTTGTTAATCTCCAATAGTACCGGACCAATGCATATTGTTGCTTCTTTAGGAATTCCTACATTATCTCTATTCTGTCCGCTCACGGCTTGCTCCCCTAAGCTTTGGGGGCCACTTGGTAACAAGTCTGAAATTGTTTTACCCTCAAAAAAATATTGCGATACTCAATGTCCAATAAATCCCAAAAAATGTGATTACTCTAAGGAAGGAGGTCTAACTGCTGAATATCTTCTGGATAGATTTAACAATTTTATAAAAACTTTAGAATGGTAATGAATATTCTGGTTGCTCCCAATAGTTTTAAGGAATGCGCTGATTCTGTATCAATTTCTGAGATAATTAATAGCGTTCTCCTTCGTCAATCTGGATTTAATATTAAACTAAAACCACTTTCAGATGGTGGTGATGGTTTTTTGAGCTCATACAAATATATGAGTAAGATAAAATCTATAACATATTTAATTAAAGATAATTATAGAGATAAACTCAACGAATATATGGTGCTTTTGGATGAGAATTCGAATGCAATTTTGATAGAGTCTGCTGAGTTATTTGGACTAAAAGTAATCCCCGAAAATGAATTAAATCCTTTAAATATAAATTCCGAGGGCTTAGGCAAACTGCTTTTAATGATAAATGAAGACATCCTAAATAAGAAAATTGATGTTAAAGAAGTCTTTCTTGGAGTTGGTGGAACTGCAACAATTGATTTTGGAGTAGGGGTTTGCTCCCAACTTGGACTCGAACTTTATGATAAACTTGGTAATGAACTGGCTCCAATTCCCAAAAACTTTATGGAAGTTGTTTCTTATTCATTCAGAAAAAAAGAATTAGCTTTTAAAATAAAATGTATTGTCGATGTCGGAACAGAATTATTAGGCAGTCCGGGTGCAATTGAAATTTTCGGGAAACAAAAAGGTGCCTCTGAGGAAGACCTCGTTTTAATTAAAATGGGGATTGAAAAGGTTATAGATATATTCTCAAAAGACCGTAACTTTATTAATAAGAGTAAATTAAACGGTGCCGGAGGAGGATTAGCTGCTGGATTAAATCTTTTTTTTGATGCTGAAATTATTTCCGCAGAATATTTTATAACGCACTACTTAATGCATGATTTAGATATCGATAAAATTGATGCAGTTATTACCGGTGAGGGTAGTTTGGATTTTCAATCATTTGAGGGTAAAGGAGTTGGGGTAATTCTAAAAATGTTTAGAGACAAAAATATTCCCATTTTTATTATTTGTGGTTCAGCCAATTTACCTGAAACCATGAAACTGACCGAAAATGTTTTTGTAATAAGTTTAACAAGTTTTTTTAAGGATAAAAAGGAATCCATAGACAATTTTCGATCAGGTTTGGTAAAAGCTACTGAATTGGTCATAAATCAACTTATTAAATAGACTTTCACCAGTTCGGCATTTTTTTGTAAATTTCCTCCAAAATTATTAACTATTCTTAGAAAATACAGGATTATATAATGAAGGAATATCTTGATCTGGTTAAATTAGTAATTGATGAAGGGACACATAAAAAATCCAGAACCGGTGTAGATACGATATCTTACTTCGGTGCATTTTACAGAGTCGATTTACAAAAAGGGTTCCCTCTTTTAACCACAAAAAAAGTTGAGTGGAAATCTTTGTTGCGTGAAGTATTGTGGTATTTATCTGGCGAAAATCATATCAAAAATTTAAGAGTGCACACAAAAATTTGGGATGCGTGGGCAGATAAAGACGGAAGATTGCAAACTGCATACGGTCGTTTTTGGAGAAGATACCCGGTTCCTGAAAATAATGCAGTTCTTGATGGAGAAGTTTATGTTGATGAAAGTCATCCATTTGTCAGAAGGGAAGTCAATGGCTCATTAACATTTGATCAAGTTGGCTGGGTGATTAATGAGATAAAAACAAATCCAGACTCAAGAAGACTTGTAATATCAGCCTGGCATCCTGCAAATGCTGTAATCAGTAAATTGCCTCCTTGCCATTACACTTTTGCTTTCAATGTAAACGGCGGAAAACTTAATTGTCATTTAACTCAACGTTCCGGTGATATCGCTCTTGGTATTCCATTTAATCTTGGTGCGTATTCACTGTTAACACAGATTATCGCACAGGAAACAAATTTAAAGCTGGGATATTTTGCTCATACAATAATTGATGCTCATATTTACCATGCAGAAAAAGGGTCACCAATGGAAAAATATGATCATCTTGAGGGATTGAAACAACAACTATTGCGTGAACCATTACCTTTGCCAAAACTTACGATTGCTAAGAAGCCAATTGATCAGTTAAGTTTTGAAGATTTTGAATTGATTGATTATAAACATCATGATAAAATTAAATTTGAGGTTGCTGTTTGATAATAAGTTTAATTGTTGCTATTGCACAAAACGGAATTATTGGTAAATCAAGCGGTCAAATGTTGTGGCACGTTAAGGAAGAGTTTCAGCATTTTAAGAACACAACGCATGGTTTCCCAATCATTATGGGCAGAAAAACTTTTGAGACTCTTGGCAAACCACTTAAAGGCAGATTAAACATTGTTGTCAGCAGAAATAAAACATATAAAACTACTTATGATGATGTGATCATAAAATCATCTTTGGAGCAGGCGATTGAATTTTGCAGATCATTAAAACAGGAAAAAATATTTATTATCGGTGGTGGTGAAATTTATAAGCAATCAATTCATATTGTTGATGAAATGATAATCACATATATGAAATTTGAAGCTGAGGGAGATGTGAAATTTCCTGAATTCAACAAAAGTGAGTGGGATGTAACAGAGATTGGAGATCACGAATTGTTCGAAATATTTAGATATGTAAGAAGGAAATAATGACATCCAGAATTAAAATATTACCTGATAATCTTGCGAGTAAAATTGCTGCGGGAGAAGTTGTTCAGAGACCTGAATCAGTTGTTAAAGAACTTTTAGAAAACTCCGTTGATGCAAATGCTACTTCTATAGAGTTAATAGTTAAACAGGCTGGCAAATCTTTGATCCAGGTTTGTGATAACGGTACCGGCATGACTGAAGAAGAAGCTATGCTTTGTATTCAAAAACATGCAACAAGCAAAATCTCATCGATGGAAGATCTTGAATCAATTAAAACTTTAGGTTTCCGCGGCGAAGCGCTAAGTTCAATTGCAGCGGTTAGTCAGCTTGATATCAGAACTGAAATTAGAGAAAGCGAAATTGGCACTTTGCTCAAAATTGAAAGTGAAAATGAAATAACCACGGAAAAAATTTCAACTTCAAAAGGAACTTGCATTTCCGTTAAAAATATTTTTTATAACATTCCTGCCAGAAGAAAATTTTTAAAATCAGATTCTACGGAATTGAAACATATCATTGATACGTTTAACAGAATATCATTAGCTCATCCTGAAATATCGTTTAAGTTTTTTAATTCAGATAATCTTGTGTTTGATTATAATAGTGGATCGCTTGAAAAAAGGGTTCAACAAATATTTGCTGATAATATGATCGAAGCACTTATTCCAGTTAGTGAAGTTACAGATTATTTATCGTTAACCGGATTTATCGGTAAGCCGTCTATTTTTAAGAAAAGTAAAGGCGAGCAGTTTTTGTTTTTAAATAATCGATATGTTATTAATAAAAATATAAACCACGCTGTTTTTTCAGCATTTGAAAATATTCTTGAGAAAGGCGATTATCCTTTCTTTATTTTATTTTTAACGATCAATCCTTCAAAAGTTGATGTCAACATTCACCCTTCAAAATTGGAAGTTAAATTTGATGACGAAAAAGACATTTACAATTTTGTTCTTGCGGTAATTAAAAAAAGTATCGGAACTTTTGATCTGGTTCCTACTATGGCTTTTGAAACATCTTCTGACCAGGGTGAAAAACTTTCGTTTAATCCTTTTACTTCAGTTAAACAAAATGATTTTTCTGATCGACCTGTATTTAGCGGAAGAGAGAAAAGGGAAAGCACTCCGGTTAGCGATGCAGAAATTGATATGGTTTTTGGCTCTCTGACTAAAAACATAATTCCTGATGGGAACTCTCTTGATCATTATAGTTCAGGCGAAGTGAATGCTGTAAAGCCAATAGAAAGAACAGCTTCTACTGAAACAGAAACGACTTTTATAATTCAGCTTCACAATAAATATATCCTTTCGCAAATTAAAAGCGGACTAATGATTATTGATCAGCATGTTGCCCATGAAAGAATTTTATATGAGAAAGCGTTATCACGTTTAGAAGCAAATATGCCTTTTACACAGCAGCTTCTTTTTCCAATTAAAATCCAATTTGATTTAGCAAGTTACCAGATATTAAAGGAACTTGATCCTATGATAACAAAAATAGGATTTAAGTTAAAGTATTTGCCAAAAAGCTACGTTATGATTGAAGGTGTTCCCGATGATATTAAAAGCGGTTCGGAAGAAAAACTTTTGAGAGATTTTATTTCTGAATATATTAATAATCAGACAGTGGAAAAATTAGAAGAGAAAGATAATATTGCAAAATCATATTCCTGTAAAGCAGCAATTAAAGCAGGAGATAAGTTATCTGAAAAAGAAATGCATCTGTTAATCAATCAATTATTTGCTACTTCAATGCCGTATGTTTGTCCACACGGCAGACCGATTGTTATAAAAATTTCTTTGGAAGAATTTGATAGAAGATTTGGCAGAACTTAGTCATTATAAAAGAAGAATGTTATCTTCAATAAGAAAAAAAGGAAGCATATGAAGGATTCAGAATATATAGAGCAAAGAAAAGATTTTGATAAAAAAGTTATGTCTGTAAAGTCAACCGGGATGAAATTTACAACTGTTAGCGGGCAGGATATTAATCTTTTTTATGGACCTGATGATATTGAAAATATAAACTACTTAAGTGAAATTGGTTTTCCGGGTGAATATCCTTACACAAGAGGAATTCACGCAAACGGCTATCGAGGAAAAATCTGGACGATGCGACAATTTGCAGGTTTCGGAACTCCCGAAGATACAAATCAAAGATTTCACTATTTACTCAATCATGGTCAAACAGGTTTGTCAGTTGCTTTTGATCTTCCTACGCTAATGGGATGGGATGCAGATGCTCCTTTAAGTGACGGTGAAGTTGGAATATGCGGAGTTGCAATTTCTTCTTTAAAGGATATGGAAATTTTATTTGATAAGATTCCTTTGGATAAGGTTTCAACATCGATGACAATAAATTCACCGGCGGCAATGATTTTTGCTTTTTATCTTGCAGTTGCTCAAAAACAGGGAGTAGCGTTTGAAAAACTACGCGGTACTTTACAAAACGATATTTTGAAGGAATACATCGCACAAAAAGAATTTATTTATCCTCCAACTCCATCAATGCGCATTATTGTGGATATGATTGAATATTGCAAAAATGAAGTTCCTCAATGGAATCCTGTTTCAGTTAGCGGATACCATATAAGAGAAGCTGGTTCAACTGCAGTTCAGGAATTAGCTTTTACGCTCGCAGATGGATTTGCATACATTGAAGCCTGTATAGAAAGGGGAATGAATGTAGATGATTTTGCCCCACGCATTTCATTCTTCTTCAATTCACACCTGGATTTTTTTGAAGAGATAGCAAAGTTTAGAGCTGCAAGAAAAATTTATGCAAAGCGAATGAAGGAACGATATGGCGCAAAAAATCCTCGTTCATGGTGGTTAAGATTTCATACACAAACTGCCGGTTGCACACTAACAGCGCAGCAGCCTGAGAATAATATTGTCAGGACAGCATTTCAGGCTTTAGCCGGCGTACTTGGCGGCACTCAATCTCTCCATACAAATTCAATGGATGAAACTTTAGCATTACCAAGTGAAAAAGCAGTAAAGATTGCTTTAAGAACTCAACAATTAATTGCGTATGAAACAGGTGTAATTAATACTGTGGATCCGCTTGGCGGAAGTTATTTTGTTGAAGCTTTAACTGATAAAATGGAAAAAGAAGCTAATGAAATTTTTGATCAGGTTGATGCAATTGGCGGAGTTGTAGCTGCAATTGAAACAGGATACTTTCAAAAAGAAATCGCCGATGCAGCTTATCGTTATCAGAAAGAAGTGGAAAGGAAAGAAAAATTTATTGTAGGCGTTAATGAGTTTGTTGAAGAAAATGAAAAAGTAACAATCCCAATTTTAACAATATCCAAAGATGTGCAGATTCAGCAAGTAAAAAGATTAGCAGAATTAAAGCAAAGCCGTAATCAGAAAGCTGTTGAGCAAAGTTTGTTAGAAATAAAAAAAGCGGCTATTGATGGTACTAATCTTATGCCCGTATTTTTAAAAGCTGCTCAAAATTATGTAACTCTTGGTGAAATGGTTGGAGAACTTAAAGAGGTGTTCGGTACTTACACAGAAATATCGGTGTTCTAATGATCAAAGATTATTTACAACTTTTACGTATTCCGCAATGGATAAAAAATTTATTTGTTTTTGTTCCGTTGTTATTTTCACTTCATTTGTTTGATGAAAATTATCTTATAGCATCCTTCTTTGCTTTTCTTTTATTTAGTTTGGCTTCAAGCTTCATTTATATAATCAATGATATAATTGATATTAAAGCTGATTCAGTTCATCCGACAAAGAAATTTAGACCTTTGCCTTCCGGGAAAATAAAAAAACAAACTGCAATCTTTACAGCGGGAATAATATTAGTGATTTTATTAGTCCTATTTATATACACAAACACAAATTTCAAATTTTATTTATTAACATTTATAATACTCAATATTTTTTATTCGCTTTACTTTAAGCAGATTGTTATACTTGATGTCTTTAGTATCGCCGCCGGATTTACAATCCGTGTTTTAGGCGGGGCTGCGATAATTAATGTTCCTGTTTCCAGCTGGTTAATATTAACCACAATGTTCATTTCACTTTTCCTTGGTGTAATGAAAAGGCATTCAGAATTAGAACAAGTTGCAAATATTGAAAAAGTTTCGACAAGAAAAGTTTTATCGGAATATTCAATTACTTTCACAAATCAAATGGCTACTGTTGCCGCAGCAGGTGTAATTATTTGTTATGCGCTTTATACGGTTTCTCCAAGAACTGTTTCAATATTCCGGACTGAAAACCTTATTTACACAACACCTTTTGTTGTGTTTGGAATTTTTAGATATATGTATTTGGAATACTTAAATCAAAAAGGTGAAAATACAACACAGGTTATGCTTTCGGATATCCCAATGATTTTAACAATCATACTTTATATAGCAACAACAGTTCTTATTGTTTATAAGTTTATATGATCAAGCTTAATTGGAACAAATACTTACTGAGTGATTATTTAATCAGAGTGATTTGATGGTTGAAAATTTAATAATACTTGTTATCCTTTTGTTATTAAGTGCTTTTTTTTCCAGCACCGAACTTGCTTTTATTGTATCCAACAAATTAAAGATTGAAGTTAAAGCGCGGAAAAAAAATTTTGCTGCTCAATCCGCATATCATTTTGTAAAAGATAATCAGGATTTCTATTCAACAATCCTCATCGGAAACAATATTGTAAATGTTGCATTTGCATCTTTGGCAACTGTGTTGTTGGCTGATTATATGGGTTGGAATGAATATGAAATATTATTTGCCATCACTATCGTAACTTTAATTTTTGGAGAATTGCTTCCCAAATTTGTTGCAAGGGAAGATGCCGATTCATTTATATTAATATTTTCCATACCATTGCGTATAATTTCTTTTATCATATCGCCGCTCACTAAAATCACAAAGCAATTATTAAAATTACTTACTGAAAAAAAACAGGAAGCTGCCCAAAATATCACCCGTCTTTTTGATAAAGATGATTTTATTATTCTTATTGATGAAGGGCACCGCGCAGGCAAATTTAAGAAAGAAGAAAGTAACATTATTACAAAAGTTTTTGATTTTACCGAGCAAAAGGTTTATGAAGCAATGCGACCGAGAACCGAAATTACCGGTATCGAATTAAGTAGTTCTATAAAAGATGCGGTTAATCTGTTTATCGAATCCGGATATTCAAAACTGATTGTATATGAAGAAAATCTTGATAATATCAAAGGTGTGATTTTAGCAAAAGATATGTTCTCAAATCCTTCCGATATAAAAAGTGCTACTCGTGAAATTCCATTTTATCCCGAGACAAAAAAGAGTTTAGAGATTTTAAATGAATTTCTTAATTCTAATGTTTCTATTGCTGTTGTTGTTGATGAGTTTGGAGGTACAGCAGGAATTGTAACTATGGAAGATATAATTGAAGAATTGTTTGGTGAAATTAGTGATGAGTATGATATTGAAGAAACTATTTGCAGAAAAGTTTCTAAAGACTCATTTATTTTAAGCGGCAAAGTAGAAATTGATCACATTAATGATAAATATGATTTAAATTTTCCTATCGGTGATTATGAAACCATTGCCGGATTTATTATCGAAAAACTCGGCTACATTCCTAAATCCAACGAAACAGTTACAATTGATAATTATAAATTTCTTATCATCAGAGCTAACAAAGTTAAGATTGATATTGTAAAACTTACTTTAAAAAAAGATGATCAATCAGAATGAAAAATTGTATAAAATCATCCTGTTTGATGGTATATGCAACTTTTGCAATTATTGGGTCAATTTTATTTTAGATAGAGATAAGGATAACCATTTTAAATTTGCCGCACTTCAATCCCAAAAAGGGAAGGAACTTCTTAAACAATTTAGCTTACCGGAAGATGACTTTGATTCATTTATTTTAATATCGCAAAGCAGCATCTTAAAAAAATCTTCCGCCGCTTTTGAAATCACAAAAAATCTTAAAGGCTGGGTTAAAATTATTAATGTATTTTCATTTTTGCCTCACACCCTCACAGATTTTTTTTATGACTTAATTGCTAAAAATCGTTACCGGATTTTTGGCAAAAGGGAAGCTTGCAGAATCCCTACTGAAAAAGAAAAGAATAAATTTCTTTAACTTATCGCACAAATTCTTAATTGGGATAAACAATAATTTAGGTTAAATTTGTAACCTAATTTGATGAGTTAAAGGAATTTTGTTAAAGCTTAATATTGAATCCAAAGATAATAATTGTAAGGCTCGAGCTGGTTGGTTTGAAACAGATCATGGTAAAGTTGAAACTCCGATTTTTATGCCTGTTGGAACACAGGGAACTGTAAAAGCGGTAAATCAAAGCTATCTTGCTGATGAGATAAAAGCTCAGATTGTTCTTTCAAATACTTATCATCTTTATTTAAGACCGGGCACGGAAATTCTGGAAGCAGCAGGTGGACTTCACAAGTTTATGAATTGGCAAAAACCAATTTTAACTGATAGCGGAGGTTACCAGGTTTTTAGTTTAACCGAATTGCGTAAACTAAAATCAGACGGCGTTGAATTCAGATCGCATCTGGATGGCTCTAAACATTTTTTTACTCCGGAAAAAGTTATTGGAATCCAGAGAAGTATTGGATCTGATATTTTGATGGTGCTTGATGAATGTGCGCCTTATCCTTGCGAATATGATTATGCAAAAAACTCTGTTGAACTAACAAGTAACTGGGCAATTTCTAATAAAGAAGCTTTTGAAAATTCCAATCCTTTGTATGGTCATAAACAATTTCAGTTTGGAATAATTCAAGGAAGCATCTATAAAGATCTTAGAGAAAAATCAGCGGAGGATTTGCTTAAATTATATTTTGATAGTTATGCTATCGGCGGTCTTGCTGTTGGTGAGCCGACAGAACAAATGTATGAGCTTGTAGATTTTACAACTGATTTTATGCCGGAGGATAGGCCGAGATATTTAATGGGTGTGGGAAAACCCGAAAATATTCTGGAATCAATTGCACTTGGTGTGGATATGTTTGATTGTGTTATGCCGACAAGAAATGCTCGTAATGCAAATGTGTTTACCTGGAATGGAACACTATCAATGCGTAACGCAAAATATAAAGATGATTTTAATCCTCTGGATTCAAATTGTAATTGTTATACGTGCAGAAATCACACAAGAGCATATTTAAGACATCTTTTTATTGCCGAAGAAATATTAGCTCTTGAACTTGCATCGATTCATAATTTATATTTTTATCTTGATCTTGTAACGCAAGCCCGTACGCACATAGTAAATGGCGATTTTTTTGAATGGAAAAATAAAACTGTAGCAGAAATATCAATTAAAAATTAAAATCAAAAGGAGAGTAAATTGGATATATTATTAGCAATGGCACCACAAGGCGGAGATGCAGGTGGCGGAAGTTTAATAAGCACTTTAATTATGTTCGGTGCAATTTTTGCAATTTTTTATTTTATGATTATCAGACCGCAACAGAAGAAAGCTAAAGAAAGGGAAAAACTTCTTTCCAACCTGGAAAAAGGTGATAAAATTATAACAAGCGGCGGTGTTCATGCAACCATTATTGGTCTTGAAGAAAAAACTGCTCTTATAGAAATTGCCCCAAATGTAAAAGTGAAAATTGAGCGCTCAGCAATTGGGAACGTAGTTAAATAAAATCGATTAAAGGTTATTATGTTTTGTTCGGCAATTGAAGCAATTGATGAAATAAAAAACGGTAAAGTGATTATTGTTGTTGATGATGAAGATCGTGAGAATGAGGGCGACTTTATTTGTGCAGCGGAATATATCACTCCCGATATAGTAAATTTTATGGTAACGCACGGCAAAGGAATGTTGTGCGTTGCTTTAAATGGAAAACGATTGGATGAATTAAAACTTCCTTTAATGGTCGAATCCAACTCAGCTTTACACGGAACGCAGTTTACCGTTACTGTTGATGCAATTGACGGAACAACAACGGGAATCTCGGCTGCTGATCGTGCACTTACTATTAAGAAACTTATCGATCCAAAATCCGGCTCAGAAGATTTTGCTAAACCGGGACATATATTTCCTTTACGCGCATTTGAAGAAGGAGTTTTAAGAAGAGCCGGGCATACAGAAGCTGCTGTTGATCTTTGCAAACTGGCAAACTTAAATCCGGCAGGAGTTCTATGTGAAATTTTAAAAGACAATGGTGAGATGGCTCGTGTGCCGGAACTGATTGAAATTGCCAAGAAGTTTAATGTTAAAATCGTTACTGTTCAGGAGCTGATACAGCATAGAATTAAAAATGAAAACCTTATTGAAAAAATTACTGACATAGACTTTCCTACAGATCACGGAAAATTCAGGCTTCATCTTTATAAAAATCTTTTGGATAAGAAAAAACAGGTTGCATTAATTAAAGGTCAACCCGATCCTGAAAAACCTTTTCTTGTTCGTATGCACTCTGAATGTTTAACAGGAGATGTGTTCCATTCTTTAAGATGCGACTGTCACGATCAGCTTAATCTTGCTCTTGATCTGATTGAACAGAACGGATCAGGTGCTTTAGTTTATATGAGGCAGGAGGGAAGGGGAATCGGGCTTGAAAATAAAATTAAAGCTTA
Source organism: Ignavibacteriaceae bacterium (assembly GCA_049294175.1). Taxonomy (GTDB): domain Bacteria; phylum Bacteroidota; class Ignavibacteria; order Ignavibacteriales; family Ignavibacteriaceae; genus IGN3. The sequence continues at coordinate 42,340 of JBAQCL010000073.1, read as the reverse complement.
CCGTTTGCAGGATGAAGGCAAAGATACTGTTGAAGCAAATGAAGAACTTGGCTTTAAAGCTGATTTGCGTGATTATGGAATTGGAGCACAAATTTTACTTGACCTTGGAATTCGTAAAATCAATTTACTTACAAATAATCCTAAAAAAGTAATTGGATTAAAAGGTTACGGACTTGAAATAGTTGAACGTATTCCTATTGAAATTTCTCCTAACACCAATAACGAGAAATACTTAAAAACAAAGCGTGATAAGCTCGGGCACATAATTCTTCAGTAATAAATATCTGGTTTATACTTCTTTCCGATCAATCCGTTTTTCTTTATTTTCATTAAAGAAAATTTTCAATCCTTTCTATAAATTTTATTTGAGATTAAAAATGAAATATTTAATTATTCTGCTTTTATCCATAACCGCATTTGCACAACAAAAGCTTGTTTACGTTGGCTACATTGATGATGAAATCGATCTTGGTTTGGCGCCATACATAAGCAGGGTTATTTCTGAAGCTGAAACGGAAAATGCAGATGCAATAATATTTAAGGTAAATACTTTTGGCGGTAGAGTTGATGCGGCTACTCAAATAAAGGATGCTATATTATCGAGTAAAATTAAGACCGTTGCATTTATTAATAATCGCGCTATCTCTGCCGGAGCTTTAATTGCACTTTCATGCAATAATATAATTATGGTTCCCGGCAGTTCTATTGGGGCTGCCACAGTTGTTGATCAGGCGGGACAAAAGGTTGGTGAAAAATACCAATCTTATATGCGTTCGGAGATGAGATCAACGGCAGAAAGAAATGGAAGACCAACAAAAATTGCTGAAGGAATGGTTGATGAAAGGGTCGTTATACCAGGATTAGTTGATAGCACGCAGCTCGTTACCTTAACATCCGAAGAAGCTCTTAAATATAAAATTGCTGATACCGTTTTAACTACTTTTGATCAAGCCCTGGAATATCTTAATCTTAAAAATGCAAAGATTGTTAAAAGTTCATCTAACTGGGCTGAAGATGTTGTGAAGTTTTTGAATAATGGAATTGTATCCTCTATTCTTATTATGATTGGCTTTTTTGGATTGATGGCTGAAATTAAATCTCCCGGATGGGGTGTTGCCGGAACAACGGGTTTGATTGCACTTGCTTTATTTTTTGGTTCATCTTACATACTTCAACTTGCATCAGTTCTTGAGATATTAATGTTTGTAATTGGATTAGGATTATTGTTGGCTGAAATATTTATTATTCCCGGTTTTGGCATTGCCGGAATTTCCGGAATCGTATTGATATTTGCTTCTATCTTTTTGTCTTTGTTAGGGAGCAAACCGTTTGTTGATATGGAAACTGTTTCATTAGCTATAATACAAATTTCGGGGGCTATACTTTTTGCCTTAATTGGAATTTTTGTTTTGGCAAAGTATTTACCTAAATCCAGAGCTTTTAATAGACTTGTTCTTTCTCAATCAGAAAAAGTTGATGAAGGATTTGTCTCTTATCCATCCGAAAAAGATTTACTCGGTAAGGAAGGAATTGCCTACACAACTCTTCGTCCCGGTGGCACTGCGGAGATTGATGGAAAAAGGGTTGATGTTGTAGCTGAATCCGAGTATATAAATCAAGGAACTAAGATTAAGGTTTTAAGAGTTGAAGGAATTAAAGTTGTTGTTACAGCACAAAAATAAATTGGAAAATCCGGTTTGTTTATCAAACCGGATTTAATTGTAATAATCATTTATAAAATATTTTCAATCCGAAATCATTATTATTAAAATCTACACAAGGAATTTTTAATTTTGCTTCAATAGAATCCCGTTTAACTACAAACGCAAATCCGTTTGAGGGATTGGAAAAAATAACTGGGATATTATCCCCATAAATTCTGATTTCATGATTATTATTTTTTAACGGTTCCTCAGTTACTTCAAACAAATATTCAAAATTGGATGGTATAGAATCAGCGGTAAAATATAAATCATTCCAGTTCAACTTTTGAGGAATTTTATAAATTTTGCCATTAAGAGTTATATTATCAGAACTACTATTTCTATAATAACCACTTAAATAATCAACTAAATCGTAATTGCCGTTTAGCTTAGCTCCATCCGGTTGGAATTTAATAAAGAATACCCCGTCATTTATCTGTTTTTCAACAAAATCATCAAGCATATTGTATTTAATATAGATATCCTTAGTTATCAATTCATCTTGTTCAAGGTTTATATATATATTTGAAGTGTTTATATCGTAATTAGTACTTCTGAATATCAAACTATATTCTCCTTTATATAGAGATGTAAAAGAAAAGTTACCAAGTCTATCACAAGTACAATATATTGATCTACCAGAAACCTTACTTTGCAACTCTATTTTAGCATAAGAAGCTATAGAATTATCTAAAAATTTTGCTACTCCATTAATGGAACCATTTCCATCTTCAGTTGTTAATGGGATATCCTCTCCTTTACAAGAAAGAAATAAAACACTGACCATGATTATTAATGTAAAGCATGATTTAGCATGCATAAAATCGTATCCTAAAAAACATTAAAAGAGTTCTTCTTAAAGTAATTCCAGAATGTTTGTATTTCCTACAACATCTGTTCTTTTCCCTTTTTGTTTCCCTTTCGGTGTATTTGCTTCCATAGTATAAGATATTTCAAGTTTGGTTTTTGTGCGCGATTTAATTTGAATCCCTTTATCCACATCGAAAAATATTTTACCTTCTGCTGTAGAAATTGGTTTTTGGAAACTATATGCAACATTACCTTGATTAACATTTGATTGACCCGAATATGTAAAACTAATTCCGGCATCAATAACCGCAATGCGATCGTCTTTTAATTTTTCTACGCTTTCTACTTTGTATTTATTTATATAATTAATCTGATAAACCATTAAAGCAATAGGTTTTTGCTGCGTTTCCCATGTTGAATCTTTATAAACTTCTTTTTCAGGAACTTTTCTAAAAATTTGAGTTACTAATGGGTTTAAAACATTATTGATTAAATCCTGTTTAACCAAATTTTTATCTTCTGTAGAAATTGTATCTATAGCTCCGCGTAATTGAAGAAACTTATTGGAAATTTTATCAGCTCTAAACACTTCCAGCACTTCTCCTTTTTTGTTAAATCTTACACTAAAAGGATTGTTATGCAGCGCCTCAAACTCTGCAAACTGTTTAATCTTTGCCGTATCTTTATCTTTACCGGCTTCAAATCCAAAGACCTGTCCGTTAGCCAAAGCATCAAGTTTTAAAGAAGATATTACCATTTCTACTTCAGTAGTTCCTTCTTCATCAACGTCTTTTACGTTTAAATCAAGCAGGTAAACAACCTTCTGATTAACATTACTTGTGATAGTAGTATCAATAGTTATTTTCTGGATATTATCAGATATAGTAGTTAAGCGATATTTAAGGCTGTTTCCTTTTTGTAACTTATATTGAATTAAAAAAGGTTTTCCTGTATTGTCTATTCCATCCGATTTAACATCTGTAGAATCGAAAGTGTATTTTTCTTTATCTGATAATTTTTTTTCGGGCTGATCATTCTTTTCCCCGCAACTAATTAAAATAAATCCCAGAACAATAATTGTTAGAAGTTGTTTAAACATTTTTTCCTCTTAATAAAGTAAATATTGATTTCTTATTTTATAAAATTTATTTAGTTCTTTTTGCCATGAGGCAAAAATCATTTCAGGGACAATTTTATTTAATAATTGATTTCTTAATTCATCTCCCCCTGCTAATCGATCAAAAGAACTAACATTAAACTTAAATTTATCTCCATACAATTTAGTAAGAACATATATAAGTTTTACACCAAATTTTACTGATTCAAATTTGTTGGGATCAGTAATTTTAATCTTTATTCCATGGCATACTTCATCTTTAAATTTAGGGTTTGATGCCATTTCGCTAATATCTTCGGGAGTGAATGTTACAGGCTGTAACTCCGCGCCTTCAACTTTTAACAAATTTAATTTAGTTATTACATCAACGGAATTTATAAAAGGTGCACCAAATTGTAGAAATGGTAATTGCGTCCCTCTTCCTTCAGAAATGTTTGTCCCTTCAAGTAAACAGATTCCCGGATAAACCAAAGCTGTTTCAAGTGAATTAATATTTGGCGAAGGGGAATTCCATTTATTATAAAATTGTTCTGGAATTTCTCTTTCCCAGTTTTTGCACTGGATAATTTTTAATGAAATATTTTTCCAGCTTGATATTATTTTTTCTCCAACAAAATATTTTGCAAGTTCTCCAACAGTCATGCCATGAGTAATCGGGATTTGAGCGATTCCAACAAATGATTTAAATTTTGCATCAAGCACCTGTCCATCCACATAAGTTCCGCCTATTGGATTTGGACGATCAAGTATAATAACCGGAATATTATTTTCTCCTGCCGCTTCTAAAACGTAATACATAGTTGAGATGTAAGTGTAAAATCTGGCACCAACATCCTGAATATCAAAAATTAAAACATCAACATCTTTTAAAATTTCTACTGATGGTTTGCGATCTTTACCGTATAGAGAAATAATTGGAACATCTTTGTAAAGATTGTTTTTGTAATCAACAACTTCTCCGGCTTCTGCAACACCTTTAAAGCCATGTTCAGGTGTAAATATTGCATTTACTTTTACATCTTTTTGACCAAGTAATGCATCCACTAAATGAGTTCCATCAGAAAGCAGGGCAGTATGATTACAAACAACTCCAACTCTTTTTCCGCTAATAAGATTTAAGTTTTCTGAAAATATTAAATCAGCGCCTATGATTATTTGTGCATCAACTTTCGTTGAGATTAATAAGATAGAAAGGGTTGCAAAAAAAATGTTTAAATATTTCAATTTCGTTTATTCTCCTTAGATCAAAAAAAACAACCTCCTGTTAAGGAGGTTGTTAAATTTAGTCCGGATTTTATTTAAGCAGGATAGTTTTCAATTAACTCTTTGCTGCTAAAGAAAAATGCTATTTCCTTTGCCGCATTTTCATCAGAATCTGATCCGTGAACAGCATTGTATTGAACACTTTTTGCATAAAGTTTTCTTACTGTACCTTCAGCAGCATTTGCTGGATTGGTTGCGCCGATAAGTTTTCTGTAATCTTCTACAGCGTTTTCTTTTTCTAGTGCAATCGGCACACAAGGTCCTGAAGTCATATATTCAACTAATTCACTATAGAAAGGTTTGTCTTTATGAATTTCATAAAAAGCTTTTGCGGCATCTACAGAAAGTTTTATCATCTTAAGTGCTTTAACTTTAAATCCTGCTTTGTTTATCATCGAAATGATTTCGCCAATATGATTATCATTTACTGCATCAGGTTTAATTATTGCTAATGTTTTGTTACTCAAGTAGAACTCCTATTTCTTTTTATTTTTTTTCTTATCTGATTTTTTATGATGTTTTTTTAATTTGTCTTCTTTCTTTTTCCCTGAATCTTTCTTCGTCTTGGTCTTTTCAACTTTAACCGGTTTTGTTACAACAACTTTTTTAGGCGAGGTAGTTTTCTTTACAACAGGTTTTTTTGCCCTAAGTTTTTCAATTGCCTTTAACATCGTTACACCAATTTCAGCCGGACTTTCAACAACTAAAATTCCCGCTTTCTCCATCGCTTCCATTTTTTCAACAGCAGTTCCTTTTCCACCAGAAATAATTGCACCTGCGTGTCCCATTCTTCTTCCGGGAGGCGCTGTTCTTCCGGCAATAAATCCAACTACAGGCTTCTTTACACTCTTTTTGATGAACTCGGCAGCTTCTTCTTCAGCGTTTCCGCCAATTTCACCAATCATTACAATTCCATCTGTGTCGGGATCATCGTTAAACATTTTGATAATATCAATAAATCTTGATCCGATAATCGGGTCGCCGCCAATACCAACGCAAGTTGATTGACCAAGTTTAACATCAGATAATTGTTTTACAGCTTCGTAAGTTAAAGTGCCGCTGCGGGATACAACACCGATTTTGCCTTTTTTATGGATGAAGCCAGGCATAATTCCAACTTTAGCAATTCCGGGAGTGATAACACCGGGGCAATTTGGACCAACCAAAACAACATCTTTTCCTTTGATATCGTTGTAAACTTTTAACATATCGTTTGTTGGAATTCCTTCAGTGATGCAGATGATATTTTTTATTCCTGCATTAGCGGCTTCTAAAATTGCATCAGCAGCAAATGCGGGTGGAACAAAAATTACGGATGTGTTTGCTTTTTGAATTTTTACCGCTTCTTCAACTGTGTTGAAAACCGGAACTCCCTGAAAATCTGTTCCACCTTTACCGGGAGTAACGCCAGCTACTACTTTGGTTCCGTACTCAAGCATTTGAGTTGTGTGGAAGGAGCCTTCGCCACCGGTTATGCCCTGTACCACAAGACGTGTATTTCGATTGATAATAATTGCCATAAATATCCCTTTACTAAGTAAAATTTAAGTGGACAAAAATAAGGAAAATCTCGGATATAGATAAATTTTGAGTGATAAATATTGAAATGCTCATGAAAGTCATTTCGACTGAAGGGAGAAATCTGGTTTATTAGGCATTTAAGATTTCTCAGTCGAGGCTCCTTCGAAATGACTTCCAAAAAAATTAAATAACTTTATATCCAATCAAGTGCATAACTTCTGTTGCTCCCATCTTAAATGGTTCTTCTTCAATAAAGACAAATCCAAGATGTTTATACCATTCAAGTGATTTTACATTGTCTTTCATTACTCCAAGCCACACACGATCGTAAGTTTTTTGTGTAGCTATTAGATATGATTCGTTAAGCAGTTTTTTACCAATTCCAAATCCCTGAAAATCCGGTAGAACATAAAGCGAGGAAACATATAATCTTTTGTTTATCTTGTCTTCAAATAATTTCATCCAGCCTGCAGGAACTGATTTTACTTCCGCAATTATTCCTTTCGAGAATGGATCATTCAATATTTCAAGTAAGTGATCTTCGCTGTAAAATTTTTCGAAGTGAGAGAGAATATCATTCAAAGGAATAAAGGAATAGGCGTCTTTCCATGTTGTAAGTAAAATATTTTTTACAATAGTAAAATCTGCTATATTCCAATCACGTAGAGTTACTTCAGTTTGTGATTTCATTTTGAATCTTACTTGCTAACTGAAATATTTTTTCTTCATCAAATTGCCGGGATAAAATTTGCATACCTATCGGCATATTCTCGGAATTTTTACCGATCGGAACATTCATTCCAGGAATACCCGCAAGATTTGCCGAGGTTGTATAAATATCGCTCAAATACATTTGCAACGGATCATCCGATTTTTCACCAAGTTTGAATGCAACAGTTGGAGTTGTCGGTGTAATTAACAAATCAACTTCCGAAAAAACATTATCAAAATCTTCTTTGATTAATCTTCTTACTTTTTGTGCTTTTCTGTAATAAGCATCGTAGTAACCGGAAGATAAAACATAAGTGCCGAGCATAATTCTGCGTTTAACTTCTTTGCCAAATCCTTCTGATCTTGAGTTAAGATACATATCTCTAAGGTTTGAATATTCTTTAGCTCTATATCCGTAGCGTGCGCCATCCAATCTTGCAAGATTGGATGAAGCCTCTGCAGTTGTTAAAATGTAATACGTTGCTATTGTATACTCGGATTTTGGAAGCGAAACTTCTTTTACTTCGTAACCTTCAAGCTTTAATTCATCAATAACATTTAGAATTGCTGTTCTTATCTCTTCATCAAGTCCTTCTGCAAAATATTCTTTCGGGATTCCAATTTTTAATTTTTTGCCATTATCTAATAAAGAAGTGTATGGGGGAATTTCTTTATTAACAGATGTCGAATCATTTTCATCTTTACCTGAAATAACTTCAAGTATCAATGCATCATCCTCAACATTTTTGGCAAATGGTCCGATTGTATCGAATGAAGATGCAAAAGCAGTTAAACCAAAACGGGATACCCTGGCATAAGTTGGTTTTAAACCGTAAACTCCGCAGAATGCAGCAGGCTGACGAATAGAACCTCCGGTATCTGTTCCCAAGGCAACATCACAAAGACCAGCGGCAACAGCCGCTGCAGAACCGCCACTTGAACCGCCGGGTACTCTTGTTTTATCAACAGGATTTAAAACGTTACCAAACGCAGAATTTTCATTTGATGAGCCCATTGCAAATTCATCGCAGTTTGTTTTACCAATGATGATTGCATCTTCATCTATTAATTTTTGTACGGCAGTTGCAGTGTAAAGCGAAGTAAAATTATTTAAAATCTTAGAAGAGCAGGTGAGTGGGTGATTTTTATAAGCAAGCACATCTTTTATGGCGATAACCATTCCTGCTAATTTGCCGGCTGAATTGTTTTTTATTTTTTCTTTAATAGATTTGGCTGAGGAGACAGCCTCATCATTGAAAACAAAGTTAAAAGCATTAAGATCTTTCTGTGTTTCAATGTTTTTTAGAAAATGTTCAACATTCTCAACCAGATTTAACTTACCTGATTTTAATAATTCTAATTTTTCTTTGTGGTTTTTGTAATACATCATATAAGTAAAATTTAGGTTTTGTTTGTCTTAAATTAAACAAAATATCTTAAAGCTTAAACGTCTCAATTATGCCTGTTAATATAGATGAATACATTTTTTGTGGTTTAATGTTAAATGATGAATGTTCAATGAAGATTCACATAGTTTTTTGCTGATAGATAGAATTACAGAAATGGTTAAGCTTAAAACCATAATTGCAGGAGCTAATTTTATAATGGCAGTAAGGAATTTGATAATTGCAGCAGGGTTTTTGAAGATTGCAGGGACAAGTTTGGAAGTTGCAGGATGAATATTGTTAATTGCAGTAAGCGTTTTGATGATAGCAGGAAGAATATTTATAACGGCAGTAGCTAATTTGATATTTGCAGTAGCAATATTGATGTTTGGGGAAGGTGTTTTGATAATGGGGGCAGAGGAAAGGTTGTTTTTCTTCTACGTGCGATTGTGATGGCTACAATTATTAAGTATATTAAATATAAGGAACGGTCTTTTGACCGTTCCTAAAAAGAAAAAGATTACTTTAGCAAGATCATCTTCTTAGAACTTATAAAATTACCAGCCTGGATCTTATAAATATAAACACCACTTGAAAGAGAACTTGCATCAAAGCTCACCTCATATTTACCGGCAGACTTTTGTTCATTTACAAGAGTTGTTATTTCACTTCCTATAATGTCGTAAACTTTTAAAACAACTTTTTCATCATTTGGTATCGAATAACTAATTGTAGTTGTTGGATTAAATGGATTCGGGAAGTTATCTTCTAAGGAATAAGCATCCGGTATTTGTTCAATTGATGTCCCTCCACTTTTCTCTAAAGCAAATGAAGTAAGTCCAAGATTGACTTTAGCACACAATGTCAAATCATTATCCGGATATGCCTCAATCATTTTCTTTAAATACTTATTTGCTGTGACTTCATCTTCCTCAATTTTATAATAATAATCTACAATGTCATACAGCGCTGACACTTCGTGTGAAGAATTAGGATAATTCTCAATTATTTCTGTGTTATAGGCAATCATATTTTCTACATTATCTTCAAGTGCCGCATTTCTCGCAAGCAGTCTCAGTGCAAATGGTCTTAATGGATCTTCTTTTTCTCTCTGATAGACACTCGTTAAAACATCATCAGAATAAAAAGCAGCTCTTGTTCCATTGATATCTTTATCCTTAGCATCGAAATCATTAAACGATAGAAGAGCTAATGGTGTTTGCAAGCTATCAAATTTATCTTCAATCATTGATTTCAATAGATTTTTTGCAGTGTAAAAATCACTCTTAAATCCACTGGAAATTGCTTCTAAGTATTTTTCCGGTAGTTCACTTTCTTCTTCAGTAGTATAAGTGTTAGTTGAGTTTGCCAGTTTTTTAGTAGGGTAGCAAGCGCTATTATTTGGATCGGAAGTTAATTGATACCAAGCAAGAATTGTTGAATTATTTGTAGTCCACGCAGCAGGTGGGAAATTAGTTCCAAAATAATTATTACAAGCGTAAATGGTTGTATAGTCGTGAGCCTCTATGTCAGGTAATTCACCTCCAAAAATACTATTGTAGCCTCCGGAATCTTCACCTCCTGAAGGTCCATAGCCTGCATAAACAGAAGAATAATTTTCTGCTCTGAAAAGTGGTATAGCTGAACAGGTAATCTCATTATAGCCTTTCCAATCATCTGATGGATCAGCAAAATTTGTATAACTGGAAGTAATAAGAACACTGTGATAATTATTATATATCTGATTATGGTGCAAATAGGGGGAAGCATTATTCAGGAATATTGCATACCCATTGCCTGTCCACGTATTATCAGTCCAAAACAGGTGTATCCCAGTCTGACTAATACCACTTGCTGTAATACCATAATTTGTATTGTACTCAAAAGAACAACCGGAAATTAATGGCCGAGAAGAAGAAGAACTAATACCCGTGCCATTATTATCAATTGAGCAATTAGTGATTGTAGGAGTCGAAGAACTTACAATTGAAAGTCCATATAAAGAATTATTGGTTATCCTCGAATTTGAAATTGTTAAATTGGTTACACCAGCACAATAAATACCAGCTTGTGCATCTTTAATTGTACAAGATTGAAAAGAACCTGAACTGTTAGTATAAAAATAAAGTGCATACCAAGAACCGGCAGTACCATTACCTTGAAAAGTAGCATTGTTTGCTGTGAGAGTAGCTGATCCCGCTATATTAAGCCTTTTGCCAGCAGCAAATGTTATTGTGGCTCCTGGACTAACTGATAAGGTAACACCCGATGGAACTGTTACATTATTTGATAAGTTAATTGAACTGGTTACTTGCACTGTTTGTCCAGAGGATGCGGCAGCTATGGCTGATTCGATACTTGGATATATAGCATTTATTGTACTACCGGTTTTGAGCAATGCACCATGTATAGTAGCATGTGTTTGAACGATTATTGTCCCACCAGTGGAAGTAATTGAATAACCATTCAGAGATAAATCCATATCTGCAGTAATTGTTAATACAGTATTACTTGGTACATATACATTTCCTTGCAGTGTAGATTGTGCACTCCATGTTTCATACCGAGATAAAGTTCCAGATAAGGTATAATTTGCATTGTAAATTGCTAAATAGCCATCAAAATTATCTTCAATTTGTGGGTGCTGATTTGAATTTGCTTGTGTTACTAGTGGTGCAGCGTAATTGTGTAATTGCTCTGCTGTTGTAATATCTGATTGGGATAGACCAGATAGTAAATAAAAAGTAAAATAACCGTGCTCAATTGATGGATTTTCATAGGAAAGTTCATCCGCTTCGCAGGCAGAAGATATTACTCCCTTTGTCATATCTCTTGGAAAAATTCCGGTACCACAGGCGTCTAAAAAGGCGGTTACTTGATTATATGTAGAACCGAAATTTGTTTGTAATTCACTTTGGTTTATTCGCGCGTCAATAGAATTTGAGGGTATAATACCATTGCTACCACCTAACTCCTGTGAGTCTCCATGTCCGGAGAAATGAAAAAAATTTGTATTACCTGCTGAAGTGGACATACTCTGCATCGCAGTTTCTATCCCGTCTTCATTAGCATAACTGTTAGTCAAAAGATTTATTTTATTGCTACTCCATTGTTTATAATTGATTAAATATTGTTTCATATCCGTAGCATCTTTTACACACCAATTAAGATCATTAGCTGTTCCCGGATAATCATTAATACCGGTACATACTGCATTCCAATTTTGTGGGAATAGTGATACAGGTGTTAAAAAAGATAATAATATTATAGCTGATATTATATTTTTCATTTTTTATCTCCTTTATTTTCCTGATGTTGGATTTATTTTTTCCCAAGACAAAAGTCTGCCATTTGAGTTAATTTCTCTTGCATAGTACAAACCGTCATTGGTAACACCCAATAATTGGTCATCTCCAACCTTATCGGATACCTGCAGGGAATTCGAGCGATCACCAAATCGTATTATATTCCCGGCATTTTCTATTCCATCCATATAGTTCATAGCCACAAATCCGCCGTCTCCAATATTTTTCAGTGCTTCAATTTCAACAATTTTCGAATTGTTTTCGTAGGCATTTTCGAAAGATTGCTTGTCCCCGCATATTATTAATCTCTCACCATAATTAAGAACTATACCATTATTCCTTCTAATATCAGCGGGTAAAATATTTGGCGATTTGACCCCGGATATTCTAAAACTTGAAAGAGTCATACTTTCATCTGATGGATTAAAAACTTCAAACCATACCTGTGAAGTTTTTTTATCAATCATTGCCTTGGTAAATACCAGTTGCTTTGATACGCTTTGAGCCTTAATGTTCTGGATATTCAGTTCAGAAATAGCAATAAGAAGAACCAGGAGGAAACAAAAATTCTTTTTCATAACATATCTCCTTTTTATTATAAAAAATGTTATTTTTAAAGAAGAATAGCCGAAGTAGTTGTAAATATCTGTCCCTATTTTTCATAAGACCCAGACAGATAAACTGACTGTTGAGGTTGCCAACCTTATGTGCTATTCTTGTAATGAAGGGATAACGGTACCAGCGTTATCCCTTTTTATTTGTTTTCTTAAGCTTTGATTCTCCTTATTTTTTTTATTCTCCTACCTAAACCTGAATAGTTTTCAGGCTACAAATTTGTATAAACAGTTACTCCTCTTTGGGTTAATTCAGGAACATACTCGTTTAGTGATTTCTCATTTAACGGATTTCCACCAAGATAAAGATAAACACCTTCCCCCAGATAAGGGTTATTCACAAGTGGCAATATGTCTTCTATCTTATTTCCGCTTAATCCTATTAAGTGTATGTTAGGCAAGTACTGTAGTTCCGATATATCTTTTATTTGGTTATCTACTGCATCAAGATAATCTAGGTTTTCTAAATTTCTAATGCCCGTTATATCTTCAATGTTATTTTTTCTTATATATAACCTTATTAGCTTTTTCATGTTTGAAACCACAGATATTTCTGTAAAATTATTATACTTTACATCTAATAAAATAAGCTCTGTTAAGTTCTTTAAAGGCGATATATCAGTAACATTACCTCCAGATATTTCTAACTGTTTTAAATTTGTAAGATTTCTAAGCGGTTCTAAACTTTCAAAGGTTACTTCTTCGCCAACTCCACTTAGATATAATATCTCTAAATTCATCAAATTGCTCAGAGAACTCAAATTTGTAATTGGAGTAAACCAAAGCCAAAGTTCTTTGAGCTTTGTAAGACTTTCAAGTCCGCTTATATCTTTTACCGGATTACTATATAAAATGAGTGTTTTAAGATTTATCAAATTATATATTGGAACAATGTTAACAATAGTATAATTTTGATTTAGATCAAGGTATTCTAATTTAATTAAACTTGAAAGCGGACTTAGATCAACTATATTTTGATTTGCTAAAGCTAAATATACTAGATTTGTACAATGTTCTAATCCGTTAAGACTTATTGTCTTATAGTTTTTTATATTAAAATCCGGACTGGGTAAAGAATCTATCAGTTGTAAATTATAGATATTCAACGCTCCATCTTTATAACCGAGTCTATAACGTATTCTTGCCTCAAGATATATATCATCTATCATAGTTTCTTGTCTTGGTTTTACAGTTACAATCACACTATCTGTAAATACATTGCCACTTTCACAATTTATATGAAGATAGAACTTATAGATGCCTTCGGTTTCAAATGCAAGTATCCAATAATCTTTTAGTGAAGATTGGGAAAACAAATTAACTTCTTTGGGATTACTACAGTTCTGCTCCCATTCAATCAGGTAAATAGGTTCTTTAATTTGACTTTGGGAAACATTAATTACAGCATAGCTACCAACGTATGTTTCCTGATCTTCTCCAGCTTCGGCTTTTTGTTTATCTTCTTCTGGTGTGGCTGAATTTTCACAATGGATATTAAGGGATGAGGTAACTAAGCAAATAAAAAATGTTTTGGCTAATAATCCCAAATAAATTTTATTTCTAAAATTATGGCTAGGAATGAAGGAAATGTTTTTTTTCATAAATCCCCTCTCTAACAAAAAATAAAGATCTCTTTTGTAGAACTATTCTTACAACTTCTATAAGAACTATTTAATAATACAAAAATCTAATTATTAATTAAAAGTATTTATTAAAAAAAAATGTTTGACGGAAAGTAAATATTAATGAATAACAATCAATGTTCTATTCTTTATATTTTTTATTAAAAGTATTTTTATCACGGAATTTCATTGGAAGTGTAAAATTAATGAATGAACTGATTTAAAAAATAAATTCCCGCCTTAGCGGGAATGACAAAATAAAAATTATAAGTACCTCTTAAAAACCGAACTATGATTTTTTAATATCATCATCCGTTTTTTTGATTTCTTCCTCAACATCTTTTAAGGATTTTTTAAATTCTTTCATCCCTTTGCCTAAGCCTTGTGCCAGTTCAGGAATTTTCTTTGCTCCAAATAATAAAAGAATCACAAGGACAATAATTAGTATTTCGCCTGTGCCTAAATTTCCAAACATAATGTTACCTTTAGTTTAATATATAATTTGCTATCGATTTAAAAATTAATTGCCCGTCAGTTCTGCCGAGAGTTGGATCGCAGGCTCTTTCAGGGTGCGGCATCATACCGAGAACATTTCCGTTTTTGTTTATAATTCCTGCTATGTTCATCTGCGATCCATTTGGATTATCTTTATCGGATATAATTCCTTCAGAATTTGCATATCTGAATATAATTTGTTTATTGCTTTCAAGCTTATCTAAAAGTTCAGGATTTGCAAAATAATTTCCTTCACCATGCGCAATTGGAATCTTTACAACTTTTTTATCAGAACTAATTTCACTTGAAAAAATTGTATTCCTATTTTCAACCGAAAGATATACATCTTTACATGCAAATTTAAGGGAATTATTCCGTATCATAACTCCGGGCAATAAACCGGCTTCAAGCAGGATTTGAAATCCGTTGCATATACCAATTACAATTCCGCCTTTTTTAGCAAAGTTTGTAACAGAATTCATAATTGGTGAAAACCTGGCAATTGCTCCTGTTCTTAAATAATCGCCGTAAGAAAATCCACCCGGTAAAAGTATAACACTGCTTTGTTTTAAATCAGTTTCTTTATGCCATAAAAATTCAACATCGTAATTAAGAACTTTTTTTAACGAGTAATAAGCATCGTGGTCACAATTTGAACCGGGAAAAACCACTACACCAAACTTTGGATTCATTTTACTTCATCCAGTGTATATTCATAATCTTCCATTATAGGATTAGAAAGAAGTTTTGAGCAATAAACCTGAACTTCTTTTTCTGCGGCTTCTCTATCTTTAACATCAACATCAAACTCAATTAATTTTCCAATGCGCGTACTTTTAATGTTTGATATTCCAAGATGTTTTGCTCCTTTTTCTACAGCTACACCTTGCGGATCTAAAATTGAGGGTCTTCGTTTGATTAGGACTGTTGCTTTAAACACGTTCTGCTCTGTTTTTTTTATTTGAGAAATACTTAAAAATTTGTCGAAAAATACCAAATACAATCATGAAAACAAAAATGAAAAATAAACCTTTAATCTTGTAAATAAAAAGAATTATCAGTCCTGTTAAATATGCAAGGTAAAGTAAAGGATTTTTTTTGATTGCATTTAATGAGAACCTTGGGAAGGTATCATACTTAACTTTGCTTACCATAAGATAAGATAAAATTAAAACCATCGGTAAAATAAATTGTTGTTCAGTTTTACCAAAACCGTTATTGTAAAATGCTAAGATGAAACAAACAATTGTTAATGCTGCAGATGGAATTGGTAATCCCGTAAAAAATTTTTTATCAAATCCCACAAGCTGAACGTTGAACCTCGCTAAGCGAAATCCACCGGCAATCATAGGAAGCGAACTAATAATAATTCCGGAAGTTTCAAATTGATGAAAGTAAATTGTGTAAAGTAAAAATGATGGGGCTGCGCCGAAACTTATAACATCCGAGAGAGAATCGAGTTCTACACCAAGCTCACTGCTGGATTTTGTAAGGCGAGCCATAAAACCGTCAAGCGTGTCGAAGATAGCCGCAATTATAATCAGCCAACCGGCATAAGTGTAGTTCCCCTCGCTTGCGCTGATTATTGAAAAAAAGCCGCTGAACATATTCATAGCGGTAAACAAATTCGGTATTACAGAAGGTGTTACTCTAAAACGATTCATTAATTAATATTCAAATAGAATTGTTTCCCCGGCAGTAACATTGTCGTCCTTATTTACTTTTACCTGCCACTTAACGGGAACAATGATATCAACACGACTTCCAAATTTAATCATACCGAACCTATTTCCAATGTTTACGGAGTCGCCAATTTTTAAATCGCAGACAATTCGTCTTGCAAGAAACCCTGCAATTTGGGTAAACAAAACTTTACCGGAAGGATTTGTTATCCCAATTTCTGTTCGTTCGTTTCTTTCAGAAGCTTTATCCTCAAACGCAGCAAGGTAATCACCTTTAATGTGTTTTAAATAATCAATTTTGCCTGTTATAGGAATTCTGTTTACATGAACATTTAAAGGCGACATAAAAATGGAAACTAATTTTGCTTTGTCATTTATAAATTTGTCATCAATAACTTCTTTAACAAATAAAACTCTTCCATCGGCAGGGGAAACAACAATATTATTCTTTTGCGGTGTTTGTCTATCCGGATCGCGAAAAAAGTTAATTGTAAAAATGATTAATATAACCGAGAGAAGTATTAACGGAATTTTTACGAAATTATTACTTACTAAAATGCTGATTATGATGAGGATAAAAACAACTATAAATGTAATTCCGATTGTACTGTAGCCATATTTAGTAAACATTATTTAACGCTCGCAATACTAAAAAGATGATCGGTATATTTTTTTATTTCAGTGGTTGTTGTAAGCTTGTTAGGATTAATCCACTTTACTGATTCATCTTTTGGAAAAATTTTTAAACAGTCAGGTGAAAAATCACCAATAAGAAAAACTTTATCTTCAATTTTGCCAAAATACAATGAGATTTCTGCCAGGTTTTCATTCCTTCTCTCAAAAAATGATTTAAGGACGGCATTAACCTTAGAACAGATTCTGGTTATTAATTTCATATCCTCCACAGAAGAAAGATTAAATGAAATTAAATGGCTTTCACAAACAACGCTATCTTTTCCCGAGCCAAAGTGGAATTCAAAAATGGGTAAGTTTAAATCCGATCCTTCTTTTAAATTAAAAATCTTTGCATTTCTTTTATCTGCACAATTTAGGACTTTTACTCTGAAAGAAAATTCTTTTGATGATAAAAATTTCAAGGAATTATCAGATTCTTTTCCGTGAAATGCAATTGGTATGTGATATTCTTTTAGGTATTCAAAGAAAAAGACATTAGTTAAAGCTACTTTTTTACCGATATCTTTAATTTTAATTTTCTTTTCCCCATTAACAATAAAAATATCTTCATACTCAATCAGTTGATAATTTGTTTCATCAAAGGGTAGATCAGTTCGTTTTGTGGTTTGTATCATAATTAGAGTTTTCTTTGTTTTCTGATTACAAATTTACGGCAGAAATTAGGCATATTAAATATATAAAGTCAATCGTTTATATTATATTTGACTACCCTAAAACTGAAAAAAATCAAAAAAAAGGAGTGATTTATGAAAGGTGGCATGCAGGGAATGCTTAAACAGGTGCAAAAAATGCAGGCTGAAATGCAAAAAGTACAGGGAGAATTGGTTAATTTGACTGTTAGCGAAGAAGCTGGCGGAGGAATGATTAAAGCTACGGCAAACGGAATGAAAGAACTTGTTTCTGTTGAAATCGATCCTCAGGTAATAAATGCTGAAGAAAAAGATATTTTAGAGGATTTAGTTGTTGCTGCGGTTAATAAAGCGCTTCAATCTGCCGCTAAACTTGCAGAAGATGAAATGGCAAAAGTAACAAAAGGAATGATACCACCAGGATTAAACATTCCGGGATTTTAATTTGCAAATAGCCGAACCATTATTAATTGCGATAGAGGAATTAAGTAAACTTCCGGGCATTGGCAAAAAGACTGCTCAACGATTGGCTTTACATTTATTAAAAACTGATCAGGATTCAGTTGATAAGTTGCTCAAATCCGTGGCTGACCTAAAAACCAAACTCCATTTTTGTGTTAGATGTTTTAATCTTGCCGAAGAAGAATTATGTGATATTTGCAGGAGTGGAAAAAGAGACATTACTAAAATTTGTGTTGTTGAAGAAGCCAGCGATGTTATTGCAATAGAAAAAACAAACGAATACAACGGTCTTTATCATGTTCTTGGCGGTGTTTTATCTCCGCTTTCCGGAATTACAGCTCATGATCTAAAAATCAAAGAACTTCTTACTCGATTTGAAAATGAAAACATTTCCGAAGTTATACTTGCACTAAATCCGGATACGGAAGGAGAAACCACCTCACTTTATCTTGCGCGTCTTATTAAACCCTTAAATTTAAAAGTAACCAGAATTGCCCGCGGAATACCAATTGGCGGTGATTTGGAATTTGCGGATGAAGCTACGATTGGCAGAGCCATGTTAAACAGAATTGATTTATGAAATCTGAATGGTTTAAAGATTGGTTTAATACATCGGAATACCTTGATGTTTATCGTCATCGGAACGAAGAAGATGCAGAAAATCTTATAAAACTTATTCTGAAAAATGTTCAGGTTAAGCCTGGTGCTCAGGTGCTTGATATGGCTTGTGGAACTGGCAGGCATTCAATTATTCTTGCAAGAAAAAATTTTAATGTTACGGCTTTTGATTTAAGTGAAAACCTTTTATCGATTGGCAAGCAATCTGCCGCAAGTGAAAATTTATCAATCAATTTTATCCGTTCTGACATAAGGGACTTTAGTTCGGATATAAAATTTGATCTTGTAGTAAATCTTTTTACAAGTTTTGGATATTTTGAAACTGATGAAGAAAATTTTTCTGTTTTTCAAAAAGCTTATAACTTTTTAGATGAGGGCGGATTTTTTGTTTTTGATTACTTTAACTCTGATTATATCAAACAAAATATTGTTGAAAATTCCAGAGAAGAGATAGAAGGTGAAGAGATCATCCAGCAAAGAACAATTGAAAATTCACGTGTTAATAAAAAAATTGTTATAACAAAAAACGGTAAAATTAGTGAGTACCAGGAATCTGTAAAAATGTATTCAAAAGATGAATTGATTTTAGAATTGAATAAAATTGGATTTGATATTTACAAAGCATTTGGTGATTTTCTTGGTAATAAATTTGATCCCCTCAAATCACCAAGGCTGATAATAATTTGCAACAAATGAAAAACCTAATCTTAATAGTGTTTTTAACATTTGCGTTTTTATCCTGCGACATTTTTACGACAAGAGATGCTGAGTCGCCTGATCAGGCGCGTTCTAATTATCAAACTCCCGTTCAAGCAAGTGTTGTAATAGAAAATTTGAAAAATTCCTTAAGTGACAAAAACGTTCAGAATTATATAGCCTGTTTTGTTGATTCATTATATTCACCGCAAAATTTTTTATTTTCGGCTTCAAGCGAGGCAACAGCGGTCTATCAAATATTTTTACAAGGATGGGGATTGTATGAAGAACAAAGATACATTAGTAGTGTCTTTAACAAGGTACCTGATGATTATCCTATTTCTTTAACATTAAGCGAAGAAAACTACAGCAATTTAAGTGGAGATAGTTTAATATATTCTGCAACATATTTTCTAAATATTCCGGTTTCATCCGAAGGTGAAGCAACAACAAATTACAGTGGAAATTTACAATTCAATATGCTGCGGGATAGCAGGGCATTGTGGGTAATTTATTTTTGGAAAGATACAAAAAGTCAAACATTGCCGAGTTGGAGCGAATTAAAAGGTAGTTCCTATTAAAAAGAAAATTATCATATCATCTGTTTTTTTGATTTTTATATCAGCATGCACAAATCCTTTTGCGCCAAAGTATGATGAAAATCTTCAAAACTCAGAAACACCAGTGTCTGATCAAACAGATATTTCAGGTGTATTTCAGAATTTTCAATATGCTTATACTTTTAAAGATACTACCATTTACGGTGGTCTTATGACCGGAGATTTCTCTTTTACATACAGAGATTACGACCAGGGTTTTGATGTATCATGGGGTAGAGATGAAGAGATGCGCACAACTTATGGCTTGTTTGAAAATTCCCAAAGACTTGATCTGATCTGGAATAACATCGTTTTAAGTACGGAAGATTCTCTATCTGCAAATGTTGTTAGAAGTTTTAATCTTACAATAACATTTAACCCGACAGATGTTGTTAGAGTTGATGGAAGAGTTAATCTTTCAATGCGGAAAGATACTCAAACACAAAAATGGAAAATTAACCGCTGGATTGATGAATCCAATTTTTAAATTATTATTTTACCGGTACAATGATTTTATTTTGGATAAAAGAGGCTTTTAAACTTATTGCAAGATCAAAATTTTCTTTTCTTCTTGCATTGATTTCAATTACACTTTCGGTAATCCTGATTACTATATCAGCTTTTATAATAAGTTCATCCAATCATTTTGAGAAGCAACTTAAAAGCAGCTTAGTGATCGCTGTTTTTATCAAAGATAATTTGACTGCTGAAAAAATAGAAGATAGCAAACAGGAATTAAATCAACAAAAGTTTTTATCGTCGTTTGAATATGTTAGTAAAGAAAAAGCAGCCGAAATATTTATTAAAGAAACCGGGGAGGATTTTAGAAAAATTTTAGATTATAATCCTTTACCTGCTTCATTTAATATAAAATTAAAAGAAGAATACACAAGCAGAGACTCAATTAAAAAAATAACCACTCAATTATCTAAATTTGATTGGTGTGGCGAGGTAGTTTTCAGGCAGGATTTTTATCAAAAAATTCTATCTTATATAGATCAAGCTAAAATTTATGTTTTTTCTTTAACGGCGTTAATCCTGCTTGTTTCTCTTTACCTTGTTTATAGCACGGTAAGATTAATATTAAACTCAAAATACTCAGAGTTAGAAACAATGAAGTTTGTTGGGGCAAAACTTTCCACGATTAAGATGCCGATAATATTAAATAGTGCAATTACTGGTTTATTTGCAGGCATTATTGCTCTTGGTATTATAACAGCAGCATATTATTATATTAGAAACTATTTTCCTTCAATCGATGAAATTATCATAAATAAATATGAATTTATCATTATGCTTTTGGCTTTAGGTCCTGTTATAGGAATAATTGTTACAATAATTTCCTTAAGAAAAATATCTTTAAAGATATAATTTGATATTTATGATACTTCAATTATTAAAATTGAATTATTAAGTTTGTGCTTAACAAAACATTTATGGTTAAAGATTGTATAAGATAAATTTATTTTTGATAATTCTTCTCCTGTCCCTTTCAACCGAGATTATTTCTCAAAGTTTTCCCAATTACCCTGAGAGGGCGATAATCGATAGCAGTTACATGCAGGTTATTCCCACACAAGTTTCAGAGGGAGCCATTAACCCCGATGAATATACAGTAGGACCTGGCGATCAAATTTTTATTTCCATAAGTGGAATTGAAGAAAGTTTATTTAATCTTATTATCAATCAGGAGGGATTTTTATACATCCCCAAAGTTGGCGAGGTTGATCTTAGAGAAAAAACTTTAGCGCAAGCAAAATCATTAATAATGGATTTGCTCAAAAGAAATTTTAGAAATGTTGATTATTACATCGGTCTAAATGCTGTCCGCCAGATAAAAGTATCGTTAGTTGGGGATGTAAAACAGCCTTCAACTCAAATTGTTACATCAAATTCGCGTTTGCTGGATTTAATAAAAATATCTGCAGGTTTAACAGTAACATCAGATATTAGAAATATTAAGATACTATCAAAAGATGGTAACCAGGAAAGTTATGATTTTCTAAAATTCCTGAGATTAGGCGATTATTCGCAGAATCCTTATCTGGTGGATGGTGATGTTATAATTATAGATCGCATTAATAAAATGATAGTAATTACTGGTGATATTAAATATCCTGCAAATTATGAATATAAAGAAGGCGAAACTCTTAGTGATTTTATAAATCTTGCCGGTGGATTATTATTTACAGCAAGAACAGATTCTATTGAAGTAGTCAGATTTAATGTTGATGGCAAAACTCAATCAAGCAAATATTATTCTTATGACTACATTCAAAATAATTCAATTCCTTTATCTTATAGCGACCAGGTAATTGTTAGGGCACTACCGGAATTTTATATCTCTCAATATGTTACCATCACAGGTAAAGTAACATATCCCGGTGTTTATAAAATTATAAAAGATAAAACGAAATTGACGGATATTGTAAATGAAGCCGGCGGGTTTCTTAAAGATGCATCCATGTTTGATGCTACTCTTAATAGAATTGATGTTGAAACCAAGATTGATCCTGAGTTTGAAAGAATTAAGCTAATACCAAGAGCCGATATGACTGATGATGAATATGATTATTACAAATCCAGATCACGGCAACGTTCCGGTAAAGTAGTTGTCGATTTTAATAAATTATTTGAGGAAAATATTTTATCTGAAGATGTTGTATTACGTAAAGGAGATGTGATTAATGTGCCTGAAAAAAAAAATTATGTCACTTTAATTGGTCAGGTTGTTAATCCGGGTAATATAATTTATCAACCGGAATTAACAGTAAATAATTATATCGAATTAGCAGGTGGATTTAGCTGGAGAGCTCTGCAAAATGATGTGCGTGTTGTTAAAGCAAACACCGGCGAGTGGATTGATGCTGAGGATATTGAAAAGTTAGATCCGGGAGATACAATTTGGGTATTAGAAAATCCACCCGGACCAAAATTCTGGGAAGTGTTTACTGCTACATTATCGGTACTGGGACAAGTTGCCGCGGTGATTGCTGCAACTGTTGCTGTAATTGTTGCGACAAGGTAATTTATGACTTATCACGATATCTTACATATAATTCTAAATAACATTAAGAGTATTTTAAAAATTACTTTGATCTCAACAATTATACTTTTAATAATTCTTTTAATTGTTTATCCATATTCATATCAAGCTCAGGTGGTAGTTTTGCCTCCAGAAAAAAGTTCATCAATGAATGGGTTAAGTAGCATTCTATCCGGCCAGGATTTCTCAGATTTATTTACTGCAAGCATATCAAACGCCAGTTCTCAACTTTATATTGAAATACTAAAAAGTCGTTCTGCTTCAATTTATGTTTTAAAGAAACTAAATCTGCAAAAAAAATATGATAAAAATGATATATACAGTGCAGCAAAAAAATTAAGTGATGATCTTGAAATCGATATTAACAAAGAAGGTATGATTAAGTTATCGGTAAATGTTAATACTAATATTATTCCGTTAATTTTTGATAATAAAAACGAGAAAAAAAAGTTAGCGGCAGATTTATCAAATACTTTTATTGAAGCTTTAGATAAAATTAATCGTGAAAAATTAGTTTCAAAATCCCGCAGAGCAAGAATTTTTATCGAAGCCCAGCTTGAGGAAACAAAAATTAAATTGGATTCCGTTGAAAATGCACTTATGGATTTTCAAAAAAAGAATAAAACAATTTCTCTTCCCGATCAACTTAAATCCGCCATTGAATCTGCTGCTAATTTAAAAACTGAAATTGCCAAAACCGAAGTTGAGTTAGGTTTGATGAAATACAATGTTAATGAAAACGACCGGGCATATATTTCACTGAAGAAAAAACTCGAGCAGTTGAATGAACAGTATGCAAAAATAGAATTAGGTAATGAAGATTATTTTGTTGCATTTAAAGATGTGCCGGCATTAGGCAAAGAATTATCCTCACTTGTCAGAGAGGTTAAAATTCAAAATGAAGTATATATGATGTTGCAGCAGCAATACTATAAAGAAAAAATTCAGGAAAATAGAGACCTGCCAACAGTAGAAATACTTGATGAAGCTGTTCCACCGACAAAAAAGGCATCACCACGCACAATCGTCTCAATGGTTTTTGGCGGAATATTTATTTTCTTATTTGTTTCTTTAATATTCGTAATCTTAGCGAACAAACAGAAAAGGGCTAAACAAATTAGGTCTGGTGTTTAATCATCAGTATTTAGCGCTTAACATTGTATCCATTCATTTTTATAAGATTTACCATTGAATCAATTATTGTCTAATTGTCTTAATATTATAAACCAATGAGCTTGGATAAAAAAGCATTTGTTTCCAGCGTAGCGGGGGCTTCTATTATTTTAGCTTCAATCAGCGTATTTAGTAAAGGGGTTGGCTTTTTTCGAGAAATACTATATGCAAATACTTTTGGACTGAATAAGGAATTTGATCTCTATTTAGTTAGTGCAGCAATTCCTATAACCATTAACACAGCCGTCATTTATATAGGACAACATTTTTTTGTCCCCACATATCACCAGCTTAAAAAGGAATCTGATTTAAAAGCAGTTAATTTTTTTAACTCGGCTTTTTACTTTTTTATTTTGGGTGGCATCCTTCTTAGCTTACTATTAGGATTATTTTCTCATCAGATTATTAATCTATTTATATCTCAGCAATCAAGTGTTACAAAAAATCTCACAACAAATTTATTCTTATTGTTTTTGATAACAATTCCTTTAAATGCGGCAGTTTCAATCTTAACTTCTTACATGCAAAGTGAGTATAAGTTTACTTTACCGGCTTTAGCTCAATTGTTAATAAATCTTACGATAATTTTGATGGTTTTATTTTTAAGTGGGGCTATAAATATTTATGTGTTACCGGTGGCATTTATTATTGGTAATTTAATTGCACTAATTATTTTGATTATAAGCAGCCGTAAAAATTTTAGAGCCATCGATTTTGAAAAATTTAATTACCTTAAAATTGAAAAATCAAACCTGTTATTAATTCTTACTTTTATAGAGTTTATTTCATTATCATATCCAATTATTGACAGATATTTTTACGCGCGAATTCCTGAAGGAGGAATTGCAGCACTTAATTATGCACTTACAGTTTATTCAATGCCGGTTTCAATTTTTACTTTGGCACTTATTACAGCAATATTTCCAAAATTTTCTCAGCAAGCAAATGAAAGTCATGTAGATTTAGTGATTGCACTAAAAAAGGGAATTAATATTAATATTTTTTTGATAGCACCTATTTCTGCAATTCTAATTTTTAATGGTTATGATTTAATAAAGCTGTTTTATGAAAGAGGTGAATTTGTAGCGGCAGATACTAAAATGACCGAGTTGGTTCTGATTTACTATTCCATAAGTCTTATTTTTTATTCTACTTATTTACTTGCAATTAAATTGTTATATAGTCTTTCATTACATATCTGGATTTTAATTATTTCTGTTGCCGGTTTTATTATTAAAATAGTTCTTAATTTTTTGCTTGTGGACAGTTTATATCAAAATGGTTTAGCCTTATCAACATCAATTGTTTTTATACTTTTATTCCTTTCCGGATTTTTTATCGCGGGTAAAAACCTAAGACAAAGATTAAATAGTTATTGTTTTAAAAAAATTATTTACAGCGTAACTAATGTTATTTTTTCTTATCTGTCAGTTTATATAGTTTCTGAATTACTAAGATTAGATAAATTAAGTTTGTTTACTTTTAAAATTATAACTTTTCTAACAATTTATATACTTAACTCAATCATAATAAAAGGTGAAGATTTTGAAATGGCAAGTGGATTTATAAAACAATATTTACCTGGGATATTAAAATCTTATTCTGAGTAAAATCTCAATTATCTTTATATTCAATTAAGATTTATTAAGTGTTTGGCAATGGAATTAAAAAAATATACTTCTAAAAATAAATTTATTGATAGTTTGATACTATTTTTTACAGATATATTCTTTTATTCTGTAAGGGCTATTTCCAGGAAAAGATCAGAGCAAAATAATAAGTTCCTGATTATATCTTTACATAAAATTGGAGACTCAATTTTTACAATCCCGGCTATAAAGGAAATTCTTAAAGAATTTAAGGATAAAGAAATTTTTCTTCTTGTTTTGTCAGAAACCAAAGTAATTTTTGAAGAGATAATAGATGGAAATTATCTTTATACTGTGGATAAAAAAGAATTTAAAATCGATAATAGAATAGCGTCAAGAAAATCCAGAATGTTAATAAAAAATATTGATCCTGATATTATTGTAGATTTAACCTGCACAATCACATCAGCATTTTTAATATTTAATTCTAAATCTAACCGGATAATAGGCACAAACGATCGATACTTTAAAAATATTTACTCTGATTTTATAAATATCCGTAAAGTTCCACATTTGATAGAACTTTATACTGATGTTGCCGAATTACTATTAAAAAGAAAAGTTAATCAAAAATTATTTGAATATGTCCTTGATTTTTCCAAAGAGGATTCAATACTTATTCATCCATTTGCTGGTTGGGCTGCAAAGGAATGGGATATTAAAAAATATATTTGGCTGGCAGAGCAATTGGGTAAAAACTATAGAGTATCCATAATTTTTCATGAGAATGAAGCGAGCAGTGAAACAATTAATTATTTTGTAAATGCTAAAATTGATTTTATAAAAACAAAAACATTAAGTGATCTTATAAATAGAATCAAGAATTGTTCGGTTTTTATCGGTAACGACTCAGGTCCTTTGTATTTAGCCAATTATTATGGCAAACCGACTTTTACTATTTATGGTCCTACAAATCCTGATTATTCAAAACCATTTGGTAGTTTTCATATGCAGGTCAGGAAAATAATAGATTGTTCACCGGTTGATACTCAATATTGTTTTTTATCAGCAGGACGGGAATGCCCATCATACCAATGTATGATCCAATTAGATGAGAATATTGTTGCAGAAAAAATATTTAAATTTATTACTGATTTAGAAATCAGTACTTTGCAATAAAAATGGAAGTGAGTACAAACTATGATATTATTCTTTAAAAAAATTACACCAGAGCCTATCTGGAACATTTTATCCAAATTGAAAACAAAATATTTAACTATTAAATATTTAAAAGGTAAACGACCCTTGGTTAAAGGAGAAACCAGTAAAGCTAAAGAAAGAAGGCTAAGAGAAGGATTTTTTGAAAAATACTGTCAGGGCAAAGGATTGGATATTGGATTTGGAGGAGATTTGTTATTACCGGGAATGGATGGTTGGGATTTTGAACATGGTAATGCTCAATATTTAAAAGGATTAGAAGATAGCTCGTACGATTTTGTTTATTCATCTCACGCTTTAGAGCATGTGTTTGATGTTTCTACATCACTGGGAAATTGGTATCGTGTTTTAAAACCAAACGGTTATCTTATTTTATATATTCCTCATAGAGATTTATACGAAAAAAAGACTGAACTCCCTTCAAGTTTTAATCCGGATCACCTACGATATTTTTTAATTGATAAAAATGAGCCTCCACATACTATAGGTATTGTGCCATTGCTAAATAAAACTTTAAAAAACTTTACACTGATTTATGCTAAAGAATGCAGAGAAGGGCATACTATTACCGATCCGTTAATTCATAGTGATGGTGAATATTCAATCGAAGTTGTTATTAAGAAAAATTCCTAAATATATATTATTAGAATTGTTAACATTAAATAATAAATATTCTTTTCTGCTTGTTCTGATTGCGGTATTAATTCCATTATTATTTATTAATAATATCTACTTACTTATTCCAATTTCAATTATTTTATTTTTTGTAATATTTGATTTTAAACCCACAATTATTACTGTTTTATTTGTTGCTCTGATCGCACTAAGCAGCGGACTTGGTGAGAATCTAAGACTTTTTATTCAAGTAATTACAGTTACAATCTTAATCTTCATTTTCTTCAAACAGTATGGAATTCAGTTTGAAAGGTATCCAAAGTTACCTGCTCAAATGATAAAATTAATTTTATTGATTTTGTTTGCTATGGTATTTTCTTTAGCATTCACAAAATATTTTATGGTGGGTATTGAACAACTTGTTCGAAGTGTTTTGTTTTTTTTTATTATCTACTTATTCTATTCTTTCTTATCTGATTTTAATGATGTAAAGTATTTTCTGTATGCTCTGTTTGGCGGAGCAATTATATACTTTATTTTACTTTTATATGAGATAGTAAAAGCTGACTTTGATTTTATTAACCTAAATCAAAGTATTTTTTTGAATGAAGGAATCTCTTTTGTACATAGAAATGTAATCGGAGGATTCTTTTCAATTTGTATCGCAATAACGATAGCTTTCTTAACCTCTGAAGGATTAAAACAAAAGTATAGAAAATACCTTGCAGCGTTTATTACTTTTCTTGCTTTAGGTTTGGTGCTCACAAATTCAAGAGGAGCAATTATTTCTCTGATAATTGCAGCGGTATATATTTTTTATATTCAAAATAAGAAAGCTTTAAAATATTTAGTGGCAATTATACTTTTTATAATTCCGTTTCTTTTTCTTAACATCGTTTCGGATACCATAAACCTTTATTTTCGTTTGGAAAGAATTTCTACCGGTCGTGATTATATTCTTGAGACTGTATATAATATAATCTCAAAAAATCCGATTATTGGTGCGGGACCTGCTGCTACAAAATTTGAAATGTATAATTACCTGCCTTACTTATTTGGAACACCGCAAGAATTTTATTTATCCAAGCATATTAACCAGATAGAATTTGGTCATGCACACAATTTTTACTTGTTTTTATATACTGACCTTGGAATTATTGGCTTGATAACATCATTGTTGATTCCTTACACTTTTGTAAGAATGGGCAATACTTTGATGAAATCTGTAAATAAAAATGAAACAATCCTTTATCCTTTGATATTAGGCATTCAAGCAGCCGGCATCTCCCTTTTTATAAGGGGTTTATTTGAATGGGCAGGAATATTTAGTTACGGCACCATTACTTATGATCTTCCATTTTGGTGGATATTTTCCATATTAGTTTTTTTATATCAAAAAATTATTATTGACAAACAAAAAATTATTCTGAATTAAATTATTTGTCTTTAGTTTTAGACTAAAATTATGAAAATATTAATTCTTTCCGATTCAGATTCACCTCATACTTTAAAATGGATACGATCACTTGTTGAACACAATTTGGAAATCGGATTGTTTTCAATTCACACCTCAAATCTTCATCTATATTCTGATTTGAAAAACATTACAATATATGATGCAGACATTTCAAGAAAATATCAGGAGCGGTCCGAATCTAATTTATCAAAACTTATATATCTAAGAAGTTTTCTCAAATTAAAAAAAGTAATAAAAAAATTTAAACCAGATATAGTACATTCGCATTATGCATCCAGCTATGGGCTTTTAGGTTCATTAACAAATTTTCATCCATATATAATTTCGGCTTGGGGTTCTGATGTTTTTAAATTTCCAAATTATTCAGTAATACATAAAAATATTTTGAAGTTTAATTTATATCGGGCTGACGAGATTTTATCTACAAGTTATGCATTAAGAAAAGAAACAAATAAATACACAAAAAAAAATATTTTGATAACATCTTTTGGCGTTGATACTGAAAAATTTAAACCATTAAATAAAGAAGTTTTTACTGATAAAAATGAAATTGTGATAGGAACTATTAAGACATTAGAAGAAAATTATGGAATAGAATATTTAATTCGTGGGTTTAAAATCTTAGAGGATGAAATTCCTAACCAGCAATTAAAGTTATTGCTTGTTGGTAAAGGTACTCAAGAAAATTATTTGAAGAGTCTTGTAAGTAAGTTAAACATTAAAAGTAAAATAGAATTTGCAGGATATATCAACCCCGATTTAGTTCCTCAATATCATAATATGATAGATATTTCAGTCTTCCCATCTATTGAAGAAAGCTTTGGAGTTGCTGTCTTAGAAGCAAGTGCTTGCTGTAAACCTGTAATCGTTAGTCGTGTTGGCGGTATGCCTGAAGTTGTTGATGAAAATGAAACTGGTTTTATTGTCGAAAAGCAAAATCCTGAAGCTATCGCTAAGGCATTGAAAAAATTAGTTGATAATTCTGTTTTACGATCAGAAATGGGTAAAAAGGGAAGAAATAAAGTAATAAATGAATTTAATTGGAATGATAGTGTAAAAAAAATGTTAAGTATTTATAATGAACTTTTATCTAATTCTGAAAAAATAAGTTAAAACCAATTACTATGAAAAAAATATCGGTAATTATTCCAACTAGAAACGAAGAAAAATATATATCCACTTGTCTCGATTCAGTTATAGCAAATGATTACCCGAAAGAATTAACTGAGATATTTGTTGTTGATGGAGAAAGTACAGACAATACTAGGATGATTGTTGAAAAGTATACCTCAAAATTCCCTAATATTAAATTATTGATAAATAAACAAAAAACAGTCCCTTTTGCTCTTAATCTTGGTATAAAAGAATCTACGGGTGAGTTTATAATCAGGCTTGATGCGCATTCATCAATTCCGACAAATTATTTTTCTGAATTAATAAAGTTTAGCGAAAAATATAAATCAGATAATATTGGCACTTGTTGTATCACTGATGTAAAAAATAAAAATGCTAAGACAAACTCAATAAAAAAAGTATTGAGTCATAAATTTGGTGTAGGTAACTCATATTTTAGAATCGGAATTATAGAACCGAGGGAGGTTGATACCGTTCCTTTTGGATGTTACAGGAAAGAAATATTTTTAAAAGTTGGATTGTTTAATGAAAATCTAACAAGGAATCAGGACATTGAATTAAATAAAAGAATAGGTAAAGCGGGGGGTAAAATAACTTTAATTCCCAATGTGGAAAGTATATATTATGCACGAGAATCTTATTTTGAAATAGCAAAAAATAATTTTTCTAATGGGTTATGGAATATCTTAACTGTTTATGTTACTAAAAATATAAATTCATTAAGTCTGAGACATTTTGTTCCTTTTTTATTTTTGTTATCTCTCATTTTGCCGCTAATTGGAATGATTTGGTTTCCTCCATTAAGTTTAATAGCAGCAGTAAGTTTAATTAGTTATATCATATTTTTAATAATTGTAAGTCTCGGGATTAATGATAAAACAACAAATCTTTTATTTATAATAAAATCATTTATAGTCCTTCATTTTTCATATGGATTTGGTTCACTCGTTGGGTTAACAAGATTAGATTTCCTTTTCAAAAAATCATGAACATAGAAGAAAATTATAAAAAAGAAATTGCTAAAGTGCTTAAATGTAATCCCGATAATATTTTTCTTTACTGGAAGGGAAGAATTGCACTTTATGCTATACTAAAAGCTATTGGAGTTGAAAGCGGTGATGAAATAATTTTACCGGGATTTACATGCGTAGTTGTGCCAAATGCAATTATTTATTCCGGAGCTAAACCAATCTATGTAGATATTTGTAAAAATA
The DNA here is from genome assembly GCA_049294175.1 of Ignavibacteriaceae bacterium. Taxonomy (GTDB): domain Bacteria; phylum Bacteroidota; class Ignavibacteria; order Ignavibacteriales; family Ignavibacteriaceae; genus IGN3. The sequence goes on along the minus strand of JBAQCL010000073.1, from coordinate 10,946 downwards.
CCTATAATATGGATTTTAACCTTCTTGAACAGGCTATTACCAAGAAAACAAAAGCTATCATTTGTCAAAATACTTTTGGATTATCTTCAAATCTTGAGAGAATTATCGAGATCGCAAAGAGACATAATATATTTACGATTGAAGACTGTACACACGGTTTTGGTGGTTTTTATAATGGTAAACCTAACGGCTCTTTTTGTGATGCAGCTTTTTACTCAACACAATGGAACAAGCCGTTTTCAACAGGAATTGGGGGATTTTCAGTAGTTAATAATACAACATTACTGGATAAAGTTATAAGTCTGGAAAAAACAAAAGTAAAATCCACGGTGGTTGAAAGAATAATTCTAACCTTATTATTATTATTTAAAAACTTAATTGTTAATAAATATACTCAGTGGTTTTTAGTTCAGCTTTACCGGTTTTTCAGTAAAAAAAATCTTGTCGTTGGATCCAATCAGGGTGAAGAATTATCAGGAACAAAAATGCCGGAAAATTATTTTAAGAATATTTCTTTTGTTCAAATTTGGGTGGGAAAAAATAAACTAAAAAAAATCGATAAGGTAAATCAAATAAGAAAAAAGAATGCCGAAGATTACACTAAGTTTTTAAAATCAAATAATAAAGCATTTGTTGATGAAGGGTTATTCAATAATCATCTTTTTCTAAAATACCCATTGTTGGTTAAGGATCGGGAGAAAATATTTAAATCAGCTAAAAAATCTAATATAACATTAGGGGATTGGTTTCTTTCCCCGTTACATCCGATTAAAGGAAATTTACTGTTATGGAATTTTGATAAAAATCTTTTTCCCGTAGCATCACGCATATCAGAAAAAATAGTAAATTTACCAACAGAAATTTTAGACAATAAAAAAGTAATAAACTTCTTAAAACAAAATATTGATTTGATTGAGTGAGCAAAAATGGATACACTCTGTTATTCACTTAATTTCAGTTGCTTACATATGATCAGGGGGTCTAATTTTCCTATTTTAAAATTATACTCTATAATCGTATCTTTTAATGTATGTATTATAGTTTTTATGTAGTCTTTATTAATATTTTTAAATAAAGATTTTTTTATTGATAAATAAGTTTTATCAAAAATTGTAATTTTGATTAATTTTTAAAATGGATAATAATTTCCTTCTCTTTCACAGACCATTTATAGCCGATGATGAAATCGACGAAATGGTTGATACCTTACGCTCAGGTTGGCTAAGTATGGGACCTAAAACCATTAAGTTTGAAGATGGTTTTAATGAATATATTGGAGCTAAAAGATCGGTGGCTGTAAGTTCGTGGACTGCTGCGGGCCATCTTACACTTGAAGCATTTGGTATTAAAAGACATGATGAAGTAATTGTTCCTACGATGACGTTTCCCGCCACTGCTGAAATTGTTTGCTACTTTGGAGCCACCCCCGTTATTGTTGATGTTAATGAAGATACCTTAAATATTTCACTAAAAGAGATTGAAAAAGCAATTACGCCAAAAACAAAAGCTATCATTCCTGTTCATTACGGTGGGCAGCCATGTGATATGGATGAAATTACTGAATTAGCAAAAAAATATAACTTAAAAGTTTTAGAGGATGCAGCACATGCATTACCGGCTACTTATAAAGGTAAAAAAATCGGAACAATTTCAGACGTTACATGTTTTAGTTTTTATGCTACAAAAACCCTTTCCACTGGTGAAGGCGGAATGATTTGTACCAATGATGAAGAGATAGCCGAACGGTGTGCTATAATGCGTATGCATGGTATAAACAGAAATGCGTGGAAACGTTACAGTGAATCAGGTTCATGGTATTACGAAGTTGTAGCTCCCGGTTATAAATATAATTTTACAGATTTGCAGGCTTCGTTAGGAATTCCACAGTTGAAAAAAGTTGATAGTATGTGGAATGCAAGGAAAAGAATTGCAGCCAAGTATATCGAAGGACTGAAGGATGTTGACTCAATTACTTTGCATACAGTAAAACAAGATCGTGAATCTTCCTGGCATCTATTTCCAATCCGTTTAAATTTGGAAATGTTGTTAAAAAATCGTGCGCAAATTATTGATGAACTGAAAAAAGAAAATATCGGTGTCGGAGTTCATTTTATGCCTGTTCATCAACATCTTTTTTATAGTGAAACTTTTAAGTTGCAAGATAAAAATTATCCAGTTGCTTCTGCCGTTTTTCCACGTTTGATATCACTTCCTATTTATCCCGGTATGAGTGATGAAAGTGTTGATAAGGTTATTTCTGTTCTTAAAGATATTCTGAAAAAATTTAGAAGATGATTTTTCCTTTTATGGGAAGACAAAAAAGTTTACTCAAACGGCTTACAGATATTTTCTTTAGTATATCCCTTTTAATAATTACTTCTCCTTTACTAATTGTAGCGGCTATCGCAATTAAACTTGAATCCAAAGGACCAATTTTATTCTTACACGAGCGCACCGGGCTAAACGGTAAGCCATTTAAAATGATAAAGTTTAGAGGAATGGTTGATAACGCTTTACAGATCGGACCAGAATTGACACAGGTGAATGATCCAAGAATTACACGAGTGGGAAAAATTCTTAGAAGAACAAGCATTGATGAAATACCACAGGTTTTTAATGTTTTAAAAGGAGAAATGAGTTTAATAGGACCGAGACCTGAAGTTATAAGTATTACTTCAAATTATAACACACAACAAAAAAAGGTTTTTGAATTTAAACCAGGAATAACAGGCATTTCTCAAATAAACGGCAGGCAAATGCTTTCTCCCGAAGAAAGAACATTAATGGAAATAAATTATTACCGCAATGAAAGTTTTTTGGGAGATTTAAAAATAATATTTAAGACTTTTTTTGTGATTATTAGTAATAAGGGAAATATTTAAGAGTTTCATATCTACGATAATCCATTTTTAAAAGTGATCTGCTGTATTTTTTATCCTTGTTTAGCTTACAATGAAAACATAACTTCACAACAAATTTTTGGTTCGATAATAAATACTTAATTATTATGAATATAAACTTTTCAATTAGCTGGAAAACAATTTTATTCTCTCTATTTTTTATTAACCAGTTATTCTCGCAGGATTATCAGGTGCTGGAATCAGATGATAATCACATCATTTTAGAATTTAATTTTAATAACAAGTTTAATATTACTGATACACTAATTAATGGGATTCAATTTTCATTAATTAAGGATAGCCAGTTCCCTTTACAAGAACCAGATAAACCATTTCTTCCTACAAGATATTATGAAATTGGGTTGCCACCTAATTCCGATGCACAAGTGTTTATTTTGGAAAATGATAGGGAGGTTTTAACAAATAAGTTTATTCTTCCTGTTCCTGATTCAGCTAATCAGCCATTGGAAAAATTGAATTATGATCAGGACATTTATGGTTCAAATTCATTCTACCCACTTGAATCAGCATTAATTAATTCTCAAAGCATTTATAGATATATTAAAATTGCAGACATATTAATATCTCCCTTCCAGTTTAATCCGGTAGAACGAACTTTAGTATATAATAAACGTATTAAAATTCGGATTGATTATAAAAAAGATAACTCGCAAATCAGTGTTCTTAAGGATAAAGCTTCAGAAAATTTTGTAAAATCTAATCTAATTAATTATTCTCAGGCATTAAACTTTATTGGTGAATTGAAAGCCTCTTTATTTAAATCCGTAGAAACCTATTGGTATAATCCAAATAAAGAGTATTATAAAATATATTTAAATACCGAAGGAGTTTACAGACTTACATTTGATTATTTTAACTCTCATGGAATTCCTGTTCAAAATGTATTATTAGATAAAATTGAAATATTTAATAATGGAGTTGAAATCCCAATCTATGTTTACGATGCCAACAATAATAACACTTTTGATGCCGAAGACTATTGTGAATTTGTGGGTGTACCTGTAAAGGCAAGTAGTTCTTACAGCAGCCAAAATATATATAATACAAAAAATGTTTATTGGTTATCTTTTAAAGCAGATGGAACCGGTTTAAGATATACTAACAAAGATGGTTATCCGAATTCTTGGGAAAAAAGCTTCTATACAATTCCATACACAATGCATTATGAAGTTGATTCACTTTACGAAAGATTGGGACATGCCTCAGACGATAAAAGAGATTATTGGTTTTGGGGTAAAACTTCGGGATTAAACGGCGAACTGTTGAATTTATTTACTACCAGTTTTCCTGGTTTGGAAAATATAAATTCTGATTCAACAGCTGTTAATGTTTCAGTTAATGTTCACGGTATGACTACTATATCTTGTTTAGACCCTGATCATAAAATTAAATTATATATTACCTCACAGCTAATCGGTGAATTCACATTTGATGGTCCCACTTCTGCCACTTTAAAGACAAGTGTGGATTTAAATAAAGTTAACTTTTTTCCAATTAATAATTTTCAAGTTGCAGCCTATGGTGATATAGCTCCGAACCCTTGCGACCCGAGTTCTTCTCGGTATGATGAAATAAGGGTAAACTGGTTTGAAATTGAATATCCAAGAAACTTAAGAGCTAATCAGAATAACATAATTTTTCAAAGCCCGCCGGGTGTTTTAGGCAATGTTCGATTTCAAGTGGATAACTGGCTTAGAGATGATGTTAAAATTTTTTCACCCCAAAAAAATGAAATGATTATTAATCCAAACATTACTCATAGTCAATACAATGATTTTCTTTTCGTCGATAATCTATCTGAGAGAACAAAATATTACTGTATCGCAGATGATTATTATCTAATACCTGATTCGATTAAAAATAATTCTAACTCCAATTTAAGGAATACAACAAATGGGGCAGATTATATTATAATTTCACATTCCAAGTTTTTAAGTGCAGCTGAGCGATTAAAAAATTTCAGGTTAATCAATTTTCCCGATACTTCAATTGTAAATCCCCGTATAGAAATTGTTAATATTGATGATATTTATAACGAATTTTCATATGGTTTACTTGATCCCTATGCTATAAAAAGTTTTATTAGTTATGCATTTACAAATTGGCAAACACCTTCACCTGCATATGTTGTTTTGCTTGGGGATATGAGTTATGATTACCGGTCTTTGGTACCGGGAAGCAGACCTAATTTTATTCCCTCAATACCTTATCATGCCCGTACTTATGGTCAAGCGGCGAGTGATAACTCTTTTGTTACAGTAAAAGGCACAGATTATAAGCCTGATCTTGCAATTGGCAGATTGTCTTGCGAAACTATTGATGAAGCTAATGTTTTGGTAGATAAAATTATAAGCTATCCTGATGATACCGGAAAAAAATGGAAACAAAATGTTATGCTAATTTCTTCAGGTTTGAATCAGGATGATGAAAACTTAATGGGATTTAACGAAGGCAATTTAAATTTAGACAACACATATCTGATTCCCAATGGTATAGCATCAAATAAAATTTTCAGGTATCCAAACCCAGCTTATCCCGAACAAGCTCAGTATAAAGGGGAGGGACCAGAAATTAGAACCGGATTTAATGAAGGTGCTGTTTTAGCAAATTATTATGGACATGGTGGTGGTTACCAATGGGACCTTGTTTTTAATAATGATGATATTTACCAATTAGAGAATGAAGGCAGATTGCCATTTATCAGCAGTGTTACTTGTTATACTGCACACTTTGATAATCAGGATGTATTTGGAGAGCAGTTTAATAAAGTACCTGGCAAAGGTAGTATCGGGTTTTTTGGAAGCTCAGGCTTAACATATTGGTTTATTGGGAAGTATTTTAATGAACTTTTATTCGGACAAATATTTAATAGCGGGAATAAAATTATAGGACGGGCAATAGAAAACGCAAAAAATATTTTGCCTGAGGGCGGTTATTATTCTGATCAGGTTTCTCTTTTAACTTTACTAGGTGATCCTTTGCTTGATCTCGCTCTTCCTGATAAGCCTGATTTTAGTATTGTTGCCGGCGATATCGAATTTATACCTTTTACACCGATAATGAATGATACTATAAATGTATCAGTAAAAATTAATAATTACGGTCGTGTTTTTCCAAATGATACACTCATTGTTCAAGTTCATATAAGCTTAAACGATACATCTTATTTTTTACCGGCAAAATATCTTCCAAGTTTTGGAGAGGAAAATACAGTAGTTTTTAAATGGATCCCGAGTGAAGCAGGACTTTATACTTTTACTGTAAAACTAAATGCTGATAACCGTATTTCTGAAGATGATTATACTGATGATGAAACAAGCGTTTATGTAACTGTATATGATTTAAGTTCTCCAAATATTATAAAACCATTAGATGGAGATGTGATTTCAACTTCTTCAATTGAATTTTTATTTGCCGATAAGGGAGATTATTTAGATAAAGACCTTAAATATATTATCGAGATTGATACGAACATTTTATTTCAGAGTCCTATAATTAAATCAGGTAGTATTTCCCCGAGTAAAGGAATACTTACCTGGAATTCACCTCAATTAAATGATGGTAACTATTTTTGGCATACTCGGATATTTGCCGAGGCTGATTCGAGTAATTGGAGTGAAACATTTGCAATAAAAATTGACAAGGCAAATACTAAAAACGGCTATCTCATTTCAGAAAATCATTTAAACTTATTTAATACAACAAATGTATTATACTCAAGCACTGATAAAAGTTTATTCTTGAATTCAAATCTTCTGCCGCCAAGACCCGCAAATGATAAATTATTACAAGATATAACATTTACTCTTCCATCCGATATAGGAAGCATATCAGCAATTACAAATGACGGAAGCTATATTTATTTTGGTCATATGGCGTATTATTCAGGAACAAGTAAAATTTATAAATTAGGTACCGGTTACAACGGCACAATAAGTGGACAATTGTACGGAGCCATCCCAAATATTACTCTTCCTATCTGGCACACCATGTTCTATTATAAAGGCTTCATTTATGTAGCCACCGGAAATGCGTATAAACTTGTTCGAGTTGACCCTGCAAGCGGAGATACAACTTCTGTATCTATACCCAATGGGTTACTTAACTCTATTGATAGTCAGGTTCACAATGGAGCATTTTATTTATCTTCTGATGGAAGATATATTTATAATGTTGCTTACATTACTTCGGATGGAATTAATAAATATACTGTTAGAATAATCGATCCTGAAAATAATTGGCAAGTAGTTAAAGATGTAATCCCTACGGACAGAAGTTTTGATAATTTCTGCGGTTTCTTTGTAGCTGATGGTTATTTCTATCCTTATGAGAATTATCAGGAAGGATATTTAAGACGTATTAATTTAGAAACAGGTTTCTATGAAGAAGAATGGATATCATTTTTACCTTTCCAGGGTTTTTATGCATGGACTTATGATTCCGAAAATGATATAGTTTATGCATCTGTTTTTAGTTCAACACATACTCCCAAAATTTCAAAGTTCATTGGTAAATACAGAAATACATTTGGAACAATAACTTCCACTTCCATTGGTCCTGCGTCTAAATGGAATTCAGTTGAGTATGTAATGGATACTGAAGGCGCTACCGGAAATTATAATGCCGTCTTACAGGGATTTAATAAAAATACCAGCAAGTGGGATACTTTAATTACATCTTTGCCTGCACAACTAATTCCGTCTATCAATATAGATACATATAAATTTATAAGGTTATCTTTTATGCTTGTTGACTCAAGTTTTGGAGAAACAAAACCTATTGAATTAAAAAGTGTTCACGTTGATTATACACCGCCACCGGAGATTATGATCTCTAAAGATAATATTTCATTTTCACCCGATTCTATTTTGCAAGGATATGATGTGATAGTTAATACCGGGATACAGAATATTAGTTCAATTGATGCCGATAGTGTACAACTTGATTATTATCAAAAAGCAGTTGACTTTTCATCTGCGGATGTTTTCTTAAAATCGCGTTTGTTAAATCTTGAAGCAAACTCTCAGCAAACATTTACTGATACAATTCATACGACACATTTGTTGTTAAATAACCAGATTAAATTGGTGGCTTCATATCCTAAATCCGATATGTTTAGTTTTAATAACACATACCAAAAATCATTTTATGTAAAACGCGATTCGGAAAGACCAATTTTTGATATAACTTTTGATGGCAAAGAAATCATAAGTAATGATATTATATCCTCACAACCTACAATACAAATAACACTTGAAGATAATAGTCCGCTTCCCCTAAATCCCAATGATATTAGTATTACACATTTTTTTGATAATGTTCAGGAAGTAATAAAAATTCCGTCGGCTAATACTTCATTTGAATATGCTCCTTATCCAAACTCAAAAGCAATTGTAACCTGGAAGCCTGCTTTTGAAGATGGCAATCATACATTAATTGTTACTGCTAAAGATTCTTCAAATAATTATTTTGATTCAACATCTTACAATATTGATTTTAACGTTTATAGTAATCCTGATTTAAGGGATGTTTATAATTATCCAAATCCATTTTCAAATAATACCTATTTTACTTTTGAGATTAGAGGCATTACTCCGCCGGAGGAATTCAAAATTAAAATATTTACAGTTGCGGGAAGGTTAATTAAAGAGTTTAACATTTCGCAATCGGAATTAAGAATTGGTTTTAATAAAATTCCTTGGGATGGACGCGATGAAGATGGCGATGAGATTGCGAACGGCTTATATTTTTATAAAGTAATTTCAAAACAGAATAATGAAGTTATGACCGTTACTCAAAAACTTGCAAAGGTTAAATAAGTAAAGATTGCATTCTTGTAGAATCGCTAAGAAAATATTGGAGGTAATTTTATGTGCGGAATAGTTGGATATATTGGTAATAAAAATTGTGTACCCATTTTAATTAATGGTTTAAAGAGACTTGAATATAGAGGATATGATTCAGCGGGTATTGGTATACTGAATAAAGACGGTGCTTTTATAATAAAGCAGAAGGGTAAAGTTTCTTTACTTGAAGATAAGATTGAAGATTTAAATCTAAAATCTAATATAGGAATTGGACATACCAGGTGGGCAACTCACGGAATACCAAATGAAATTAATGCACATCCACACATTAACAATGATGGAACTCTCTTTTTAATCCACAATGGAATAATTGAAAATTTTCAGGTCTTAAAAAAAAGTCTGATAAAATTCGGTTACAAGTTTAAAAGTGAAACTGATTCGGAAGTTATAGTTCATTTAATCGATAGCTTTTTAAAAAAAGGATATGATCTTACAAAATCAGTTCAATTAGCTTTAAACGAAGTTGATGGAACATACGGTTTAGCAATTGTTTACAGCAAGGAACCGGATAAAATTGTTGCTGCAAGAAAAGGCTCTCCGCTTGTTGTAGGAATAGGGGAGAATGAGAATTTTGTTGCTTCGGATGTTTCGGCAATTCTTTCTTACACAAAGCAAGTAGTTTACCTTGAAGATGGTGAAATTGCTGTTCTTAAAAAAGATTCATTTACAGCAAAAAACATTTATGATAAGGAAATAGAAAAAGAAGTTCATGAAATCACGATGACGCTTGATGAAATTGATCGCGGTGGCTATGCACATTTTATGCTTAAAGAAATTATGGAACAACCGGAAACGGTTAGCAATTCCATACGCGGTAGAATACTTGAAGATGACGGAAGTTCTATTCTTGGCGGATTGGTTGATGTTGCAGATAAATTAGCAGAATCAAAAAGAATTATCATTACTGCTTGCGGAACATCTTGGCATGCCGGACTTGTTGGTGAATATATGTTTGAGCAGTTTTGCAGAATTCCTACAGAAGTTGAATATGCTTCGGAATTCAGATATAGGAATCCAATTCTCCAAAAAGATGATTCTATATTTTTTATTTCACAAAGCGGAGAAACTGCCGATACTCTTGCCGCAATGCGTGAAGCAAAAATGAAAGGCGCTTTGGTAATTGGAATCTGTAATGTTGTTGGAAGTTCTATCGCAAGAGAAACAAATGCCGGCGTTTATACCCATGCGGGACCGGAAATAGGTGTTGCTTCTACAAAAGCATTTACATCGCAGCTTACAGTACTTGCACTAATTACTTTGCTTATTGCAAGAAGAAAAAATTTGAGCAGGGTTGATGGAAAATCCATTGCAGATGAATTGAAATTAATTCCTGGTAAAATTGAAACAATTTTAAAACTTAATAATGAAATTGAAAAGATTGCTGAAGAATTTAAGGATGCAACAAATTTTCTTTACCTTGGTCGTGGGTATAATTTTCCTGTAGCGCTTGAAGGCGCGCTGAAACTTAAAGAAATATCATACATCCATGCAGAAGGATATCCTGCAGCAGAAATGAAACACGGACCGATCGCTTTGATTGATGAAAATATGCCTGTTGTATTCATTGCACCAAAAGATTCCACTTATGAAAAAATAATCAGCAACATCCAGGAAGTAAAAGCACGTGGCGGAAGAACTATTGCCATTGCAAATGAAGATGATAACGAGATTGATAAATTAGTTGATTACACTATTAAAATTCCTCAGACAATTAGAATGTTAATGCCGATATTAACAGTAATTCCGCTTCAATTACTTGCTTATCACATTGCGGTAAAAAAAGGATTGAATGTAGATCAGCCAAGAAACCTTGCAAAGAGTGTAACGGTAGAATAAGTGAATTTATTTATAGCCCGGTATTTGTGATTTGTGAGAAAATCCATATTTTTACGCACTAAATTTTGAAGGGCAGGTAGCTCAGTCGGTAGAGCAAAGGACTGAAAATCCTTGTGTCGGCGGTTCAATTCCGTCCCTGCCCACATCCCTTAACCCGCTAACCGAAGCGGGGTTTTTTATTTAAAAATTTCATTTTATAGCAGTGGAGAGGCTTTTCAATTAAAGATTTCCATGTGGTCCAATAACTTTTTTAAATAAAAAATAACTGATACTCAAAAGAGTAACACACAAAAAAAAGACCGTCCTTAAGACGGTCCTATAT